>NZ_JANQBQ010000001.1:631448-1262896 GCF_024723825.1 Romboutsia lituseburensis
CATAATCACGAACTCCATTAAATTGATTCATAGTCGTATTAAGCCTAGATAAATCTCCTACAACTTTTGATACATGAGTAATTATTTTAGGATCCTCATTTATTTTTAATATCTGCATTTTATACATTGAGTTATCAAATAGTATAGCATCTCTATGTTCACTTACATCTACCCAGCTCATTAGTGGAGCTATATTTTTCATCAATTTATCTATTAAGTTTTTATCTATATTTGCCCATACTTTATCGGGTTTTAATGATTCTATAAGTTTTTTATTTTTTCTTATTTCTACTGATTTTTCTGGTAGAGAGTCTATATCTTCTCTTATTAGATTTACTATGTTATTTACTTCTTCTTCTAAACTTTCAGATTTTAATATTTCTAAAAGTTTTACTCTACTTTCAAATCTAGTTTGAAGTGATGATTTAGCTTCTCTTGGAACTATACCTTCTGGTTTTTCTTCAAAGAACTCAAAGTTTTGCCAATGGTCAAATATATAAAATTCTTCTTTATCTTCACCATCACCAAATAGATCTGGGCAAAGTCTTGTTCCTCTACCTATCATTTGTAAAAACTTAACTTTTGAATATATTGGCTTAGCAAATACTAAATTTACTACTTCTGGAACGTCTACTCCTGTATCTAGCATATCTACTGATATTGCAATTTTAGGTCTTTGTTCTTCTTTAAATCTTTTAAGTACATCATCTTTATTTTTTATATCTGAATGTATTATAGCTGCTAAATCACCATTATATTGAGGATACATTTCATCAAATAGTTTTAAAAGTAATGTTGCATGATTTTTATTTTTAGCAAATACTATAGTTTTACCTATTTCATCTTTTACTTTAATTCCATTTTCCATTAAGTTTTGTAGTATTTTTCTATTTGTATCTTTGTTACTTACAAATTCCTCTAAAGCATTTTTATCAAAATCTATTTGTTCCTCATCTAGTCCATTTTCTTCTAAATCTCTTTTTTGATCTTCATTTAAATTATTCCATCTTATACCTTTTCTTAAAAACTCCGTTGAAGCATCTTTAGCTCTATATTTTAATAGATACTGTGGTCTGTGATTTACAGCTTCTTCGTATGAATAAGAAAATGTCGGGTCTTTATCACCACAATCAAAGCATGTAAATGTATTTCTATTTATAAATCCTACTGGTGTTGCTGTAAGTCCTACTATATAAGCATCAAAGTAATTTACGATATCTTTATATACTTTATATATACTTCTATGGGCTTCGTCACATATTATAAGGTCAAAGAAACCTACACTAAATTCATGGTAATAATTTATCATTGTTTGATAAGTTGAGAAGTATAATACTGATTCTCTATCTTGTGATGTTTTTGATGTTATTCTCATTTGTGGGGTATTTGGCATAAATGTTTTGAAACTACTTTTATCTCTACTTGCTTGTTTCACTAGCTCATCTCTATCAGCTAAAAATAATACTCTTTTTACATGATTAGCTTCTATCATACCTTTTACTAGAGATATTGCTGTTCTCGTTTTACCACATCCTGTTGCCATTACTACTAGAGATTTTCTATGCCCTTTTTCAAACTTTTCATATACACTTTTTATACCTTCTATTTGGTAGCTTCTACCACTTATATTTGTATCTATTTCAATACTACTAAGAAGTCTTTTGTTTTTATGTTTAAACATTTCATACTCTAAGTCTTCTAAGGTATAAAATCCCCATACAAGTCTTGGAGCACTATATTTATCATCCCACATATACGTTTCGTATCCATTTGTGAAGTATATTATAGGTCTTATACCAGTTTGTGCTTCTATACCATCTGCATAAGATTTAGCTTGTTGTTGACCTACATATGGATCTACCATAGTTCTTTTAGCTTCTACTACTGCTATAGGGTTTTCTTTTTTGTCTAGTAATACATAATCAGCAAATCCTACTTTACCATTTTCACCTTTGTAGTTTTCTATTTTATATTCTTTAACTACTTTACTACCACAAACTTCCCACCCTGCTTGTTCAAGCAGTACATCTATTAGTTTTTTTCTAGTTTGAACTTCATTTAAGTCA
This sequence comes from Romboutsia lituseburensis, assembly GCF_024723825.1. Classification (NCBI taxonomy): domain Bacteria; kingdom Bacillati; phylum Bacillota; class Clostridia; order Peptostreptococcales; family Peptostreptococcaceae; genus Romboutsia; species Romboutsia lituseburensis. The sequence continues at coordinate 633,515 of NZ_JANQBQ010000001.1, forward strand.
AGCTCATCTTCTACTTTTTTAAGTTCTATATAATTACTTATTATAGAAGTTTCCTTTAACTCTTCTTTTACTTCTTCTATCTCTTTTTTATTATCTTCTTCTATTTCTTCAACTTCTTTTTTGTAGTCATCTATCTTATAAACTTTTTTAGACCCTGATTTTGGCATTTTAAATTTGAGTGGAAGTATAGACTTGTCCTTAGTTGCATTTATATAAAACCAAGCACTTATTTTTACCATTGCAATTAAAGCTTCTTTAGCTTTATCTTTATCATCCATAGCTTCATGCATTGCTTTATTACCATGAAGTCTCACTATATTAAACCAATCTGGTATAGATTGATTGATGTTTACTGTTCTTAGCTTTTTTATTTTATCATCTTGAGTTGCAAATCTATCTATTTCTATTTTTAAAGCTGCTAATACTAAATCTATTAATTGTTCCCCTAGTATTCTAGTCTTTAGCATAGAAGCATTTGGATCGGTTACTATATATGTTTCTGCTTGCATTCCTAATTTTTTTAGATTCGACCATCTATCTAAAAAATAAAAATTTGACATTTTTTAAATTCTCCCCTTTTTATTTTATAATATTTCAATTTATGATATTTACATAAATATTATTATATCATCTACATGTACTTTATAGTTAAAATATATTGATTAAACTCTCTAGTTTATATTTTAATGAGCTTGATTTTCAGATCAAATTTATTAACTTTACTTCGACAAATAAATTATGAACGTAAAAAAAATTAGTTATGAACTTTAAAACTATTTTAGTTATAAATTAGCCTATTTTTTGCAACTAAAAGAGTTGACGCATGAATAACATCTTCACGCTCCAACTCTTTTGTTATAACATATATTAAGCTTTTTTATAATTAATAATATTTCTAACTTGCATTTCAGTTATACCAAATCTTCTTGCCAAGTTCTTGTAATTTCCATCAAAGTTTTCCTTAATCAATTTATTCCTAAACGACTTAACAACACTATTTTCACTAGGTATATAAACATTGCCTCCACCAGCTAATTTTATCAATTCTTTCACATTTTCAATACCAATAGTATCTATAATATCACCTAGTGATTCTGGTAGATCTTCTTTAGTTAAATATTCTAACATAAAGTACCTCCATATTTAATTCTAAATATCTATATAATATATACGTTTATAATACCCCCTAATCCTCTTTATTTCAACATTTATAAAATATATCATCTAAATAAACTACTTTACATTAATTCATCATATTGTTTTTTTTATTGAACAACTTTAGATTATAAAACCATTTTTCTACTATGTATTAAAATTCTTTTTTCAAAAACTTTTATAAAAAGTTTTAATATATTCTAAAATTCTAAATCCTTATACTTATCTCAAGAAGCAAACAACTTCTAAAAACTAAGGAGGTATTTATTATGGCAATATCAACTAAAAATCCATCAGGATTAAAATTAAAATTTCAAACAGGTACAGATCCTATAACTCAAAAAGTTATAGTAAAGACTAAGACTTACTCAAATTTAAAACCATCAGCATCTAATGATGATGTATACGAAGTAGGAGAAATATTAGCTTCACTTCAAGGACATTCTTTATTAGAAATAGCTAAAATTGACAATACAACTCTATCAGCATAGAAGTTAATATACTTTTGAGCAATTTGAAAGATAACTTTAGATAATCAGTTGCTCAAACTTAAATTTATATAAAATTCGCTTTACTCATTTCGCCAACGATACAATCCTCGCTCACGCGTCGGTTGCATCCGTTGCTCAAATAAAAATTGGAGGTATTTATCATGGATATAAAAAAGAAATTAGTTATGAACTTTAAAACTGTTTTAGGTAAAAAGGTAGCTTTATCAGTAGATAATCCTAGAGAGGATTTAAATGAATCAGAAATAAAGACTGCTATGGAAAATATATTATCTAAAAATATATTTACATCAAATGGTGATGATTTGGTTGCTTTTGTTGATGCTAAAGTAGTTGAAACTGGAACTACTGATTATGATTTAAAATTATAATCAAATTTAAAGACTATGTTAAGATTCTAAATTTTTTAGACCTTTATCATAGTCTTTTTTTAAACATATATTATTAATTGAAAGGATGATATTTATGTATTCAGAAATTCAAACTTTAATAGCTTCTGTAGGTTTCCCAATAGCTATTAGCATGTATTTGCTTGTTAGGATTGAAGGAAAGCTTCAGACTCTATCTGATAGTATTAATGAATTATCTAAAAATATATTAAGTATGAAATAGATTTTATTATAAATATCAAGTAAACTAAAGCTATATTTTGATGATTCAGGCTGCTTAATATTTATCTCTTTTGAGATTTTACGATATTTAAACGCTCAATTTTGGCTTTGTATTTAATTTATGAAAAAGAGATATTAATTTTTTATTAATATCTCTTGAATAAACTATATAATATAAAATCTATCTAATTAGTTGCAACATCTTATGTTATTATTTAAAGTATCATATTAAATAAAATTTTTATACAACATGATACTAAGCTTAATAAAATTTAATCAACATTAATTATTCCATACTCCTTGATTAAACTATCTAGCTTATCATCTAGAAAAGATTTAGCTACCGATGTAATTCTTATATGAGATTTTTGATGATGTCTTTTTCTTATATCCTCTTGTTTTAGGTTTCGACCTATTGTATTAGGGTATAAATTTGTGCCTAATTCCATTATAACTGTATTTAATGATATACCATTGACTATTTCTGTATCTATTATCTCTATATCATATAATTCAACATAATATGGATATCTCTCTAACAATACATTTCCAATTCTATCAACGTCATCAGTTACATTAGTTTCTAAATATCCGTAGCTTTTTGCTCTCCCAATTATTATTGGAATTGCATTTCCTTTTTCATCATAACTTAAAACAGATAAATATATTCTAGCACCACGCTCTATACTTCTTGGCTTCCTAGGGAAATGATTTGTGTATACACCTTTAGATTTTAGCTTTTTAGGAAAATATTTATAATTATTATCCCATCTATTTTCTCCTGTACCTTCAAATTTAATCCAAGCTATTTCATTACTTTCTTCTAATTCTTTCTTTAGAAACTGCTCAACCAAGTCTATTTCTTTCTGATCTATATCTTTTCTTAATTTACTGATATCAGCTCCCCATTTTTTGTTATTAGTAAATTTAACTAATCTATCTTTTCTATTCTTAAATATATTATCTGTAAGTTCAAACTCTTCTCTAATTTTATTAAGGGTTATCTCCCAACTACCACTGCACTTTATACTTTGAATTAATTCTTCAAAGTAATCATTAAGATTCTTTAACAATTCATACTCATCTTCTATTGCTAGTGAAAGTTCATGGTTACTCTTAAACCCACCAATTGTAAAATTGGCTGAACCTATAATTCCAAAATTATCATCTACTAAATACAATTTACTATGTAAATCCTTTAGCCCATACAAAGTTACATTGGACTCCTTTAATATTTTTAATGCATCTAAACTACTTACTCCTTCTAAAAAATCCTGTCTGTAAAACCTTGTAATTATGATACATTCACATTTAGGATTCTCTTTCATAAATTGTGCTATTATTTTAGATGTACTTAATCCTATAAACGGGCTTATTATTTTTATACTTTTATTAACACACTTTAATGCATTTTTAAAGCTTAGCATATGTTCCCTTGTCAGTAATTCTATAGACATAAATTTTTCCCCCTCTATTTATTCCTCCTTATACTATACCCTATCATCATATTATATTTTATTTTATCTAATTTAATTACTTATTCTAAGTTATTCAACCTATTGAGCTATTCTCTTTTAAATAATTATGAAAAAAGTATGTTTAGCACATAATACATATCTTGTTTAAATAATCTTGATGACATTTTCTACAAATATTATCTTAGAAGCTTTTACTTCCGATAACTTAAATAAGTATTCTTTTGTATAATATTTTTTATTTATCATACTTTGTACATTCCTAACCTTTCTATACAAATAGCCTATAATTTAGCTTTTTCCCCTTAACTTGGACTAACTTACACATTTCAACTAATCTACTTCCTATAGCTTCATCAACGTTTAATAGTCCATCAACATCCAGCTCACAACTAACAATTACAGGCAACTTATTAAAATATCTGTAATTAATCAGCTCAAATATAATATTGATATCACTATCAGTGACCTTCCCCTTAAACAAGTCATCAATCAAAAGTACTCTTGCAACTTTGTACTTCCCTAGCACCCTATGATAATAAACATCATCCATAATATTTTGCTTAAGTTTTGTTATCACTTCTCTATAACTCATATACACTACACCTACACTATTTTCCATAAGCTCATTAGCTATTGCTAGGCTAAGGTGGGTCTTGCCTGACCCAACTTGTCCCATAAACATAATAGAATTACATCTATTATTTTCAATATCCTTAAAATATTTAGAGTAAGTACAAGCTTCTTTATATGCATCTATAATTTGCCTTTGACTACCATAAACAAAATTACTAAATCTCTTATTCCTAAACTCCTCACTTATACCACTTCTTTTTAGTATCTCCTCAGCTTGTCTTACCCCTCTACACTCACAAGCTGTTGCTACTCCATCTTCTACAATAAAAGTTAAATCCCTACACTTAGCACATCTATATTCTCTAACATTTGTTTCTAAATTCTCCAAATTCCCTTTCCACTGCTGCGATTTCATCATATGTTGGCTTTCTATAAAGTTCTTCATCCTCATCTTCACACCATGAGGTAAGTTCATTTTTTCTATACTTGTTGCTATTTGCTCCATATCTATCTCCCCTGTTTTGTTTATTTTTTTCATAAGCCATTAGATCACTATAGCTTTTAATGTTATTGTCACTCCATTGATTTAAAATTCCGTTTATATACCCCTTATTACATTTACCTCTATCTGTAGCTATTTCTATAGCTTTTTTAAATAATTCATAATCTATATTCTCATTAAGTTCTATTAACCACTGAGCTACAATTCCATTTATAAGACCTACATTTTCTTCATATAGTTTTTTAAACTTACTTACAGACATAGAATACGCCACGTCTTCATTTTCTTTTTCTTCTTCTTTTTTATTTTCTTTTTCTTTTTCTTTTTGTCCACGTATCGTAAGCTTACTATCCAACGAATCGTTATACGTATCGTCTATATACTTTTCAAACTCTATTTTTATATCTTCTTTAGATATATCATCAGCTACATAAGCTAGTAATGTTTTATCCTTTACTTCTCTTACCTCTTTTTTTACACAATCTAAAATTGGCTTACCACCTTTAATTAAGTTATACTTACCCCACTTTTTAATAGCAACTTCACGTGTTGTTGGATTATACCTTATAACTTTATAATAGTTTTCAAATCTATCTACAAAAGTATTTACACTTTCTATTGAATAACCCAACTCAAAAGCCATTTGCTTTTTAGGTAACTTATACACTCCTATTTGAGTCGTATTCCCATTTGTTAAAAGATATAAAAAGAATAACTTATCCTCAGGAGTCATCTCTTCTAACACCTTTTCATCTCTCCAAAACGCTGTTCTAACATGTCTAAATAAAGCCATATAAATCCCCCTTCTTTTTTCACCTTGCATTAAGTAAAAGCTATATTATTTATAGTGACTAGTTCTAGTACAATCCTATAATGCTCAATATAAACTAGCGTAGATGGTAATAATAAGTCGCACCAACTTTAAGCGACTGCGTCGGCGCCATGAGCATAGCGAATTTTGCAGCTTGTCTGCCGGAAGGAAGACTTATATTTCCCTACCAAGCGGCATTTTATCATAATCTATAGATTCAACTAACAGCATGTCACTATCAATACTAGATTTAACACTTTCATCAAAAGCTACAGCCTTTTGCATTTCAATACTAAGTGGTGCATATTTTAAAAGTTTCTTAATAACAGTTTTTTTCGCCATTGAATCAAAATCTTTTTCCCATATACCACCTTCAAAGTTTTTAGAGTACTTTTTACCATGATCAAGTACTTCATCATAAGTCATAAATTCAAAACTATATCCACTAGGTTCTAGATGATAAACTGCGTAATATCCAATAATATCCCCTCTATTTCCTTTAAGTAAGGGCTTATGAATAAGCTTTTGCTCTAGTCCATAATCTATTTCAAATTCATCATTTTCTTTAACTTCATGAGCATATAAAGTTTTTAGCTTTCCACTTCTATGTGCTAATTGTAAAAGGCCTTTATATCCTACTTGAAATTGCACTTTATCTACTCCATTTAAATTATGTGGTATTAAATAGGCTTGTCCTAGAGGTGTATTTGGCTCTAATCCTAGCTGAGCACTTTGCATCATAGCTGCAATAAATGTCGTAGGCTCACAATTTTGAAGTTTCTCATTATTATTAAATGCTGACATTGATACCTTTTGAAATCTTTCACTACTTAGATTTTTAGGAAGTGCTAAATCTATATCATTTTTCATTTTTATCATTAATTGCTGCATAGCATAACTTGGATTTACTGTTATACCTTGTCCTTTGTCTTCTTGATTTTTTAATGCTTCTTTTAATTTACTCATATTTATTCTCCCCTTTGTTGTATTTTTTTTCCATTTCATTTATACTAAATTTAAATTTTACTTATCGTGAAAGGATGTGACTCACTTGAGTATAAATAAATTTAAACCCTCTTCGATATTAATTATTTTATGTCCTCTAATAGGTGTTATAGATTACTTACTATTTAAACGAGACAACACTTTTTATATCATGCTATATACTATTTTTTGTATTGTTTTTGCTTTATATGGACAATACAACTTATTCATAGTTTTAAAACCGTATAAAAATATGGATTTTAAAGCCTATATGATAGCCTTGTTACTTGGTAGTATTTCATTATGGGCTATATATTTGTTTGTTATTTTCAAAGTTTTATTATAATATTTTAAATTCTAAACACTCTTGTCGTTGTAGTTTTCATAAACTCTTTAACTATTTCAGGGTGTTGTTTTTTTAATCTAGTTGTATCTATACTTGTCCTAGTTTGCTTTTTCCAAGTTATCTTTCTCTCCCCAAGATATGCTATTTCATATTCTTTCATTTGCATCTGTATATATTGCTCTATAGTTTTCTTTTCACTATCTAGATCTTTTATAAGACCACAAACATCATCATATCTATTTAATACATCCTCTTTTTCAAACAATATCAATTCTTCTTGTTTGCTATCTTTATAGAAGCTTTGAAGTACTTTTGAATAGTCACTACTTCCATCTGGTAAAGGTAGTTCTCCACCTAATACGCACTGCTCCCAAAACTTTTTTTCCAAATCCATTATTTCTTTTATGATTTCTTCATCTCTTTTTAGTTCATGTATAATTAATTTTTCATTTCCAATTAGCGCTGCTACATAACAATGAGTTGCTCCACTTACTGCCATATAGTGGTAGCACTGTATTTGATAATGAATAGGGACTTCTTTCTCCCATAGCTTTTTATTATAACTGCTAGTTACCTTACATTCTAAAAATGCTTTTTCACCTACAACTGATCTGTCTATATTTGATATAGCAAATGGATATTTATCATTTCTTAAAATGCCATTTACGTTTCTAACCTTTTTCCCAGTTTTTAAAGTAAATTCATTAGCTACAAAGTTTTCTAATTTATTGCCAAGCTCCATTTTATAATTGGTTTCTTTATCTACTACATTTGAATCATTTTTAGGTAAGCTACTTTGATTGATAAATTCCTTCCCAAAATTATTTATAATATTATTATCATTAGTTTTTTCTAAATAAACACTCATTGAACTTCTATATGGATTAAGCCCTAGTACACTAGCTGCATCACTTCCTCCAATTCCACATTTTCTAGCTTCCAGCCATGATTTTTTATCTTTATCTTTTGTTTCAAATATTATATTTGCATCTAAATATTTTCTCATTAGATTACTCCCCCCAATATCTATTATTGTAAAAAAGTCGCTTCGCTTAAGCCACTGCGTGGGCGCTACACTTTCTGTCGCCAACGACTTCGTCCGTTGCTTAAAAAATCATTTCTAATGATTCACTAAAATACTTTTGACCTTTACCAGTTATAAGAGTTGTAGCTGATAGAAATTTCCCCTCACTTGTATTTACTATACTTTCACTTACTTCAAACAAACCTTGCTTTATATAAATTTGCTTTGGTATGTTTTTATCCTTACCAGTCTTTATTAAATAACCATTGTCCCTTAAATATCCATATAGCTGGTTTCTTCCTATTTTTATATTGTTATTATTAAGAAGTTTTGCAAATTTACCTATAGTTATGCAGCCTGTAGAATTTACTATAGACTTTCCAAACTCAGTATATGGCTTATCTATTTTAATAACTGATTCTAGGTTACTTGCTCTTTTCTCAGCTTTTAATCTTTCTTCTTTTTCTGATTTAAGCTTATTTGCCATTTGTATTATAAAATCTGGATTGTTTAGAGTTTGTTCAATTACCTCATCATTCATGTACATACCATTTTTTCTAATAGAAGGTATCACCTCATCCATCAACCAACTCTCAAACTTCTTGGCACTTGGTAATTTTGATCTAAGTATTAACCTATATACATTTCCTTCATCTATGAACTTTTTACTTACATATTGAATTGCCTGACTTTTATCACATTTTGTTGCAGTAATTACCCCCACGTCGGAAAATACGACCCCCTCTTTTTTACATAATCTAAGTATTGCATCTCTTGGATTTGAGTATCCTAATGCCTTTGCTATAGGTATAGCTTCAAAATATTCTTTTTTGTTTATTAGTACAACATTTATTTCCCCGAAATTTTCATTTGTAAATAACCCTAAATGATTCATTCATATTCCCCCTTTAACTTTACGTTTTAGCATATTTTATTTTTTATCCAACTTTTTGGTAATTTACTAAAGAAAAAAATATCGTTAGCTTCATCAAATGTCAAATCTAAACGTTCAATTAACTTCAATATTTCATCTACAGTAAATGGTATTTTCCCATTTTCCTTAAAATTATATGTTTTAGAAGATACCCCTATATCTTGTGCTAATTCATATTGATACAACCCTTTAAGTACACGTTTTGATTTAAGTAATCTAAAATTCAAATTTATCCCCCCATAACTTTTCTGTGTTTCTGTAATTTAATATTAACTGGAATTAATATCCAGAGTCAAGACATTTTCCGACCATTTGTATAAATTTACACTCAAATTTACCATTTAGTAATTTTTTTATCCTTTTTGATAATATTGTGTTTTATTTTTTCTACTTTGTAAATTATATTTCTATTTTATAAATTATTTCTATTTTTTTACCATTTGTTAATTTTTATTTCCTTTTTGGTAAATTCATACTATAATATTTATAGAGGTGATAATTATGGAGAGTATCGGAGAAAGAATAACAAAAGCTAGACGTTATTTAGGTATGAATCAAAAGGAATTATGTGAAAAAGCCAAAATAAATGAAGCAACTTTATCTAGGTATGAAAATGGACTTAGAGAACCTAAAGCTGCTACACTATCAAAATTAGCTGAGATTTTAGAAGTATCTACTGATTACTTACTTGGTATAACAGATATTAGAAACTATAAAACTTTGCAAAATGATATGAATAAAGATATTGAAAGTATATATGAAAATACTAAAGAAATGCTAAAACAAGATGGTTTGATGCTTTATGGTAAGCCTGCTGATAAAGAGGATATAGACAACATACTAAAAGCAATGAAAGTTGGTATGATGATGGCACTACAAAAAGATAATGATTGATTCAAGTAGATATATAAATTCCTGCTTACTCACTTAATTTTTACGATTTTATAGGGGGCAATAAAACAGTTTAACTAAAAATGTTTATATTTGCTTAAATCTCTATGAATTTAACTAACTTCTTTTGAGAATAATATATTTAGGAGGTATTCTAATATGTTAACAATAAAAGAAGCAAGTGAATTTTTAGGGGTATCCATCCCAACTATGAGAAGATGGGAAAGTGAAGGTAAAATAACTTCATATAGAACAACTGGTAAACATAGAAGATATGATAAAAATGATTTGATTAGGTTTAAAAGTAAGGAAGATGATAGTTTTAAAATTACAATAGCATATTGTAGAGTATCATCATCAGACAAAAAACAAGATTTACAAAAGCAAATAGATAATGTTAGTAATTATTGCATAGCTAAAGGATATCAATTCAAAGTTATTTCTGATTTAGGTAGTGGATTAAATTACAATAAAGCAGGATTAAAGGAATTAATATCTTTAATATGCAGTGAAGAAATAGATAGAATAGTTGTAAACTATAAAGATAGATTAATTAGATTTGGATATGAAATTATAGAACAATTATGTTCTATATATAATGTAAAGATAGAGGTAATAAATCATACAGAAGATAAGACTTATGAAGACGAATTAGTTGAAGATGTATTATCTATAATAACTGTATTTTCATCAAAGCTATATGGACGTAGAAGTCACAAGTTAAAAAAAATCAAAGATGTAAATGTAGCTCTATTTAATGATAAAGATATAGAAGATATAACAACAGTAGAGGCTTAAGTTATGATATATGCAAAAAAGATAGAAATAGTATTTGATGAAAAAGATACAAATATATTAGATGGACAATCTAAAATATGCAATTGGTTATATAATCAACTACTTCAAGTTACTATTGAAGATTATAAAAATGGTAATCAAAATAAACTTTTAAGTGGAAGAAATTTAAGAGATTTTGCAACTAAAATGAAAGAAAGTAACAAATTTTTATACGCAGTACATTCATCACCACTTAAGAATACTGCAATAAGGCTTAAAGAATCTTATACTAAATTCTTTAGTAAAAACTGTTCTTATCCTAATTTTAGGTCATTTAAGAAAAAGTGGTTTTCTCTATATTATGATGAACCGAACAAAGGATTTAAATTATTAGATAGCAGAAACTTAAGGGTAGCATTAGGTAAAAATGAGTTAAATAAACAAATGTATATTAAAGGTTATTTAAGAGAAAGATTTGAACTAAAAAATGATGAAAAGATAAAAACTTTTAGGTTATGTAAGCAACAAGGAAATAAATTTTATGCTATTTTTACAATTGAAAAAGAAGATAAACCTAAAAAAGAAGTAAAATCATGGATAGCAATTGACCAAAATCATAAAAACTTATTTGTAGCAGTTGATAATGAAGGAACTACATTTGAATTTGATAAACTATATCAAGTCAAGTATTTTGATAAATTGATAGATGAAGTTAAATCAAAAAGAGATTTATGTAATAGAAAAAATAAACTCAAATATACAGAACATGGCAGTAAATATTATTTGCCAAGCAAGAGATACTTAAAATTAAATAATGTACTAGATAAACTATATCATAAAAGACGAGAACAAATTAAGTTAATTATGTATAGTATAGCAAATTATATAGCTAAAAATTATGATAAAGCAGTAATTGGTGATTATACACCTACATTAGAAGTAGCGAATGAAAAAAATATGCATAGGGGAATGCTAAATCAATCCCTAGTTGGGATGTTTAGAAAAATACTTAGTTGGACTATGGAAAAATATAATAAAACTTGCATTGTTGTAGACGAAAAAGATACTACAAAAGCTTGTTGCATCTGTGGGGATTTAGAAAAGAAAGATCCGAGTATAAGGGAGTTTACTTGCAAAAAATGTAATACAACTATACTTAGAGATGTAAATAGTGCAATAAATATAGGTAGAAAAGAGAACTTAGAGCCAACTAAAAAAGTATTAAATAAAATATTAAAGAAAGGCTACTTTAGGTTTGATAGATATATTTTAGAGGGGATTTAAAAGATATTCATTGCGTAGTTCGCGCCATCTTAAAAAGATGAACTGATATGGACTAGTAAAATTTACTAGAATCCAGCAGGCTTATATAATAGAAATATTATATAAGGTGAATTAAATCTAAGGATATGATGTTCTTAGGGCTAAAGGGTATTGGTGAATAAATTTAGGTACTCCTGGATATATTTAGATAACTTTAGTAGAACAGAGGGACTTATTAGTGAAATTAAATTATATAAGGGAAACACTTAGAAGAGTTACATATTGTTATGATTCATCTGATCCAGAAGAACTTATAAATGCAATGGGGATTAAATTAAATTATTTACCTAATTATACTGATATAAATAAACTAAAGGGATGTTATGGCATGATTAAAGGGGAAAAAGTCATACTTATTCATCCTGATTTAGATGATATGGGGCGTCGTGAGGTATGTGCTCATGAGTTAGGTCATGCTGTACTTCACCCTACTACTAACGCTTTATTTTTAGCTACTTATACATATTTTAGATTAGGAACTTTAGAAATAGAAGCTGATACTAGCGCTAGTGAACTTTTATTATCGGATGAAATTTGTTATAAATACATAGGCAAGGAATATAATGAAATAGCATATTTAGAAAAAGTTCCTGTAAGGTATGTTGAGTTAAAAATGAATAATTTTAAAAAAAGAACGAGTAAAGTTATGAAATGTTAGGAATAATAATATTATATTAAACTTTTTTTCGCCTCAACAAAGAACATATTTTCTTTTTTGAGATATATTCGTTCTTCTAAAAAATATCTCAAACAATTAGAAAAAGGTAGGGTGGTATATTTATTTACATACTCCTACCCTTTTGTTTACATTTGTAATACATTTAATATTACTTTAGCACTGTCCAATGCTCCCTGTTCTAAAGATATTTTTTCTGACAAAGTCTTTGAATTATCAACTATATCTTTATTTAGTGCATAAGCTATTCCCTCTGCAAGTTTATCAGAAGTAAGATCTTTTTTATAAATAGGCTTACACCCAACACCTAAATCAAATGCTCTGTGAGCCCACGCAAACTGATCATTTGAAAATGGTATAATAACACTTGGTACTCCTGCCCTAAATCCTGCCGCTGTAGTTCCTGCACCACCATGATGACAAACTACTGATACTTTTTCAAATAACCACGTATGAGGTATACTTCCTACTGAAATAAGATTATCTGGTAAATTATCTATTTTACCCATACCTGAAATAATTCCACGTTTACCGCATTTTGTAATAGCATCTATGATAATTTTAACTATATCATCTTTCTCATCACTATCAAACATACTACCAAAACCTATATACACAGGTTTATCACCCTTGTTTATAAAGTCTTCTAATTCCTTAGAAGGTTTGTATTCATTGTTTTCTTCTACAAACCAATATCCACTTTGATGAATATTTTCATTCCAATCCTTTGGTCTAGGAAATACGTAATTACTGCATGAAACTATTGCAGGTTTTAATTTTGATACTTTCTCATAAGGATTCTTAAAGTTTATAGGCATTCTTCCAAAACGCTCTTTCCAATGCTCTTTGACAGTATTACTTGAAGCTAACCAAAGCATACTCTGTATCATCTTATAGCTTATCTTCTTATTTATATTTGTAGGTTTAGATTTGCCATACATCACTACAGATAAATACTCATTAGTCTTGTGCATAGGAAATGGTGTAGCAAGTACTGATGGTATGTTCATCTCCTGTGCTGCAAAATATCCTATAGTACATCCTGGATGATAAACAATTAAATCACTTCCTTCAAATGCATCATAGGTTTGTTTTGCTATCTGAGCACCATATTTTTTCATCTTGTTAAAAGTTAAAAGCATTTTAAGCGGGTTGTCTGCTGAACCTGCTTGTTTTAACATTTTAGGGTCTACGCCTAATGCTTTATAATCCACTTCTATTGGAATATACTCAATTCCATAACTTTTTATAAAATCTTCAAATTGTGAAAATCCTGTTATTCTTACATCTTCACCTAATTTTTTTATTTGTTGGGCCAGTGCTATATAAGGTTGAAAATCCCCTCTTGAACCAGAACATATTATTGTAATCATATTAAAATCACTCCTCTTGTAGAATCCAACAACCTGTTGTATATTTAGATTATAAAAAATTTTATATTCATCATCAACCAACAATGTTCATAGGAATGTTGGATTTAAAAGAGGTGTAAAATGAAAAATAATAAAAATGTTGTATCTAAGACTAAGCAAGATTTGATAGATGCATTTTGGTCTTTGTATTGTGAAAAAAGAATTGAGAAAATAACTATAAAAGAAATTACAGTTAAGGCTGGTTACAACCGTAGTACGTTTTATGAGTATTTTACTGATATTTATGATGTACTTGAACAAATAGAAAATTCAATCATTCCCAGTTTAGATGAGTTGCCACCTATCTCTATACTAAATAAAAACAATGAAATTCCGATAAATATGTTTTTAAAACTATATGAGCAAAATGAAAAATATTATTCAGTTTTACTTGGAGACAATGGTGATCCTGCTTTTGCAAGTAAGTTAAAGGACTCTGTTAAACCTCTGCTTAAGGAAGCTTTAGCTACAGAGGTAAAGCTTAATGATTTAGAATTTGATTTTGTTTTGGAGTATATACTATCATCTATGATTAGTATTATGAGCTATTGGTTTAAAAATGATAAGATATTATCTTCCGATAAGTTGATTTTTATTATGAAAAATATTATGGAAAATGGTATACATAGTATTTTCAATAAATAAAGTGTATAAATTATATTCGATTCTTAAGAACTTTACATTTTACTTGGGTTATATAATTTATTGACTATTTTTTTCAAGCTTACCTAACAATATACTTTCTAGTGTTTATCTATTTATAGTTTAAAACTTGGTACAAATCCTCTCCTCCATTAATACTATAATATATAGGAACAAACTTCATGGGGGTGGCATATATGAATGAAATTGTAAAAGTTACAGATTTATCTCAGACCTTTTACACCAAAGAAGGAGAACTGGAAGTTCTAAAAGACATCAATTTTTCCTTAAACGAAGGACAAATACTTACACTACTTGGACCATCTGGTTCTGGTAAATCAACTATTCTTAATATATTAACTAAACTTTTAAAACCAACTAGCGGTGACGTTGTTATAAAGGGTAATATCGGATATATGTTTCAAAAGGATCATCTGCTAGAATGGCGAAATATCATGGATAATATAACTATCGGTCTAGAAATTCAAAATAATAAAACTAAAGAATCTATTGAACAAGTGGAAAAACTATTAAAAACTTACGGCCTATGGGAATACCGCTATATGTATCCTAAAGAACTATCAGGTGGTATGAGACAACGTGTGGCTCTTATCAGAACATTAGCTGTTAATCCTGATATATTACTTCTTGATGAGCCATTCTCTGCTCTTGATTATCAAACAAGGTTACTTGTTAGTGATGATGTTTTTAAGATAATTAAAAATGAAAACAAATCTGCTATATTAGTTACTCGTGATATAAGTGATTCGCTATCTATAAAAGTGCAACTTTAGAAGATGATGTTATTGTAGATTTACCTAAATCCGATATAACTCTCACTCAAGAACTAAAAGATGTTGATTCTATAGATATAAGCTTAGCCCCTGAGTTTAAATAAGATACATTTGGAGACAGACTTATAAAATCTAGAGTTGAATTAGGATTATCAATTTCTGAAGTTGCTAATTTATGTAATGTTACATATTCTGTTATAAGTGGATATGAATCTAATAGATATTATCCTACTAAAGAAATGCTTCATCTATTGTCTTCTAAATTTAATATGGATTATATGTGTATGTATGGATGGTTATACAAAACTAGTATATAATTTTGATATGTTTTTAGACAAGCTTAAACTATGGATGAACAGAAATAATTATACTAGAGAGATAGTAGCTAATAAACTTGGAGTCTCCCGTTCTATACTTAGATATTGGTTTAATGGTGGTGTTATTAAAATTAGTACTTATAATAAAGTAATCAGTAACTTAATAAAATACCAGCTATTGGAATAGTACTAAAAAATTACGTAGTTCATAGACTAATTATTATATAACTGTAAAAAGCAATATTATACAAAATACCCTGAGTCTATTTTTCAGACACAGGGTATATAACCACAATCTTATATTTATAATCAAATGTTTTATAATTCACAACTATAAGCACCTACTAATGCAAATGGTGTAAATATAGCTTCTGTTATGATAATTGCTACTATAAAAGGAAGCTCAATCCATACTGCTAGTATTATAAATAATAACAATGCAATAGCAAATAAAAAAATACATGCAAACAATCTTTGCAATACACTTCTCAAGCTACCAATTTTCTTGCCTTTTTTAGGAAGAATCATTCCAAATAAAATTAAACTTACAATTGCAAATATTATATAAAGTAGTATAGACGGTTTTGTTTGAGCTAAAACTTTACAACAAAAATATAACAATATACTAAATTCTGCAGCAAGTGCAACGCATGCAATATGTTTTACACTTTTAAATATATTTGATTTTGTATTGTTATTCATAACAGCTAGAGTTATTACAGTAAAAATCATACTTGATAAAACAAATGGTTCATTTATGTATGAGTATGAAGCTTTCGTTACAATAGTAGCAAAAACTATCGCAAAAGCATTTCGTATCATATCTAACATTCCAGGAGAAGATTCTGCTCCTCCTCTACTTTTTTTATTATAATTTGCTGATATTGGTTTAACTTTATAGTTATGTGAATCAATTTCTTCTACTGCTTTAGTGAAATCAGGCAATTTATTTACCGTATTCTCGTAAATATCTTCAGCTTCGCTAGATAAACTACCATTTTCATTTAAAATAGGTGTATCTATTACTGCTTTAACAGCACCTGCAAGTGAACGTGTAACAGCAATTAATTTAAGCTCTTCATGAGTAAGCTTAGTTGCATCTACTCTCTTTCCTTTAAACAATCCTATTTTACTACGCGTCATACCATCAAGTAAACTCGTACATTCAGAAAACATACTATTTAATTCAACTAATAGACTATTAAACATTTCACACCTATCTGAAATAGCTACACATAATGTTTCTGATATTCTCATTTTTTCAACTGCAGCTTCTGCTTCTGCATATATAGTTCGCGCTTTTTCAAGATTTTCATCTGCCTTTATACTAGATGAAATTCCAGTAAATAATAGCGTAGGTGCTGCAATAGCAGCAAGTGGCGTCATAGCTGCTCCAAATGATAAAGCGGAACCTGCAAGTCCTGCAGCCATACCTACTTCTCCTGCCATAAGTGCCGTTCCCGCTGTAGATAAGACACCTGTTACTACTGGTAAAGAACCACTTGATGCTAGTGCAATTACAGCCCCTGTTGCTGCACCTGTTGCTGCACTTGAAAAAGCAGACTGATATATTTCTGACATTTCTCGTAATTGCAGAGCTTCCTGTTGATCGATTGTAAAGTTTGATATTTCCTCTAATCCAACCGATTCACTTAATTCAATATTTTTAATACGTTCATACGCTTGCAAAAACTGTTGCATTGAACTTTCTAAAACAGTTTTCTTTGCATATCCTAAATCAAGCAATGATGATTCAGTTTTCTTTTGCGAATATTCTAGTGATCTTTTCGCATCATCATATAACTCTTGTGCCTCTTCTGAAATTCTTTGAGCCCTTTCATTGGTTTCTTTTGCGTCAAAATGCGCTCCTGCTCCAATAGCTCCTGCCGCTAAACCTAGCCCAGCTAATAGAAATGGTACTGGCATAATATTTCCTCCCTATAATATATCTACTGAGTCATTAGATAAAAAATCTTTAAACTCTTCAACGGTGTCATAATGTATGTTTCCGCCTAATTTTCTAGTAATACGGTTTGCTCCTGCAATTACTCCATCAGCATCTCCAGCTTGAAATGCATAATTAATTTCTAATAGAGCTTCATCAAAACAATCTTGGTGTTCTTTAAAGTATGCTTCAAGATAACATTCAAGTTCTTCTCTAAAAAATCTTGCTTGCTTAGCTACAATTTCGCATTCATCAATAATTCTCTGGCGCTCTTGATGTTCAAGTTCTTTAGTCTTAAGAGTATTAATTAGTTCATTATAATATCTACTTGTAATTGTTGAACCTACCAACGCTCCTACAGCAGCTCCTACAATCGGAATCGGAATAATAGCTTGTCCAACAGCCATTGAGTAGCCTGCTGTTGCAAAATTAAGCCCTTTTTCTCCAAGTTCTCTTATACATTCTTGAGTTGATATTTCACAATTTCCATAACGCTTTAGAGTGTCCCCTGTAACGATTACCGCTGTCATGACGTTTCCTGGCACATTTGATTTTGATAAAGCTTGTAAAAACTTAGACGATGAAGATGATAAGCTATGAGAAAGTGTAGTCAATCCTCCACCTAAAACATATCCTGTGGCAGTAGCTTTTCCAACATCTACAGCTGTATCTGCTAGAGCATCTTCTGTACTTTTTTCTCCTTTAATAACTGCTGTTATATTCATCACTCCCGACATGGTTGCAGCAGTAATACCTGAATTTTGGGCCGAATATTTTCCAGCTTCATGTCCAGTTTTAATAACATTTTTCATAGATGTTTTTTGTACTTGCTTTTTTATTTCAGCTTGTGATTTTCTTCCACTTTCAATGGCATCACGTTTACCTTGTTCAGAAAATTCTACACCTGTTTTCTTAAGATATTCATCATCTGTTACAAGTTCTTTATTTGTACGACTACGCTTGGCATTGTTAGTTTTTCTCGATATAATTTCTAGATTTTTATCGCTATTTGCAATATTCTTTATGTCCTCTTTTTTCAACCATGGATTTTTTCCATTATCCTTAAATATCTTTTCAATTGGTGTTATGTGATCCGTTTCGGCAAGATGATTTTGCCATCGATCTCCATATTTTAATTTAGCATCAACTTTTCTTATTTCAAGTATATCTCCAGTATAAGGATCTCGAACTTCAGAACCTTTAAAAAATGCATCTTTTTTCGTTCTTGCTTTTGCAGAACCACTGTCAAATAGTTTTCTATTCCCTGTATATGTATCTGGCTTTGTATAAGTACTTAACGCTTGATTTGTTGACATTCGTGCTGAATCAGTAACAACCAAACCTACTGTTGTAGTTATAGAACTTCTAGTGTTTTCATTACTATCAGTATCTTGTATATTTTCCACTGACGTGCACTGTATTTTTTTCTTTTTGAAAAAATTAAACATATTAAATATCCTTTCTTAATTTTTTACAACTTCTTTTATTTATAATATGATATTCCTCTAAAGTATAAATTTCAGCAAAATACTTATTATATATCTTATTTACATTACATATCATAGGCCTATTATTATAAATTGAACACTTATTATCTAACTCATCTAAGTGCTTACATATCCCGTCTCCTCTATCTAAATTTCTATACAATTCATTTAAATTTAGACTTTTGCAGCATCTGCCACACTTATCACAATCAAATTTTTTCATAGCCTAATCACCAATGCTTCAATAGCATTCATACATTCCTTAATCATAAAATATAATTTATCGAATTTATCTTTCATATCTTTTAAGAATAACTCCTGCCTACGTAGAAGTATTTATATATAATCCTTTCTCTAATTTTTATTTTAACTAAACTACAATACTCTACACCACTATAAAATATACTAATATAAATGTTATTATTCTTTAATAGTATAGCTACATTTTTATCTTATTCAGCTAATTTTTTATATCCATAAGGTATATCTTCTTCTACCTTTATGGTACCTATATTTTTCACAATTTAGTCTCCTCTTTATTAAACTTTTAAGTCCACTATACCTTCTACATTAAATTCTTAACCACTTAAATACATAGCTATATAATCTTTTGCATTTATATAATTGACATACATCTAAACTATATTTATTAAAGACTTTATAATTTCTTTGTCATTATTTTTATTTAATTGATCTTCTTTGCCTAAGTAATCATTATAATCCATTATCTATAAACAAATTTTATGCAATTCTTCCTTATATGTTTCAAGTATATCCTCTACTGAAAACTTATCTAGAACTTGTTCTGTATTTATAACTAGTTTATAATGTAGTATTACATTTTATAGCTTTCTATACAATAATGTATCACACTTTTTTATATTTTTTTGTCATTTTTTGTAATAATCTTACTTTTTATCATTTATTTTTTGAGTAACAGACGAAGTCGTTGACAACAAGAGATAAGCATCTTTTTTTATAATTTACTTCATTAACCAAAACACCTAACAATTTCCCTCTAATACAATGTCAACATCTCCATCAACTCATTTCTAACCTCATACTTCAACCTCTCTGGACTAAGCACAACAGCATCCTTACCCAACTGAAACACCCATCTAGCCAAACCTTTACCTACCTTAGCCACAAACCTTCCATTATAACTACCATCACTATTATCAACTATCCTAATATCATCACCAAACTCATCTATCATAAAATTAAGCAAATTTCTCTCAAACCTTAACTCAACAACACTCTCCTCACCTGGGAACATTTTAAAACTCTTCTTAGAATAAATCGCTGGATTAAAGCCACCCTTACAATCTTCAATCCCATCTAAACATCGAGCTTCACTATCAACAATCTCAATACTCTTCATCCTATCAACCCTGTAATTAGACAAGTCATCATGCCTCTTGTCAGCAAGAATTAAATAATAATTCTCATTCTTTAAAATAGTAGCTATAGGAGTTACCGTATATCTCTTTTGCACATTTTCCTTATTCAACCTTGGTACTAGATCCCTGCTAGAATTATAATCATAATAACAAAATGATATCTTCTTCTTATCTCTAATTGCTGTATTTATCTTATCTATACTGATAAATATCTCTTCATTCTTAGACTTTGATCTATCATCTACAAATACTTGATTACTTAAATCTTTTTTAATGTATATAGAATTTAATTTACATAGCTTGTCTATCAACTCTATAGTTTTCTTCTTAGTAATAAACTTGCTAGATGATATTGAATCTATTAGAATTTTAATTTCATGTTCTTCTAATCTGTGATTAATAAAATGATACCCGCCTGTTTCTTCATTGTAAGAGCTTACCTCTAGTCCAATCATCTTCATGTCATTTATATAGGAATATACTGTTCTCCTATCTACAGTTACACCTATCCTATTGTGCATGTGATGATTTATTTCTTTTATTGATATTGATGTATTCTCATCAGAGTAAGTACTTAGAATATCTATAAATGTGTAAAACTTGATATTATTATTAACTTTATTTTGAATCATCTTATCTCCCTATTTTTCTAAATTTATACAATTTTTTCTTACATATATAATTATATATATTTTAATAGATTTTCACACTAAAACGGTGTACAAATTTATGTACACCATTTTAAATTCTATCTTTGAATATATATTCTCTTTATTATCCTCAATTTAAATATAAATCATCTAGGAAACTAAAATTTAAATATAAATATAATTTAACATAGCCACTATACTTTCATTATCAACTTATCCACACCAAAATTCCTAACCAAAGCCTGTTCCGTAATAATCCAAGTAGTCCCAATCTTCTTCACATCTACTCCCTCAAGTAGCTTATTCCTTGTCACTTGCTTTCTAAAACAATAATCTTCCTCTGTGTTTTTACAGACGCATATATTTGCTATAAAATCCATTTATTCACCAGCATTGGATAGCGGAGCAACGGTTTTATCCAATGCGGTATACCAAGCAGTAATATCTATTGCATCCACAAGGTAAATAGACTCGTCTGTTAATATGAGAAATGCACATTAAATTCCCCCTAATGTAACTTATTTATAACGTGAATGGCTATTATTTCTATACACAAAAACGAACTCTAGTCACCTAGAGTTCGTTTTTGTTGATGGATATACCTTTATTTTGAGGCAGCCCATTTTATATTTATATATTTATAATATCAAAATATTCACCTATTAAAGCTTGGTACTTTTCTGATATCTCTTCTTTTGATATTTCATTTTTAATAACACGGTATTTGAACACATGGTCTACCAGTCTCTTATAATCATCCCTATTTATGATACTATCTATAAATGCTTTTTTGCTCTTAAAATCACTTATATGCTCCCCATCATTTGCTATCATAGGTGATATTATACTAATTTTACTATTATGATTTCCATTTCCATATACACATAAATCTTCATATCCTTTTATACAAGGTATCTCTAATCTATTTATTTTTCTCCCTGAATATAAGTTATCTTCCTCTGAATTTATTAATATTAATGACTTTATGTAAAATTTTCTGGTATCTTCATCCATATCCACATAAAATTTATCTAATTCTCTTCTGTTATTAAAAGTAAATTCATTTTTAAAATAAATAAACACATCTTTGTCATCTATTTTCTTATATTTAATTTTATCATTACCAAATTTTTTAAGTATAGATGTAAGAATAGGGTCTATAACTATAATCTCTTCATCTATTAGAGCATTTTCTTTATTTATCCATGTTTGCATAAGTTCAAAGTCATACTTATCATGGCTTTTCATAAAATTATCTATATTTAAGCAAACTAGCTTAGGATATTTGTCTATTAATTCTATAAATCTAACTTCATTATATTCATATATTCCATCTTTGCTAAGCTTTAATACAGCAACTAAATCTATTATTAAGTTATCATAATTTAGTATTTTCTTATATATCTTCTTATGTAAGGAATCAAATTTATTTAGCACACTATATTTAAGCATATATCTATATAAATTTAACCTTATAGGTGGTATAGTTTCCTTTTCAAACATATCCATAAATAAATTTAACTTTACCGATGGTATAATTTCCTTTTCTGAGATATCCCTAAGCTTATCCATTGTTTTATCAAAGTAAAATTTTTCTGCTTCTTCAAGTATCTTTTTTAGATCATCTATACCATATTTAGTTAATTTACTTCTATCTATCTTTAAGCTCTTCTTTGTGTCAAATCCATGTATATCTACATGCATACTATTATATAAACCAATTAACTCTCTATTTACGTAACAGCCTTTAAATGATATCTCCGTTAATGCTCTAGGATAAATTTCTAAATCTTCATTATATTCTTTAATGTCTATATATACACTGTTTTCTTTATCCCATATATAAACGATGCTTAAATCTTCAAGTATATGATACATATACTTTTTGTCTACGTTACTATCTTCTTCAAATAATTTTCCTATATATGGACCTATAGGTTCTCTGCATATATCTTTTATATTTTCAACTGTATCTTTTACTTCTAGAGGAAATATATTTTTTCCTATATTCTCATTTATATAGTCCTCAACTCTATATTGAGTTATATTCTGCTGTGAAAATATATCGTAGTTATTTTCTATATAATCCCATGTTTTACTACCTAAACTGTATTTATAATATTTAGAACCACTAAATTCTATATGAAATTCAGTTCCTCGTTTTATTTTTTTGTTTGTCGATTTTACATTTATATAACTTTCTCTTTTAGATGATGTAAAGTCTATCTCAAGTATTCCGTCTCTATCAGACTTAGTAAAAGCTTTAACCTCATCCGTTACCAAAAAAGCTGATTGTATACCTATACCAAATCCACCTGTTGGCCTTAACCATAATGGCATTTCTTTAGTTTCATGCTTATACTTTTTTCTAAAATCATAGCTATTTCCAACATTGCACATGTTTTTTAAATCTTCAATACTAATTCCAGTACCTCTATCTTTTATAATTACTTTTATATCATGCTCGCCTTTAGCTTCTAATTTTACTTCTATCTTGTAATTATCATATATTCTAGAATCTATATCAAAAGGTGTTAGATTCCTTATTCCTTTTTTTAGTCCATCCTCAGTTATCCATGAATCATATATTCCTTCTTTTAAATCTTTAAATAACTGTATTTTACTAGCATCAAGTGCATTTTGTATAAATTCTCTTATAAAAGTAAGTTCATTTGAGTAAATATTAGATCCTTTTAATATATAAAATGCTTTTTCTTGAGATATTTCAAATTTTAAGTCAGATAAGTTATGTTCATCTAACTTTCCATTTAATAATAGTTCTTTTTTATTTAATTTAGGTGGATACCATCCTATTTCTGGTGGTATTATATCGCTCCAACCCATAGTTACATTCTTTATCTCAGATTCAATATATTCTATCCATCTTCTAGCTTCTCTATAAACTTCGCTACTACTACAATCATATCTTACTTCTATATTCTCAGGCATAATTAATACATGTCTTACTGACTGATGCTTTTCTTTATGATTTTTAGATGTCTCTGCCATATATCCAGTAACTTTTTCTGTATATTCATTGAACCGTCCATTATCTAAATCAAGAACATCACCTAATCTTATAAGTTCTGCTATAAATCTTGGATGAATATAGTCACTATTGTATCCATTAGATATATAATCAAGTTTAAGTATATCTTCAAAACTTTGAGTATGCATAAATGCTATTTCGGCTATTATACTAACTAATCTTTTATGTATAAGTCCATTTTGAGTTAAATCTAATTCCCATTCATTTAATTGACTTAGATATTCTTTAGTTAGTAATGAATGTTTCCCTCTAAAATATGACGATATAATCTCTATAGCATGTTTTCTAATTTCTAGTGGCCATGTATTTTCTACGTTATTTATATTATCTTTAAAATTATTTATATACTTACAAGCCTCGCTTAAATTTATATCATATGATTCTTCACTTTCTTTAATAAAATCTTGGAATTCATCACTTTTCCATTCATCTTCAATCTTTGAATATAATAATGCCATTCCAAAATCATGTAAGTATGCACAATTCAATATTAACCATGTATCCGTAGGTGATAACCTTTCTATTCTTTCTTTTCCAAGTAACATCTCTATATTAGTAATTATGCTTTCTGAATGACTATCATCATGTAAGCTATAATGAGGATAGTTAATAGATACATTCCTTAAAATTTGCTTATATGTTTTTTTACTGAGTTCCCATGATGAACATAAGTTTTTATATTCATCATTAGATTCACATATCTTATTTAAATGAGTTTCTAATTTATAGTTATATTTATTCTCCATCGTTATCTTCCCCTTTATTATCATTTTCTTCTTTAAATTTATCTAATTTCCATAATCCTCTTTCATCATCAATTATAGATTCTATATTTCTTATTAGTTGTTTTTCTCTATTATCTTTAGAATATATCCCTACTTGTCCGTTGAATAATGAGCATTGTGACTTTATTAGTTCAACATGATTTCTATACCTAAACCAAGTATCCTTCATTGTAAATAAAGTTAATATACCTGTAATTATAGTTGCTATAGTAGATATTCCAGTTATAATTATTGGTGAATCATCAAGTCCTAACTGATTTATAAAAGGTATAGATGCATTTATAACAAGTAGAATCACACTTAATGTATAAAATAATCTTTTATAAAAGGTTGCTTTATTTATATACCAAGATAATATATGGTCTATTCTATTTTTTATATATTCATCTTGTATCTTTGATGTATACATTTCTAATGATTCTTTTTCTTTACTTAATGTATTTATTCCTAAATTTTCACAAGTTCTATCAAACATAATATCCCCTCTTTTTTAATAGTCGTTTAAATTTCAAATTATATTTTACCATATTTTTCAATAATCTATTTTACTTTTAATCCTAAACTACATATTTTTTTCAAGTATCATGACATTTACACAAAGACAACCCCTCAGGTCTATCTTATAGTACTGTATATTATTCTCCAAATTTACGCTACTATATCGCTTCTAACTATTATAAAATACATCCATTCTGGTACAAATCATACCTTTATTTAATACTATAATATATAGGAACAAACTTCATGGAGGTGGCATATATGAATGAAATTGTAAAAGTTACAGATTTATCTCAGACCTTTTACACCAAGGAAGGGGAACTGGAAGTTCTAAAAGACATCAATTTTTCCTTAAACGAAGGACAAATACTTACACTACTTGGACCATCTGGTTCTGGTAAATCAACTATTCTTAATATATTAACTAAACTTTTAAAACCAACTAGCGGTGACGTTGTTATAAAGGGTAATATCGGATATATGTTTCAAAAGGATCATCTGCTAGAATGGCGAAATATCATGGATAATATAACTATCGGTCTAGAAATTCAAAATAATAAAACTAAAGAATCTATTGAACAAGTGGAAAAACTATTAAAAACTTACGGCCTATGGGAATACCGCTATATGTATCCTAAAGAACTATCAGGTGGTATGAGACAACGTGTGGCTCTTATCAGAACATTAGCTGTTAATCCTGATATATTACTTCTTGATGAGCCATTCTCTGCTCTTGATTATCAAACAAGGTTACTTGTTAGTGATGATGTTTTTAAGATAATTAAAAATGAAAACAAATCTGCTATATTAGTTACTCATGATATAAGTGAAGCTATATCAATGTCTGATGTAGTTGTAGCTTTATCTAAGCGCCCTGCTACAGTTAAAAATATTTACAACATAGACCTAAGACAAAATGAAGATCTTACACCACTTCAAACTCGTAAAGTTCCTGAGTTCCAAAATTATTTTGACATACTATGGAAGGAGCTGGATTCAAATGAGACTAAGTAAAGATTCTGAAGGATATTTAAACTATATAAAAACAGTTAAAAAAAATAAAATAAAGATATTAATTTCTCAAATCTTACTTCTTGTAGGATTTATAGCTCTTTGGGAAGTTCTAGCTAATTTCAAAGTTATAAATACTTTCTTATTTAGTAAACCTAGTGATATATATCATTTATTTATGACATATGTACAAAATGGAGAATTAATGACACACATATGGATTTCTGTATATGAAACTGTACTAGGACTTGTAATTGGTACAGTACTTGGTATATTAATAGCTATAGCCCTTTGGTGGTCTGAAAGACTTTCTAAAATTTTAGATCCATTCTTAGTAGTTTTAAATGCTTTGCCTAAAACTGCTCTAGCTCCTATTATAATAGTTTGGGCTGGTGCTGGTATAACAGGTATAGTTGTTACTGCTGTTACTATATCAGTAGTTGTTACTATTTTATCTGCATATAACTATTTTATAAATGTTGATGAGGAAAAAGTTAAAATGTTAAGAAGTTTTGGAGCATCTAAGAGTCAAATTTTATTCAAGCTTATAATTCCATCTAATATAGGTAACTTGATAAACCTTACTAAAATTAATATAGGTATGGCTTGGGTTGGAGTTATAGTTGGTGAGTTCTTAGTATCTCGTGCTGGTATTGGTTATTTGATTGTTTATGGTAGCCAGGTATTTAAACTAGACTTAGTAATGATGGGTGTATTTGTATTAGCATTTTGCGCATGGATCATGTATGAAATTTTAAATATTATAGAAAAAATTTATAACTCTAGAAGATAAAACAAAGGGGGCTATCTCTTAATAGAGATATGCCCCCTTTTAAATTATATAAAAATATTAATTTTCTTCTTTTAAAGTATAATTTTCTAATTTATTTTCCTTTGGAATAACATTAAATAATAGTATTGATGAGAACACTAGCATAATCATGTCTGTTATTGGCTGTGCATAGATAAATCCATTAAATCCAAGTACTTTATTTAATATAACTAAAAGAGGCATATAAAGTATTCCTTGTCTTGATATAGATAAGATAAATGCAACAACAACTTTACCCATTGATTGTGCTGACGTTGTAGCTATCATTTGACCACCTACAAAAGGAAGTGAAATTATTAGTGCTCTAAGTATAATTGCACCTTTATTTATAACTTCAGCATCACTTGTAAATAATCCAATTAATGAATTAGCAAATACTCCAAATACTAAAGCTAAAGTTATTCCTATTATAGAAGTTATTATTATTCCCTTTTTTATAATCTCTTTTACCCTGGCTGTGTTATCACTTCCATAATTATATCCAACTAAAGGTTGACATCCTGCTGAAAATCCCATAAATACAAAAGTACCTATAGTCATTATCTTCATAGCAACACCCATACCAGCAACTGTCAATGTTCCATATCCTATAGCTATATTATTTGCAATAACTGTAGCTACTCCCATTAACATTTGATTTAAAGATGCAGGAACTCCTATTGTAAATATTTCTTTAAATATATTTTTATCATATCTAAACTTCTTTAAATTTATTTTTAAAGTTGTTTTTGAACTTAAAAATGCATACATAAAGTATAATAGTGTTGATGTTTGACCTATTACAGTAGCTATAGCAGCTCCTGATATTTGAAGATTAAATCCAAATATTAAAACAGGATCTAATATTATGTTAACAACTGTACCTAATGTAAGGCCTATTACTGATTGCATTATATTTCCTTCTGAACGAAGAAGTTGACCAAGTGCATAACTACACATAACAGGTATTGCACCTATAAACATTATAACTATATATTTGTAAGTATAGTCAAGCGTAGCATCATTTGCACCCAATCCTTTTGCTATCATAGGAGACATAAATATACCGCCTATCATAACTACTATACTCATAATAATTAAAATTCCAACTGCTATTGATATAGTTTTATTAGCTTCCTCATAATCTTTTTGACCAATACATCTTGATATATATGATGATGAACCAGAACCAACTATTCCTGCTATTGCCATTAACATCATAAATACAGGAAGTGATATATTTGCTGCTGCTAATTGATTAGAATCATTTAACATTCCTATAAAATACGTATCTACTAAGTTATATAAAACTTGAATCATCATACCCATAACCATAGGTATAGATAGTTTTAGTATAGCTTTTGAAACTTTTTCATCTCTTAAAAGTACTATTTTTTTATCTTCCATTTTCCTACTCCTATTTCTATTTAATATTTTTTTTATTTTTCATACAAAATTTAGCGATTAATTTTAATGCTTCATTTATTTCTTGTCTTTCATTTTCTTCAATGTTGTTGAACATATTATTTATACCACTGTATAAATTTTCTTCTAACTTAATTGCCATTTCTGTTCCTTTTTGTGTTAATTCTAAATTTGTTGATCTTTTATCATTTTCATCTTTAATTTTTAATATATATCCATTCTTAATTAAAGTATCAACAGATGTTGTAAAAGCACCCTTTTGAATCCCTATATAAGAATTAATTTTACTCATTTGTCTATGTTCATGTTTATATACAAATAATAAAATTTTTGAATGTGTTTCATTAAGATTAGAGTCTATTTCTTTTATTGATGAATACTTAAATATATTTTTTGTAAAGTGATGTATTATCATAAAGTTTTCTATAAAATCTAAATTTTTCATATGCTATCCTTTCTAATTGGTTTTATTTAAAACTAATATTTATTTATAATTTACCCTAGAAAAATAGTTTTAAACAAAAGTTTTATTTAAAACTATTTTTTATTATCTTAAATCATAGCTCTTTATTTATAAAAATGCAAACTCTCCTTTAACTATTTATATAAATCATGAAAGTTTTCCATTAAAACAAGGACACCCAAAATGGTGTCCTTTTCTTGGCATTAACTATTATCGATCTTATTCAACTATATCCATTAAAAGATATAATTTATCTTCATCAACAGTTCTCTCAATAAAAGAAAGAGGATATCTATAATACATTGTGCTCTCATGGCAAACAAATATTAAGAAATCATCATCTTTTCTAATAAATTCAGTTGTATGTTTAAGCTTTTCAGCACAAAATAGTGCTATCTCTTCCAGAAAAGTAAATGTATCATCAGGCAACTCTATTCTATCTAATATTCCATTTTGCACTGGTATACCAAAGTCATCATAGTATCCCTTTGGTATAGGAATGCTATCGTCATACATATAATAAAGTATTGAGCCCCAAAAATCTCTTGTGTGATTATTTGTGAAGAAAAATATATTTTCAACTTCATTTAAATATTCAAATTCTTGCACATCATATTTGTGAAATTTAAACCCTTTTTTAAGTTGAACATTAAAACCATCCTTAGTCTGATATCTAACTTTTATGCCATATTCTTCTCCATAAAATATTTCTAACGCTATTGCATATATACTTTTATCACAATTAGAAAGCTGATTTTTTAATAAATTCAGTATCTCTAAGTATACATTTTCTTTAAAATATTCAAAATTTTTCAAAACACCACTCCTTGTATTAAAGTGCTCCAACAGAGCTAATAAAGAGAATCAATCAATTTCAAGTTGTTTGCAATAAATGTCTTTTCAGGATGTTTAGAAAGGTGCTCCCGTGCATAGTCATAAGGACTTAGTTTTGTTTTTTCAAGAATAAGAGTAGTTATTGCTCTAGCAGGTACAGACTTAAAGTCAACTCCAGCACCAACAAGAATTTTTATTGTTTCTCTTCTATCACCACGATTATCAAGCACTAATGTATCATGATAAATTGACTTCTCAACGCCCTTACAACTTTCGTACATCTTATCTAAATCAGCTCCACACTCTATTAGGCAACGTATTGCATCAGAAGCATTATAAATAATTGCCCAACAAAGTGATTTACTCATATGTATTGGCTCTACACCATTTTCTAATAAAAACGATATTGCGTCACAGTTATTAGTCTCTGCTGCATCCTGCAATGTTGATAATTTATCTACTGAAGTTGCACTAACTAAACATCCATGCTCCACTAAAAATTCTGCAAAATTTTTGTCCCAAGCATGTAATATCAATTGGCTTAGTGCATTCCTATTTTGGCATCCTTTTTTATTAACATTAGCACCTTTTTCAATTAAATATCTTGCAACATCCAATTTTTTTTCTTCTATACAAGCAAGTAATGCGCTGTTTTTTAGAAAATTTCCTTGTTCCATATTCGCACCAGCTGATAATAAAAGATCAATTGCCTCTATATTTCCATTTTTAGCAGCAGCATGCAAAGGTGTACCTGTTTCTATAGTACTCTTTTTTAATTGAGCTGGTTTTACATCAATTATTCGCTCTTTAATCAAATCCATATCATTTATGTAGCATGCATACAACAAAGAGTTATCCTTTTCCATAGTTAAAATCCTTTCTTACTATATAAATTATTTTCTCTTAAACAAGATATCAAGATTTTTGTCTATTTCCTCTCGCGTCATTAAAGCTACATATATTCCATTTTCGTCAAGAGTAAAAAAGCCCTTACACTCATCAGGCATGTCATTATACTGTTTTTCTAATTGATTCAATGCTTCTTTAAAGCAGTCATATCTGTACTGTTCAACTAAATATGGCAATCCAAATTTCGAGCGAAGCATTTCATATTCTTGATAATTATAGGGTGTACGGCTTGGTATTTTAACTAAAATATCGATAAATTTTTTCATAAGGGGAGCAATTTCTTTTTCTGATGCATAGATAGCATATCCACGGATTGCAGTTAAACGCATATCAAGATAACGCTCTTTTTTAAAAGCCCTTAAAAAGAATTCTTTTAAATCATATTTTTGACATTGCAAAACAAACGCTTGTAATATTTGATTTCGACTGAAAATATCCTTTATATTCCTATAATAATCAATAAAAAAATTTGTATCTTCTGTTGTGAAGCTTTCAAACCTCATATTTATCATGGCCTCTCTATAAATAGGGCTGTTTAGATAACCTCTTTTTCCAATCTGACTTTTTACAACTTCAATATTTGTCACAAAACCCCCTCCTGTCTTTAACTTTATAAGTGCATATTAGTTTTTAATCTTAGTATTAAATCTGAATATTTAATACTAATTAAATTAAATATTTTTTCATCAATAATCTTTAGATGTGATGTATCTCCATCTGTTAATAATTCTATTATTTCTATTGCTGTTATTTCTTTGCAGTTGTCATTATTTAAAACCGTTACTACAGGTAACCACTCATCATCATAATTAAAATCTAATATAAATGCATGTAATATCTCTGATGAATCTAAATTTTCTATTTTTGAACATATATCATCTATATCCTCATTATATAAAAGCTCTTCTAATATATTTTCTTCATCTGAACTTAATGTTAATCTTATAGATCCTTTTGTCTCTAATAATATATCTGCTATTTTTTTATTTTTTCGAGCAAAAAACCATGGAGAATTTTCTATATTTTCGCTTTGGATATTAACTCCATGTTTAATTAGTAATTCTACTACATCTACCCTTTTAAACTTTATAGCTTTTTTAAGTGCAGTATCTCCTAATTTATCTTTTAACTCTAAATTAGCTCCCCCCATTATTATAGACTCTATAATATCTATTGGCTTTCTTTGAACTATTGAATTTATAAGTGGAGTTCTTCCTCTACTATCTTTTTTATCTATATCTTCTAAATTAGATTTTATATTTTCTATATTTTTAAAAATATTTTCTCCCATAAATTTAATCTCCTATTATTTCAATGTTTGTCATATAAACTTCTCCTGTGTAAACTGCAAATAGTCAATCTCATATATCTATAACTTTGAATTTGTTAAGAAATTCTTGCGTATTATCAGCCACAATACCATATGGATTATCCGAATACGTATCAAAATATCCATATCCAAAATCTACCCATTCAAATTCTCCTGTATTATTATTGAAAAGAAGTGATACTTGACCCATGTTAATAAGAATTTCGCCAACATATGCCCTATGTCCAAAATCATTTCCACCTGTCCATTCGCCCCAAAATGCCTCTTTAATAAAATCCGAAATATATTTATCATCTGTCTGCTCTAACAAACAAAGCGTAAACTCGGCATAACTGTTATTGCTATTTGGGTCATTAAGCCAGTTGTCTTTGTTTACATATCGTTTTACAAATTCGATATAATTAAATTTTATTATCCCTGAAATGATACCTGACTTATTTTTGCTGCCTAGTATTCTATTTTTGTCACCTAATATTCGTGAATAAAAGTCTTTTAGATTATCATGTAATTTAAAGCCAATCTCTTCTTCAACTGAGCTCCAATCAAGCTTTATTTTTCCACTGGCTGTTTTTTGAAATTCCTTAATTTTTGACATTGTTATACTCCTCTCCAAATGCCATTCCCTCAATATTCCAAATCATGTGTCCATCAGCATCTTCTTGCTTTCGCATTTCAGGGTAAATTGTAATATCGCATTTATAATTTATTTTATCTGCTAATTCTTTATTTTTTAAAATAGTTTTTAATATATTCATATCACTAAACCTTTCGTCAAATAATCCTGATCTCACCTAATAATAAAGGTTTACAATTTTACTTTTCAATCATAATAGAAAGAGGTAATAAATTCCCACTAATATCAACTTGCCCTTTAATATGAATACTTTTATCTGTTATTTCTAATGTACCTATAAAATCATTGTGCTCCATCATATAAAGGAAAACATCATATTTGTAGTTAAAATCTTCATCTATTTATAATACCGGATAATACTTCAGGTGCATCGGCTTTTTATCAATATCTGACATCATATTATAAGAAAGAAGAACTGTATTTTCTTTTTTATCATCTAATCCATAATTACTTCCTATTAAAATACTATAAATATAATTAAAAGAAGGATTACAGAAGTTCTTTTCTGGAGAAACTACTCCACACATAGAATCTTCCTCTGTTTTTCCAAACACTTCCCAGCTCCATCCATAACTAATATCAAGCGAATGACCATATAAAGCTCCCAATGCAATACATACTTCATCAAGGCTTTCATATTCTTCTGGAAAAGTACCTGTTTCCAAAATTTTATCTATCCAAATCCTTACTTCACTTGCGATAGTTTTTCCATCATTTGGATTGCTAATGCTAAACGATTTACTTGCAGTTGCTATAGTTTCTTTTAATACATCTTTCGTATTATCATCTAACTCTGATATATAATTATAATAATTTTCTTCGCTTACATTTTTATCTAATTTACTCATAATATTTCTCCTATTTTTTATGTATATATTCTTCTGGCAAACCTAACAATTGCCTAAAAGCAATCGCATTATCACACATCATATCAATTCCTATTTTAGGATCTGTTATGAATGGAGCTGTTCCCCAGGATTCTAAGCCACTACAAGCAATTCCAACATAGTTTATGATATAACTTTCAAAATTTAGACCCAATATCCATCCGTGTTCTTCTGCATCATCATGACTTAGATAAACAACATTTGGCTCATCTTTATCACTTAATAAATCAAGTGCTATTACATCCCCATTACCAATACACATCAACCCTAATTTGTTGTGCCAAATTTTATCGTAATCATCTTCTGGATTAGAAAAACATTCATTAACCCAGTTTTCTATACTATCCTGTGCATCAATGATGCCAGATAAACTTATGTTTAATTCAAACAATCCAGTGTTAAAGAATTTCTTATTTTTTTGGATTTCTTTAAGTAATGTTTCATCAAGATCTATAAAGAAACTTATATCCTTAGATACAGTAGAGAAAAATTTCTTTAGACTATTTGGAAGTTGCTTTCTTAATTTACGCTCTGTTTCTTCAATTTCATCTTTTGTTGCTAGAGCATCTACACTAAGCATAACTTTGCTATTTGATGAATGAAGTGTTTCTTTAAGTAGTTCCAATGATTTTATTAGTTTACTGTAGCTCATTTTTACCTCCCAATATAAATAATTACTTTTCCTTTATATTTATAATTCTATAGCCTCATATTTAAATCCAATAGATTCTATAAATTTAAGCATATCGTCTGTAGATATAAAAATTGTTTTTGTATTATCATTAGGATGAAAACTCATTCTATCTTCCAAAAGAATTTCTTTATCAAAGTAAACTTGAACATCTTTTTCTACATTATTTAGCAATCCAAATATAGATACAGCTCCTGGAAACAGTCCTATTTTGTCCATCAAACCGTTAGTTGAGCAAAACTTAATATGATTTGTTCCTGTTATATTTCCAAACTTATTCATGTCTAAGCGTTTCTGCCCATCCATAATAAGTAAGTAATATACTGTTTTCTTTTTATTTGTTAAGAACAATGATTTTGTTCTAACTCCATCTATTCCCTCAATGTATGAATCAGCTTCTTCTGTAGTCAATACAGGAGGATGTTCTACAATTTCAAAATCAATATTTAATTCTTCTAGTTTCTCTTTAACCTTTTCATAAGATTCCATATGAAATACCCCTTTCATTATTTACATATTTTGTAATTTATTATATCATTTATCACACAAACTTGCTAATTTAAAAGGTATTCACTAAATTTCCATGCAAATTATAATTAAACTACTTTTATGTTTATAACTCCTAAGGTAATTTGTAATTTATTCCTATTTAGTTTATAATGAAGTCATTCTATATACTATAATCATAATATATAGCAAAATTTTAAATAGTATCGGAGGCAACATCTATGTATTCAGCAGAATATTTCATAAAAAATTTAAACTTAGAAAAACATGTAGAAGGTGGATATTTTAAGCAAACTTTCGCTTCAAGTGAAAATATTACATCAAATGATTTAAGAACAAAATTTGAAGGGGAAAGAATCCTTTGGACTAGTATTTATTTTTTACTTATGGATGGTGAAGTATCTAACTTCCATAGACTAAAATCTGATGAAATGTGGTATTATCATGCAGGTTCTCCTTTAACAGTTTATATGATAAGCCCAGAAGGTGTGCTTACTACTCATGAACTTGGATTAAACGTTGAAAATGGTGAGGTTCCACAAGTTTTAGTTCCTAAGAACTATATCTTTGGTTCTGCTATGAATCATGAAGGTTTCTCATTAGTTGGATGTATGGTTTCTCCAGGATTTGAATTTAGAGATTTTGAATTATTCAAAAGAGATTATTTACTAGATTTATATCCTCAACACGAAGAAGTTATAGTTAAATTAACTAGAGATTAATCTCTATAAATTTTAAATAAATTAAAAAGACTATATTTCAATTGAAATATAGTCTTTTTTATATCTTTAATCTGATCTATTAATTTTATAGAACGCCCTCTTTTATTTCTTGTTCTACAACTTTCATTTCTTCTGGAGGTAATTTTTCCATTGTTATACCTGTTGCTGCATAGAATAAAGAAACTAATGGGTTTATTAAATTTAAAAATGCAAATGGTAAATATGCAAAAGGATGTACTCCAAGAGTTACCCACATATAAGCACCACATGTGTTCCATGGAATAAGTGGAGATAAAAGTGTCCCACTATCTTCTAGTGCTCTAGATAAGTTTTTAGGATGTAATCCTCTTTTTCTATATTCATTTTTATACATTCTTCCTGGTAAAACAAGTGATAAGTATTGTTCACCTGTTGCTAAGTTTACTCCTATACAAGAAACTATAGTTGCAAGAACTAGACCAAAAGTACCTTTAGAGAATTTAAGTAGTGCATTTGCAAGAGCTTCTAGCATTCCTGTTTTCTCAAGTATTCCACCTAAAGTAAGTGCACATAATATAAGTGATACAGTCCACATCATACTATCAAGTCCTCCACGACTTAGTAGTTCATCAACTGCTACAACCCCAGTTTCAGATACATATCCATAATGAGCTGCACCTATTATTGATCCTAAATCAGCACCTTGGAATGCTGCTGCAAATATAGCACCTAACAATGAACCTACTAAAAGTCCTGGTATTGCTGGCATTTTACATACAACCATTAATATAACCACTACTGGTGGTATTAATAAGATAGGTGATAAAGTATTAAATCCGCCTTCCAAAGCACTTCTCATAACTTCTATCTGACTTATATCTAATTCTTTACCTGCATATCTCATTCCTATTATTCCATATAATACAAGTGCTATTATAAGTGCTGGTCCTGTTGTATATATCATATGTTTTATATGTTCAAATAAAGTTGTTCCTGCCATTGCTGGTGCTAGATTTGTAGTGTCTGAAAGTGGAGACATTTTATCTCCAAAGTATGCACCTGAGATTATAGCCCCTGCTACAAGTGGTAGTGGCATTCCAAGACCTTGACCTATACCAATAAGAGCTATACCTACAGTTCCTGCTGTAGTCCAAGATGAACCTGTTGCAAGTGAAACTATTGCACAAATTAATGTTGTTGCTGGTAAAAATATTGCTGGTGATATTATTTTTAGTCCCCAATAAATCATAGATGGTACTGTACCACTTAATATCCAAGTTCCTATTAGCGTTCCAACTACCATTAAGATAAGAACTGCTTGCATAGCCATTCTTATAGTGTCTAAAACTCCCTCTTCTAACTCTTTCCATGTAAATCCTAATCTAAATATTCCTATAAGTCCTGCTACAAAAGCACCTAATATAAGTGGTATATGTGGATCAGCGTCTAACTTAACTAATGAATATGCTAGTACTCCAATTAAAAATAATAATGGTATTAAGGCTTCTACTACGGTTGCCTTTCTTTTGAGCTTTGGTTCTGTTTTCAAAATAAATCCTCCCCTTATTCTTTTAATATGTGTTATTTTTCTTTTACACACATTAAAATTTTTTAATATATTAGATTATATTAAATTTTCTGAAAATTATGCCGATTTTTTATTTTTCATTTCAAAAAACTAAAAAAGTTGCAACATGATTGCAACTTTTTTATGGACCAAATATCAATAATATACTAACTATACATATAAATTTTTAAATATTTTTCTCAAATTCTCGCTTTCTTTGAGTGCATTTATAGTAACTTCAGCATGGCCTTTAGTATATCCGTTACCAATTATCATAGTTACATCTTTTCCTACACCCTCAGCGCCAAGGGCTGCTTTTGTAAATGCAGTCGCCATTGAGAAGAAATATACACATCCATTATCTTTAACAGGAAGTATTGATGACATTTCTGTATTAGTAACATTTACGCAGTTTATACATAAATCTACTTCTTTGCCTTTATTAACTCTTAAAACCTTTTGTAACACATCATTAGGATTTTTAGCATCTCCAATTATTGCTACATCAACAAGCTTATTTTCTATTAAACATTGGGCTTGATTGTCATCTATAACTAATCCAATTACTTTACCTTTTCTACCAGCTTTTTTTCTAGCTTCATAGCAACATAGCATTCCTGATTTTCCTGCAGCGCCTAATACAAGTACACTGTCTCCTTCTTTTACTAGCTTTTGAGTTTGAGCTGGAGCACCTGCAACATCTAATGCTGCTAATGCAAGGTTTTCTTCCATATCTTTTGGTAATTTTGCATATATTCCACTTTCAAATAGTACTGCTTTTCCTTTTATCTCTACTCTATCTATGTCAGGTTTTATATCTATTATTTCATCTATTCTTAGAGGTGTTAATGATAGTGATACTAATGTAGCTACTTTATCCCCAACTTTTAAGTCTATTTTATCTACTAATTCACTTCCGATTTCTTCTATAGTTCCTATTAACATTCCACCTGATCCTGTCACAGGATTTTGCATCTTGCCTTTTTCATTAACTATTTCTAATATTTTTGATTTTATTTTTTCTACATCATGATTACACTCTTCTTCTATTTGAGTAAAACTAGCAGAATCTATATTTAAAGCACTTACATTTATTAATACTTCATTATCATAAATGTTCATGTCATTATTTACTTTTATAGCGGGTTGTGGTAATACATTTTCGTTTATAACTCTGTGAGTTCCATACTTGCATCCTTTCATAAAACATCCCCCTTATTAATATAAATTATACTTGTATTAATTATATTTGAAAGCTTTAAAAAAAATGCACTAAACCTTTTGGCTTTATACTGCCATATAAGCTAAATTATTCGGTATTATAAGTTCAGCCTCTGTCATTGACTTTAACTCATCAACAGTTATATCTTTACTTATTTCTCTTACTACCAATCCTTCTTTTGTTACTTCCATTACTGCAAGTTCAGTTACTATCATGTCCACAACTCCCTTTGCAGTTAGTGGAAGTGTACAATTTTTTAGTATCTTTGATTTTCCTTTTACTGTATGAAGCATAGCTACTATGACTTTTTTAGCTCCAACAACTAAATCCATAGCACCACCCATTCCTGGTACCATTTTTCCAGGAACTATCCAGTTTGCTAAGTTACCATACTGGTCCACTTCTAATGCTCCAAGAACTGTAACATCCACATGACCTCCCCTTATAAGGCCAAATGACATTGAACTATCAAAGAAAGCTCCATCTTCATTTATAGTTACAAATTGACCACCAGCATTAGTGACATTCAAATCTATTTCTTCTTCATTTGCAACTTTCCCCATTCCAACCATACCATTTTCAGATTGAAAAGTTACTTTTATATCTGAATCTATATAATTAGAAGTCATTGTTGGTAAACCTATACCCAGATTTACCAACTGATTATCTTTAAGCTCCCTTGCAACTCTTCTTGCTATAATTTCTTTTGGTTTCATTTATTTCTCCTCCATCACTATGTAATCTACTAATACACCAGGAGTCATTATCATGTCTTTATTTAAACTTCCTGCTTCTACTAATGTCTCTGCTTCTACTATTACTAAATCACTAGCCATAGCTATCATAGGGTTGAAGTTTTTAGTAGTTCCTTTATATCTTGTATTTCCAAATGCATCTACAACACTTCCTTTAACAAGCGCTATATCTGCTCTAATTGGTAGTTCTAATAAATATTCAACACCATTAACTATTATTTTTTCTTTTCCTTTTTCTACTAAAGTTCCTACTCCTGTTTCAGTAAGTATGCCTCCTAATCCAAATCCCCCAGCTCTAACTCTTTCTATTAATGTTCCTTGTGGAGATAATTCTACATCTAGCTTACCTTCACTCATAAGTCTTCCTGTTTCTGGGTTTGTTCCTATATGAGATGCTATAACCTTTTTGACTTGATTATTAACTATTAATTTTCCTATACCTTTATCTACAAATGAAGTGTCATTCCCTATTATGGTTAAATTTTTAGCCCCGCTTTCTACAAGAGCATCAATTAAGGTTTCTGATGTTCCACAAGCTAAAAATCCACCTATCATAATGGTCATGTTATCTTTGAAAAGTTCCTTTATTTTTTCAACTGATACAACTTTACTCATTCATTTTCCCCCACATCTAAATTTAACTTTGTTTTTAAATACTTCATAGCAACTTCCTTTATTGCATTTATACATTCTCTAAATCTATTTATATCCTGTGTAGGGCATATATTATCTTCTTTGTTTGTCTTTAGGTACTACACAAGTTCCACTGGCTTTGCAAACAACTATAGGTTCAGCTAAAAATTCAGCCGCTGAATCATTTATATCAGGAAGAGGTATTATTACTTTTCTAGCTTCAAATACCATTTTTCTAGAAGTGTTTCCAAACCCTACTATCTCACCAACAGCCTCTATATAATCACCTGCATATACTGGAGCTAAAAATTCTATATTATCATAAGCCTTAAATAATCCTTCATCTCCATCATGTTTTATTAAAAGCTCTGTTGCTACATCTCCAAACAATTGAAGCATCTTTGCTCCATCAACTAAATTCCCACCATAGTGAGCATCATTACTTCCCATTCTAACTCTTATCATCGCTTTCATAATAAAATCCCCCTAAACTTAATTTTTAGTTTATTTGACTTTTGAATATCTATTTAACTTGTTTTATGTTTCTTTAGTTTACTTAAGCAATGCTAAACTTAAATATGAATGCATTGCTTAAGCAAAATTTATCTTTATTTGTTTTTAAATTCATCTATTAAATTTCTAACTACTTTATTTACATCTCCAACTATTCCAACATCAGCTACTTCAAATATTGGAGCTTCATTGTTTTTATTTATAGCAATTATAAACTCTGATTCTTCCATGCCTGCTAAATGTTGTATTGCCCCTGATATACCACAAGCTATATAAAGGTCTGGTCTTACTGTTTTTCCTGTTTGACCTACTTGACGAGCTTTATCTACCCATCCACTATCAACAACAGCACGAGAAGCACTTACCTCTGCACCTAATAAATCTGCAAGTTCATACAACTTATTCATGTTTTCTTTAGAACCTATACCACGACCTGCTGATATTAGTATGTTTGCATCTTCTATATTAACTTTCTTTACATTTTCTTTTACATATTTTAATACTTCAACACTCTTATCATCTTCAAACTTAACATTGAAATGTTCTATTATTCCTGTTTTTGAGTTGTCTTTTGGTAGTTTTTGCATTACCCCTGGTCTTACTGTACTCATTTGTGGTCTGTGATCTGGGCATACAATTGTTGCCATTATATTTCCACCAAATGCAGGTCTAGTCATAAGAAGACCCTTAGTTTCATCATCTATTTCAAGTGATGTACAGTCTGCTGTAAGCCCTGTTTTTAAAGTAGCACTAACTCTTGGAGCTAAGTCTCTACCTATTGTTGTTGCACCTATTAAAACTATTTCCGGTTTTTTATTTTCTATTACTTCACAAAGAGCTTTAGCATAGTTGTTAGTTGTATACATTTCTAAGTTTTTATCATCTACACAAATAACTTCATCCGCACCATAAGCTACTATTTCGTCGCACAAATTCTTCACATTATTTCCTAACAAAACAGCCGTTAACTTATCAGATAATTTTCTAGATAACTCTCTCCCTTTTCCTAATAATTCCAAAGAAACCTTTTGAATTTCGCTGTCTCTTTGTTCTATAAAAACCATTACACTCATCGTTACCCCTCCTATACAACTTCTATATCTCCGTTTTTTCCTTTAATTTATCTTTTATTTTAAGGTTTAAATATTTTCAATTTTACTATTAACTACTTAGTTATTATGAATTTTTCATAAAGAGAATCCATTATTATAGATGCCCCTTGTTTTTCATCTACTTCATAAAGTTTTCCAGCAGGTTTAACAGCTTTAGTAAATGATTTTTTTACTTTAGTAGGAGAACCTTTTAATCCGATCTCTTCTAAATTTACGTCTATATCATTTAAATTCCATGTTTCTATTTTACTTTCGTCAAAACATTCATAAATTCCAGATACTCTCATGTGTCTTGGAATGTTCATTTCTTTTAAAGTAGTTATAAGAAGTGGCATTTTAGCTTTTATAACTTGATATCCATCTTCAAAGGCTCTATTTACAACAACTGAATCATCTTGTATTTCTAATTTTTCTACATAAGTTATTGAAGGTATATCAAGATGTTTTGCAATTTGAGGTCCAACTTGAGCTGTATCTCCATCTATTGCCTGTCTTCCAGCTATTATTAAATCATAATCTAATTTTTTAATAGCTCCAGCTAAAGTACTTGATGTTGCTAATGTATCTGCACCTGCAAAAGCTCTATCTGTAAGTAATATTGCTTTATCAGCTCCCATAGCTAATGCTTCTCTTAAAGCATTTTTAGCTTGAGGCGGTCCCATTGTCAACACTGTAACATTTGCATCGGTTCTATCTTTTATATTTAAAGCTTCTTCTAGCCCTGCTTTATCATCTGGATTTATAATACTTGGAACTCCATCTCTTATTAATGTACCTGTTTTTGGATCTAATTTAACTTCTGTTGTATCCGGAACTTGTTTAATACAAACTAAAATATTCATAGTTAATCCCCTTCCTCTTTTATCAAACTTATACCAATCTTTTGCTATACTTTAAGCAACTCATAAATTCATCGATCATCCATACAATAACTTAAGTAAAGCAAATTTCTATCTTAATAAATCTGCACTTATAACCATTCTTTGCACTTCGCTTGTTCCTTCATAGATTTCAGTTATTTTAGCATCTCTCATCATTCTCTCTACATCATATTCACGAGTGTATCCATATCCACCATGAAGTTGAACTGCTTTTGTAGTAACTTCCATAGCAACTTCTGCTGCATATAATTTAGCCATTGCTGCTTCTACGCTAAAAGGCTTACCTTCATCTTTTTTATTAGCTGCTTTATATACTAAAAGTCTTGCAGCTTCTATCTTAGTTTTCATATTTGCAAGTTCAAATTGAGTATTTTGGAAAGCTGATATACTTCTTCCAAACTGTTTTCTTTCTTTTACATACTCAACTGTTTTATCTAACGCTCCTTGAGCTATTCCTAAAGCTTGAGCAGCTATTCCTATACGTCCTCCATCTAGTGTTTTCATTGCTATTTTAAATCCTTGACCTACTTTACCTAATAAGTTTTCCTTAGGAATTTTGCAATTTTCAAATACAAGTTCACATGTTGAAGAACCTCTTATTCCTAATTTCTTCTCTTTTTTACCTATGCTAAATCCAGGAGTATCTTTTTCAACTATAAATGCTGTTATACCACGTGTTCCTTTTGATTTATCTGTCATTGCCATAACTATATATATATCTGCAACACCTGCATTAGTTATAAAGATCTTACTTCCATTTAATATGTAGTAATCTCCATCTTCTACTGCTGTAGTTTGTTGCGCTGAAGCATCAGTACCTGCATTAGGTTCTGTAAGTCCAAAAGCACCTAACTTTTCACCCTTAGCAAGTGGTACTAAGAATTTTTGTTTTTGTTCTTCTGTTCCAAATTCATATATAGGAGAAGCACCTAACGAAGTATGAGCTGATAATATTACCCCAGTAGTACCACAAGCTTTAGATAACTCTTCAACTGCTAAAGTGTATCCAAAATAATCTCCGCCTTCCCCACCATATTTTTTAGGGAAAGGTATACCTAGCATACCGCACTCAGCCATTTTATCTACTGTTTCAAATGGAAATTTTTCTTGTTCATCTATTTCATGTGCAATAGGAGCTACTTCACTTATCGTAAACTCTCTATACATTTGTTTTAATAATTCATATTTATCCATAATAATTAACCCCCATACTTTTTAATTATTGATAATCATAGAAACCTTTTTTAGTTTTTCTTCCTAATAATCCCCCTCTTACCATTTTTCTAAGTAATGGGTGAGCTCTATATTTTGAATCTGCAAATTCACTGTATAATACATCCATTATATTTAAACATACATCTAATCCTATAAGATCACCTAACGCTAATGGTCCTATTGGATGATTCGCACCTAACTTCATAGCATCATCTATATCCTTAGCACTTGCTACACCTTCAGCTAAAATACCAACAGCTTCATTTATCATAGGTATTAATATTCTATTAACTATAAATCCTGGCGCTTCTTTA
The DNA here is from genome assembly GCF_024723825.1 of Romboutsia lituseburensis. NCBI lineage: Bacteria > Bacillati > Bacillota > Clostridia > Peptostreptococcales > Peptostreptococcaceae > Romboutsia > Romboutsia lituseburensis. Next base: position 677,503 of record NZ_JANQBQ010000001.1, read on the forward strand.
ACACTTACAGGATTTTTTTGTAAGTTTGTTGATAATTCAAAGATAGTATCATGAGTTTCTTGAGATGTTAGCATACCGTCAATTATTTCTATTAATTTCATAATTGGTGCTGGATTGAAGAAATGCATTCCTATTACTTTATCTGGTCTATTAGTAGATAAGGCAATTTCTGTTATTGATAATGATGATGTATTTGTTGCAAGGATTGTTTGTTTTTTACATATATAATCTAATTCTTTAAATAATTTCTTTTTAACTTCCATATTTTCAACTATAGCTTCGATTACTAAATCGCAATCCATAGCTTCCTTAATATCAGTTGTTCCTACAAGTCTTTTTAACATATCACTTTTTTTATCTTCTTCTAATCTTCCCTTTGCAACTTGTTTTTCTAAGTTTTTTGTAATTCTTAATACACCTTTTTCTATATTATCTTGATCTATATCTCTAAGTACTACCTGGTGGTTATTAGCTATTAAAACCTCAGCTATTCCACTTCCCATAGTTCCGCTTCCTATTACCATTATTTTCATATAATTTACCCCCTTATTTATTGGTTGTTTACAATCAATAGTCTTTATAATAATTTTTTTTATTTATTATTAGATATATCTTTTTGTATATCAAATTTAGCATCTCTTTTTTCTAAAAATGCGCTCATACCTTCTTTTTGATCATAACTTGCAAAGCATAATCCAAATAAGTAACTTTCTAAGTTAATAGCATTATCAAGGTCTATTTCATAACCTTTATTTACTGCGCATTTTGCATATCTTATAGCCAATTGTCCTTTTGATGATATTTTTTTACCTAAATCAATACATTCTTGTAATAAATTTTCAGGCTCAACAACCTTATTTACTAATTTTATATTTAATGCTTCATCTGCTTTTATAATATCTGCTGTGTATATAAGTTCTTTTGCTTTGCCTATTCCTACTATTCTAGGTAGTCTTTGAGTCCCTCCAAATCCTGGAAGTATTCCAAGGTTTGTTTCTACTTGGCCAAACTTAGCTTTAGTTGATGCTATTCTTAAATCACAACTCATAGCAAGTTCTAATCCTCCACCTAAGCAAAAACCATTTATTCCTGCGATTATTGGCTTATCACAGTTTTCTATCTTTCTAAAAAGCTCTGTTCCTAATTTAGAAAATCTTCTAGCTTGTTCAAAATTCATATCCTTCATAGCATCTATATCTGCACCTGCTACAAACGCCTTACCTTGTCCAATTATTACACCAACATATACCTCTTCATCATCATTTAAAATATCTACTGCCATTTCTAATTCTTTTAAGACTTCTTCACTTAGAGAATTTAGATACTTTTCTCTATTTATTTTTATTACATATATATTGTCATGCTTTTCACAAATTAAATTATTAAACAATATAACCATCTCCCTCAAATCTTATTTAATAGTAAATTATATGAAAATTTTTTTTATATATGATAATAAAATATATAATCAATTTTTTTCGTTGCTTATTTGACATTTATTTTTGAAAACTATTCAAAGTTTAAATTTTAAACTTCTATATTAATAATTAATTTATACATTTTAAAATCAGATTTTTACTGTACTAAGCTTAGTTTTAAGCCTGTTTGGCTTTTAATTGAACATAAAAAGACTATGTCAAAGATAAGTCTTTAACATAGTCTTTTTTTGAATTATTTAATTCTATTTTAAGAAATTTGCATTTTTAAATATTTTAAATTTCATTATTTGAATAATCTTTATTCGGTATATTTATATATATATTTATTTTAATTTTTTAAATACATAGTTATAACCTTAGTAAATTCAGCATCTTAAACACTATAACTCTAAAATGACACATAAGACTTTAATTATACGTATGTAATATAACACATAGAGTTAAAAATTTGTTAATTAATTTAATTAATGCTAAAATGAGGAAAATTTCTAATTAGATAAATTGATACTTTTTAAGGAGGTTGATAATGAAAAAGAAACATATTAAAAGTTTAATTATAGTAGCATTGATATTTAGCACTTTTATATACTTAAATGTGAAATCGCATGAAGTTTTGAGTAGAAAAAGTATAAATATAATTGAAGAAATATATTCTCCAAATGGTGAGTATAAATCTGTTGTATTCTTAGATGGAGGTAGTGCAACTGTATCTAATAACATAAGAGTTGCAGTTGTGAAGAATAGTAAAAAACGAATCTATGATTCAGATGTTATTTTTTTTCAAGATAAAGTAAGTTCTGTAGATATTAAATGGATTAGTGATACTGAGTTAGTTATAAACTATTATAATACTCCATATAATAGAATACTTGATAAAATTGAAAATATCGACGACATAAATATTATATATAAAGAGACAGAAAGTAATTTTTAGTTATATATCTAAATGTTAGTTTATTATGTAAAAAGGCTATGCAAGAAATAATTATCTTGCATAGCCTTTTTTAATTTATTTAACGTTTTTCATTGCATTATTTTCAAAATCTGTGTTTACTATATCTTTATAAGGAGCTTCTTTGTATAACTCTTTAGCTTCCTTCATTACTTCCATTAACTTATTAAGAACAGGGTCTTTGCTCTATGCATCTACTTCTTTATATCTTTTTACAACAGATACTAAATCATCTAAACTCATATCATTAAAAAATAGTTGCATAGCTTTTGCCACTTCTTCATCAGATGCACTTTGTACCCATAATTGACCTTTATATACTGCATTTGTAAATCTTTGTATTAAGTCTTTATTTTTATTCATAAAAGATTTAGTTTTTGAATAAGCAGTATATGGTATTTCTCCAGCATCTTGACCGATTGATGCTACCATATGACCTGTACCATCCTTTTCTAATTATGTTCCAGTTGGTTCAAATGCTGTTGTAAAATCAGCTTCTACACCAACAAACGCTCCTATCATTACTCCAAATTAGTAATCAGTTTGTTTATAACATAATAATATTTTAATTTTTTTCCTATTTTTTTACAAATTTTTACAATAAACTTATGTATAATGCTAATGAGACAATACTTTATTAGGAGGAATAAAAAATGAAAAATTTAAAAAAACTAGGTATAGTAGGTTCATTAGTTATAACATTAATATCTACATCAATAGTTGCAAATGCTAACGCTAATGATATAACTGGACATTGGGCAGAGTCTACAATAAAAGAATTCATGAACGCTGGGTATACAGATGGTTATGCTGATGGTACATTTAAACCTAACAACTCTATAACTAGAGCTGAATTTGTAACTATATTTAATAATTATTTTGGGCTAACTACAAAAGGTGGAAAATCATTTATTGATACTAGAAATCATTGGGCTAAAGATGCAATAGATATTGCCGTTACTAATGGTGTTTGTAATGGTGTAACTAGCATAGAATTTAAACCTAATGATCCAATAACTAGAGAACAAGCTGCTGTAATGATTTCAAATTATAAAGACTTGTCCATGATATGGTCTTCTAAATATGGCTTATTAAAAGATAAGTATAGTGTATCAAATTGGTCTCAAAACGCAGTTATAGGTATGTTATCAGAAGATTTTATGAAAGGATATTCAGATGGAACATTTAAGCCTCAAGGTAAAATTACAAGAGCTGAAGCGGTATCTACTTTATCTAGAATAAGTAATACATCGCCTTTTGTAAATAAAACTATACTTGATAATGATATAGCAAAAGTAGATATATTAAGAAAAGGTAAATCTGAGTATGGTTACTATACTTTGTCTGTAAAAATCACTAATAAAACAAACAAAGCTATCACATTAAGTACAAATGATACATATGTAAATGGAAAAAATACATATTCTAATTGTAGTTTAAAAGTTGCTCCAGGTAAAACAGTTACAGGAGATATTGAGTTTAATTATGCTGCTGTAAAATCATTTAATAATTTTATTGATATACATGGTTATATAAAAATATTCGATCCTAGCAAATTTAAAACTTTAAATGAAACATTATTTGAAATCAAATAATCAAAAAGGTAGTTACGTTGAGATGTAACTACCTTTTTTACGGTTTAAACCGAAAACTCCTTCAATATTACTCACTTGTGGTACTTATTAGATAACATCTCATTTACGTCCCCTACTTAAAGTTAAAACTACTTCAGCTCTAGTTATCGGATTATTTAATCCAAATTTTTATTCTAATAACACCTTCCATCTTCATAAGAGTTTACTCTAAACTTCCTACTTTCCGAGAAATCACATTTATATTCTCCACTTTCCTCATATTGTGGATTTTCTTTTACTGTTTGACTTACTTCATTTTCTTTTTTCATGTCTCCTATTACTTTATAATTTGTAGTTGTTAACTCATGTCCAGCTTCAACTTCTCCATATCCTATAGCACCAAATCTTTTTATAGCTTGGTTTATTGCGTCTTCTTCTGTAAATTTAGAAATAGATTTACATTTAGATATTGCACTTTCATTGATTCTTGGATTAATACTTATCGTAGCAGGTTTTATAATAAATATTAGCTTTATTTATAGTGTATTATTCACTTTTATAAGTGGTATATTATCATCTATAACTTTTTATCCTATGAGATATAAATACTTAAATTTAAAATGATTTTTCTTAATTAAAAATTTACTGAATGTTAGTTTATTATGTAAAAAGGCGATGCAAGAAATAATTATCTTGCATCGCCTCTTTTAATTTATTTAACGTTTTTCATTGCATTATTTGCAAAATTTGTATTTACTATATCTTTATAAGGAGCTTCTTTATCTAACTCTTTAGCTTCCTTCATTACTTCCATTAACTTATTCAAACTCTCTTCTTTAAGAACAGGGTCTTTGCTCCATGCATCTACTTCTTTATATCTTTTTACAACAGATACTAAATCATCTAAACTCATATCATTAAAAAATGGTTGCATAGCTTTTGCTACTTCTTCATCAGATGCACTTTGTACCCATAATTGACCTTTATATACTGCATTTGTAAATCTTTGTATTAAGTCTTTATTTTCATTCATAAAAGACTCAGTTGTAGAATAAGCAGTATATGGTATTTCTCCAGAATCTTGACCGATTGATGCTACTATGTGTCCTGTACCATCCTTTTCTAATTGTGTTCCAGTTGGTTCAAATGCTGTTGTAAAATCAGCTTCTCCACCAACAAACGCTCCTGTCATTACTCCAAATTGTTAATCAGTTAGTTAATCACAATAAAATAATTCACAAGAGTAGTCTGTAAAAAGACTACTCTTTTAATTAAATATACTATTATATATTATATATTTCATTCCAAGCATTATATTTTTGTTTTAATTTATTACTAAAGTTTAAAACACTTTCTTTAGTAGAAAAACTTTCTATTTTTACACACCATTTATCATTATTTTTATGTACTTCATTATAAGCATTTTCTATTGTAGTCATTTTTTTACTAAACAACAATGCATTTTCCTTAGTCTTGAAATCATATACTTTAATGCCGTAGTTATTAGTATTATTAATTGGTTTGTACTCTATTTCAAAATATTTGCATATTCCTTTTATAGTCGCTTCTACTAATTCATCCCTATTATTTTTTAGAATTTTCAAATCACTAATATTAGAATAAAAGGCATATTCAATTAAACAACAAGGAGCTATAGTTTTATATATAACTGTAAAATCTTCTTTCTTAACTCCTCTATCCTTAGCATTACTATCTAAGTTTTTTATACATTTAAATATTTCACCTTGTATATATTTAGCTGCAATCTTTGAACTTTGACTAGCATTTGATGCAACATAAGTCTCTGTCCCTCTAGCAGAAGTATTATTGTAAGCATTTGCATGTATAGATATCATTAATGATTTTGGCTTACCTTTAGAAACATAATGGTTACTCATGCTATTAGCTCTTTGAGTTAATCCTATATCACTAATTTTTTCTGGATTTGGATTAGATAAGAATACATATATACCATGATCCTCTGCTCTCTTCTTAACTTTATATTGCATGTAATTATTAAATTCCCATTCATAGAAGTTTTCCTTAGCATTATTTTTACCAGGTGTATTTTTAGCATGTCCTGCATCTATTAATAATAAATTCATAATTAATTACCTACCTTTTCTAATATTTTATCAACTTTTAATTCAGTTCTATTTATATCTTCCTTCATATCTTTTGCTATAATTTCTACACTTTCAGCTAGTTGTTTATTAGTAACCAATAACTCTGTATTAGCTTGTAATAACCTATCTTCTCTTTCTCTATCTGAAATTTTATCTTCTTTTCTTTCTTCTCTATCAGCCTTGTCTTTGCTATTTAAATAATATCCAAGAGCCATACAACAAGCTATTGGAAATCCTACATTTTGTATTAGTGTTGAAAAATCCATATATTCCTCCTTAAATTTTTGTATAAAAAAAGACTATTCTGCATAGTCCTCATTAGTTATTTTTTTATATTCTTCTCTAGTAATTTTATTCTTAACTACTCCATTTTTGACTTGTGTTAAATTCCATAGCTTCTTATCGTGAAACTCTTTTATTGTTTCATACCAGTTCATACTATACTCCCTCCCCCATCATAACCTTATAGACTAAGTCCGCATTGTTTTGTTCTAGTTCCTTTATTCGTTTCTGCTCCTCTGTCAGAATAGGTTCAATTGGTTCTGTAATGGGCTTTTTAGTATTCATATCGATACTAACTAGCCTAACTTTAGAATAATCAATCTCTCCAAAGTCTAAGTCTATACAGTGTATTTCAGTTATCTCTTTTCTATCTGGAATATCTGCTCCTTGTATTTCTCCGTAGCTATACATAATAGCTCCGTCTTGATCACATATAATTCTATTTCCTATTTGTTTCATTTCAAATACCTCCTATAGTTCATGGGCTATCCAATTAAAAGTTTCATTATGCTCTGTGATACATCCTTCAACTCTAATTAAATTTCCCTCTCTTATAACTCTACCCAGAGACCCCCCAGCTCCAACTTGATCTGTAAAAACTTGAGTGTTAATAAACATATCCGCAGCATACAATCTGTGAGTAAAATCTACAAATGTGACATACCCCGAATAGGAAAATGATGTAGTGTAAAAATAAATATATCCGGGAGTAAATCCTAATTGATTTAAGTCAAATGTTATTGTTTTTCTTCCATACCTAGCTTCGCTCCTGTCATCAAGAGATCGAAACTTCAAAATAGGGTCTCCCGCCGCAACGGGTCCTCCCATAGCAACTTTCTTACCCATTGGTATGTTTGCTATACTGTTGACTATGTTAGACATAGAATTATTCATACCTACTGTTACTCCCTTGTTACTCAGCTGATTAACCATATTGATCTTGGCATTTAGTACTTCCTCAGCTAAATAAGAAGTTCCCCCTACCACATCATATATGGATGAACCTTGGCTGTTTCTTAAGTTAGCAAGCCAGTCAGTCATGGGAGCATCAGCACTAATTACCTGAGCTCCTATTGTGCTAACTACCGCTCTTTTATCCTCATACGAGTCAAAGACGCCTCCAAGGTGACCAAGTACTGTTGTTTAATTCTCTTACGTATCTGACAGTAGGATTGTTAAAAGCTATTGCTTCCTGGTGCTGATATTTATTGTTGTGTACTTTGGTTATAAAATAATACCAGCCTGTATCTGGAGCATTAGCCACATTAGAACCCATGTAAAATCCAGTCTTAGTAATACTATTACAGTCTGTTGTATTGTTACATGTTCCATCATCAGCTGTAACTTTAACTCTTTGAGATTTTGAGATACTGGATTCAACTGTAGATCCATCACTCATTTTTATACTATTTGCGGTTAGGTTATTTACTATAGTCTCTAAAGCAGTTATCTTATTTAACAGATTACCTGCAACATTTTCATCTAGTATATTTTTTATTTCTTCAAACCATTTATTGAAATCACTTTCAAAGAAATGCTTAGATTCTTCAATCCATTTATTCATATCTAAATTCTTTTCTTTAATATAAGCTTGTAACTGATTATATAATGTAGTTGTGTCTATTTCTTCAATAGTTCCTTTTACGATACCACACAAGTCTTTATTAAGTCTTGTATCTGTTATTTTACTTTGTAAAACACTTACAGTTCCTGCATCTATTTTTATTTCAGCTATACATAATTCATGTGCATCTGCATCTCTTTGTAATATTGTAGCTACAGAAGAACTAGCAAAAGTACCTTGCTTTATTTTACAAGTAATATTTCTTTCTAAATTATCAAATCTTAAAACTACTCTATCTACTCTATTTAAAACACCATCAGCATTATCTAACTTTAATATTAAATTATCTGTATTTTCATATATTGCCCCTTTTATAAAACTTTTTCCAGGTGTGACTGTTACAGTCATATCATTATTAGTTATGACTTGTAATTGAGTAGAAGGGTTTGGAAATACACCATTGCCTATAAAACTAGCAAAATAATCTCGAAAGTCATCTGCTTTGTATTTTCTGTCCCCATTTACACTATTAAAAACAAAACTTTTCTCCAATTAAATCACCTTCTTTTCTAAATCTTTAATTTTAGTAAGTATTGTTGGAATAGTACTTCCAAATGTTATTTTTAAACTCATACCATTTTTATTGTAAACCTCTTCAGTTTCTACAATTTTAGAATTCATAGTGACTCTTAAACTTCTATCTTGTATAGTTACTAAATCGCCTAAATCATAATCTTTTTTATAAATAAATGTATTTGTTGCATTAATATCTAGCTCAAAACTTTTTAATTCTTCAAATTCTTTTAATTTAACTTGTCCTTCTTTTTTAATTTCTTCTATGTCATCAGAATTTATAGATGCAAATACTTCAGTTCTCTCAAAGCCAGAGGACTCACCAGTAGATAAAACAATTTTACTAGCATCATCTTTAGTTCCTGAATATACAACATTTTTAGCATTAATAATACTTTCTATATAATTCCTAGATACTATATTATTAAAATCAGAACGGAATATAACAGGAGGATTAACATTTTGATTTATAGTTAAATCTTTACTTTCAATTACATCAAATATAAATTGCTTTTCTTTCGGATTTAAAGTTACATCCCAACCAAGACCACAATATTCGCATATTTCTTTGATTTTTTCTGATAAATTATCGTATGAGCTTCTCCAGCTATCATCATTGCCTCTAAATTTATCTTCTGCTATAACTAATCTACCAGTTTTTCTAAATGGATCAACTGTCTTAACACAATTTTTATTTACGAAATGCTTTATAATAGTTTCTTGTTTACCTTTGCACATTTCATAAGATTGATTTATATCTGGAATTATTAATTTCCTATTTATCAATCCTTTAAGAGTTACTCCTTTAACTAGTAATACATCAGATTTATTTTCTACACCATTAAATTCTTTATGTAAAATAATCCCTACATTTTTATAATCTTTATCTAATACTATTAAGTTGTTTGTTATAAGTTTATCTGTATGTAAATTACTTACTTTTATTTTTAGCTCAAATTCTGATAAACCGAAAAATCTTCTATTTAATTTAAATTCTTCATAATTATCTATTTCGCCTAATAAATTAATATCTTTATCTAATATCCTTATTGATTTCATTTTACACCCCCAAGTATAAAGGAGTATAATATATAGATACTTCCAGGTTATCTATTCCATGTTCAGCATCATATCTAAATAGATTATCTCCTACCTCTAGTTTTAAAAATTCACTGTCTAAATCTAGCCAATTAAAAACATTTTGCCTAGTACTGTTACTTTTAACTAACTCAATTCTTTTATTAGAATAATCCGTGGTTACCTCTAATAAATCTCCTTTTTCTAGTATTCTATTTATCTTTATAAATTCTCTTGTATTAACATTAAAAAGAGAAGGATTAACAACAGTTGCTAAAGCTCTAAATTGTATTTTCATACCACAAGAAACGTCCCCGTAATTTGCTATATTGCAAATTAAATTACTAACTCTATGCCCCATTTCAATGCCTTCATCTTCTATTTCTAACTCAAACTCAAAATCTCCCTGCCATAAAGCTATATCAGTTTTTTTGGTATTAATATCCCTCCAAAAAGGGTTTGGACAAATAAACTGTACTAAAAATTTTTGCATAAAACCAATCGGTGATTGAAATGTTATATCTTGTACAATGCAATCAATTTTTCGAGTTAAAGCATTGTTTATATAAGTTAAAGTTGCTTGAAATTTAGGATTAAAAAGAGCACTTAAATATGCTCTTTTTCTATCTAAATCTTCTCTACTAGATGCTATAATAGCTCCTGTTACTGGTAATATTTTTTCTTTTATAGAAACTGTATCTATACTAACACCATCTGTAACATTGTTTGAAAAACTTATATTTGTATTAACATTAGCATAGTTATCTATGCTTTCTAATAAAAAAGGTCGAGATTTACAAAGTGTAAGTTCCTGACCTTTTTTGTTCCTATATATTAACTTTTGCACTTTTCGACCTCCTTAACTAATACTAAATGCCATTCTTCTCATTGTAGTTTCTACATCTCTTCCAGAATTTGAATTATTTGAATTATGATATACATTAAAATTATTAGTGCTACTATTATTAGTAGTAACATTAGATATATTACTACTAGATGTAGGTACGGAAATAGATGCTGCGGCACTCTTAGCGGAACTTATGCTAGTCCATAAAATATCTATCATTTTTTGTATTTCATCTATATTTGGCTTAATACCATCTAGTAGTTTTTCACCTAAGCTCTTACCTGCATCAAAATATTTAGGAGTATAACTATATAATAACTCTACGATTTCACTCTGATTTTTATCCATTATCAATTTTTCAGATTCTGCTTGAAGTTTAGCTTCATTTGTTTTTTCATCATAGAATTTTTTTAGTTCTTTAAGTCTATTATCATAAGACTCTTTTTCAGATTCATATATTTGATTTAGATTATCTATCTCTAGTTTTTTATTTTCTTCTAAATCTTCTTTCCTTTTTTTCAGTTCCTCTTTTTTATCTTCTAACTTTTGTTTTTCTAACCTTTTCTTCCTTTCTTCTAATAATTTTTCTAGCTCTTTTTGTAATTGAGCTTTATTACTTTCATCATGTTCATATTCTATAGCAGTTGTTATTTTATTTATTTTATCAAGTTCTTCTTTATCTTTATCTTCTCTTTCTTTTTCTTTTTCTGCATCCTCTAAAGCTTTCAATTCATTATCAATCGCTTTAATTTTAGCATCATATACAGAGTCAATTCTTTTTATACTTTCTTCTTTCCATTTATCTAAATTTTCTAACTGTTTTTTTATATTTTCTTCCTGTAACTCATATTCTTCCTTATATTTAGCTTTTAAAGCATCTTCTAAAGCATCTTGTAATTTATTTACTTCTTTAGCAAACTCTTGGTTAGCTTCTAGCTCCTTTTTTAGTTGTTCTTCTGCATTTTTTTCTATTAATTTCAGTTGCTCTATTTCTTTATCTGCCTGTTTTTTTCTTAATTCTATCTGTTCTTTAAGAGCTTTTTCTTTTTCATCATATTCTCTTTTTAGATTTTTTTTTCTATTTTTATCTTTTATTTTATCTAATTTATCTTCTTGTTCATATTTTAGTTTTTGTTTTTTCTCATCAAATATTTTTAAGTCAGTATCTAAATCTTTTTTTACTTTTTTCATTTCAGTTTGTACCATGTTAGCAACTCTTTGAGTAGTAGATTTAAGCATATCTTCATTTTTTATAATTCCTACTGCTAAACCTTCTGTTATTGACCCCCCAATCGGAATCATACGTTTAGAAGGCGAATTAACCTTAAACGATTTTTTAAATCCGCTTACAACACCATCTGCAAAGCTATTTACTTTAGATTGCAACCAACTTCCAGCACTTTTTATACCATTCCATAATCCTTCGACAATAGATGCACCTATAGAAACTACTTTACTAGGAATAGATTTAAGACCATTTGTTATATTACTAGTAAATTTACTAGCTGCTTGAGTAGCCTTTTGTGCCATTTGTAATGCAAATTCACCAGCCTTTTGTATAGACTGTTGCAACCATGACCATATCTTACCTGGTAATTGTTGAAACCAGTTTATAACATTGCTTATAAACTGTCTCCCCGATTCATTAGCTTTTTGAGCTGTTTGACTTCCCCAATTTGCAATCTTACTTAAAGTTTGTTGTAGCCAATTCCATATTTTACCTGGTAATTGTGAAAACCAATTTGATATACTTTCTATCCATTGTGGGATATTAGTTGTGAAATAATTATATGTTTCTACTCCCCAATTAACTATGTTACCTAGTGCTATACCTAAACATTCACCTATTCGACCAGGAAGTTCATTAAACCAATTCCCTATATTATCAATCCATTGAGGTATAGTGCTTGTAAAGAAATTACTTACGTTATCTCCCCATTCTGTAAATGTATTTAATACATCACTCCATAGTTGAGAAAAATAATCTGGTGCTTGTTTAAAGAAATCTAAAGTACTTTGCCATGCTTGAGGTATAGTTGTTGTAAAAAAGTCACATATTGAATTCCAAACATTTGAACAAGTATCTTTAATACTATTCCATGCATTTATAACACCATCTCTAAAACCATCATTAGTATTCCATAACAATGTTATGCCACCAACAACAGCAGTTATAGCTGCAATAGTTAATCCTATTGGACCAGTTAAAAATGTAAATACTGCTGCTAATGCACCTATAGCTGGTGTTGCAGCAGTAGCTCCTGTCGTTACAACGGCTATTGCACCACTTACGGTTGAAATTGCTGTTATTATTCCACCTATTATGCTAGTTAATCCACCTATTATCATTATAACTGGACCAAGTACAGTAGCTACCATTCCCATTTTGACTAAAAACTCTTGTGCACCTGGACTTAAATTACTAAACTTACTAGCCAATTCTCCAACTTGATCTGCAATTGATTTTATAGTTGGAGCAAGAACTTTTAACACTTTTATACCTGCAGTTTCTAAGGCTCCAAATGCTTGTTCAATACTTGATTTAGTATTATTTTGCATTGTTTCAGCCATTTTTTTTGCTGCTCCATCACTATCTTTAAGTGATTTTGTTAAGGAATTTATTTTACCAGGGCCAGCATCCATTAATACTAACATTCCTGACATTGCTTCTTGTCCAAATATAGTAGCTATAGCTGCTTGTTTTTGTTCATCAGTTAATCCTTTTGTACTATTTTGTAAATTGCCTATAATTTGATTTAAAGGTAGCATTTTACCTTGAGAGTCAAAAGCATTAAATCCTAATTCTTTCATTAAACCAGCTGCTTCTTTACTTGGTTTAGCTAATCTTGATAAAGCACCTCTTAATGTAGTTCCAGATTGACTCCCTTTTATTCCTGCATCAGCCATTACACCGATAGCTGCAGTTACTTCTTCAAGACTTAGTCCCATAGCATTAGCAACAGGAGCTATATACTTCATTGCTTCTCCAGTATCTGCAACAGCAGCATTTGTAGCACTTGCATTTTTAGCTAACACATCAGCTACATGTCCTGCTTGACTAGCTTCTAACCCAAATCCCCTTAAAGTAGATGCAGCAATATCAGAACTCATTGCTAAATCTTCTCCAGAACTTGCTGCTAAGTCTAATAAGCCAGGCATTGCCGACATAATTTCATTTGCAGAGAAACCAGCAGATGCTAAGTTTTCCATACCTTGAGCACACTCAAGTGCACTAAATGCAGTTGATTCACCTAACTTTAATGCTTGTGTTTCAAGTTGTTTAAATTGATTTCCAGTTGCTTCAGATATAGCTTGAACTCTAGACATTTGAGCTTCAAAGTCCATTCCAACTTTACCTGCAGCAGCACCTATAGCAAACAATGGAACAGATACATTTGTTGTAAGTGACTTACCAGCACTACCAATTTTTTTACCTGCAGTATCAAATTTGTTACCAACACCAGCTAATTTAGTACTTAATTGATTAAATCTATTTTCTTGTGTTAAGATACTCTGATTAGTTTCATTTAATTCCCTTTGTAAGTTATTCAAACTACTTTGTGCATTATTAACCCTAACAGTCCAATTATCAATTGTAGCTACATTACTTCGTATTTTTTGTTCATTTTGATCATATTCTTTTTCTAATTTATTTAACTCTTGTTTTAGTTTTTTTGTTTCCTCTGCATTTTCGCCTAATGTAGATTTACTTTGTTCATATGCTTGTTTTGTGCTATCTATTTTTGATTTTAATTCAACTTGTTTATTTGCATTTTCTGTAAGTGTTGCTTTACTATCATTTAATTTATTTTTGTATTGCTCAACTATTTTAGATTGTGCTTCAATAGACTTTGATAGCATTGATTGTTTGTCTTTTAATCCATCTAAAGTTGTTCCATGATCTTTTACTCCAGTTGTAGCTGATTTAAATTCACTTTGTATTACCTTTAATTGTCTATTTAAAGCACTAACACCTTGTTGAAAATTTGAGTTATCCATAGCTACCCGAACTACTAACTCTTCACTATCTACCATTATATAAATTTCACCTCCTATTTTTAAAATTAAAAAGGACCTTATTTAAGGTCCTTATAGCCAACTAACTTCATCTATATATACATCTTTTTCATCATCTTCTATCGAGCTTTCTATTTTGTAAGATAGCACTTCTAAATAATAAAATATATCCATGTTATCTACATCACACATACTCCAATTTCTATCAAACATTAAAGTACTATATATATTTTTTATAAAATCTAAAGGAGATAATCCAGTTTCATTGTTTTCATCTGAATTATCTCCCCTACTTAGTTTTTTACTGCTGAATTAAAGTTTCCAAGTACTGTTTGCATATCTTCTAAAATTTTATTAAAGAAATCAGATGCAGCAAATCCATCCAACATTTCTTCTGCTGTAAATTGATTTCCATATAAACTTACTTCATAGTCAATTAACTCGTCTAATATATCTTCTGTAAAACCAGCATTTACTTTATTGCTTAATTTAAGTGTATCTTTTAACTTTCTAGTGCTTACAAATGGTGCTGTAAATTGTTTATCTTCTTCATTTATTTTTAATGTTATTTTCATTTTAATATCCTCCCTTATTTAACTACTGTTATTGATCCACCTTTTAAAAATGTTGTTGTAAAGAATTGTGCTGCAGTTGGTGCATTTTCAACATCTGTATCAGATGTATAAGCTGATTCTCCATCATTAATTCTTGGCATAAACTTTAATTTAACTTTTTGAGTTTGAAACTCAACTTTATCTTCTTGTGTTTTTCCTTCTTCTTCTAAAGGTTCTGCTTTACCTTTTAACAACCATTTCATTCTAGTTGATCCATTTGATTTAGGAGCTTCAAATCCAAATGCAATAAATGGAGGGTTAAAATCTTTAGTTTCCTTTAATACTCCATTTTCAAATTTATATCCTAATAAATCTGCTCTTTCTTGAAGTGTTAACTCTGCTACATCTATTTCAACTTCTATAGCACCTATAGCTACACTTGTTTCTAGTAATTGATCGTCTCCATATAACTCTCCTGTATTTACTTTAGGAGAAATCTTTATATTTTTAGCTCCTATTAACTTTTTAATAGCTGTATCATAAGTTAGTGTTGATTCTGTATCTTCTGTTAACTTACAATATCTAAATCCTCTTAATCCTTTTATAGCCATATTGCTACCTCCTAGTTATTTTCTTCATAAAAAAAGAACCTTAATGGTTTGTGATACAATTTTGTATCAGTTTCATAAAGTTCTGGTCCTGATGCTTTTTTTATAAATCCAGCATCTTTCATTAGTTTTTTAACTTTTTTAACTATATTTGTGTAGTTCCCTTTGCTAAAAATATCTATCTGAATGTAATTTCCAGTTGCAATTTCCTCATCATCTGCATATAGTTCACCTTTATCTAAATAACTAAAAAATGTTATATATGTTGTTTCTGAACCATTGTAACATTGTAAACTGACAGGTATTCCTAATGGACTTAAGGTATCTTTAATTAACTTATTCATAGTTTTAAAGCACTCCTTAATCTATTCATTATTATATTTCTAGCTTCCATTTTCTTACTTTCGTATGCAGGTGCTAAAAAGGGTCTAGCTGCCATTTTAGAAGTACCATATTCATGGAATTTACCATAAAATATATTTGAATTATCTCCTTTTTGTATCCCAGCTTGGACATATTTTCTATTCCCTTTTCTTTTCATGTTGCTAACTTTTAATCCGTCTATTAATTCTCCTGTTCTAACCATTCCATTTCTTTCTAGATTATTTTTAGCTTCATCAACTATTAATTGTGCACCATCTTTTAATGCATCTCTTTCAATCCTTGAACTAGCTTTGCCCATACTTTCTAACCTTGATATTATTTGATCCATTCCATTTAATTCCATTGTTGAACTCACATAATCAACTCCTTATGTGATAATTTCAGCCTTAATATCTACATATTCATGCTTATTATCTAAATCATTTATATATTTAATATCATAGTTTTTATTTTTATAAACTACTCTATATTTTTTTGTTACACTTGGATCATCAAGCATAGCTTTTATTTTAGGTGAATATCTTATAGTAAATGTTACTGTATTTTCAGCTTGGATAGCCTTAGCCGAATAGTACTCTTTCCAACCAACTGTCTTAAAACGTGCCCAACAATTATAATAGTCATTCCAACTTTCTTTATTAAACCCTTCATCATCAGTTTCATTAATAAATTTTTGTATATTTATTCTGTCATTTAGTTGCATTTACACTACCTAAATTATTAATTTGTAATTGATTTATAATACAAGTTATACCATATGGTATTTCAATAGGCTTATTAGTTGTTATTTCTCTATTATCATACCAATGCTTTGTTAACATCTTTATACAAAGAATATATAAATTACTATTATAATTTTTTGTTATACCTGCATTATTTAAATATTCTTCAGCTGAAGATATAAAAGTTGGAGTTTCATTGTAGTCTTCATCTATCCTAGCATATAGCTTTATTTCATCTAAAATTTTCTCATCCAAGGCATACACCTACCTTTATAAAAAGAGAGTAGTATAAACTACTCTCCTAGTAATTTTATAATCTCTAATTTATTCATGTTTGAGTAACCAGATAAACCTCTTTCTTTACATATGTTTCTTAACTCTGTAACTGTCATAGCTTCGTAATCTAAATTATGCTCTTCTGGTTTAGATACTGGGAGTGTTCACTACTGCTAATCTAAATGCCGACTTCATTTTTATTTTATGGTCTATCCATGCTGTTAATACAAAACTTTCCATACCAGTTTTAACATTTTTATCTCTATCATATAGCATGTTTAAATCATAGTTGAAGTGAGAGTATCTAAAGTCTCCAACAACTGGTATAGTTGCTAAATCACAGAATATAACTGGAGCACCTAATACCTGCTCTGGCTGAGCAGCATATAAAGCTGTATTTCCATTAGCTAAGAAATTTATTATTGAAAAATAATCTGATTTTTTCATTATTATTCTAGCATTTTGTGAGTAATCATCTTCTAAATCACCTAAAGCATACATTATAGCTTCATATAGATTTTTACCTTCTACCTTCCTTATAACATAATCAGAACCTGATTTATAATAGAATGACATTTCAGTTGGAGAAGTAGTTGCGAATGCTATTTTCTTTTCTTTCTTAGCTAATCCAGCTTCTAATCCAGCTTCAACAGTTTGAACTAAGTTAGTACTAGTCCCATTTATTAAAGTTTCTGTTATATCGCAAAATACTTTAAACTTATTTCTATCAAATACTATAGTGTCTGTAGATGCTGCTAGTTCTTTTGCTGTAGCTCCATCTTCTATGAAATCATCATTATCTAAAGTGAATGCAATTTTAGGTATCTCTAAATTTGTAACATTTGTAAATGTAGATATTTCTCTTAATGGATTTGTAGCCATCGGTTCATATAATAATTCATTGGTCATTGTTCTTGGAAGTATTTTATCTCCATTGCCTAAACTACTTCCATCTCCTAAAGCATTCATAATATTGGTAGATACTGATTTATTAGCCATAACACTTTTTATTAGCTCTGCTTTAGCATTTATTTTTATATCTTTTTCACTATGCCCTAATGAATTATTCTTTATATTCTCCTTTTCTTTTTCATCATAAGCTTCTATTTTAGCTTTTATCCCATTAAATCTTTCTTCTAAATCTTTAACTGTTCTTTGTTGTTCTGTTCTAGCTTCAATAGTTGACTTTGAATCTAAATACATATTAGATAAGTTTTCATTTTCATTTTTTAACTGCTCTTTTACACCATCAAGCATTTGTTGTAATTGGAATCTATTCATTTCGTGCACCATCCTTTATAATTTTTTTATTCTTTCAATCATTATTTTTGTAGCTTCATCCATTACTGGTAATTCTTTTTTTGCATTAAAATAAGCCGTATTTGATACGACTTTCTTTACATCATCTAATTTATTTTTAGGTATATTGTACTTATTGATATAATCATCATTAATACTATTTTCTATATTAATATTATCTTCAAGAACAATATTAAAATAGTTAGCTGCTTCCTCTCCTGTAAACCAAGTTTCTGCATTAATAAGATTATTTATCTCGTCTTCTGTTACATTATCTTTTGCTTTCGTCATATAAACATTAAGTATAGACTTTTGACAAGTATCAAGTAATTCAATTATCTTTTTAAAATCATCAGCATTTCCACCTGCCCAAGTTAATGGTTTATGTATCATAAAAAGAGCATTTTTAGGCATATATATTGTATCTCCTGCCATTGCTATAACACTAGCAATGCTTCCTGCTAATCCATCAATATATGTGTTTATAGTAGCATTATATCTTTTTAACTGATTATAAATTGCAAGTCCTCCAAATACAGAGCCTCCTCCACTATTTAAATATATATTGATAGAATTTACATTTTCTAATTGGTCTAAAAACTCTTTTATATCAGAAGGACATTTATCATCTGGATAATAGTTTTTATACCACTCTCCAGGAGATTCACTTATTATGTCTCCATAAAAATGTAAATCTGCACTATTTTCAGTTTGATTTTTTATTTCTAATTTCCCTTCAATATTGCCCTTTTTATCTTTAAATTCTATTTTGCTCAACCTTCTCACCCCCTTTCTGATTTAACAATAGTGGTAAATCTTTAATAGCAATTAAATCCCTACTTACCATTAAGTCATCTCCTCCTTGTTTAGGTGGCATATCTTCTAGCATTCTAACCTCATTAGGAGTAAGACCAGCACTTCTAATCATTTTAAAGTAAAATTCACCTCTAGTTCTCATATCTGCTCTAGCAAATCCATTTAAATTGAATTTTACTTCGTATCCTTTATGTTTTTGTTTTTCACTTAAACATTTTTTATTAAATTCTTGCTCATACATCCTTGCTATTGGCAGTACTGTATCAACTAAAAATTCTAAATCTCCTTGTTCTGCACTTGCATAAGTTACATTTTTAGCTTGAAGTTTATGAGGTGGTATATTAAATACCCTAGCTACTCTAGATACTGTTATCTCTTCAACCTCAAATATTTTAGGATCTATTGATGATCTATCTTTTAATTCTTCTAATGATTTTCCATTATCAAGATAGATAATTCCTTTTTTCATGTAGCTTTCGATTAATGTATGGTATTCAGCTAATTTAATAGGATCTATATTCCCATTTACTTTAAATGCATATCTAAAATTAACACTATTTTGAAGTTGTTCAAGGCTTAATTCTTTTACACTTTTATCATAATTAAGAGTATTGCTTAAAACCGATATAGGGCTTATTCCATTTGCTCCATCTGTACTAATATGGCTAACATCTATTATATGTCTATTATGGAAATAATCATCACCATTTTTAGTGGATATTCTGTACCATAATTCTTTTGTATCAGTATCTATTATAGGTGTTACAAAATCACTATCTAAAACCCAAATACTAGATATATCCCCATAATAATCGTACTCTTTTATTGCATATGCATTACCTTTAACATTTCTTATAGTTTCCATTAATCTAATAAACTTAAAAGTACTCATATTAGAATTTGGTCCATCTCTTAATAATTTAGAAAAGTTATCATCAAGAGGTTTAACTTTGTCATATCCCTGTCTTAAACTAATAGGAGCACTCGCAATAGCATTTGATAGCATAGTTATTGCAGCAAATATTGTTTCATTATTTGCTAATTCTCCATTAGAAAATGAAAATGCTCTTGAACCTCTTTGTAAAAAATCTATACTTGGAGTCTTAAAAAATAATCCTTTTGCCCAACTTATAATTCCCATTAAATCACCTCCTTTTTAATCAGGTACAAATGCTACATCTGATTGTTTTTCTTCTTCAAAGTACAATTTCCATGCATCTATTATTGCATCTATTGGATCTATTCTATTTTCTTCTAATGTTTTATCTATTTTTATTTCTCCAAAACTGTTTTTTGTAGTAGTTGCATTTACTGCACTCCATTTAAATAATTTGTTTCTTTTATCATATTTAACTTGAAGTGATTTTACTGAAAGTTGAAAATCAACGGTAGCATCATTTAATGACTTAGCACTTTGATTTATATCAACTAAATCACACCCTAAAAAATCTAAATCTGATAAAAAAGCACTTGCATTATGTCTATCATAACCGCATATTTTTATGATTATTTCATACTTTTCTATAAGATCCTTTAGATAATTTACGATAAATTTATAATCTGTTTTTATTCCAAATGCACCAGTAGTTAAAGTTAATAATTTATCTTTAACCCAAAGCCTATAAGGTACATCATCTGTTTTTTCATGTTCTAATAGCCTTAGTTCTGGCATAAATGAGTGAGAATGAATAAATACAGTTTCTTCTTCATCATTTAAAGGAAATACAAGACCTATTGATGTTAAATCTCCACCACTAGATAAATCTATACCTAAATAGCATTCTCTGCCTCTCATATCTTCAATAGTTAAGTCAGATTCACATTTATTTAAGCAATCAACATCTAAGTATTTTCCACCCCTATAGCTAACCCACATATTTAGCCACTTAGTCATAAAGTCTAGTAAATCTTGTCCACCCTTTTCTTTAACTTCCACTGCAACTTCACTCATTTTTCGTACTTCTTCCATATTTATTGTATTATCTTCATTAAGTAGTAATAATGGATTACTTTTAACCCAATTATGATAATCCCAAATATCATCATCTTCATCCATTTCTGCAATAAATATAAATAAACTGTCTTTGTCTACAGCACCATCTAATACCTTTTTACAGAATTGATAATGTTCATAACAGAATGAATTTAAATCAAATCCAGCAGTAGTTATAGCTAAAATTAGTGCATTATTTACTTTTCTTTGACCTCCAAGAAGTAATTTATATATTTGATTAGTTCTATGAGCATGTAACTCATCTGGTATAGCAAGTACACTTCTAAATCCATCTATAGATTTAGTATCTCTTCCTATAGCTTTTATTGTAGTTCCTGTTGCTCCAGCAGTTATAAGATTTTCAGATTCTGTTATTTTAAACATGACTTTTAAATCTTCATCTGCAATAATAAATTTCTTTATTTCTTCCCAAACTATTTTAGCTTGATCCATTTTTGTGGCAGCACATATAATTCTACCCATTCTATAACTTGAAAAATTACTAGTTTTTACACCCTTAGCTCCACTTAAAAAAGACTTCCCATTCTGTCTAGCAACTTGAATGTAAGCCTCTCTAAATCTAACATATTCAGTTCTTTTGGTGACCCAACCTTCTAAACTTCCAAGTATAAATTCTTGGAATCCTCTAGTTTTTAGTTGTTGAGGTTCATCACCTTCTAATATAGTTAAGTCGTTATATAAATTTAATGCTGACTCTGACCTCTCAACGTCCCATTTATACTGAAATTCTTTAGTTTTGCTACGTTTCAAGTCATTTAAATGCCTTTTACAGGCTTTTATAACACTTTTACCAGCTATTATCTTACCGCTTACAACCAGTTTAGCATATTCAGTAACTCTATCTTTTTTTCTTTTCGCCATATCACACTACTATATATTTATTGAATTTATTTTCTTTACTTTCTCCTTCAGGTACTATTAACTTCAAGCGGTCAGTAGTAGCTAGTCCTAATTTAGAAGAACATTTTAGAATCTGCTCAACATATCTATTTTGTGCTGTAACATATGGACTTATTTTTTCACTTTCTTTACCTGGAACAGTATAACCATTCTTATCTATTAATTCAGTAACAGTTATATACCCAGAATATGCTTTACAATATATTGCTAATATAGATAAATCTAAATTATCCCATAAATTAATTTTAGTAGCTGCATCAACTACTCTTGCAAATTCATTACGAGCTAGGAGGTCATTTTGCATCCATTCTGGAACCTTTGCTAAATCCTCTCTATCTAATTTTATTTTATTTTCTTGATTTTCTCTTTGATTAATTTCTTTTTTTGTTAAATGCTTTTTAGTAGTAGAAGTTGTTTTTCGATTTCTTCCCATGGTGCACCTCCTTTCATAAAAAAATTTAAAAAGGGAAAATCTCCGGAAGAAAAGAGTACCGCTCGCTCCTTTATAACCATTCAAAAAATTAAAAAGGGAGGGGGGGTACTATCTAACTCCAAATTTATTTGCTAGATCTATAATCTCCTTAAGCTTCAATTGAGTCTTTTCCTTGTCTTTTCTGTACAACTTATGTATCTTACTATGACTTTTAGGACTTAACGGTATTAAATTCTTTTCATCAAGTCTTAGTTCATAATCATCTTTTATTTCTGTGATATGATGTACTGTATTTGCATTTGTAACTCTTTGATTAACAAAATAATCCCATAGATCGATATAATTATATTTAGTTAATATATATTCTCTTGTATTTAACCATTCATTTGTTTTATAAAATGAATCAATATCTTTATCTCTATTATAAGAGTTATAAACCTTGTTACTCTTCTTCTTAGCTTCTATATGTTTACTCATACATGCATCACACATTCTTTGTTGCTGATTAATTAGCTTACCACAGTTACATATCTTCTTTAACACAGTCTATACATTCTCCTAATACTCCATGTTATCAAATGCTCTATCCATCATATCATCAGTTATACATATATATCTAAGTGTTATCTCTGGTGATGAATGATTGAATATACTTTGCAATAAAGCAATGTCCTTAGTCTTCTTATAGTAATGATAGCCAAATGTCTTTCTAAGTGTATGGCACCCTATCTCATCTACTCCTATAAATTCTGATACATTCTTTAATACTTCCCATGCTCTTTGCCTTGATATATGTTTGTTATCTCCAAACTTATCTTTCTTGTTAGATTGTATTAAATAAGCTTCATCATCTTTGCTTAATATATATTCCTCTAACTGCTGCTTCAACTCTGTATGCATCTTTATTCTCTTACGTTTATTAGTCTTATTCTCCTTAGTAAGTATATGAGTTTTTATCTTTCCACTCTTATCTCTTACATCCTTAACTCTCAACTCTAATATATCTGTTATTCTAAGTCCTGTACGTATTCCAAGTAAAAACATAACATAATATCTTTGGTCCCATTCCTCTAAAAACCTCTTAGCTTCTCTTATCTTTTCCTTGTCTCTAATAGGTTGTACAACATTAATCTTTCATCACCTCCAAAACATTACATAATACATAAACTGTTAAGTTATTATTATTTTTGAACTTAAGTATTTTCAAACTACTTAACTAATTATTTTTATAAACTTTACACAGCTTTGAAAAGGTAAGTTTTTTACTTTAGATTTTAAAAAAATTTACAATTATTTTTTTAATTTTAACCTATTTTTCATAACCTTGCTTTCTTTACTTTTATCAAAATTAGGTTTCTTTCTCATTTCTATATCTAATTCCCTCAACTTTCTGTCTGGTAACTCATGGATCATACTAATCTCACTTGCTTCTTTCCAAACTTTCACATAAACACTCCCTTTTTTAAACACAAAAAAGGAACTATCTATGTGTGAGGTTTGATAGTTCCTTTTTTGTGTTTTGAGTCTTAACTAATGGATATCATATTCTTTATTGTGAGGTTTACTGTCTGTCATTTTTCCTATGATAATATATTAGCACATAATGCTTCCACTTTGTGTCCACTTTTTTTCCACTAAATTTCCACCTTATCCACAGTTAAGTATTTTATATATAAGTCGCAGCATCTCCATATATGTAAAATGCTAGTTTTTCTATTGCTTCATCATGTATATTTGCTATAGCACTCTTAGAATAAGATAACTTTTTTGCTATATTTACAAAAGATATTTTTTTCTCACTCTCTAAATATCTAAGTTTTAATATCTTTTTATCAAAACTACTAAGACTTCTAGAATATAACTCATACATCCTTAAATAATGGTCTATTCGTTCACTTTCAGCCTGTTTACAAGTTATTTGAGAATCATATGTTATTATTAAATCTTCAATACCTCTATATGATGTTCCCGTTCTTAAAATATCATTAAAATCCATTCCGCCCTCAATACGTTGCCTTTCCTTTAACATCTCTATTTCTATTTGTAAATTTTCTTTTCTAGTTAGCTTCATTCTTAAATCTTCTAAATATTTCTTTGTTTTCTCTATATAATCTTTTTTTATATTCATCATAGCACCTCTAAATAATATATTTGGTGCATCCCCCTGATAAATAATCTCTATATTTTATTTATTAAAATGGTATATCATTATCATTTATTGCATCCCAACCATTAGGATCTAATGCTCCTTGTGGTTCAAATTGTGGTTCTTGGTTATTTGTTTTATTTCTACTATCTAAAAACTGAACTCTACTTGTATTAATCTTAGTTGTTTTTCTATTTTCTCCATCTTTATTTTTATAAGTTTCAATTCTTATAGCTCCATTAACAGCTATTAAGCTACCTTTGCATATATAATTAGCACAATTCTCTGCACTCTTTCCCCAAACTTGTATATCTATAAAATCAGTTTCTTTCTTACCATCTTTACCTGTAAATTCTCTTTCAACAGCTATTGCAAATTGAGCAACTGCCATTCCACGTCCTTGGATGTACTTTAACTCTACATCTCTAGTTAATCTTCCTATTAAAATTACTTGATTCATAATCAATCTCCTATCAATTAAAATATGTTTTTTATTTTATAAATATATATACAAACAATGTATTATCTACTTTCTTATAGCTATATGTATCAATTGCATAGTCTTTTTTTATATCTTCTATAGTTTCATTAACATCTTTATTACTATTAATTTCTTTTAATAAAAAAGGCTCATTTGTATTAAATATAAGAACTCTCATACTCAATCTCCTAATCTTCAAATATAGTCCAAAATGCATAACCTTCTTCATACAACTCTAAGTACTCTTTTTCATTCATTACGGTGTATAGACATTCATTGCTACAATAATGATAAAGTCCATCATGCACGTCATATCCCTCCGTCATATCGTCACCACATCTACTGCAATATATTTTATTATCTTCCATGTTCTATAACCTCTTATCATTTAGTTATCATTATTGATATAGCTATAGAACTATACTGATAATGACATTTACTTATTCAAATATTTTTTTATTCGTATCTAAAGTATGAATCTTTGATATGACCACACTTTTCACATCTTATATAAACTCTGTATCCATTTAGATTTGTATATTTTGAAACTTTTCCAAATTCAGCATATTCATGCTCACACTTTTTCTGATTTGTTTTATTTTTTATAAACTCTTTTATTCTTTTTATCATATATTTCATCTCCTAAAACCCATCTTTTAGTTCCTGGAGCATAAGCCCCAGGTTATTTTTTAAGTTTTATCTCCTATTTAATTTAAATAATAATAATGCTAGTCCAGAAATAGCTCCAATCCCTGCTATTCCATATACTATAATTTTTGATATAGATTTTTTATTACCTTTGCTTTCCTTTCGAGCATCTTTAACTATCTTTTCTGCTTCATCTTCGCTATAGCCCTTTTTTTCTAAAGCATTTGCAAGCTCTCGCTCTGTTAAATTATTATTACTCATATTCATCAACCCATAGTAAGCCCAAAAGTTTGACCCATTATTTATATAAAGTGGAGAACTAGAATAATTATTATAATAAGATTTTTTAACTATTGTTTTGCTATTCGTATCTTTAGGTTTTACGCTATATGTATCATTTTTCTTATCAATATTTTTATAATTATCATTTTTATTATTACTTTCAGGTTTCTTAGTCATATCTAATTTTGAATTGTTATTTGATTGATTAGACTTAGTTGTGCTTGATTTTGTTTGTGTATTTGATTTCGTACTACTAGGCTTTAAAGTCTGTGTTCCTGACTTTAAGCTAGAAGGTTTTGGTGTTGTACCTTTTGGTGTAGTTACTCTTGGAACAGTAGTACTTGGTTTAGGAGTACTGACTTTCGGAGTGGTAACTGATGGCCTAGCTACTGTTACAGGTCTTGAAACTGTAACAGGACGTGAAATAGTTACTGGTCTTGCAACTGATACTGGTGCAGCATCTACTATACTTGGTGCTACTAAAATTCCTACTAACATTAAACTTGTTATTCTTTTAATCATAAAATCGCCTCCATTTTTTATATAGCTCTTAAATCACTTCTATTAAAAATATACTTATCACCTAACATTGACCTCACCAAAAGTCCTTTCATTGGTATCGGCTTTATAACTTTCAAGTGTATATCTTGCTCTATAGCTTCTCTTATCCACCTAGGGTATTCATTAGATAGATACTTTTTATTTTTTATAGTTACTATGTCGCCTATTTTAATTTTCATATTTCATCTCCTAAAACCCATCTTTAGTTAGCTGGTTCCGACATTTGTGTCGGTACCAAGCTACTTATATTTTGTCAATATCGCTATATCTAACA
The DNA here is from genome assembly GCF_024723825.1 of Romboutsia lituseburensis. Lineage (NCBI taxonomy): Bacteria > Bacillati > Bacillota > Clostridia > Peptostreptococcales > Peptostreptococcaceae > Romboutsia > Romboutsia lituseburensis. The sequence continues at coordinate 704,352 of NZ_JANQBQ010000001.1, forward strand.
GGCAATACTAATAATTTAATTTCGTCATTACTAAAAATCATAGGATTAGTAGCTCCAGAATAGCTTACATTAAACTTACTATCTTTAAATATGTTAAGTGCATCTTCTATAAATTCTTTATTTACTGCTATCTTCATGTTTTTGAAATCAAATATAAGTAATTTATAGAATTTTCCATCCGCTTCTTTATACAAAAATTCATTCATAAAATAATCTTTATCTATGTTAAAAATATCATTATCAACTTTTTCAATTTCTTTATTTATAACTTTTCTAGCTATATCTAATCCGCATGTTTCATGTTCACCATCAACTTCTTTAAATAAAGATAAATCTATTTTTTCTTCTAATAGGTTATCTACCTCTACAAACATATTTTTTACTATATTAGAATTGTTATGTTTATACTGTAAAGCTCTGTATCCATCAATAGAATATATATAGTCTTTACTTACATATACATGGTTAAATGCTGGCTTAAATCCATTTTTAGCAGTAAACAGAGTAGCTTTCAATAATTTTTCTTCAAAACTATTTTTACCGTATTTTTCTGATATATCTTTATCTAAGTTATTAATAGTGTAATCCCTTATAAACTTTAAAAGTTCATTTTCCTCTCTCTCTTTTGATTCCATCTCTTCTTCTAGCGAGTATTTTTGTCCGCTTAACTCATCTATAAAATCTTGTATATTATCTATTTCTAAGTCTAATTCTTCTAATTTGCCCCTAACTTTCTTTAATTTTAATTTAGCTTTTAATAATTTTTCCATTTATTCATTCTCCTCCTAAAACCAATATTTTCTTTTAAAGTATATCTGTTAAAACATCTTCTATTTCATCTATCATCTCTGCTTTTTTTATATCCTCGTACATCATAAACCCTTCTATATCAAATACGCAGTTTATTCTGTTAAGAACCATTTTAGCTATATTTCTGTGATCATACCCTCTTATATGTTCTCCCTCTTGGTAATTAGTGATTTTACCTATACCTTCTCCATTTAGTATTTTTAACCCAGTTCTAGTTGCTATTGCCTTATCTCCTTTTTTAACTTGTAGCTTTGTATTTGTTATCAATGTTTCTATCTTAAAATCATTCTTAAACGTAATTTCTTGTCCTAATTTCATAGTGTTCTCCTCCTAAAATCAATGTTTTAATGCAAATATTACTTCATCATTAGCTCTAGTAATATCTAAGCTCCTTTACAGTTGTTCTGCCATACTCAACTTTATATCTTTTCATCATCAAGCATTTGCCACTTATTGCAGATATTATCCTTGCATTTGTAACACCTATTTTATTTGCCAAGTCTGATACTTCTTTAAATACTTTTTCTTCATTTGTATCAGTATCAAATACTTTGACATATCTAGTTTTATTCTCAACATATTTTATTACTTGGTTCTCAAACTCAAAATATTCATCCTCATTCTTAAATTCAATTTGACCTTTGGCTCCTAATTTCAAATACCATTCAAGTTCCTCACCAAATAGCATCCCATCTTCTATTAGAGATTCTGCTAATTCTGATGCTATTTGTTTTTTATGCCTAGTTAACACTCTTAACACCTCACACTAATATTTCTTTTTTATATGTTCTCCAGCTAATATAACTACATCAATTGATAATTTTATAAAAGATATTATCCAAATAGCTGTCCATAAATCTTTCATCTATACTTCCTCCTAAAAATACTTACTATATCAGTGATGCCAATCCAAATAATTAGCACCACCACAATACTACTCAAATGCTAACTTTCTTTCCTTTATCTCTAGGATCTTCGTCTCTGCTTTTTTTCTTATCCTAGCTTTTTTAGTTCTTTTTACTATTGCTTCATATCTTGCTATATCTTTATCACATGTACATCTTAGAAAAAAGTTTAAAATATCTATCTTTTTTCTCTTTCTAATAACACATTTTTAAGTTCATTATGTTCTTTAACAGTATTTTTAAATACATCCTCTAGCTCTTCTGTAGCCTTATCATATCCTTTAGAATAATATTTTTCATTAGCTACTTTTAAAAGTTCCTTATGCTTTTTCTTTAGCATTAACATTTTATTGTTTCCTCTCTTTTTGATATTTTTCATAAAATACTTGTCTTTCATTTTGAGTGCTAACTACCATATGATCCACCCATTGACTAAGTCTAATTACTTCTTCTTTTATATCTGTACTCTCTGATATATTACTTTTTAAAAATAAACTACCTAATATATCTCTAATTTCTTCAAACTGCTTATCTTCTAACTCCAATATCATCACTGGTTCCCCCTAGATGTTTTTCTATATCTGATAATATAACTTTAAATGCTTCCTGCTCTGTTATATTTTTTTCTTTTTTTACCTCTATAGCTTTTAATCTTATAAGCTCTGCTGCTTCTGTTATTGTCATCTTATCTAAAATTTTCATCAATACTCACCCTCTGAATTCATATCTGTATCGCAACTAATACACTTTAAATTATTTAAATCACTTTTAACTATATAAATATATATCTGACCACACTTACTACACTCAAACCTCTTTAGAGTATGCTTACCTTTTTTACTCAAAGCTTTATTAATTTGATTCTCTAATGCCAAAGTCATATCTTAACCAAATTTAGCCCTTTGACTTTTTAAAATAATTTCATCAAGTTCTTCTGTCTCATATTGAGTAAATGTTTCATCAAAATTATGAAACTTTGTAGGTTTTGTAGTATGTTGTGTATTATTGTTGGACAAACTCTTAATATTGTAGTTTTCTTTTATAGCTTTTATAAGGAAACCTGTGATATTCTTAATATGTGAATTGTTTTTGGTAATTTCTAACTTAGACTTTAAATAGTCTATGTCATAAGTACCAGTAGTTGATTGTAGAGAGTCAACTACTTTTTTTATGTCATTTTCTACAAGTTCATTAAAAGCTTTTTTAACTTCAATCATAGCTCTATATCTGTTTACATCTTCAACAACAACATCTTCTTCTCCAGTTGTTGTATTAATAATAGATGTATTAATAATAGGTTGTTTTTTCGTTCCGACTTTTTTTCCGTTTCCCTCGGATTTTTTTCCGACACTATCGGATTTTTTTCCGTTTCCCTCGGATTCATTTCCGATACTATCGGATTTTTTTCCGACCATATAACTATCATCTATAAGCTCTTTATATCTATCTCCTAATGTAAAGTAACTCCATATTCCACCTTGCTTTAAAGTCCTGTGTTTTAAAACTCCTACTTTTGACATTTTCTTAAGATATCTATAAATAGTGTCATGACTAGTTGTTTTTAATATTGGAAGAGCATCTATTATACCTTCATACTTAATCCAATAATATTTATCATCATCAAACATCTTTGAGTTCATTTTTCCTGTATCTTTATAATCAACAAACCACCTTAAGATAATTAACTGTTTTAAATCTAACTCTAACTCTAAGGCTTTACGTTGATTAAATCCATGTATAGTATTTTTCACTATACACACCTCCTTATCTTAACGTAGTAACGTCTTTTCTATTTTCATGTGAAACACACTCCTTATTGATAAAGCCATGTAACCTCTTTATCTTTATTTTCATTTGGTTTTATCTTATAAACTTTTTTATATGCCTTTAATAAATTAAATTTATAATTTATATCCTTTTCTTTAAATTCCTCACAAAACTTAGCTAAAATCCTGATATCCATGTTTAAACTCCTCAACTTGTCCTAAATCCTCATCCGAAGAAGTTGCCTAAGCAAACTCTCCGTTAGCAATTCTAATTCTCATAATTTCAATATTTATTCTTTTAACTTCATCTAGTACCTTTTGCTTTTCATCTTCGGTCATTTTTCTACCAAGCACAGTTTCTGGGGAAACAATGTGCACCGTAGTTTTACCGAAGTGGTACGTTGCATCATATTTCTGTTCCATGAACACACCCCCACTATCTGTATATGCTTTTTAAAAATTGTCCTATGCCCTAGGCTTACCTATATATCCTATAAACTCTTTATCTTTATTTTGAATAGCAAAACACCAATCAAATGCTGAAACTATATTAGAAGGTCTAGGTATTTTTATTACTTCACTATATTCACATATAGCTATATGACCATTTTCTAATTTAATATCCATTAGATCTTCTTCTCCAAAACAATTTTTAAGTATTTCAACATCAACTATTTTACTCCTAATGAAAACATCCTCTTTTGGAAAGTACCAAGTACCTTCCAACAAATTTTGAGCTTGTAATACTTTTAAATTTTCCATATAAAACACTCCTATCTTATTAACTTTCCAAGTTCTTCATCACTTAGTTCCAATACATGAGCTATCTTAGCAATTACATATATACTTGGTTTTGTGTTTTTATTATTTATAATGTCATAAACATTACTTCTATCTAATCCAGCCATGTCTGCAAGTAAATATGGCTTTATATTATATTTTTTTAATAAGTCTTTCATTTTGTCGCCTACTGTCATTTTTTACCTCCAGTATGTTATAATTATTTTAGGTTGATGCCTAAAATATAAAAGGTGGTGATATTATGAATAATAATTTGCAAAAGTTATCAAAAATTTTATTAGAACTTCGTTCTGCCAGTATTCAAGCTGATACTGGAACTATAAAAGATGTAATGGCTAAATATGATATGCTATTCTTAGGTGGAAATTTTAATTGCATATATTCAGTTGAGCTATTACATTCATTAAAAAAAGTTTTTGACTTTGAAGTTAGCAATGATGAACTTAACAACCTAATACCAATAGCTTGTAAATCATTGAATATGAACTTTGAACCAATGGTAGAAGTTCATAATATATCAAATGCTAATGCTCCTGCTGATTGTTACAGTATTACTTTATGGGAATAAGTACTATGTCTCCACCCTTTATAGGCTTGAGACCATGTTCTTTTCTCATTTGATTTATAGTCTTTACCTGCTCTTGAACTCGACCTTCTTGAGCAGGCTTCTTTTGATTTTCCATAATTTCCTCCTAAGCTAATGCCAGCTGGCTATTTAAAATCTCAACCTCTTCTGCTAAAACTATAGGAGCTTCATAATCTGCAACTATATCTAGAGCCTTATGTAATTGAACTCTTTTTATTGCCTTGTAACTTTCAACACCAAATTGCCTTCTTATCTGTTGTTGTATATCACTATAAACCTTCGCTCTTATTGACTTATCATTGTATGCATTTGATTTATATCCACCTAAAACCCTTGTAGCTGTTTTTTTAACACACTTTATTAGTTCATCACATTCTGAATTAAATAAAGGTGCATTATTTTTAAAATCTTCTAAGTTATTTGCAACTTCTATAACTTTTCGCTCTGCCATTTGTTGCTTTTGGTCCAATTGAATTATCATTTGTAATTCTTTACTTAAATTTGCATATGGATTAGATTGTTCTCTTAATTGTTGTTCCATTTTGTTAAATGCTTCTATATATTTAAGTTTCCAATTTAGTGCCTTTGCTCCAGTGAATCCCATTACTAATAAACTAAATCCGTCTCTCGTCATATAATATTCTTTATATGTCTTTCCTCTATTTAAATAAGATGATACTACAAACATTTCAATAAATTTTTCATAGCTAAGATTTGATTCATCAGCCTTAGCTAAATCTTCTATTGACCTAATTACTGACTTATGCTCTCTTTCAAAATTTTTAGCAATATCTCTACTACTTACTAATAAAGTTCCATTCACTTCTTGTATGTGTATTAATTCATTCATTTTTTTACCTCTCTTCTTTATATAATTTATCTAATTTTGGTAGCACAATTTTGTGCCATCAAATGTAGATATTAATTTTAGTGATTTTAACTCACCTTTTATTTTAAAAAAATTTTTACTATCTCTGCATCACTTAGTTTAAAAAAGTCTTTTATAGCCGATACTTCCTTTATAGAAAAAACAATTTGTCCATTTTCTTTTTTTGTGTATGTTGAAACATCAACATCTAGCAAATTAGCTATAGTTTTTTGTGTGATTCTATTTTTTAATCTAAGATTTTTTAATTCAAAGTTTTTCAACTCATGTAACCTCCTTGCTAGTGATTTTAACTCACCTTACAATCATTATTATAGTGATTTAAAATCACACAGTCAACACTTTTTTATATTTTTGTGCTAATTTTTCACATTTTATTGATTTTAACTCACATTTTATTTATATTTTTAATATGGAGGTGAGCAAATGGCAGAGTTTAAAGATAGATTTAAGCAAGAAAGAATTTCAAAAGGAATTACTCAAAGTGCATTATCGAATATATTAGGTGTTGATAGAACTTCAATATCTAAGTATGAGAATGGAAAACAATTACCCGAATTGCCTTTACTTGAAAAAATAGCAAATTATTTTAATGTATCTACTGAATTTCTATTAGGTCGAACAGATAATAGAAAACACGATACAATGAAAGAAGTTGCTGATAATCAAGAAAAAGATATTGAGAAAAAAATAGATGAACTTATGATGCAACAAGGTCTTATGCTTTGTGGCGAACCTATGAGTGATGAAGATATGCGACTACTTAGGGATTCTATAAAAAGTACTATAGAATTAGCTAAGTCTATGAAATGTAAAAAATAGATCACTAAAACAATTTTTTATAATCCAAGTAGACATCATATTTAAAATAACAGTGAGGGATTTATTTTGAGCAAAGTTAAGGGAAAAGTAATCAAATTAATAAATAAATATAAAACATCAAATCTATATGAACTATGTGATTACTTAAATATAAAAATAAAAAGAGATCCTTTAGGTTCTACTAAAGGATATTTCTTAAATGTTGACGGAAACTTCTTCATTACTCTAAATTCTTCACTAGATGAATGGGAGGAACGAGTTGTACTTGCACATGAACTAGCACACTCTGTGCTACATAAAAAAACTAATATATGTTTTTTGAAAAGTTATACATACTCTGTTACAAATAAACTAGAGAATGAGGCTAATCAGTTTGCTGCTCATATACTTATAAGTGATAAAGCTTTAAATAAGTTCTCTAGAGGCTATGAATATGTAACAGCTGAACAGTTAAGTAAATACTTTAAAGTTCCAGAGGAACTTATAATGTATAAATTTAATAACAATATCTAGACAATATTAAGGGGGCTTACATGGGTTTATTTAGTTTCGGTCCAAGTAAAAAGGACTTAAAAAGACAACTATTAGAATTACAAAATAAAAATGATGATTTAGAAAGAATAAATAGTGACTTAAAGTTTAAGCAGATTGATTTAGAAAGTGAAGTTACAAATTTAAAAACGCAACTTAACTACATAACCTTATCTAAGGAAGAAACTGCTTATTTAGACTTAAAGTCTGAAATTGAAAAACTGGGGAGTAATAAACAATTTTTAGAAAATGTTTTAATCGATAAAAATAATGATTTAGAAAAATTAGTTCTAAATATTAACGATACAAAAGATAACCTAAATGAGCTAGAATCTAAAGTTGAAAAAGAGTTATCCAATCTTGGAAACATATCTAAGAAAAAGAAAAAAATTAACTTAGCTTTCAAAAGTGCCGAGTATGCCCTTCAAGAATATGCTAATAATAGTATATTTTATCAAGATGGCTTAAATTTATCTACTGATGACTATGCCTTAATAAATGATTTAGATCCATCAATTTTATTAAAAATACATAGTATGGATGTTAAAGAGCTAAAAAAATCATTTAATTTAGTTCAAGAATCTATAGAAGATACACTTGAAAAATATCAAGGCCGTTATACTACTAAAGCTAATATTGCCATTTACAAACTCATGGTTATTGCTTTAAAAGCTGAATTACAAAATATTTTATATAACTTAAAATATGGAACTTTAGATGAATCATTAAACTTAATAAAGAAAACCACTAAAAAATATTTTATTATTGCTGGTGAGGGTAATCAAAGTATCGCCTCTACCCTATCAAAATTTATAGGAGAAATAGAGTATTTATTTTTAAATTGTGTGAATATAGAATATCAATATTATGTAAAAAAAGAGCAACAAAGAGCTGAACAAGCAGCATTAAGAGAACAAATGAAGCAAGAAGCAGCAGAAAAGAAAGAATTAGAGGCACAACGTAAAAAAGTAGAGGCAGAGGAAGAAAAATATAAAAATGAAATATTAAAGCTAGAGGAACAGTTAAAACAATCGCCTCAAAGTGATAAAGAGCAACAACTTGAATTAAGAATAAAGGAACTACAAGATCAGCTTAATTTAGTTGAAACTAAAAAGGAAGAAATCGTTAGTAGACAAAATGGTAAAGCTGGTAACGTCTATGTAATAAGTAACTTAGGTTCTTTTGGTAAGGATGTATTTAAAATAGGGATGACAAGAAGACTTGATCCATTTGAAAGAATTAAAGAATTAGGAAGCGCAAGTGTACCTTTCACATTTGATGTACATAGCTTTATATTCTCAGATGATGCAGTTGGACTTGAACAAAAACTACACTCTATCTTAGATGATAGGAGAGTTAATAAAATAAACTTAAGGAAAGAATTCTTTAATGTATCTATTGATGAATTAGAAGAACTTATTTATGAAATCGACCCTTCTGCTGAATTCAATAAAACAATGTTAGCAGAAGAATATAACCAAAGTCTATCACTATCTATCTAGGAGGATATGAAATATGAACAGTGTAATATCTACGAATAAAAAAACAAAAAATAGAGTTGAAAAGAGTATCTATTTTTATAGAACTGATGTTAAGAAAATGGATAACTTATTTAAGTTATTTAAATTATATAATTCTATTTTACAAAAACATAAAAATGATCTAGGGAATAGCTTTGAAAACTTAAAAGACAGTGGATTAATACTTAAAAATTTAAAGGATAAAAATAGATATCATTTCTTAGACGTAATAAGTATTGATAATGAAAAAATTGAATGTTTACTTTATTCATTAAGAGATTCAGCTTTTCCATACCTATTTAATATTTTTACAGGTGAAAAAAGAGAAATTCCTCATAACATGGATGATACCCTTATGGAACAAACTCACTTTATAGTTTATCCAAAACATAATATTATAGCTTCAGAATTTAATTATTATGGATGTAGAATTGAAAGACTTTCAGATATTTTTGAACTAGTGTTTAAAGAAAAAAATATATTAGAATTAGCACCAATATTAAATACAGATAGTGTTGAAGAACTGCTTTATAAAGGAATATTTAAAGGTTTTGACCTAAAAGTTGCATATCCAGCATTAGGACAAATACAATCTGCACTTAATCTTGGTATTTTGCCTGAATTTGATAATAACTTTACATCTTTAGATAATATGTTTATAAATATAGGTATAAATGATTCATCTGGGCTTAATTTAAAAGATAAAAATAAATTTATCAAAAATATTATAAAGCTAGTTGATAGTATAAAAAATCAATTTTCTGATGAAGATGGCTTCATAAAATCTAAATGCCCACTAAAATTAGCTAAGGTTCATACAAAGCCACTTAGTCAAACTAAAGGTTTAACTGTTGATTTATTCGAAGAAAAACTATTATCTAAAGTATATCCTGTAAAATTAAATGACGGTAGTAAATATTTAAATTCTAGTGATATGTTTAAATGTATAGAAGAAGCATTTTCTTATAATAAAAAAACTATCTTGAATGAATTTAGCACTTTAGAAATAGCTACTACTTCTATATAAATATGAGTTATAATTATATTAGTGATTCTAATATGAAAGGTAACTAACTGTTATGAATAAATTTAGAAGAAAAATATTTTTTTACAGAGCCTTCGGATCCGAACAATATATTTTACCAACTTATTTTTGTATAACATTATTAGGGTATATATTTATAACTTCAAATTCAATTAAGTTTGAATTAAATTTAATAAATAATGTATATTCTGGAGATATAGCTACTGTCAGTGGAATTTTAATAGGCTTGCTTTCTACTTCTTTTGGCACTATTATTTCATCAGATACTTATATGACTCGAAAGTTAAATGAATCTAATAGCATAAGGGTTGTTTACAAAGTTAATTTTATGACTATATTTTCATTTGTTTCATCCTTGTTAATATATATTTTAAAGTCCTTTTTCATAGTAAAAAATGATACTTCTATAACAATATTAACAATTAATCAAAATATATTCATACTAATTCTACATGTAGGATTGTTTTTATTTATTTTCGGATTAATATTACTTTTAGTTAATTTATATTTTATAAAAAATATATATTTACCTAAAGTTAAAAATAAACGATAAAATATTAATTATATATTATTTACTATTCATGTCAAATAATATATAATTAAGTAGATAAAAAGTGGTTTCCTAATCATTTTTATCTGGAGTATTTGTAGTTCCAGCTACAGATGCTCCTTTTTCTTTTATACAATTATTTTTTATAATATCTTTCATAACTTCTTTAGAAATATACAATCCTTGGTATTCTGTACCATCATGATTTCCATTAAATAACTTACTATGACCATTACCTTTTAATTTTTCGAGTCCTGAATCAGTTCCTGCAATAATCTCTGACCTTATAGCATCCTTTGTCTTAAGCCCTATTGTTGTATTAATGTTACACTTTATAGTATTTGGCATAATCTCTCTAGATGGCAACTGTGTAACTAATAATAATATCATTCCTGCTCCCCTACCCTGTGATGCTATTAATTCTATCGCTCTTTGATATTCTTTGTTTCCTTTATAGCTTGATATTTCTTCAACCACTATAATCCTATATGGAATTTTACATATCTTTTTTCTATATTCCGTTAAATCATCACAATCATTTCTTTCTAACAGCTTATATCTTTTTTCCATTTCTTCTAACTCACATCTTAAAAAGTCCTCTACTCCATCTATACCTGTCATATAATGTTTAGTATGCTTTGCATATCTAAAGTCTTTTAAATCAACCCTCTTTGTGTTTATTATACTAAATTCTATATCTCTTTTACTAAGACTATTAATTAAATGTGTTAGTATTAATCTTAATGTTATACTCTTACCTCCTCCACTACTTCCTGCAATATAGCAATGAGTATTTGATGAACTTATTAAGTCCCAGTAAACCATTTTATTATTATTTAAATTATATCCAAGTGGAATTTTAAAATCATTTCTTTTCATAGTTAATGGATCATACTCTGCTGAAGGTGTTTTAGTCATAACTTTTACGGCTATATTAAAATTTTCTTTAGTTTCAAATCTTAAAACATCATCTTTAACTCCTAAAAAGAATGCTATATTTTCTGATTTATTTTTAAAATCACTTAATGTTATTCCTACTGGCAACCTAAACAAATAAACTTTAAAGTATTCTTCATTCTCAATGTTTATTAATTTTGGATATTCATCTGCCTTATTTTTAAAGTTTATTTTTTTAAATAAATCATTAAAATCATATATGTTTAATCCTAGATATTTCTTTGAATATTTAAGTAATATCTTTGTGCTATTCTCAAAAGTATCTACTAAAGGTTCAAATATATTTTCACTCATTTTATTCTCCCTCACATTTTGAGCATATAATGCCTTTACTATAATCATTTCGTATAAATTCTCTTCCACATTCTAAACAAATATAAATATCAGATTCAAAATAGCATTTCTCACACAAACCTCCATTATCATCAAAATCAAATTTTGTTATCTCTTTACCACATTCTCTACATATCATTACTTCTTTATTGCAATAACACTCTTCACAACACCCCCATCCATTACTTGAATCTTTAATATATTTTTTGCCACAATAATGGCATGTTTTAATAATTCCAAGTACCTTTGCGCTTTCTAAATACACAATTCTCCCTCCATATTCAAATTTAAATAACTTACTTTAACCCCTGGTATATCTTGTGTCTCAACATTTCCTGCAACAACTATTCTAGGCAATACATCCCATTTAGTGTTGTCTAATACTAATTTTTTTAAATTTCTATACTTACTTAAACAATCATGATTGCTTAATTGTACTTCTAGTAATATATTTTTTATTCTATTATCCTTAGAAACTCTAATATATGCATCACTAATTACTTCACCAAGAACAAACGACTTTTTAAATTCAATAATCTCATATCCATCTATTAATAGTCTAACTACAAAATTAGTTATCAATAGATCATGAGCTACTATCCTTGTTGCTGGTTTATTTCCAGAATAATAAATATAGTTATTTCCATTATATTTTTCTCTTTGAATATACCCATAATCAGCTAAATATCTTAACCTTCTTTTGCATACAGTTTGGTCTACTTGGCTAAAATATATTTTATAGATATGATTACTAGTACATAACTTATATTTATTTATAAAATCAACAACAAAACTATCTCTTTCAGTCATGTTTAATACCTCCTTTTTAATTATCTATAATATATCTATATGAATAGTAAAAAGATATGTGAATGAATATCTAAAAAACATCTAAAAAAATATCGACAATCATTTTGACTAAATGGATAGTAAGCATAAGTAGATAACTTGATTTGAAGTAACTACAATCAATAGCTTAGAAGCGAGCGGCAACGTCCCGAAGCGACAATTGATTTCCCAACATCAATTTATTTTATACATATTCTTAGAAAATATTTTTATGTATTTTATGGAAATATATTAGGAGGCTAATTATGGGATTATATAAGCATTATTTATATAGATGGATAGATATATACGGTAAAGTTATATATGTAGGTGAAACTAGAAGAAGATTAGACAAAAGAATTGCAGAACATATCAGCTGTAATCAAAGACGTACTAATTTTAAAAAGAAAGATTTGCCTTTGATACATAAGGTTGAATACATGATATTTGATGACGATTATGAGGCTATGGAACATGAAAGATATTATATTAGTTTATGGAAACCAAGGCTAAATAAAGCTGAAAAATTTAGTGGTGTTAAATTTGATGAAAATAAAAGAACTGATTGGAAAACTAAAAAAGTTTATAGAGATTTAAAATCAAAAGAAGAAATAGAAGGTAAAAAACTAACTCCATTAGAAAATTTTGTTTTGGGATTATTAACAGTTGCATCTGTTGTAGGTGCTCTTATATTTTATTTTAAAGGATATTTTATTTAATTATAAGACTCAATCAATTAATCAATTAATCAATTAATATATTTTTCTATTGACATATATACGACATTATCGTATATAATATAAGTATCAATAAAAAAAGAAACTACAATCTATTTGACAGTAGAGTGGAGTTCCTTAATAATTACAAAAATTATTTTCTTTTACCACCCTTATTGGCCTTTGGGTGGTTTTTACTTTGTGTGGATTTTATTTTCACATAAGAATCCACTAGCATTGAAATAGCAGATGCAAAAGTTGCACATATAACAGCTATTTCACTTATTGTCTTTAGTTCCATACAGATTTCACCTCCTCCCTGCTTACTGTAGGAAGTTGGTTTTTGTATGAAACTCCACCCTATAGATTATAGTTTCCAAAATTTATTATAACATAAATAAAGATTACTTTTTATCTTTTTTTGGTATAATCTCTTATGGAGGTACTTAACTATGAATACTGTTATTTATTTGAGAAAAAGTCGTGAGGATAGAGATTTAGAAAATGCTAGTATTGAAGATACTCTAAGAAAGCATAAATCTACTCTTTTAAAAATTGCAAAAGAAAAAAAATTAAATATTGTTGAGATAAAAGAAGAAGTTGTTTCTGGTGAAAGTATAGCTAATCGTCCTAAGATGCTAGAATTATTAGATGAAGTTAAGAACGGACTATATGATGCAGTTCTTGTTATGGATATAGACCGTTTGGGACGTGGAAATATGCAAGACCAAGGTTTAATATTAGAAACATTTAAAAACTCTAATACAAAGATTATAACACCTAGAAAGCTATATGATTTAAATAATGAATTTGATGAAGAATATAGTGAATTTGAAGCATTTATGGCTAGGAAGGAATTGAAAATAATTTCTAGGAGACTTCAAAGAGGTAAAATTAAATCTATTGAAGATGGAAAATATATAGCTCAATCTGCTCCATATGGATATAAAATTGAATATATAAACAATCATAAAGATAGAGTTCTTGTAATAGATGAAGAAAAAGCAGATGTAATTAAAACTATATTTGATATGTATAATAAAAATATAGGTGCTCTTAAAATATGTAATCACTTAAATGCTTTAGGTCTAAAAACAACTACTGGTCGTACTTGGTATGAAAAAGCTATAAGGGATATAATAAAAAATAAAACTTACTGTGGCTATGTAGTTTGGAATAGGGTTGAACGTAAAAAAGGTTCATCTAGAACTAGATCTGCAGATGAACAAATAGAAGCACTAGGAAAACATGAACCAATTATAAGCGAAGAATTATGGAATAAATGCCAAAACATAAGAAAAAATAGGTCTATCTCCCCTACTTCAAATAATGTTCTAACAAATTCATTAGCTGGACTTGTAAAATGCTCTATATGTGGTTATACATTAACTACTAATAATGCAACTATAAAACACAAAGATGGATCTAATACATATAAAACATATTTAGTTTGTAAAAACTGTAGAAATAGAGGTACTAAATTAAGCATAATTGAAGATAGAATACTTGATAGTTTAAAAGATTGGTTACATAATTATAAGGTTTCATTATCTAATAAAGAAGTTGAATATAAATCTAATGATTTAGATAATTATAATAAGATAGTGATTAATTTAAGAAATGAACTATCTGAACTTGATAAACAAAAAAATAATCTTCATGATTTACTTGAAAGAGGAATTTATGATGTTGATACATTTATAGAAAGAAGTAATAATTTAAAAGATAGAATTGATTCTATTTCTAATACATTAAATTCAACTTTAGAAATAATTGATTATGAAAAGAAAAAAAATATAGCTACTACTAATATAATTCCAAATCTAGAATATGTTATTGACCAATACTATTCTATTGATGATATAACTATTAAAAATAACCTTTTAAAATCTGTAATTGATAAGGTCATTTATACTAAGGATCATAAAAGAAGGGATGAACACGATTTTAATATAGTCATTTATCCTAAATTACCAAAGTAAGCTGTTGAAATTCCAACAGTTTACTTTATTGTGATTAACTAACTGATAATTGCACATCTGTTCTAACATTAACTTCTCCAGCTGCTGTATTTTCACCAATTTTAAGTCCATGTTGTTTTAATACATACTCAAGTGTCATTAAAGGTACTCCACCTTTTCTTCCACCTAATATTTCTTTACCTTTTAAATCTTCATATTTAAAATCAGGCATTTTGTCTCTAGCTATTAAAAAACTTCCATCTCTTTTAGTAAGTTGAGCAAAGTTTATAGCGTAGTTATCACTACCTTGGTTATAAACATAAATCGATGCCTCAGGTCCCATAAGCCCCACTTGTGCTTCTCCTGAAATAAGGGCAGCCATAGTTTTATCTGCACCTTGAGTGTTTAGTATATCGATATCAATTCCTTCTTCTTCAAAAAATCCTTTAGTTACAGCTGCATATTGTGGTGCATAAAATACTGAATGAGTTACCTCTGCTATAGTAACTTTATCTAATTTTTTCTCATCAGTTTTTTGCTGTTCATTTGTTGTTTGTGCACATCCCGTAAAGCATAGCATACTAAGTGCCAATGAACTAGCCAGTGCCACTACTTTTTTGAACATAAAATCCCCCTCTTATATAATATTTTTTAAGCTAAGACTCTGATTATACTATATAATATTTAATTTTAATTTGATGTGTTACACTCTTTCATACAATATATAAAATATTTGCTTTGCTTAAGCCACCACGTGTGATCTACACTTCATGTAGGCAACGAATTCATCCCTTGCTAAAAAATCTACTATATAATGAATACAATTATTATATTGTTCAAATTCTAATACTGTATTAATATTTTTACTATTTTATATTTTTGTAGTATAATAAGCTTTATATAATTTTATTATTATATATTAATAACTTGTTTATATATTACTCAAGGAGGAACAAACAATGAAATTAAATAGACTAGAAAAAGTTTTATCTGGAATGAAGGAAAACAATATCCATCAAATATTAGTAACAGACAAAATATCAATCTTTTACTTAACAGGTAAAATGATAAGCCCTGGTGAAAGACTTATTGCTCTTTATCTAGATACTAACGGAGATCATAAATTTTTCTTAAATGAATTATTCCCTGTTACTGAAGATTTAGGTGTAGAAAAGGTTTGGTTTAACGATACTCAAAACGCAATAGAAATAGTTTCAAATTACATAGATAAAAATGCTACGATCGGAATTGATAAAAATTGGCCAGCAAGATTCTTATTATCTTTAATGGATACTTGCCCTAATTGCAAATATATAAATTCATCATTTATAATAGACTCTTTAAGAATGTGTAAAGATGATGAAGAAAAAGACTTAATGAGAAAAGCTTCTCAAATAAATGATATGGCGATGGTTAAGCTTCAACAAGCTTTACTTGAGGACTTAACAGAAAAAGAAATGGCTTCAAAATTAGCTACTATATATGAAGAACTTGGTGCAGATGGATTCTCATTCTCTCCAATAATAGGATATGGTCCAAATGGTGCTGATCCTCATGCTCATCCATCAGATGCTAAGGTAAAAGTTGGAGACTGTATAATACTTGATATGGGATGTATAAAAGACAACTACTGCTCTGATATGACTAGAACAGTATTTTATAAAGAAGCTCCTCAAAAAGCTAAAGAAGTATTTGAAATAGTACTTGAAGCAAATAAAAGAGCTATAGCATTAGTTAAACCAGGAATGAGATTTTGCGATATAGACAATGCCGCAAGAGATTATATAACTGAAAAAGGTTATGGAAAATACTTCACTCATAGAACTGGGCACTCTATAGGACTTGAAACTCATGATATGGGAGATGTTTCTGCTATAAATACTGACGTATTAAAGCCTGGAATGATATTCTCTGTTGAGCCTGGTATATACTTACCTGGAGAATTCGGAGTTAGAATAGAAGATCTAGTACTAGTAACTGAAGACGGACATGAAATACTAAACAAACATACTAAAGAATTAAATATAATAAAATAATTAAAAAACTCCAACATATATTAAACCTTATTTGCATTAATTTAAATAAAGGTCAATATATTTGTTGGAGTTTTTTCTTATAAGATTAATCATAACAATTCACTAATTAATATCATCTTCATCCATATCTAGTTCTTTTTGAATTTTCTCTTCCTTCTTTTTGCTAAAGTAATATATGACTGACAACATCGCCACATAAACTATGGCGTATGATATATAAAATCCAATAACATCTTCTACTTTTGGACCAGTTAATATAGTAAAAAGAATCATAGTTCCTATACCTGAAATTACAGCATTTTTAAAATAGCTTTTATATGATCCTTCATTATTAACAAAAATGTTATTACCTAATTTTAAATTGCGTATAAGATTATAAAACCCAGCACCTACTAAGCATAAAAATTCTCCCATAAATTGACTAGGTGGAGCTTGTAAAAAAAACTGCTGTATTACAACTGCTAAAAGTAATCCGTATATCAATAATTGAAATCCATCACTTTGAATTTTTCTTCTTTGAGCTAAAACTCTTTCGTCTTGATTTTTAATATTATTCATATCTATTCCTCCCAAAATAAATCATCTAAGGTTTTCCCTAAAGCTTTACATATTGCAATACAAAGATTTAGAGTTGGATTATAGTTTCCAGCCTCTATCAAACCAATCGTCTGCCTTGTTACCCCTACTGCTTTGGCTAAATCGTCTTGCTTCATATCACATTCAATACGAGCTATTTTCATTCTTTTATTTTTCATAAAAACCTCCCTATATTACATATAGTATTATAAATATAACATAATGTAAACTATATATTGCATTTTGTTATATAAAATGGCTATGTCAGATTTTTTCGTGATAAATATATTTTTAATTATATTTAGAGATGTAATAGCTTAACTTATAAAAGTTTGTAACTATCTTATTGCCGTAGCAATATATAAATGAAGTATTACAACAAGTTTTACACTAACATCTTAAGTTACTTTACTATATCTAAAATTTATTAACGTAAACTAAAAGAATAAGGAAATACAAAATTGTATTTCCTTATTCTTTTAAGTAACTATAAAGCATATCTAAAAAATACGGTTGTTTTAACTTTTCACTTACAACTGCCCATTCATATTTTCTTCTTTTTAGTTCTTCTATATATGAAGTTTTAAATATATTTGTATATTCTTGTATGCATTCATCATCTATTTCTTTTCTTTCATCAACAAATTCATTTAAACTTTTTTCTTTTAATTGGTTTAATATAGTATATGTACTTTCTTCTAATTTTTAATCTAAATCAACTTTTATAAATTCTACTAACCCAATAATATTAAATTGTTCTTTTATAATTGAATCTTCATGCTGTTTTAGGTGTTTTTTCAATTCATCTAATAAATCATTTAAGTGTTTTTTTGTATATAGATATAAATTATCTTCATCTTGTATTTTAATATTTTTTTTAACTATTAGAATTTCTCTATATTCTCCACCTATTCCTTTTAGAATATTTTTAGTTATTCTAATTGCATCCATTATATGACCTCTGTCTACGATGCCATATATAAAGCGTTCGTATATTGTTATAAATTCAGAGTTTAAAAGTCCTAGTTCAATCCTTTGCTCTTCTGTTTCATCCATGCTATTTTTTATGTCTCTTTTTAATAAGTAAACTTTAAATAATCCTTCCAATTCTTCTAATGAAATTTTTTCATCAACCTCTTTTATATTAAGCATTAACCCAATTAAACATTTTATTAATTCAGGTTTAGTTTGTTCTATATTTTCTTTATTTAAACTTTTTATAAGTTCGTAGGTTTCATTATAATTCATCCAGTTCTCCTTTTATATATATAATTACCCCTATATTTTCAATTTTTTTATTAAAAATAAACTGTATATAATGATAATAATTCTATAGGTATTAAAATATATCGACATATTATTCCTTATCATACTTATATTATATCAAATATAATATTATTTAACATATCAATTATAAATCTTTAAAATATGATAAAAAATAAACTTATCAAAATCGCAACGACATCTTTTGCATAAATATCTTTGCCTCCCCTCTAGATTTTTTTATTTTTATTAACATTCTTGAATCTATATTTAGGACACTCACACCATTTTGAAAATCTAATTTCTTTAATAATGGCTTTTATATCTACTTGGGGCATAATCTCAAGTATCCTTTCTATAAGATATAGTTAATATATACAGAATACCCTATTTATTAGATTATTAATGAGAAAAGTATATAACATAGCCTATAAAATATTCATTATAAAAATTTCAATTAGTAGACTTACTTTTCTAATATTTAAATTTCAATTAATAGAAATAGTTATTTCATAAAATTATAATCTAATTTTTAGTTTTTTCATTTTTTGTAAATATATGTATTTTATTATATAATTGTATTGTACAAAACAATGTCATTTAGGGGGAATACATTATGAATAGAATAGACGAAAGAGATACTATGTTTGCAAGAGCAAGCTATCAAAAAGGAAGTACAGCTTATCAAGATTATTATTCAAAAAATCCAGATAAACAAGAAATTGATGATAGTTTAAGATCTAGACCTAACTTATGTGAGGAAGGTAACATAACAGTTGCATAAAGGTTATAAAACTATAGGAATCAATTATAATATTTTATAAACTGTTTAGCCTCGTATGTGGAGAAATCCACATAGGACACAACTTTAAAACCAGTAACTCCTAAAGCTCAACAACTACAATAAAAGATAGAATCAGAAACTCTTATGAATGTGAGGAAACTCAGAAACAATAGTTGAGATGGTATAAGGTGAGAACCTAAGTATCGTGACAATGGATGTTTGGTCGCCAAGCCTAGAAATAGGAAGGTCAAACGACTATCCCGCAAGGGAGTACACTACAAGCTATTGGTAGTGGAAATGGGTTGCCCCTAACGTATAAGTCGAGGGTGAAGAAATAGTCTACGCACGTTCTGAAAGGGAGTGGCTATTATCGTGAGAGAAATAGCTTCATATAAGTAGCGTTATATGGAAAATATCTAAGACTATATAAAAGTGATTTCCTAATATTACATCGAATGTTCATATCCTATCCATCGTATAATATACGATGGATAGGATATGATAAAAAGATGATGAAAGGCTATAAAGTTAGAATTTATCCAAATAAAGAACAACAATTATTAATGAATAAAACTTTTGGTTGTGCTAGATTTGCTTATAATTGGACTTTAGCTAAACAATTTGAATCATATAAAAATGGTAATAAATTTATATCAGAGGGTGAATTAAGAAAGCAATTCACACAATTAAAAAAAGATATGAACGCTAATGGAGAAGAATGGTTGTACGAAATACCAAATAATGCTACTAAACAAGCTATTAAAGATTGTTTCAAAGCATATAAAAACTTCTTCAATGGCAAAGCTAAAAAACCAAAATTCAAAAGTAAAAAACACTCTAAATTAAGTTTTTATAATGACACTTATAAAATAAAAGTGTTTGATAATAAAGTGCAATTAGAGGTTATAGGAACTATAAATCTAGCAGAGAAAAGTAGAATCCCTAAAGGTAAAATGTATAATCCTAGAATATCATTTGACGGATTATATTATTGGTTAAGTATAAATGTTGAAGTTGATGATAACCAAATCAATGAAAATAAATCTGAACCAATAGGAGTAGATTTAGGTATAAAAACATTAATGGCTTATTCTAATCAGATGAATTTTAATAGAATTAATACTAAAAAAGAAATAAAAAAACTTAAAAGGTTACATAGAAAAGCAAGTAGACATTATATTAAAATGTATAAAAATAAAACTACTAATAAATCTAGAAATCTTTTAAAAATTGAGAAATCTATTTTAAAGCAACATAGAAGAATTACAAATATTAGATTTAATAATATACATCAAGCTACTACAAAACTAATAAAACTTAATCCTTCACATATTGTAATTGAAGATTTAGAAATTTTTAATTTAATGAAGAATAAGCATTTGGCTGAAAAGTTTGCAGATTGTTCATTTTATGAGATTCGTAGACAATTGAAATACAAATGTGAATGGAATAATATAAACTTAGTTATAGCAGACAAATGGTATCCATCATCAAAAATATGTAGTAATTGTGGTAATAAGAAAGATAAGTTAAGTTTATCAGAGAGAGTTTATAAATGTAAATGTTGTAATTTAGAAATAGAAAGAGATTTCAATGCTAGTATTAATTTAAAAAACTTAGCTATATAACTTAAATATAAGTTAAGTATGTACCCAAACGTTATTGGGGAATTTAAGCCTTTGGAGAGTTATAAAAAACGAAAGTAGATTTTCTTATGAATTTCAAAATCAAACTCTATGAATTAGGAATAGGATTTTATAAACTTTTATAAAGTTTTAGTAACGGTACTATGACTTATAATGAAATAAATTCGAAAATGCCTAGCTGTGCTTTTGAATTTTTAGAAGATATAAGACATCTATGTGAAAAAGAAGTTAATTCACCAAAGGTTGAAACAAATCCTAAAGCAATTACTAAAAAATTAAAAGGATTTGCTAAACAATATGGAGCTTGTGTTGTGGGCATTACTAAATTAAATGAATCACATATATATACTCATAGAGGTCGTCATGAGGAAAACTATGGTGAAGAAATTAATCTAAATCATAAGTATGCAATTGTATTTGGATGTGAAATGAACAAAGAAATGATAAATAGGTCTCCTATGATTTGTGAAGTCATAGAAACTAGTAAGTGTTATGTAGATGCTTCTATTGTAGGTATGATTCTTAGTTATTTTATAAGAAGCCTTGGATATGAAGCTAGAAATCATATGGATGCTAACTATTTAGTTATGCCAGTACTTTTAGCTCGTGATGCAGGTCTTGGAGATATTGGTAGAAATGCTATTTTGACTAACAAAATATATGGTTCTAGACTAAGATTAGGTGTAGTTACTACTGATTTAGAACTTGAGGAAGATACTTATGAAGACTTTGGATTAGAGGACTTTTGCAATGAGTGTAAAAAATGTTCATTCAACTGCCCTTCTCATTCATTAAGTAATGATAGTAAAATCAGTAACTTAGGAGAATATAACTGGGTAATAGACCATGAATCATGCTACACAAAATGGAGATATTTAGGTACAGATTGTGGTATGTGCATTTCAGCTTGTCCATTTAGCCAAGACTTAGAAACTATAAAAAATACAACTACATTTAAAAATAATAAAACTCTTATTGATGAGGCTTTAAAAGAGTTTAAAAAGAAATTTGGAAATAGAGTTTTTGTGCCCGGTAATCCACCTTGGCTTAGATAATTATTAATATAAAAATATACTGAGTTAAAATACATTTATATTTTAACTCAGTATATTTTAAATTTACCATTTTGCATAGTGGTCTTCAAACCAACAGATAACATCGTTAAATTCAATAGTTTCATCATTTACTTTAACTTCTCCATTTATCCTTCCTATATGTTGTTTTAGACTTGATTTAACTAATATTTTATTATTTTTTTTATCATTTATAGATTCTACTTTAAATATCAAATCTATTTGTTCCTCTTTATTTTGATTATTTTTTATAGACCATTTATTTTCATCTATTTTTTCAAAGTTAACATCACTATATATCTTATATAATATACCATTTATTTTTATACCATTTTCATTAACACCTGTATTATCTGTCCACTTACCACCTAAGTTTAGGCCAACTTTTAAGTCTTCATTTTTAAATCCACAAGTTAACCAATACCAAGATTTTTCTCTTTCCCATATTCCTCTTCCGTAATCAATAAAACCTATAGAATCCTCTAAATTAAAAGTTTCATTTTCATCTTGACCTATGCATACATATCCCTTTGATTTTAGAGGTAATTGTTTCGATGTATAGTGATATTTTTTATCACTCCACGGTACTAATACATTTAATGACTCCTTTTGTAGTATAAAATTAGCATCTATATCTATTTCATGCCATTTAATCATTACATGTAGTTTTTCATTTACTCTTATTATATTGAAATACATATCTTTATTTTGATAATGGGCATAAGACCCTACTGAGTTGTGTATTATCATTCCATTACATAAAGGTATTGTAATATTTTTATGTATCTCTCTTTTTTCCTCTAAGTCATAAAAGTCTATAAAAATTAGTCCTACATAATCAAGTTTTACTATAGCAAATGCACATATATATTTGTCGTTCATCCACATATAATGATTCCATATTTTCTTCCTAAAATATCCACTATCTATGTCACAATTTGAGAATATCTTTCTACTCCACCCTATAGATTCTTTGTTTAAAATTCCTTCTTTAGTACATATAAAGTTCTTATTTTTTAATTCTTTCATTCAAACCCTCCCGTCAATCAAATGATAGCAAATTTTAATAAATACACTTATATGATTTTAATTCTATATATGAAAAAAACTACTTTAAGTATTGACTTAAAATAGTTAAAAAAATTTATTGATTTTTATATATTAATATTATACTACATCTATGATAGTTTCGTCATACTTATCAGATAATTCATACATTTTATGTATTTATTTTTTTATCTGTATATAAAATGTTAAATTTTTATAATTTTTTATTTATGTATTACTAAAATAAGTTTATTTGAATATAATAAATAGTAACGTAGTTTTATGCTACTTATTAAATTTATATTCTCGAGGTGCTTAAAATGAATATTTCTTTTAGATCATCAAAAAAATGCAACGGTAAAAGAAGTAAGATTTTGGACTTAATAAATTTTAATGATTTATTATCTGATAGTGATATTTTGTTATATGATGATGACTATGATTACGACAATACTTATGACGAAGATTATGACTATGATTATGTAATTTCTGAGGATAACTTAAAAATGGAAGATGATGTTTATAAAGATGATACAATATACTATTTATAAATTTTTAATATAGTTTAGAATATATTTATTTTAAGGTGTCTCCATATTTTAGAGGCACTTTTCTTGTTATATAATACTTAAAAATATTTCCTTTCTTTTTTATATAACCCCTCCTTTAATTTATTAGATTTTAATTTTTAATAATTATTTATTAGTAAAATAATCAAGTTATTAATATTAAAAACTCGCCATTCGTGCCTAAAATAATACCATTTATACATAAAATATTGTAAAAAAATATTTTTAGTTTATCCTTAAATAAGAGTATTTTTAATAAGAAAAACAGGTTAATGAACTTGAAAACTTTTTAAATATTACATCTATTATCTAAAAGACATATGTTAATGCTATTATTACATAAAGTTTTGTACAGTTAAGGGGATAAATCATGGATAAAGCAATACTTATAAAAGATTTAAAGATGAACTTTGAGGATAAAGAAGTTTTAAAAGGAATAAACCTTGAAATAGACAAGGGAAATATAATAGGATATATAGGTCCAAATGGTGCTGGAAAAAGTACAACTGTAAAAATAATACTAGGTTTAATTGAGGGTTATACAGGAGTTGTTAAAATATTTGGAGAAGATATCTCTCAAGAAGAGGTATATAAAAAAAGAATAGGATATGTGCCTGAAGTAGCAGAAACTTACGAAAGCTTAACAGCTAGAGAATATTTAACATTTATAGGACAACTTTACGGATTAGAATATGATGATGCTGATAAAAAAGCTTATGAATTAATGGATATATTAGAAATAAAAGATGTTTATAACTCAAAAATTGAATCCTTTTCAAAAGGAATGAAGCAAAAGGTTATTATAATATCTAGCTTAATACATAACCCAGATATACTATTTTTAGATGAACCACTAAGTGGATTGGATGCAAATAGTGTAATGATAATAAAGGAAATCTTGCTAAGTTTAAAAGAAGAAGGTAAAACTATTTTTTACTCTTCACATATAATGGAAATTGTAGAAAAAATAAGTGATAGAATCATACTTTTAGATGATGGATCTATTGTTGCAGATGGAAGCTTTGATGATTTAAAAGAAAGTTTACATCAAAAATCTCTAGAACAAATCTTTAATCAACTTACAGGATTTAGTGAATATAAAAATCTTGCAAAAAAATTTATATCTGTAATAAAAGAGGTGTAAATTATGAATAATTTTATTTCACTAAATATACTTGATAAATTTAGGTTTTTATATGAAAAACTTGGTATTGATTATGATACTATGAGGTTAATATTAAGTATAAAACTAACATTAGACTCAAGAAAAACATCTAATTTATTAGAACGTCAACAGTTTGATCAATATTTAGATCAATATAAAACAGTTCAAATAATATATACAATCATTGGATTTTTTATGATGTTTATTATAATAATGAGTAAAAATACTTTAGTCTCAATGGCAACTTATTTTGCAATGTTTATGTTTTTTATAGCTACAAATTTTATGTCTGATTTTTCATCAGTAATATTAGATGTTAAAGATAAATCTATATTAGCTACTAGAGGTATAGATTTAAAAACTTTAAATGCATCTAAAATAACACATGTTATGATATACATGGTAAAAATAAGTATAGCATTGAGTGGATTTTCATTAATTGCATCACTAAAATATGGATTACTTTTTTCTTTAGTATTCTTAATAGAAATATTTCTTATAAATATTTTCATGCTAATGTTTTCTGGGCTAATTTATTTACTTTTACTAAAGTTATTTAATGGATCGAAACTTAAAGATGCAATCACTATTATACAAATAGGAGTTACAATATTATTTAGTTTGACTTATATACTTGTTATTAATTTATCTACAAGTATAGATTTATTTAAAAGCATTCATTTAGGTGCAATACGTTACTTTTTACCACCTTTTTGGTTTGCATCTTTACTTGAGATAATAGCAACAAAACATATAAATAAAACATTATTAATACTTTCTTTTTTAGCTTTAGTAACACCTTTAATATCAGCTTTAATATATATAAAGCTTACACCAATATTTGAAAAAAATCTTCAAAAACTCAATAATAATGAAAGCTCAAATAATAATATAAAAAAATATAAATTTCAAATAAAATTGAGTAAGATTGTGTGTAAAGATAAAGAGGAAAGAATATTTTTTGATTTTTTTTCTAGAATGCTAAAAGTTGATAGAGATTTTAAGACTACAGTATATACAACTATTGGATCTAATTTAATCGGTATTTTTGTAATTCTTGATAGAAATGTAGAAGATATAGGTGTGTATATTTATTTATTTTTATATAGCTATGTAACTATAGTTCCTACAATAATAATAGCATTAAAATTCTCTAGAAATTGTAATGCATCATACATATATAAAACTATACCTATAAAAAATAAAATGAATGTACATAAAGCAGCTATTAAAGCTTGCTTAGCTAATGTAATAATACCTATTTACATAATTTCAAGTATTGTTTTTATGAATATTTATGAGGTAACTGTAATCCAACATATAATAATTATATTTTTGATTACTATATTTATAGCTATAAGTACATTTATTATACTAAATAAAAAACTGCCATTTTCTCAACCACCTAATATATTTAAGAAAAATTATGCAATATTAGATAATTATTTAATGGTTGTTTTAACTCTTATTATGGCAGGTATTCACTTTGTTATTTCACTCTTTGGAACTTTACCACTTAATATTTATATAATAGCTATTTTAATAATAAACATAATTTTATATAAATTAACTTTTAGGGTTAGGTAATTTAATTATAAGTTTTAAAAGCTTAAGTATTTCAGTCAAAATAAAAAGCTAAACTAAATTTAATTTAGTTTAGCTTTTTATTTTATTTATTTATGCATTTTCAAAAGTATAAATAGCTTCAACTCTAGCTAAGTATACAGAGCAATCTATACATCCTATATATTTAGCATACTTTTCAACTTTTTCTTTATCTGATTCTATATCATAATTATTTTCTTTTATTATTTTCTTTATATATGTATCCATTAACACGTTTTTATGTTCGCTTATATCATATCCTAAATAATTTGTTAGTCGTTCTATTTCTTGGCTAAAATCTCCATCTTCTTTTACTAAAAATTCATATACATCTTTTTTATAGGGATTTAAGTCTATTATCTGTTTAACTACCTTACATTCATCTGGTTTAGTTATAAATCCATCTTTATAGTTATTAAACAAAGCTTTTGCTTTTTGTTTTCTCTCTTTACCTATATAACAACTTATTGAATCAATATTATTTTCTATAAGTGCATCTACTACAGCATAATGTATATTAAAACAATCTTCATAAAGATATTGACTTAATTTTTTTACAATAGGCTTAATATCAAAAATTTTATGATTATGTTTTTTACCTTTATTATTTAGTAAAACTTCTTTATTTAAATTATTAAATTGTCTTTCATAATTTAAATATTTTTCACAATAAGAATTTTTAAAAATTTCAAGATCAATTGTTATTATATCAAATCCAACAATTGTTTCTATCGCTTTTTTTAATCCGCTTTCAATACATTCATATCCTAATTTTAATCCATTTTCTGATAATAACTTCTTACTTTTAAAATTCTCTAAACAATTTTTTTCAAAATCTTCACTAGCTCTCTTTGCATATATCTTAAACGACTTTCTAACAGTGTTATAATTATCTAATTTTTCATCAAACTCCACAATCGCACCATTTATATCAAATGTAACCATTCTAAAATCCCCCTACTATAATCAAATTTCTATATTTTATAACTATTTATTTATATATTTGATTATTAAAGTGATTTTCCTTCTAAATAAAGAATTTGTCTAAACTTTCTAAGATTTAACCTTATTATATTAATAGTTCTTGAACTTTCTAATATGTTTTTGTTGTTTTTTGTTTTATATTATGCCTAATAAACCCGCTATAATTGGTAAAAATACTGCTGGTAATAAATTAGCAATCTTTATATTTGTTGCTTTAAGTATGTTTAAACCTAATCCGATTATTAAAAGGCTACCTACACCTGTCATAGAATTTATTACTGCATCACTTAAAACATTTGATAAAAATGATGCTCCTAAAGTAATAATTCCTTGATATATAAAAACTGATATGGAAGAAAACATAACACCAATTCCTAATGTAGCAGTAAATATAATAGATGTTATTCCATCTATTACTGATTTAGCTAAAAGTGTTTCATGATTCCCTGTTAATCCACTTTGAAGACTTCCAACGATACTCATAGCTCCTATGCAAAATATTAAACTAGCTGATACAAATCCTTGAGATATTGATATATTCTCTTTTCCTTTATATTTCCCCTTATTAACTTTTAGCTCTATTTTTTCACCTAAATTATTTAACCATTTATCTATATCTATTAATTCGCCGATTAAAGCCCCTAAAGCTATACATATTATTGTTAGCAAAGTATTCTCACCTTTTAATGCCCCTGATATTCCTATGTATACAACGCATAATGCCAAACCATTCATTATCGTATCACTAATTTTTTGTGATACTCTACCTTTTACTAATAATCCTATTACGCAACCTAAAATAATAGCTAAACTATTTACTATAGTTCCAAACATATAACCACTCTCCCCTATATACTCTTATGTGAGTTTAATTATATCAATTTATTTTTTAGAATTCATTAAATTTTCTAATTTTTGTAATATAAAAGGACTGTTTCTTTTTTATTATTAGAAACAATCCTTTTATATTTATATATCTATTATAACCTTTACATTTCTGAAGTTAGCTTTTCATTATCATTATTGCTTTCTTTACGTTTTTTAGCAAATTCTGCTACAGCAGTAAATAATACATCAGTTGAAGAGTTTAATGCAGTCTCACAAGAATCTTGTATAACACCTACTATAAATCCAACTCCTACAACTTGCATTGCAACATCATTTGGAATTCCAAATAAACTACAAGCTAATGGTATTAATAATAAAGAACCACCTGCAACACCTGATGCACCACATGCACTTACAGCTGATAATAAACTTAATATAAGTGCCATCCCAATATCTACTTCTATTCCTAGTGTGTGTACAGCAGCTAGTGTTAATACTGATATAGTTACAGCAGCTCCACCCATATTTATAGTTGCTCCTAATGGGATTGATACAGAGTAAGTATCTTTATCTAATTTTAATTCTTCACACAATCCCATATTTACAGGTATATTTGCAGCTGAACTTCTTGTGAAGAATGCTGTAATTCCACTATTTTTTAAGCACTTAAATACTAGTGGATATGGATTTTTTCTCATTCCTATAAATGCTATTATAGGATTTACAACAAATGCAACAAATGCCATACATCCAACTAATAATACAATTAACTGGCCATATCCAAGTAATGATTCAATACCTTGTGTAGATATACTATCAAATACAAGGCCCATAATACCAAGTGGCGCAAAATTTATTATCCATCTAACTACTTGTGATAGTGCATCGGCTACATTACTTATCATTAATTTTGTAGATTGTGCAGCATTTTTAAGCGCAATCCCTAAAATTAATGCCCAAGATAATATACCTATATAATTAGCATTAAAAAGAGCTTTAACTGGATTGTCAACAATATTCATTAACAAAGTCTTAAGTACTTCTACAACACCACCAGGAGGAACAACATCTTCCACTCCTGCACCAAGAGTTAATGTTATCTTAAATATAAAACTAGCTACAACAGCTATAAGTCCTGCTAAAAAAGTACCTAAAAGATAAAGACATATAATTGATTTCATGTTGGTTTGTTGACCTTTTTTGTGCTGAGAAATAGCAGACATAACTAAAAAGAAAACTAGAATTGGTGCAACTGCCTTTAATGCTCCTACAAATAAAGAACCTAAAATTACTATTGGCTTTGCAATATCTGGAATTGTTAATGCTAATATGATACCGATTAATAAACCTACTATAATTCTTTTTACCAAACTTATTTTATTCCACTTACCAAGTATTTTTTTCATTTACTACCCCCTATTACTTTAATATAGTTAAAATAGATAAAAATCAGTCTACTAAAGATCTAATTTTATCTATTTTAAATTTTATTAATCAAGTATTAAGGATATGTTTCATTTGTCAGAATTTTTAATATATATATAAAATTCTTTTTTCTATAATTAATTTTATTATATATAATGTTAATTTATTTATTTTTTATATACTTTAAAGGATCTTTCGCAAAATCTTGAAAAGAGCTTCTAGTATAAATTACATCACTCCCTAAAAATCTTTTATATCGATCTTCTTCTTTTAATAAGGAGTCTTCTTCTTTTCCTTCGTGATTATTAAATACTATTATTTTTAATGGTGGCTTTTTTCTACTACTTTGAACTCGTTTTAACATATATTTTATATGAATATCTGCATCTGGAAAAGAGTATCCACAAAATACTAAAACATCACATTTTCTTAAAGTTCTCTCTACTTCTCTCCATACTGTAGATATAAATACATTAGACATGTTTTTAAAAAAAGTTGGAGGTATTATTATTGGTACTGTGACTTCCCTACATTCTAAGCACTTGGCTTCTTTTATATTATCAAGTAATCTCATTACCCCTCCTTCATAGGGAGTAAGCGTTAAGCTATTACATATAGGACAGTAAAGCCAGTTTAGAGAACCATGTATTTTGTATAATTTTACACTGGGATCTTTAGGCTTTTTCCATCCTCCTTCTACGTCAAAATTATTAAAATCAACGCCATAATCTAACATAATAGGCTCTTTTTTGCGACGATATAAAGCTGCTATAGTGTTATCTATATGTATATCATAATTGGCACTTATAAATGTTGTTTTTTCTAATAACTTGCTTTCATATAAATTATCAACTAACATTTTATGATATTCATTTCTTCTACCTTCACTTTTATGTATAGCACGAGCCATGAGTAAAATTAAATACTGTCTTAAAAACCTTATACTATCACTTCTTCTATTCAAAGTTTCTAAACCAAAATTTTTAAATGATTCTCTTCTTTGCTCTGCTAAGTCAATTAAGCCAAGAACCTCTTCAAATGTAGGAAAATTAGCCTCTTTCATATCATCTTTCATCACATCAATCTTAAACATTTGTTTAAAAAATCTATATAATTCTTTATTCATATCACTTTCAAAATCTTTAGGCTTTAAACTTGCAAAATATTCACTAAATAGTTCATTTTGAATAGGTGAATTTTCAGCAGCTGAAGCTCCAGCCCCAAGAAATATACATACGTTCATTATATTTCCCTCCCATATGAAATTATCTCAAAATTCAAAAAAAATAAGTATAGAAATTATCAATTCCTATACTTATTATATGATTTGTATTTAATTTTATTTATATATTACTTTAATAATTCATATACAGAAAGAGCGTATATTTCAACAGCCTTTGTCAGGTCATCTATGCTTATATATTCATTAGCTTGATGCTCTGTCTTAGGTTTCCCTGGAAATACAGATCCAAATGCTACGCAGTTATCTAATGCTCTAGCATACGTAGCTCCTCCTGATGAATGAGGCTTTCCATCTAATCCTGTTTCTTCTTCAAATACTTTTCTTAAAGTTTTTACTAAGAAATTATCTTCCGGAACATATATAGCTTTTAAGAAATCAAACTCTTCATAAGTTAATCCATATTCTTTAGCTTTTTCTACTAATTGTTTTACAAACTCTTCCTTATCATATGTAACAGGTATTCTAACATCTACACCTATACTTTCTTTATCTTTATTTATACTTAATTTACCAATATTAAATGTCAGTTTTCCTGAAACTTCATCTTGGCAATTTTCTATTATATTGTTTGCATTAGCATCTTCAGCTATAACCTCAGCTATAAACTTAATAGCATTTGAATTAACACCAATATTGTTTAATGCTATAGCTAATCTTGAAATAGCATTTATACCACTATCACTTACTGCAGAGTGAACACCTTTACCTAATACACATATTTTATCTTCTTCTCTTGTGTATTCAAACTTTAATTTACTTAATTCTTTTTCAAGTTCTTCTATATATTTACCTTTGTAAGCAGCTTTATCTGGGACAGAGTTAAATGCATTTCCAAGTTCTAATTCTATATCACTATTTCCTGGGGCATTTAAAAATACTTGTAAAAGTCCTTTTTCAGCATTTATCATAGGGAACTTTGAATCTGGAGTAAATCCATAGTTAGGTATTTCCTCTTTATTTTCAGAGTATTTATTTATACATCTCCAAAGATTTTCTTCATCTGTTCCAAATATAAATCTTACTCTTTTATTAAATTCAACACCTAAGTCCATTAATGCTTTTACAGCATATATAGCTCCTATTGTAGGCCCTTTATCATCTTGAGTACCTCTTCCGCAAAGTTTGTCTCCATCTATTACACCTTCATATGGAGGAAACTCCCAACTTTCTAATTCTCCTTCTGGAACTACATCTAAATGACCTAGTATACCTATTAGTTCTTCACCTTCACCTATTTCTGCATATCCATAGTATCCATCTTTATATACTGTTTTAAATCCTAAAGATTTACATAGTTCTAATGTGTATCTTAATGCTTTATCTATATTTTCCCCAAATGGGCAATTTTCTGTAGCGTCACTTATAACACTTGGTATTTTTACACAATCTACTATAGATGATATCATCTCAGGTTTTAATTGTTGTATTTTTTCTTTTATTTGTTTTTTCATGATTAACCCCCTAAGTTTGTCATTTATTTTTCTATTCTATTATAATATACTATATTTTACCTATTTCTTCTACATTTTATTTTAACGTTTTCCTAATATTTGTTTTATATTTTAAAAGTTTCCTATCAAACAATTTTACTATTTAAATCTATTTGATTATAAACCTAAAAAAAGTAAGATGTTACCTCAGGTAACTACCTTACTTTCTTAATTTTTTATTATTTAGCTAACGCTGCTTCAACTGATTCTTTTAATATTTCATATGCCTTATCGCAATCGGCTTTAGTTAAAATTAGTGGGGGTACCATTCTTATTATGCTAGTTCCTATTAATGTAACTAATAATTTTCTATCTATACAGTTATGCTTAATATCAAGACCTATTGGTAAATCAAATTCTACTCCTACTAATAATCCTTTACCTCTAACATCTTTTACATGTGGAAGGTGTTTTAATTTATTCATAAAATACTCGCCCATTTGTTTTGCATTATCAGCTAGATTTCTATCTAGCAATTCATTAATTTGTGCAGATGCAGCTGCACAACAAACAGGATTTCCTCCATACGTACTTCCATGAGATCCCATTGTAAATGCCTTAGAAACTTTTTCGCTTGCACATACCGCAGATATTGGCATTCCACCACCCATAGCTTTAGCCATAGATACTATATCTGGCTTAACATTATAATTCATATAAGCCATAACTTCCCCTGTTCTACACCATCCTGTCTGTATTTCATCAAATAATAGTAATAGCCCTTTTTCTTCACAAAGTTCTTTTATTCCATCTACAAATTCTTGTGTGGCAGGTCTAACACCACCCTCTCCTTGTACCGGTTCTATCATTATAGCTATAGTATTCTCTGTAACTAATTTTTTAAAAGAATCTACATCATTAAAGTCAGCATAACTAAATCCTGGTAACATAGGCTTAAACCCTAATTGGCATCCGTTATCTGGTTGGCCAGTTGCAGACATCGCTCCATATGTTCTACCATGAAAACTGCTTTTAGCTGTTATTATATGATATTTGTTAGGTCCATAATTATCTGTACCATATTTTCTAGCCATTTTTATCATAGCTTCATTAGCTTCTGCACCTGAGTTTTGATAAAATATCTTATCCATTCCTATAGTTTCGCATATTAATTTTGCAAGTAATACTTGTGGTACTGTATATGGATAATTAAAAGTGTGTATAATATCTTTTACTTGATCACAAACAGCTTCTACTACTTTTTCATTACAACTTCCAGCACTATTTACAGCTACCCCACCATAAAAGTCTAAATAGCCATTCCCTTCTTCATCATACAAATACATGTCTTTTGCTGTCTGTGCTACAAAATCAAATCTCTCATAAGTTTCTATCATATATTTTTTAGTTAACTCTTTAAGCTCTTGTTTAGTTAATTTAGCTTCGTTTAATTTCATATAATTACCCCCACTCAAATTAAGTATTTTAATAATATACTAACTAGTACATACTCCCAGTAGATTATTTATATTAATTTATATTTTTACTTTTTCTTTTAGCGCTTATGAAGAATATTACACCTAATACAGTCCAACCTACTACAATTATCCATTCCGGTTTAATAAGTCCTGGTATATATAATAAAAGCATTAATGACGCTAATATTATAGCCATAGTACCTATAAATTTATAATGTTTAATTTTATACGGTCTTGACATATCTGGTTCTTTTTTTCTTAATACCATAAAAGATATTGATACCAATACATAAGCTATGACTATTCCAAAACTACCTGCATTAGTAATCCAAGTAAGCATTACTTTTCCAAAGAAAGGTGCTACACAAGAACATAGACCTATTAATAATATTGCATTCGTTGGAGTTTTATATTTAGGATGTATTTTAGCTAAAAATGATGGTAGCATTTTAGCTTGTGCTAATGAGTATATTGCACGACTACCACCCATTAAAAATGCATTCCAACTTGAGATTATACCAGCTAATCCTGCTACTATTAAAATTTGAGCTGCTATCTGTTTACCTCCAAATGCAAACTTCATAGCATCCGCTGTTACAAGTATTGATGTCTCCATCTCCCATGGTTTCATAGTCATTGATACAGAAAAAATAACTAATGCATACCATGATACTGCCATGACTATTGATAGAATTAATATTTTACCAATTTTATTAAAAGGCATATTTATTTCTTCTGCTGCCTGTGGTATAACATCAAATCCTACATACATAAATGGTGTTGCTATGGCAACTCCCATAATTCCAGTAATACCATCTATAAAATGTGGTTTTGTACTTTCCAAATCACCTGAAACTACTGATCCACATATTAAAGCTATACCAACTACAGCTATTGCAACTGTCAATACAGATTGAAGAACTGCTGCAGGTTTTGCCCCAAAATAATTTATTGCAGTTATTATAATGGAACTAACAACTCCAACAGCTACCCAACTAGCATATATGTCAAATCCTGCTACGCTATACATGTATCCTTTTAAAAAATTCGGAAATAAGTATTCCACAACATTAGGTAATGCACAAGCTTCAAAGGCGACTACTCCAACGTAACCTAAGATTAGTGCCCATGTACATACAAATGATGCATTTTTACCTAGCGCCCTTCGACTAA
Organism: Romboutsia lituseburensis; assembly: GCF_024723825.1. Classification (NCBI taxonomy): domain Bacteria; kingdom Bacillati; phylum Bacillota; class Clostridia; order Peptostreptococcales; family Peptostreptococcaceae; genus Romboutsia; species Romboutsia lituseburensis. The sequence continues at coordinate 739,694 of NZ_JANQBQ010000001.1, forward strand.
ATACATTTGCACCTCCACATTCTGGCATGGCTGCTGTAAGTTCTGCATAAACCAAACCTACAAATATAACCATTATTCCACCTATTACAAATGCACTCATTGCTCCAAGTGTTCCAGCTTTTAAAATCCATCCACCAACTAAGATTACCCATCCCCATCCTATCATTGCACCAAAGGCCAGGGCCAGGACGTCTTTTTTACCTAATACTCTATCAAAATTTTTCTCTTCCATACACAACCTCCATTTAACCAAGATAACCTAGACTACTTTTAGCCCGCTCTTCTGTTTATAAAGTTATATTTTTATAACTTTTCTTTGTGTTTTTCGAGGTTTTCTAAATTGTCAATTGTATCTCTTAATAGATACATGCAGTATATATATAAGTCTTTGAAGATAAAAATTTTTTAGAATTTTTCACGTTTCCAAGTTTATAGATTTGTCAATTAATATAAAATCTATAAACTTGGATTTATATTATTGAGATTTATCTAGATTTGATTTGTTTTTATTTGCAAAATATCCTAAAAACATTACTAGAATTGAAACTGATACCCCTAAAAATAAAGGGTCTATATGAGATGGTAATATGAATTTTCCAATTAATACAAATGTTGGACCTAATATAATAGCTCCTAGAGCAAATTTTTTGTGTATCTTTCCTGGTAAAAATAATGCACAACATAATGGTGCAAATGCTACCGCTCCTCTAAGTCCCATTGACATAAAGCTCCAGCCCAGTATTAATGATCCAAGATTTCCACTTGCAAGTATTGCGACGATAATTAATATTCCAGCTATTATAATTCTTGCCGCTTTTAATAATGTCTTATCACTTGCATTTTTATTAAAATATACCTTGTATATATCATTGCATATCATTGAACTTAAACCAAGTGCCACACCTGCTCCCGTTCCCACTAATGCAACTAATAATGTAGCCATTACCATTCCGGCAACTAATGGAGGAAGGTTTTGCATTATAAATGTTGGAAGTGCTTCTCCTGCTACCATATTTGGAGCTGTCATTTTCATATACATACCTACAAATATTCCAGCTGTACCAACTATTGGTATTAAAATCGCACTTACTATAGCTCCTGATTTTGATATTTTTAAACTTTTAGCAGATATTATAGCTTGAATATATGCTTGAGTTGTTATGACACCTAAAATTAAAGATATTCCTGCTCCCATATCAACCATGGTTCCTCTTGCGAACAAACTAAAATATTGATCACTTGGCAATGCTTCTCTAAATGCAGATAATCCTCCTCCTAAATTTAATGCCATAAATCCACAGATTATAACAGTAGCATAAAGTAGTATTGTTTTTACTATTCCAACAAGGCCTGCTCCCCAAACCCCGCCAAATATAACATAAGCAAGCATTAATAGAACTATACATACTGTCGCTGGAAATGATCCTAGATGACTAACAGTTGTTACTAATGCTATACCTGATAAAACTTGTGCAACTATACTTAAAAAACTTCCTATTGACATTAAAACAGTTGAAACTGTGCTAGCTGTTTGACCATACTCTCTTGCAAATACTTGTGGTAAAGTTGTTATTTCACTATTGTATAAAGGCTTTGCAAATCCTAACCCTAGTATTAAACATCCAATTCCTCCTCCAAGTGTAAACCACCAAGCTGAAAAACCATAATTGAAAGCTAACTGTGCTGTACCTATGGTTGATGCTCCTCCAACTAATGTACCTATTATAGAACCAGCTATAATTCCAACGCCTGCCTTTCTACCACCTGATGAAAAATCTTTTGCTGAACTTACTTTTCTACCAGAGTAAATTCCTACTGCTGTGATTAATGCTAATATTAACACAGCTCCTAAATAATGTAATGACGTCATTTAAAGCTTCCCTCCTTTAATTCTTGGAGTTACTTATTTGGATACATTTGTAATTTTTCCTTGTTTTCAAGAACTCTAAGTACACCACATGCCAAAGCTTTCATTTCATGCTCTCCAGGGAATATCTTAACTGGCGCAATAAATTCAACTCTATCTTTTATCCAACCCATAAGTATTGAATCATATGCAAGACCACCTGTTAATAAAATTGCATCAACATCACCTTTAAGCACTGCAGAAGATGCACCTATTTCCTTTGAAATTTGATATGCCATTGCTTCGTATATAAGTTTTGAATATTCATCTCCTTCTTTTATTCTTTTTATAACTTCCCTAGCATCATTTGTTCCTAAATATCCTACTAAGCCTCCACCTCCAACTAATTTTTTTCTTAATTCTTTTTTAGTATACTCACCTGAATAGCATAAATCCATAACTCCGCCAAATGGTATTGTACCGCATCTTTCAGGAGACATTGGACCATCACCATCAAGAGCATTATTAACATCTATCATTCTACCTCTTTTATGAGTTCCAACAGATATTCCGCCACCTAAATGAGCTATTATAAAATTGAAATCATCATATTTTCCACCCATTTCTTTAGCCGCTTCTCTAGCCACTGCCCTTTGATTTAATGGATGGTCTTTAGACTTTCTTGGTATAAGAGGTGTTCCTGATATTCTAGCCAATGGTTCAAATTCATCAACTACAACAGGATCTACCACATATGCTTTTAATCCTAGCTCACTTGCTATTGAGTACGCTAATCCTCCACCTAAATTAGATGCATGCTGACCCATAACGCCTATTTTTAAATCTTTTAGCATTTCTTCGTTGACTTCATAAGTTCCACCAACTACAGGCTTCATATTTCCACCACGAGCTATAATAGCTGTAAATATTGTTAAATCTATATTTTTATTTTTTAATACATCCATTATAAGCTCTTTACGAAAATCAAATTGATCATAAATTTCTTTGTATGAATTTATTTTTTCACTCGAATGTCTAATAGTTTCCGTCATAGTCTCTCTATCATCTTCAAATATTGAAATCTTAGTAGATGTTGATCCCGGATTTATTATTAGAAAAGTATAATTATTCATATTTTTACTCCTTTCCAAGTTGTTGAACAACCAGTGCACCTAATGCTATCGAATGAAGTTTTGATATATCAGAGCTTGCTCTTGAAGTTAATATAATTGGAGTTTTAGCACCCATTATCACTCCTGCCTTTTCTGCTTTTGCAAAATATTCCATTGATTTATTTAAAATATTACCCGCTTCTATATCTGGTGCTATTAATATATCTGCTTTACCTGCAACAGGATGATTTATACCTTTATGTTTTGCAGCTTCTAAACTTACTGCATTATCTATTGCTAAAGGTCCTTTAATTAAACAATCTGTGATTATTCCACTTTCATTCATTTTTGTAAGTTCTTGTGCATCTATTGTAGCTGGCATTTTAGGATTTACTTTTTCAACTGCACAAAGTATGGCTACTTTAGGCTCTTTATTGCCTAGTGCATGTGAAATTTTAATGCTATTTTTAATAATATCTACCTTCTCATTTAAGGTAGGTGAAATAGTCATAGCACTATCACTTAATACAAATAATCTATCAAATCCATTAACTTCAAGTAAACCAACGTGACTAATTAGATTTCCTGTTTTAAGACCTGTTTCTTTATTTAATACAGCTTTTAATATAACTGATGTATCTACAAATCCTTTCATAGGTAAATCAGCTTTACCGTCTCTTACTAATTTAACAGCATACGTACAAGCATCTACTTTATCTTTGATATCTATAATTTTAAAATTATCTAACTTAATATCTATTTGATTAGCAATTTTTTCTATCTCTTCCTTATCCCCTACTAAAATTGCTTTAGCTATACCCATCTTATAAGCATTATTTACAGCAGACAGTACATCTTTATCTTGTGCTACTGCTACTGCTATTGTTTTTGTTTCATTTTTAATAACTACATCCATTAATTCTTTAAAGTTTTTTATCATTTTTTATCTCCTTTATTTGAAGATTTAATTCCAGATTTCATCATCTGTAGGAATTTGTTTACTAGGAACTTCATAAGCTATTTTACTTATATTTATTAGATGATTAAACCATAAATTTTCACTTATACTATTATTTCCCCAAGAACCACATCCTAGTGTTGCTGTAGGATTAAGACCATTTAAGAAAGATCCTCCAAGTCCACTTGAACCAATTTGATTAACTCCAAATCGAGATACTGGAAGTATATTTGCTGCATATTCTATGTTCTCTTTTGTATAAGAGTGTATTATTGCACTATGACCTTTACCTTCATATTCTAAATTTTGATTAGCTATATTTACTGCCTCCTCCCACTTATCATACTTATATGCTGATAATACGGGACACATTTTCTCTTTAGCAAAATATTCTTCTGTTCCATATTTTTCAGCTTTTACAACCAATAACTTTGTATCTTTAGGTATTTCTATAGATGCCATCTTAGCTATTTCATAAGGAGATGCTCCAACGCAATCCTTACTTATATTGCCATCTGGGAATAATGCTTTTCTTAAAGATTTAACTTCTTCTTCTTTTTCTATATAATACGCTCCACTTTGTACTAATCTAGCTATAAATTCATTGTACATTTCATTAGGGCATATAGCACTTTGCTCACATGTACAAAGGATTCCATTATCATATATTCTACCTTTTATCACTTTAGGGACTACTTCATCAAGGTTAGCATCTTTATCTATTAAACATTGTACATTTCCTGCACCTACTCCAAATGCTGGTTTCCCACTACTATATGCAACCTTTACCATTCCAGGTCCACCAGTTGATACACATACATCTGATAACTGCATTACCAAATTTGATATTTCAACAGTAGGCTCATTTACTATTTGAATTAAATCTTTAGGTGCTCCCACTTTTTCTAGCGCTTCTCTCATTAAATCTACTGTTTTTACTCCAGTATTTTTAGCTCTTGGATGTGGACATATAATAATCGAATTTCCTCCTTTTAAAGCAATCATTGCATTGTGCATAGGTGTCATTGTTGGATTAGTTGTAGGAGTGACTGCACCTACTACTCCTATAGGTTTAGCTACTTCAACTAATCCTTCTTCTGCGATATATTTTATTATCCCCCTACTTTTTACACCTTTTAGTTTGTTCCAAACAGCTTTTGATTTACCTTTATTTTTTACTATTTTATCTTCATAAACTCCCATTTTAGTTTCATCAACAGCCATACGAGCGAGCATTTCACCATTATCATATATTGATTTACCTATAGCACGAACTGCTTCATCTACTTGGTTTTGAGAATATTTTTCAAATTCTCTTTGAGCTATACGAGCTTTATTTATTAACTGTAAAACATAATCTCTTGCTTGCATGTAAATACCTCCCTCAAAATAACGTATAGTTTTTTTTATATATATTGTATTAATGTTTTGCTTTATATTTAAATTGTAGTATATTGGACAAAATTAAGTAAAGTAAATTTTCTGAAAATTTAATTTTATTCTTATTTATTTATTTTTTAACATTATAATAATTAAATTTCAAACTATAATAGTTGTGTTATCCATATAAATTCATTTAAATTTCAATACTTTCATATATTCATGTATATAATTTTTGTTAATTAAGTTTAATTAATATTTGTCTTAAACGTTAATTTTGTGTTAAATATAACAATCCAAATTAAAATTTAATTATCGACAAACTACTTATAGATAATAATAATAATTTGTCTACAATTTCATTGTAAATAAAAACAAGACTATAGTTTTAAATCTAACTATAGCCTTATTTTTATATCTATATTTATCTTATTCAGTTTTATTGATTATCTACTGATTCCAAAAATTCTTCCAATACATTTGTTAAACTTTCAAATTCATCTTCTTTTATATCATGACCTGAGTTTTCAAAATGTTTTATTCTTATACTTTTACTTCCTAGGTTTTTTATATATTCACTTATATCTTCTATGGTTAACAAAGTTTCTTCTTTTTCACCTTTTAAAATCAATGTATTACATGTTATATTGGGTAATTGATCTTTAAAATAAACCTGTTCTGATTCTTTTTCTATAGCTTCTAATACATTGTATTTTATTGATATTGATTGGCCATTGGACTTATAAAATTCCATACTCTCCCTTGCCCAACCTTTTGGCATTTTTTTATGTTGAGCTGGATATTCTCCTAATATTAATCCTTTTAAAGCATTTTGATTTAACAGTGAGTACCCTATTGCATAAGAAACACCTCTAGAGTATCCCATAATACAAAATTTATCCAAATTTAAACATTCAACTATTGAATGTATATCTTGTAAATGATGCGTTAATGTATATCCGCATTTTGGTGAATCACTTTTTCCTCTCCCCCTAAAGGACAAAGCTATGCACCTTCTATCCCTTAATCTTTCTATTATTTTTATATAATCTTGTGCTGACTCTGATAATCCTGGACATATTAATAATGGCGTTTTTTCACTATTTATTATATGATTATCGATATAATTTATTTTTATGCCTTTGCTATTTACCCAATCTTGTATAAGCTCCATATCATAATCCCCTTTTATAGTTTTTGGCCTAAGATCTAGTTCATAAAAAATTAAAACTCTGCTATACATATTTATGAAGATATTTTTTTATTATTACTATAGGTTATCATTAAATTACAAATATTATCTTTGATTATATAGCGTTCTATTATATATAATGCTATATTGCTATATAAAAACCTTTATTTTTTAATCTTTATATCTAAAATTTATACTTTTTAAAAAAATAGAGTGAAGTTTTGAATCTTAAACTTCACTCTATTATATATATTTAATATTTCAATTATTTTTATAATAAATTTTAGTCATTATCTTTTACAATAGCTAAGATTCTTAGTATGTCTAAAAGTAGATTTAAGAAACTTATAAATATTGAATATGATAATTGTACAACTTCCATTTCAGATAAAATGCCATATCTACATCTACTTTGAATGAATATTTTTTAATTTTAAAATATCATATTAACTTAATTTTATATCTTATACATACGTTCACATAAATAATAATTACCTTAATCGTAAAAAATCCAAGTTGTAATAAACAACTTGGATTTTAATATTTTTTAATACCCAAAATTCCATTTTCTAATACTTTTGCATTTATACCTAGTAACTTTGCATAAGCCCACATAGTAGGACTTCTTAGTCTTCCTTTTGAACATCCAATAATTAGTGTTTTTGTTTTATTATGTGATACTTTTATAAGATCTTTAGTTATTTCCTTTATATTTTTTATCATGCCATAAATCACAATTACTTCTGCCCAAAACAAGTGTCTATGTAAAAAATCATGTTCTTCCTTTGTCATTATAGGAATGTTATATTTGAATACATTATTTTCTAAGTACTGCTCTTTTGTTCTTACATCTACTGTTACTTCGTCCTTAATGTCTTCATATTTTATTAAATACTTTTTTAATAAAAGCTTCATAAACTTATCTAATGTAAATATAATATCCTCCCCTTAAAAATCACTTATATATGCTCTTTATGGTATTTTAACACAATTAAAATCATTTTTAAATAAAAAAATACTATGTAAAGTTAAAACTTATACACAGCATTTTTTTGAGTTTTTTATTTAAAATCATTTTCAAATTCATCTATACTATCTTTTAATAAAGTCGCACTATAAGCCATAGATGGACCTCCACCAAATCCAACTGCAACCATAGCCGCTTCCATTATTTCTTCTCTAGTAGCACCTACCTCTAGTGACTTATATACATGATATACTATGCAATACTCACAACGATTATATACTCCTATTGCTACACTCATAAGTTCTTTAGTCTTAGTACTTAAAGCACCTTCTTTGTACCCCGTATTTAAAAGACGCATAAATGCATTAACATTAGCTTTATTAGTTTCACTTATATCAGCTAATCCATCTGTAAAATCGTTTAACATTCCTCTAACATCTTTTTTCATGATTTTTCCCCCTTATGATTATCCTTTTTAAACACTTGCTATAGCAATTATTCATATGACAAGTATATCATCATTATAATACTTTGTAAATCATTATTAAGTATTTTTTAGATTGTTAACTATTTGATTTAAAACATTTTTGAATGTTTCTAAATCCTTTTCTGATATATTTTTAATGCTATCTTTTGAAAATTTTTCTCCTATTGGTATTATCTCTTCTCTTTTTTTATTTCCATAATCCGTTAAGTATAGTCGAGTAATTCTTCTATCATTTTCATCTTTTTCTCTCTTTACCATATCATCCTTTTCCATTCTATCTACAAGCCTAACAATTGAAGACTCATTTGAATCTAGTATATAGGATAATTGTTTTTGTGTTATTCCTTCGTTTTGGCCAATATAATAAATTGCTATCCACTGTACTCTTGTTATTCCATGGCTTAATACTCTATTGTTAAAAGCTTCTATAATTTCTTTATTATATTTATTTGTTATAACGCCTATACAATCATTTAAATTAAACATATTTTCTCCCTTCACATAATTAAAAACTTTGTTATTTTTTATATAAAATAGTTAAAATTTAAATATTAATTATTTTCTGAAATTTCCCAGGCAATTTATAATATATAATTTTAAAAATTAATATAATTCATTAATAACTCTCACTCTACTAAAAATTTTAAACATATCAAGTAATATAATATCTTTTAATTAAAATTAAAGCAACATAGTTTTAATAAAAACTATGTTGCTTTAATCTATTATTAATTGAGGTTTATATTTAATATTTGCAGTTATAGGATAATGATCTGATAATTTGGAATCTATTATATTATACGTAGATGAATATATACTACCCTCTTTTATAAATATATGATCTATTCTAGAATCTATAGGTATAAATGTTTTCGAGTTAACATACCCATGATATTTCCCTACATCTATCAATTCACTCAATTCTAAATTAGTTTGATTAAAATCACCAACTAAAATCACTTCTCCATCTAATCCATTTATATAGTTCATCATTTCTTCGATTTGTACTTTTCTTTCCTTAGTATTTATTGCTAAATGTGCATTTATTATATTAACATATTTATTATTTATATAAAAAGTCACATGTAAAAGACCTCTTTGTTCTCCCTTGCTAGTTAACAGTATTTGGTTGCTTTCTACTATAGGGTACTTTGAATATATAGCTAATCCATGAGAAAATAAATTATCTCTTTGATTAACTATAAACTGTGAATTATTTTCAAGTTGCTTTTTTATCTTAGCATCTTGAAAGCCTAAAACTTCTTGCAAACAAACTATATCTGCGTCATTTTCTTTGATAAGTTTTATAGTTGAATCTAATGTATATTTATTCTTCTCGTTTCTACCTTTATGTATATTAAACGACATAATTTTTACATCTATTGGTTCTTGTAAGTTTTTGGTATTTACACTAGGTACTAAATCATCTTTATACAAATTATATATTTTCATATGTTTAGCATCTAAATATTTAAATTTTTGATCTTGTTTTATGCATATAAAAATATTTATTAAAACTATACTAAATAGCATAAATACTATTTTTTGCGTTGGCTTCACATTTTCACCCACTATCATAATGTTTTATTTATTGTTTATTATAGTCACTATTTCCAATAAAAATTACAATTATACATTATGAAAATTTATTAAATTATTTTATACACATTTAAATAAAACCGCAAAAAAGCTATAAAAACTTCTACTCATACTAGAGTTTTTATAGCTTTTTATTATGTTTAATATATATTTATATAATGTACATCCTATTTATACTTAATAATTTTTAATTATCCATATATAAGACAATCTATCTCCATAGCTAAATTAATAGAATTTGGATTCCAATTTCTATCTTGTAAATCTCTTATTTCATAATTAAGTTTAGACTTATTTAAAAACTCATAAAACTTTCTATCTAACCATGGAGCACTCCATGCACCAGATCTACAAATATGTACTGTATCAAAAACATCATCTTCTTTTATATCCTCGAGTCGTAAATAGTTTACACCAAATTTATCATTAATCTCTTTAAAATATTCAGATTTTTCCACTGTGTATTTACTATAAACTATATTTGCTTCCTTTATTATATTATCGTCTAATAGTTTTCCTAACCAATTTGCACAATTAACTTCAAAATAAAGAGAGCGTAAACCTCCATATCCTAAGTCTGAATGTGCATCAAATGAGTATACCTTTTCACACCCACTATCTTTTATTATTTCATAGGCATTTGCATGAGACTCAGTTACTATAAGTTTTGTATTTTTAGTTAATTTAAATTTTTGCTTTAATACTCTCCAAAAAATATTTTCTTGACCACTAGTACTCATTTTTTTACTTAAATCAATACCCTTTGATTTATTCTCTAAATATATTTTATACCAATGCATGATTATATTGTTTTTGTTTTCTATTTCTGAATCTTGATAGTCCTTTATATAATTCATGAAATAATCCCAATCAATACTTATAAATGATTTCATATTACCACCCCTAGTTTAATTGTTATTGAATGTACATTATATATAAGGTCTATACTTAAATACTATATAAGTATAGTTGAAATGTCAAATTTCACCACTTCATAACAAAAATGAGCTACCTAGATTAGGTAACTCATTTTGTTATGCTACGATTTTTTTATCTGTTTCAATATTTTTTGATTTATTTTTATTCTCATAATAGTTATAAACAGGTAATCCTATTAAAGTTACTATAATTCCTCCTAAAGACATAATAGTACTATTTATACCTGCAAAGAATAACTGATTTATAACAACAAACAGTCCACTTAAGATTGCAACCATTGGTATAAAAGGGTACATAGGTACTTTATAAGGTCTATGTATATTTGGATGACTTTTTCTTAATTTTATTACACCTATAAATGTTAATACATAAAAACTCCAAATAGCAAACATAGATAAATCACTCAATAAATTAAACTGACCAGATAATGCATATAATGCGGATAAAGAAGCCATTATTAATGTTGCATTTGCTGGAACATCATGTTTATTTAATTTTCCTACGAATTTAGGAACATGTCCTTGTGTTCCTAAAGTATAAGTTATTCTAGGTCCTGTTAATAAATAACCATTTATACATCCAAATACAGATATTAGTATCCCTACAGTTATAAATTTACCACCAACTGGTCCAAATATAGATTCTGCAACAGCAGATGCAGGTGATGCATATTTAGCTAATTCATTAGCTGGCAATACCCAAAGGTATGCTAAATTTATAACTACATATACTGCCATTACTAAAGATAGTCCACCTATTATAGCCTTTGGTAGATCTTTTCCTGGATCTTTCATTTCTCCTGCTATAGCTCCTACATTTATCCATCCATCATAAGCAAATAATATTGCAACTAATAACTGACCTATTACTCCAGCTGGTTTAAGGCCTTCACTTACTAAAGGTGTCATTATAGGATTTTCTCCACTACCTTTTATAAATCCAAATAATATAAGTAGTACAAGAGGTATTAATTTACATACTGTAGATACTGTTTGTATAACACCACTTGTTTTTGAACCAAATGAATTTAAAATTCCTATAAATAATATTACTCCAACCGTCATAGGTATAACTAATGACTCATTTCCTAATAAAATTGCTGATTGTTGACCAAACATAACTGATATTGCAGCTATAGTTGCTGGGAAAAACAATACCGATTGCATCCATCCAGTTAAAAAACCTAATCTCTTGCCATAAATTTCTTCTATGTAAACCATCATACCACCTGTTTTAGGTATAGCCGCCGATACCTCTGCCGCAGTAAGACCCGCTGTTATTGTCATTATTCCAGCTATTATCCATGCTATAATTCCAAGACCTGGCGCACCTCCTGTTAATTCATATACTGCCTGTGGCTTAAAAAATACCCCTCCACCTATTACCATTCCTACAACTGTCGATAACGCTGCAGATGCTCCTAAAGTTTTTTGTAATTGCTTATTTTCCATCTATGATCTCCTATAGATTTCTGATTTACTCTTCGTCACAAATAGCAATTTTACCAATATTTCTCCATTCTTACAATATTTTTTTATTTTTCATTTTTCTTAAATTTTATTCAATTTTAATCATATAATTCAATATAATTCATCTTTATATTGTTTAATATTTTCCTTAAACACAAAAAAGGTATTTATAATATATAAATATTAAAACTAATCATATATTATAAATACCAGTTAACATAATAAAATTATTTAAAACTTTCTATTTTTTAGATTTGTGACTCCCATGAACTATATTGAATCCGTAATTTCTTAAAATATTTTCATGTTTTTTATAATTATCACATTCAATCTTTGTACATAAAGCTAAATGTATATTTTCTACGTTTTTATTTTGTAATTGTTTCATTTTATGTTCCCAATCTTCGCCTTCTACTAAAGTATCTTCGCATCCTATACAGTAAAAAAAGCTTGCTAGTTCCGGCTTTTCTTTATATATATCAAAAGCATCGTCTAAATTATTGTAAGCTTCATAACATCCGCTACCAGAACACATTCCCATAAGCTTTCTACATGACATTATTGCTATTTTCATATTTTAGTCCCCTATTTAACTTCCCGCTATAGAAAGTTCTTTAATTATAACTGAAGGTGATCCTACACTACTCATAGGGAATTTTAAATCATTTCCTATTACTTCAATTTGTTTTAATAAATCGAAGTAATTTCCTGCTACAGTTATTTGCTCAATAGGAAATTCTTTCTTACCATCTTTGATATAAAATCCTTTAGCTGCTAAAGAAAAGTCTCCTGTTATAGAATTAGCTCCTGAATGAAGTCCTGCTAAATCAGTTATAACAACACCTTCTCCTACTAAATCCATAAGTTCATCAAAAGATTTCTCACCTTTTTCTATATATAAGTTACTAGGCTCAACTCCAACTTGAGATGAATAAGATGCCTTAAATCCATTTCCTGTAGTTTTTACATTTGCTTTATTAGCAGTTTTTAAATTGTGTAAAAGAGTAGTTAATTTCCCTCGAGATACTATTTCTTTTTTGAAAGTAGCTACCCCTTCATCATCAAATGGAGTTGATGCTAATCCGTCTTCTAGTAAAGGATTATCCACTATTGTAACTATTTCATTTGCAATAATTTCTCCTTCTTTATCTTTCAATAAAGAAAGGCCTTTTTGAGCTGAGTCTGCACTAAATATATCTGCAAAAGTTCCAATAAGAGAAACCATAGCTTCATTGTATAGTATAGTTTTGTAGTTTCCTGATGGGATAATTTTTCCATTTAATTTTGAATTAGCTTCTTTAACTCCTTGCTTAGCAATTATTTTAGGATCTATTTCATCTAAAGATTTTGCAATAGTATATCCTATTCCATCTTGTTTTTCTCCATTTTCTTCTACTACTGGAACAACATAAGACATTAATATATTGCTTTTATTAGTTAATTCTAGTCCTTTTGTGTTGTATATTCCATAATTAGATGAACTATATGATATTTTACATCCATTAATATTTACTACATTTTCATATAGCTTTGTTTCTTTTTCTAAATCTAAAACTAGCTCTATCATTTTACCAGCATCTATATTTTCAAGCTTTTCTGAATAAGAGCTTACTTTTTCATATTCTTTGTCGCCTTCATAAATAAACTGAGTATCATCATTTTCTATATACAATGCACTTTCCTTAGCATTCTTTATTAACATATTTATTGCATCAAAATCCATTATTTCTGTAAATGAGTATCCTATTTTTCCGTCTAATTTACCCCTAAATGATAAACCAAATGCTTTATCTAAACTATACTTTTCAACTTCACCTTCATATACACTTATGCTTATACTTTCACCTTCACTAAAGTATATTTCACACTCTTCAAATCCAGCTTCTATACCTTTTTTTAATAACATTTTCTTAAAACTTTTAAATTCCATAACTATTCCTCCGATCTTCCACCAACTGTAATTTCTTTTACTCTAACCATTGGCTGACCTACATTAGTTGGTATACTTCCTGATGATGATCCACACATACCTTGTGCTTGTTTTAAATTATTTCCAACCATGTCTATATTCATTAAAACTTCGCTGCCTTTTCCAATTAAACTGGCGCCTCTAACAGGTTCTACAATTTCTCCATTTTTCACTAAATATCCTTCTGATACTGCAAAGTTAAATTCTCCTGTAACAGGGTTTACAGAACCACCGCCCATCTTTTTAGCATATAATCCATTGTCTATTGACTTTATTATATCCTCTGGTTTATCATCACCTGCTGCTATATATGTATTAGTCATTCTTGATGTAGGTGCATATTTATAGTTTTGTCTACGAGAGCTTCCTGTTGGATTCATATTCATTCTTCTTCCGTTTAATTTATCTATCATATATGACTTTAGGATTCCATTTTCTATAAGTACGTTTCTTTGAGTATTATTTCCTTCATCATCTATATTGCTAGATCCCCAGTGATTTTGAAGAGTTCCATCATCTATAGCAGTTACTTTAGTTGATGCAATTTGTTCTCCTAATTTATTTGCAAATACAGAGTTTCCTTTTGCTACAGCAGTTGCCTCTAGTGAATGGCCGCATGCTTCATGGAATATTACCCCTCCAAAACCATTATCTATAGCTACCATCATTTTACCTGCTGGACAATTTTTAGCATTAAGCATTGTTGTTGCAACTCTTGATGCCTCTTTTGCATGATACTCTGGATCTATATCTTCAAATATTTCAAATCCTTTACATCCACCAGGTCCTTCAAATCCTGTTTGATTTTCATTTCCTTTAGATGCTACTGAACTTATAGCTAATCTAGTTCTTACTCTTCTATCTTCAGTATATAAGCCTTCAGTATTTGCTATTAATACCTTTTGATCTTTATCTATATAAGTTACACTTACTTGTGATATATCTGTACTATATGATTTTGCACTTTTATATGCAGTTTTCATCACTCCTATTTTTTTATCATATCCAATATCATTTGGATAAAGTTGTATAGGATTTATATCAGTTATAATTTTAGTATCATGAAGTGTAATACTTATATCTTCTTTTAAGCTTCCTAAGGCCAATGCTGCTTTATGTGCTGTGTCTAAAAGAGAATTTAAACTATTATCATTAGTGTAAGCATACACACTCTTAAATCCTTTAAAAATTCTTATACCCACACCATAGCTTCTACCACCTAGTGCATTTTCTATTTTTTCATCTATTAGACCTATTGAATTTGTAATAGTGTCCTCTTCAAAGATTTCAGCAAAATCTCCACCTGTAATCAAGCATTTTTCTAAAACTCTAGTTGCTATTTCTTTTGAAATCATACTTGACCTCCTATCTTATTTTTTTAATTTTCTTTATATAATTATTATAAGGTAAATTTAACCAAATTAAATCTTTTTTTATCAAACATAGAAAAATTTACTTTTTAGTTTATTTTTCATTACTATTACTATTAAAGCAACTTAACTTTTAGTATAAAAATTTTATATTCTTTAGAATCTACCTCTAAACTACTTATCTAAGACTTTTTATAATTTAATCTTACTTTCCTTATACTGCAAAATAGCTATACTAAGTTTTACTTAGTATAGCTATTTTAAAAATTTCTATTTTTTATTATTATATTGGCTAAGCAATATTTCTTCTCCCATTTCAACTAGTCTTTTGCTCATTTGACCGCCTACTTTTCCGCCTATAACTCCATTTTGATAAGCACTTTTGTTTTCACCCTCATTACTACTCTCAACGCCTAACTCATTTGAAATTTCTAATTTCATTTGATTTAAGGCTTCTTTAGCATTTTGATTATTAATAGATTTTTTCATACTTAACCCTCCTAAAATTATGCTTTAATTATTAAATGGTCAAGTATATTTTTCTTAAAAAGAATCTATATTATACAAGTTTTAAATAAATTATCTCAATCTAGATAATTTTAATCTTACATATTTATATTTAATTTTTAAAATTTATTATCTATTTAGTATTATTATAATACTCAATATTATCAACTATATTTTCTAAGTCTTTGTTTATATGATCGTTAAAATTATTAGACTCTAAATCGTCAATTAAATTTTTGACATCTATGGCACATCTTTTTAGTTCTTTTAGAAATTCTCTACTTTCATCTTCCTTTTGAAGTTCTTTGCTCATATTTAAACTTAGATGTTTACCTTCTATCTTAATTTTATTATACTGGCTATTTATATTATTTATATTATCATACATATTTTTTGCTTCTTTAAAATATCCTTCGTTTTCTAATTGTTTACCTTCTATTAAATTACTAGCTTGATCTAGGAGAGCTTTAGCCTCTTTATTATCCCTTTTTTCAAATGTTGCCAAGTTAAACTTTTCTTTAGCCGTTTCGTAATCTCCTCTTTCTACAGCTGTTTTACCTTCATTCATAACTTGATTAAAATGTTTTTCAGTACAACCTACAATTAAGATCAAAATACCTATAATTATAATTAATAAAAGTAATATTTTTTTCATAATAATACCTCCATATTAATAAAAACTTCAAACCACTCTATTATAATTTTTGTTTTTGATATAAAATATTTATTATATAGGATGGTGAAAAAAATGAAGTTAAATAAGATAAAAATTGTATTTAAAAACGATTTTGTAAAAATCGTAGAAAGAGATAATATAAGAAACTTTAACTCTTTGATTGACTGGATGGAGCAATTTAAAAATGGTGAAAATGTAGCTTTACTAACTTTATCAAGTAAAGAATTGGGAAGTTCATTTTCTATTGATAAAAACAATATAAAACTTATAGAAATATTAAATGACTAAAGGCTATTATTATGAAATTTGTTAAAGAATCATTTTTAGCTAACGGACCATTATCTGTAGCATTAGTAGATAAAAGAATAACACCTAATATGCAAAATACTTTGATTAATTTAGGTATTAAACTAATAAAAACTATAGAATGTCCTAACACATATAATGCAATCAAATGTCATCCAGATATAAGCCTTTGTAAATTATATGATAATAATATAGTTGTTGCACCTAATGTTTATGATTATTATTCAAAAACATTAAAAAATTATGGCATTAATGTTATTAAAGGTAGTTCTTTGATACAAAATAAGTATCCACATAATATAAGCTATAATGTTGCTATATTTGGCAATTATGCAATACACAATTTTAAATATACTGATCCTGAGATTCTAAAGTTTCTAGAGGAAAGTAACATACAAAAAATAGATGTAAAGCAAGGTTATAGCAAATGTTCAATTTGTATCATTGATGAAAAATCTATAATAACTTCTGATGAGGGAATTATGAATGCTTGCTCATTATTTGATATTGATTGTTTGCTTATTAATCAAGGTTTTATAGATTTATTTGATATGAACTATGGATTTATAGGTGGCTGTAGTGGAAGTATATCTAATGATACTATTGCATTTTTCGGAAATATAAAAAAACATCCCGACTATGAAAAGGTACTTGAATTTATAACAAGCAAAAACAAAAAAATACTATGTCTAAGTGACGAAAGTTTATTAGATCTAGGATCACTTATTCCTATTTTACTATAAGCTTTTACATTTATTGCTTAAATAAAAAAGAGATATTGAAGTACAATATCTCTTTTTTATTTACATTTACCAGTTGTGTAGATAATTATTTATTATCATCATAAATACAACCATCATATGGTATGTCAGCTTCACAGCTATATAATTTTTTAAGACTATCTATAACATTTCCTGTATTTTCTTCTATGTTTTTCATACTAAAAAATATACTACCTTCTACTTCACAATATTTTCTATTTATTTCTATTTGCTGGCCTATCTCTTTAGCTATTTCTACATTACTTATATTTTGCCCTATATATAGGTCTACACCACTATTTTTTACTCTATCAGACCACCATTTTATAGAAGCTTCATATGAACTACTTTTATTGCCTATTGCCCAATATATCTGAGGTGCTATATAATCTATTATCTTCTCTTCTATCCATTTAACACTATCTACGTAAATGTCATAATAGCTTTCTAAATTATTAGTGTCTGATCCACTTGGATCAGTAGATTTATTCTTCCATACTCCAAAAGGACTAACTCCAAATTGTACACACTCTCTAGTTGATTTTATAGCTTTATAAACCAATCTAATCATATCATTAACTGCTTCTCTTCTATTGTTAGCTGTCTCCCCTTCTTTATCTTCTCCTTTTGGTAGAGGGTAGTTATAAGGATAAAAGTAATCATCAAAATGTATCCCATCAACATAATAATTTTTTACTATTTCAAAAACTGTTGTAGCTATATATTTTATAACTTCAGGATTTTCTGGATCATAAAACAATGCACCATCATACTCAATTAACCATTCAGGGTTTAATTTAGCTGGATGTAGTTTATATAGTTTATCTAAATCCGTGCCTTTATTTGTCACTCTATATGGATTTAACCATGCATGAAACTCCATTCCTCTTTTATGAGTTTCTCTAATCATAAATTTTAAAGGATCATATGAAGGTTTTTTTCCTTGTTCTCCTGTAATATATTTTGACCATGGATTTATATATGAATTATAAAATGCATCAGATTCTGGTCTTATTTGAACAAACACCGTATTAAAATTCAAATCTTGTAATGTATCTAATATTTCTATAAATTCTTTTTGCTGAGATTTTGGATCATTTGTTGTTTTAGGCCAGTCTATTCCATACACTGTCGTTATCCATGCCCCTCTAAGTTCTTTATAATTACATAGGCTCAAATTATCACTACCTTTCTTAATATACTAAATTTTGGTTTCAATACTTATATAATATTTTTATATAAATAGATTTGTTCCTGATAAGTTTATTCATAAAGATAATCGATTCCTACATTACTTAAAATATAATCATAATTTTTTTACACAAAAAAGATATAGGTAAACAGTATTACCTATATCTTTTTATCTTGTTTTTTATTATATTTTATATAGTATCTAACTCATCACTTTGTATATAATACAAGCTATAAAAATATCCTTTTAAATTTATTAAGGATTCAAAACTTCCTTTTTCTATAACTTTTCCTTCTTTCATAACGATTATTTCATCATATTTTAATAAAATACTCTTTATAAGCTTATGAGTAACTACTATTAATGTTAAGTCTTTTAAGCTTAATAACGAGTTTTCTAAGTTATATGCAGTTTCATTATCTAATGCAGATGTAGATTCATCTAGTATAAGTATTTTTGTATCATTTATAAGAGATCTTGCAATTGCAATTCTTTGCTTTTCTCCTCCAGATAACTTATTTCCATTTTCGCCTACGAGTGAATCTATTCCATTAGGCAATCTTTCTATTAAACTCATAATCCCTGATCTTTTACAAGTATCTAAGACCTTTTTATCTGTATGATTTGAAAATAATCTTATATTTTCTTTAATTGTATCATCAAACATAAATACATTTTGCTGTATCATGGATATATTTTTATATAAATTAGAGCTATAAATAGATTTTATATCTTTGTTATCTATAATTATTTTTCCATCATAATCATTATAATATCTCATAAGTAACTTTATTAGAGTACTTTTTCCACAACCACTTTCACCGACTATTGCATATTTTTTATCTTTTTCTAGTGTAAGATTTATATTTTCTAATGCTTTTCTTTCTTCTGTATACGAAAAACTTAGATTTTTTATTTTTATAGATTCATCAAAACTTTCTAAACTTACACTTTCATTATTATAATTAGAAGTTTCTAATATAGATTCTATTTTGTCTGCTATTAAAGATACTGACTTAATCTGATTAATTAACGATATACTTGTTTTTACCGGACCTACTATATGAGTGCTAAGTTGTATTATTATTATTGCAGTTCCCACAGAAATATTTTGTTTATACATTAGATATCCGCCAACTAATAATACACCTAAATATATAGTCACACTAAAAGATAATGAAAACCCTCTAATAATTGACTCTAATATAGAACACTTTTTCTTTGAATCTTCTACATTAATTGATGACTTTTTAAAAACTGAGTTTATTTTACTACTAATATTAAAACCTTTTATTACTTCAAATCCAGAAAATAAATCTTTAGTTACTGAAGTTATTTCTTCTAAAGTTGTTGAGTATTTACTTTTTTCTAATATTAATTTTTTTGAAAGTGAATTTGGTATTATAAATCCTAGAACCCCAAATATAGTTATAAATACTACTATTAAGGGGCTTATAGAAAATAACACTATTAAGGATATAATAAACGATATAAACGATGATATAACTTGAAAAATGTTATTTAAAAAACTGTCTTCTATAATCTTTATATCATTGTATAAAATTGATATATATTTCCCACTATTGTCAAGCGAAAAATCTCTTATATCTTTATTTATTATCTTAGAAAATATATCTGTTCTTAAATAATTTACAGTATTTTTTATGTAACTAGACATAACTAATCCATCTATGTACTCAATTAAAAACATTATTATTATAAGTGATATACTAATAATTGTTATCAGTAAAAATTTATCTACCTGCCCTTGTGAAAATATATCGACTATAAATCCCATTAAAAAGTCAAAACAAATACTTGCTAGGGCTACTAATGAAATAGTAACTATTCTTGCTACGAATTGAACTTTATATTTTAATACGTACCTCCACATCATTTTCATTGTTCTTATCTCCCCCACATACAATATCTTATTCACCTTACAGTATATAAAATAATAAGCGATTTTATAATTACGCACTTAATAGTTACATAGTGAAATTGAGGTAACTATTGATATTTATAAGTTTGTGTCATTTATTTCAGTATCTATATTTTTATTTAAACAACCCTTTAAATAATTTATATCATTGATAATAAATCTATGTTTAACTTCCTCACTTTTAAAATTTAATAATTTAAATACAATTTGTATAAAATACCCTAGCCCTACAGCTGTTATAACTGTTCCAATTCCAGCAGTTCCGCCTAATAAATATCCTACAAATAATGCAGCTAACTCCATAGTGGCTCTTATAGATTTTACAGACTTTCCAGTTATTTTTTGAAACGCTATCATCATTCCATCTCTAGGGCCACTTCCAAGTCCAGTTCCAATATATAATACCATACCGATACCCATAAGAATCATTCCTATTAATAGCATTAAAACTCCACCTATAAATGAATCAGCTTTAGGTACTATATTTGTAAATATTATTAAGTCTAAAAATACACCAACCAATAACATATTAAGGACCGTACCCCAACCAACATTTTCCCCTAAAACAACATCGATAATTACAACAACTAAACCTACTACAATAGTAGCGGTTCCCATAGTTATCCCTAGCTTATCTGAAATACCTTGATGAAGCACATCCCATGGAGATAGACCTAAGTTAGCATTTATCATAAATGCTATAGCTAATGCACAAAAAATAAACCCTATAAACAACCGTATTAATTTAAAAAAAATATCTTTCACCTTACTCCTCCTTTAATTCTTTATACTAATTTTAGTATTAGTCAAATTTTTCATAATACATTTTTTAT
This sequence comes from Romboutsia lituseburensis, assembly GCF_024723825.1. NCBI lineage: Bacteria > Bacillati > Bacillota > Clostridia > Peptostreptococcales > Peptostreptococcaceae > Romboutsia > Romboutsia lituseburensis. The sequence goes on from NZ_JANQBQ010000001.1 coordinate 761,199, forward strand.
CATACTATAATCTTTAAATAAAATATAGTTTTTAGTATATTATTTTATATTAAAATTAAAAAAAGGATATCTAATTTAAGATATCCTATAATATATATAATAAGATTAGTTAGCAATACAAACATGTATTTCTTCTATTCTTCTGTTATCAATTTTTGTTAGTTTAAGTATTAAATTTTCTAGATTAATTTCTATATTTTCATTATCATCTGGTATCTGACCAAGTTGATCTATTATATATCCACTTAAAGTGTCATAATCACCTTGTTCTATATTAGTTCTAAAAACTTTATTAAAGTCACTTAAAGTTAAAAAACCTTTAACTATAAAGTTTTTCTCATCAATTTTAGTTATTTTAGAATTTTTAATTTCCTTATCGTATGTTATTCCTTTAATTTCATACATTAAATCATCTAATGTAACTATGCCTGAAAATCCGCCATATTCATCAACTAATATAAATAGCTCATCATTATTAGAGTTTATTGAATCATATAATTCTTTTACATATTTAGTTTCAGGTACATAATTAGGTTGATGTAGTATATTTCTTATATCAATACTTTTAAGCTCTCTTTCTTTTGCAATGATTAATAAATCTTTTACATATAAAATACCTATAATATTATCAATATTTTTTTCATATACAGGTATCTTAGAGTACTTTATATTCGCTAAACTGTCTAAAATACTATCTATATCATCTTCAATGTCTATAGTGAAAGTATCCTTCCTTGATGTCATTATTTCTCTAACTGTTTTTTGGTGTAATTTATTTTGACTATTAATTTTTGATTCTTCATCAGCTAATGCTTCTTTATTTTTTTTTAAGGCCAATATCTTACCTTCTCTATTTTTATGGCTTAATTCTGATATTTTTTGAAACGCATCTGCTAATGCTAATGATATTTTTTGAAAATTTGATTGTGAAAGGGTCCTTTCGGGTTCCGGTTCTAATATGTTCATACTCTTCTCCTTAAAAATAATTTTTAGATGATTTTATCACAGAAAGCTAAATAAATCAATTAATATACATACTTTTATAAAAATTCACTTCGCTTAAGCTACTTCATGGAGCCAACGACTTCGTCTATTGATTAAAATTGATTGTATTTACTACATAATATATGCTACATTTTATTAAATGTTAATGCTTATATTATTAATTATATAAAAACAGTTATCACAATATTCCTTATTTAATAACTACATTAGTCCCATCAGGTATATTGTAATATATCCATTTTGCATTATTTGTATCAAGTCTTATGCATCCATGGCTTATAGCACCCCCTAATCTATCATCAATTACATAGCTACCAGTTGAATCATATAAAATCGAATGATAATAATATCCATCTTTTATCCTTGTAGCATATTTTACCATATACATATCTGTTCCAAATGATGTTTTCCTTCCATTTATATTGAATATACCTGTAATAGTTGGTGTTGAAGGTTTTCCAACTGTACATCTCCACTTATACATTAAATCCCATTTAAAGTTAAGCTTCTGAAATAAATAAGTATATTTATTAGTTAAAGATGTTGTTAACAAGTACTTTGTTTTACTTTCTATATTATTCCTGTTTACAAATTCAACCATATCTATATTAAACATAGAATAATCTAATATTTCATCATTTTTCATTGATAGCTTATTTCTAATCAAAGTGTATGCCCCCCTTATAAAATAATTTATAATATATGCTATGAAATTCTATTTTTAAATTTTACTGTATTTGAATTACTGTTTTATTAATAGATAAATTTAAAATATAAAAACCCCTTGGAATATAATATTTTTCCAAAGGGTTTATATTAATTAACTTTTTTATTATTTTTTATTTCTTTTTGTATCTTCTTTAAAGCTTTTTTAGATCCTCGTTGTATATCTTTTTCTAATTTTCTATCTTCATAAGATATAAACAAGCTATCAATGTCATATCCTTCAGGATATAAATCTTTTGCCTTTAAATACAATTCTACTTTCTTATAGTTAACTTTTATAAATTCATCATTATATAAAACTTCTAAATTATTAAATTTATCTATACTTTTATATACTATTGCATAATTATTCTCATCTAATAATTTAACTTTATCACCGATTTCATAGTCAGTATAAATAGTTTTTATTACTTTTTTTCCTTTTCATCATTAGTATCTATATTTTTACTCTTAACTGTATCTAAATTATATTCTTTTTCATTTATATAGTTCAGCGCTCTCTTTATTACACGTTCCTTAATACCCATCTTATTAGATATAAACAATGCATTACTTTCTTCAGATTTCCCTATAGTAAGCTTACATAGTGGTTCTAGCGCATCTTTATCAAACATCATACCTGCATTTTCAAATTCAGGATGAAGGTTTGCAAATTTTTTAATTTCTCCATAGTGTGTAGATGCTACAGTTATACAACCCATTTTATAAAATTCTTCTAATATTGATATTGCAAGCCCTGCACCGTCATTAGGCTCAGTTCCACTTCCTATTTCATCAAATAAAGTAGCTTTACTAGTTCCTTTAATTCCTCTAATTGCAACTTCTCGAATATATAATTATTCATTTGTAAGACCTCCTAAGCCTAATTGACTACTTTGTTTTTTTATGTTTGAAATTATTTTTCTTATACTAGATTATGATAAGTTATATATTTTTACTATTTCATTTATTGAATAGCCTTCTTGATATAACTTAAATATATTTTCATTTCTATCATAATATAGCTTGTTTAGTTCCATTTTTTGACCCTAAGGCATTTTTTTATCCCCTACAATTGGTATATATATAATTACCTTAAGTATACTGTTGTATTTCTTCTAGTAATTCTTTAGGTAATATATTTTTTGTATTTTTATATTTCAATTTTTTTGATCTCCTTTGCTATAAGTTGTACTATGTTCAACTTAATAACTAAGGAATTAATTTTACTGTAACTCCTTAGTTATTAAGAAGCACAACTCCCAGCTCATTATAATTAGTTTTTTTCATAAAACTACACTCCTTTACTCATTTCATTAATTCATGTTATTTCATATAATAATAGTTGTTTCAATCTAAAAAATCATTATAGGCAAATTTTCCTATTTTCTAAGTTTAACATTATAATAATAAAAAATTAGCTTCACTCATAGCGCCAACGACTTCGTCCGTTGCTTAAAATGAATATAATTTTCTGTGTATTATAAAAAATAACTAGAGTTTAATAATTAAACTATAGTTATTTTTATTATTAGCATTTCTAAAATTTAATTTTAATTAGTTATTTTTTGACCTTCATCTTCTTCTAGCAATCCTAGCGTTTTAGCAACTAACTTTGTAGTGCTGCCTTGTATTATTAAAGTTATTAATATTGCCATAAATACTATTGATGAAATAATTTCATATCCAGGAATTTTCATAGCTGCTATTATACCACATAAAGCGGCTGGTATTACTCCTGTTTCTCTTACCCACATCATAAATAAAATTTCTTTTTTAGACCATTTTGCATTTCTATCAACTAAAGTACATGCCAATACACATAGTGGTCTTGCTATAAACATTAAACTTAAAACAACTACAAGTGCTGGAACAAAATATTTACCTAGCATAACTAAATCTACTTGGCTTCCTAATATTACAAATATAGCCATACGACATATAGTTCCTAGTGTTTCTGCAACATAACAATCAGCATCATAAGAACGTTGTGATAGCCATATTTTAAAGTTTTTCTTATTCCCTGTTATAATCCCTACTATAAAGCAGGCCATGTATCCACTACCACCAAATTTAGTAGCCACTTCATAAGCTATTACTACTGAAAGTATTGATATAATAGGTGCAAAATCTTTAAATACACCATATGGCTGATCATTTACTAATTTAAGAAGTACTATCCCAGTTACAATCCCTACTACAACTCCAACTATAACCATTATAGCTAGCTCATATATGTTTTCTGATAATGAAAACTTACCTGATAATATTATAGATAATACTGCTGATGTAAGTATCGCACCAGTAGCATCATTAAACGCTGATTCACTTATAACTGTTTGTTTTACTCTGTCTTTTATTTTTACCTGATTAAATATAGGTACTAATGTTGCAGGGTCTGTAGATGCGATAATTGCCCCTATCAACAATGCTGTCATAGCTGATACTTGGAAACTTAATCCCACTACTTTTGCTACTACTACTGCTGATATAACTACACCTAATGAAGATAATAAAAATACTGTTATCCTTACATTCTTTAATACTTTTAAACTTATTTCTTTTCCACCTAAATAAAGTATAAACGCTGACCCAAAGGTTAAAATTAATTGATTTTCAACCTGATATTGGCTTATATCTATAAAGTTTAAGAAAGAAGGTCCTATTAAAATCCCCGCTAATAAAAATAATACTACATCTGGTACTTTTAACATTTCACTCAATTTGCTACAAACAATCCCCGTCATAGCAACTATTGCAAAGATTATTAAAAGCGCATTACTTGCTATTGTTTGTATAGACGATTCCATATAAACATCCCCCTTATTAACTTGTTTTTAACTTATATCTAACATTATATTATATTTACAAACCCGAAATTTGTTATTTTTTATATTGTTAAATTTTTTTAACCTTAATAATATAACTAGCTTTAATATTCAAATAAACTATTCATTAAGCTTTAAACTTTAATTAAAATTGCTCCTTTCTATTAAATTTATGTTACAATTAAGTTTAATAATATTAGTTTGTTAGGAGTGATTTTTATAAGTACTCAATGTAAAAGTAGATTATACGCAAAAGAAATACCAATATTTTATTCCTTATCAGAAATCGAGTTAGAAGAAATTTTAACTAATATAGAGCATTTTTGTTTTAAAAAAGATGAAATAATATTTAATGAGGGAGATTTAATTTCAAATCTAATTATAATAAGCAATGGTACTATAAAATTATCAAAGACAACTCACGATGGAAAAGAACAAATAATTCGTATTTTATCAATCGGTGATTTCTTTGGAGAGCTTAGCTTATTTAATGATGATTATATATCTAATTTTTCAGCAACTGCAGTTAATAATGTAACTATTTGTGCAGTTTCTAAAAAAAATATGGACAAAGTTTTATCTAATAATCCTCATATAACTTTAAAAATTTTAAATGAAGTAAGTAAAAAATTAATGGAAACTGAAAATTTAGCAACATGCCTTGCTTCAAATGATGTTGACCATAGAATAATATGCATGCTTTTAGAGTTTGCTGATAAATATAGTAAAGAAGTTAATGGTCAAATTCAAGTTAATATACCTTTAAATAGAGAGGGAATGGCTAATTATTGCGGTATTACCAGAGAAACTATGAGCAGAAAACTATCTAAATATGAACAAGATGGCTTATTTGAGTTTAAAGGATTAAAAAAATTAATTATTAAAGATTTAGATAAAATGAAAAAATTAATTAGTTGATTTTATATTATAATCTTTAGTGCATAAAATTAAAAGGGAATAATATTCCCTTTTTTAAATTTCTAATACAGTATATTTTTTTACAAATTTTATTGGATGATAAGAAAGTTTAGCCTTTCTAAGTCCTTCTATACCTAAATCTTCTTCTCTATTTATAAATTTAGTATTTTCAAATTCATTTAATAAAAACTGTTGATTTATATATGGATATAGCCCTCTTATATCAGGATTAGCTTTTTCAATATGTATTACAGCCATATCATTGTTTAACATTTCACCAATTGTAAAAGCTTCTAGCTTAGAATCTATATATATTCCTCCTATTCTTAAATTTTCCTTTAACAATTCATAATTATCAAAAATTCTTTGTATAGCATTAAACTCATCTTCGTAATCTTTTTGATCTTCTTTTCCTTCAGACCATAGTTGTACAAGATTTATACATTCTTTGAATTGTTCTTCACTTTCTATTTTGTTATATTCAAATCTATTTTCATATTCTTTTAAGAAGTAGTTTAAATGATTTCTCTTTTTCTGATTTTTACGACCAGCTAAAGTTCTTAAGCTCTCTCCATCATAAACATAGTCAAAGTAGTCCCTTTCTTCAATATATTCGAACATACCTTCATAATTTACTTTCATGAAATCAACGATTTCTTTAGTTATAGCTCTTAAATGAATTTTTTTACCCTTACCTTTAAATGTATCGATTATAAATTTAATTGCTTTTCCCATATTTTCTTTAGATGCTAGTGGAAGTACTACGAATTCACTTCCCTCATATTCTCCAGAAACTATAGCAAAATCATCTTCTACATAATAAACTGTTTTATATAAATCTTTCCACATATATAATGTCACAAAGCAGTATTCACATGCTTCATAATCTACTAAATCAAAATATGGTTGTAATATATCTTTTGCATTTATATCTATTGGTTTAAATAATACAACGTCTTCTACTAATTCAAACAAAACAAATCCTCCAATTTTAATTATTTTAATCTCATTAAAAATAATATCACTTTGTTTTTATAAAAAATGTGATACTAATCAAATTTTAACTATTATTATAATATTATTAAGATTTATCTTTGTTGATTTATTTCTTTATTTGTATATAAAAAAAGGTTTGTATAAATAAATTTCAAATAAAACATATAAAAAATAGGAATGCACTCAATGTTAAGTTCATCCCTATTTTTTATATTATTTTTTAATTTTTATATCATTGTATTTTATATCAACATCTTTATTTTCAATATGTTTAATATATTTTTTTATTTTAGTTCTAAGTTCTATTTTTACATTTTCATATTCTTTAATATTTATTAAATTATTTTTTTCTAATGGATCTTTTTCCAAATCGTATAAATAACATTCCGTATATTCATTACTATCCTTATCTTTATATGGATTTTTTGTATAGTCTATTATACAATATTTATATTTTTTAGTTCTTATAGCTCTCCCTACATAACTTTCACTAATTTGTATAAATATATGATCTCTTTTACTTTGTTTATTAACTAAATCAAGTAATGATACCCCTTCCATAAAATCTGGTATTTCATTTACACATATATCTAATATTGTTTTAGGAATATCTATTAAGCTAACAAGCTCTTTTATCTTCTTTCCACCTTTAAATTCAGGACCATATATTATAAGTGGAACCCTTATAGTGTTTTCATAAAAGCTTCTTTTATAATCATCTGCTCCACCTTCTGGAAGTTCTTTATTTACGGTCTTAAAATGACAGCCGTGATCACTAGTATATATTATTATTGTATTTTCATCTATTCCTAATTCTTTCACTTTATCTCTTATTTTACCTAAGTTATCATCAAGAGAGTTGCAACATCCTAAATAATCTGGATAATTTTCTTTATAATCACCATCTAGATCTTTTAAATCAAATGGTAAGTTGTAATTTTTAAATTTTTCTTTTGAGCCCTTAGGACCTTCATATGTCTTTCTATCATTTTGATGATGTGGCTCTATATGTGATAAGAACAATAAAAAAGGCTTATTTTTATTTCTATTTTCTAAAAAATCTATTGCAAAATCAGTTATTTTATCAGCCCTATATCCCTTAAACTCTACTTTTTCTAGATCTTTATTGAATACATATCCATCATACCCATGTGATGTAAATTCTAATACATCTGATGCCATCCAATAGTCTTCATATCCTCCACGTTTTTCTTTTGGAACAGCTGATTTAGAATAGTCACATTCGTTTTGAGTTGATGCTAAGTGCCATTTACCTACATATGCAGTTTCATATCCATTAAGTGATAATATCTTTGCTATAGTTTCTTCATCTTCTTTTATACCTATATCATTTACAAAACACCCGGTTTGAGTTGCATATTTTCCAGTTTGCATACAACTTCTTGCCGGACCACATACTGGTTGGCACGTAAAAGCATTTTCAAAAGTTACTCCTTCACTTGCCATGTAGTCTAGATTAGGAGTTATATCAAGTTTTTGACCATATACACCTACAGTATCATATCTTTGTTGATCTGAAAAAAACACTATTATATTTGGTTTCATAATTTTACCCCTTTATACCTCCAACATTAACAGCTTCAGTAAGCTTCTTATTTAGGAATATATAAATAATTACCGTTGGTATTATAACGATAACCATACCTGCAAATAAAGCCCCCCAATCAGTTGAAAAGCGTTGTACTTCCATTAAATTTTGTAGTCCTACAGGTAGTGTTTTCTTTGTATCGTCAGTTAACAATGTAAATGCCATTGCATATTCATTCCAAAATCCCATAAAGTTAAATATTAAAACTGTTATAACCCCAGGCTTAATAAGAGGTAGCACAACATGTCTTATCGTTTGTATTCTATTACATCCATCTATTTCGGCTGCTTCTTCATACTCTCTAGAAATACCTTTAATAAATCCTGTAAGTATGAATATTGAAAATGGTAGTTGTATAACAGCATAAATTAAACTTAAACCAGTTAGATTATTCAATAAATTTAATTTAGCTGCCAATAAAAATAATGGAACTAATATATATGTTGGTTGTATAAATAATCCAAGAGTCATAGCAAGCATTATGATCTCACATCCAAAAAATTTAAACCTTGCTAAACAATATGATGTTGGTATAGCAAGTAACATCATAAATGCTGTAGATATAAGTGTTACATATACAGAATTTAAAAAATAACCTGACATGTTTGCTTTATTCCATGCACTAATATAGTTTGTCAATTTAAACGCTGATGGTAATGCCCATGGGTCTTGAAAGAACTCTTGTGATGTTTTAAATGATTGCATTACTGTCCACAGTAACGGGACTACTACCATAAATAAAAATGCTATTAAAATTATCCTTATTACAGTTCCTGTAAATATACTCTTAACTGTAATTTTATTGCCCTTAACCATTTAGAACACCCCCTAAAATTCTATTACATCTCTTTCTGTAATTTTTTTAACTATTACAGCTAAAACTATAGCTATTACAAATACTACTACTGATATAGCCATTGCATATCCATAGTTTGCATTCATAAATGCCTGTGAATCCATATAGTTTAATAATGTATTTGATGCATTATCCGGACCGCCCTTTGTCATTACTTTTACAAATATAAAGCTTAAGTTAAATGCGCCCGTTATAAAAAATGTTATTGTAACTCTCACAACTTCCCATATTAAAGGTAATGTTATTATAAAAAATTGTTTCATAGGAGTAGCTCCATCTAAAGTTGCTGCTTCATATAAATCTTGTGGTATTCTATTTATTCCTGATATATAAATTACCATATAATATCCTGCAGCCTGCCACACCATAGTAAAAGTTAATGCCCATAAGACAGTATCCTTTTCACCCAACCATGTTCTTTTTAAAGCTTCTAATCCTGCAAAATCTAAAAATGAATTTAAGATACCTAAATTAAAATCATACACATACATAAATAGCATACCTATTACAACCATTGATAATATATTAGGTAAGAAAAAAACTATTCTGTACAATGTTTTCTCCAATTCAAAAATTCTGCCTTGGGTAAGTATTACAGCAAAGAACAATGAAAGTAACATTGTAGCTATAGGAAATACTCCTAATATGAAAAATGTATTACCTAGTGATTTCCAAAATACAGGATCATTAATTAGAGTAGTAAAGTTTTCAAAACCTATAAAAGTCGGATTACTACTAAGACCTGTTGATCTGTACAATGACATTTTTGCTGCACTTAGCATTGGATATATTTTAAATAATAAAAATAATAAAAACGTAGGAACTACACACCAAAATATAAATCTACCTTGTTTTTTTTGTCTTTCGCTTTTTTTTAAAACTTGTTTGTTTTTACTTTGTTTATTTTTTATTTTTTTAGGTGTTTCTGTTTTAATCTCCACACCGATTCCCCCTCTTTTTTATAGTTAAAGTTCTATACTATAATGGTACTAGTACTATTTCTTTATTAAAATAGACTAATCTTACTTAAGTATAGATTTTTTTTACTTTAAAAGGCCGAAACCATTAAAACAAACATTTTCTTATGAAGACATTTTGGTGTATACCTATTATTATTTACTTGAGTTTATATGTGATATTTAGATATAATTTAATTATAGACATTGTATTGGGGTGATTTTATGTTTAACAAAACGACAAGTCCAACATTTAAAAAATTTGGGGATTTAATCTATGAAAATATAAGCTTTGATTATGGTAGCAAATTTTTATTTAAAAATAAAAGTATTAAAAGCTTATATTTAGTTGATAGAGATGATTTATTTATAAAAGTAATTAAAGGAGTTGTAATGATATTAGTTTCATCTGATGGTAATTCTTTAGAGTCATTTATAATAAATAGAACATTAAATTTAAAAAAAGGTATTTATTTTAATCTTATCTGCGTATCTGATGATTGCGAAATTAAAATTTCTTGTGACAGCAAATATTTAAAACCTATAAATTTAAAAGAAAAATATACTTACAAAAATATTTCTTCTTCTTTGAATATAAATGAAATATATACCAAATTTTATCAAGAAAAAGGTATAAACTATAATTTTTCCGGAGAGACCCATCCATATTGGGAGTTAACTTATGTTGATAAAGGTTTATTATCTACTACTGTAGATGATAAAAAGTATGAATTAGAACAAGGAGATTTAATTTTTTATGCTCCTCTTCAATTTCATACTCAATCAACTCTAGATTCTAGTAGTTCTTATTTAACAATTAATTTTAATATGGACTTTAATCATCATGAGTTATTATGTAATAAGGTCTTTACATTGCAAAGAGACTCTTATTCTCTTGTTGGAAAACTAATAGAAGAACTTTCTAGCAAGAGTATATACTCTAACGATTTATCACTTTGTTATTTAAAGCAACTTATTATACAAACACTTAGATTAGAGAATTCTTATTTTCAATCTAGACCAACTACTCATATGCAACAAACTTATGAAAATAATTTGCTAAATGAAATCCTAAAATTTATAGATAATCATTTATATGAAAAACTTTCAGTCGATAATTTATGCCGACATTTTTGTATTAGTCCATCTATGCTACACTCTTTATTTAAAAAGAATATGAATAATACTGTAAAAAATTATATTAATGACCTTAAGCTTAACAAAAGCAAGGAGCTTATTAAAAACTCTACATATACACTCAGTGAAATTTCTGAAATTCTAGGATTTTCATCAATTCATTATTTTTCAAAAAAATTTAAATCTAATTTTGGGATTTCACCTACTGAATATTCAAAATCGATTTATGATTAAACAAAAATAACACCTGTAAAATACAGGTGTTATTTTATTTCTACTTATAACTTTCAGGGTAAATTGCTACTGCCATTTCCTTAAGAGCTTTTATAGCGTGATGTGATGGACGAGATGATGAATTTTTATCTATTAAAAATACTTTATTATCTTTAACTGCAGTTATATTGCTCCAACCATTACGAGATTTAATTTCATCTAAAGGATTTTTAATATAGTCTACATTAGTTAATATTACATCTGGATTTTTATCTATCACTGATTCTTCACTTGGACTTATCCATGATTTTTCATCTTTAAATGCATTTTCTGCTCCAACTAATTCTATCATTTCATTTAAGAATGTTGAATTCCCAAAACTATATAGATTTGGTGCTGGTCCTATTTCAAAGTAAACTTTTTTCTTATCTTTTATAGTTTCACCTATAGCTTTTATTTCATCTACTTCTTTTTTCATATTATCTACTATCTGTTGACCTTTTTCTTTTTTATCAGTTATATCTGCTAAAAACATAATGTCATCATAAATTCCTTGTATACTATCACTACTTGGTATGTAAACTACGCTTATTCCAGCCTCTTTTATAAGTTTAAATGGATCTTCACTTGAACCTGTTTTATTATGTCCTGATGCTATTATTATATCTGGATTTAAAGCTATTATTGCCTCTGCATCTGGATTTAAGAAATCTATTGTTTCTATGTCTTTGTTTATTCCTTCTATATCTGTTGAATATTTATCCACCGCTACTAATTTATCAGCAAGACCTAAATCTACTAGCACCTCTGTGTTTGATGGGGCTGTTGATATTATTCTATCCATTTTTTTAGGAAGTGTAACATCATTACCTTCTCTATCTTTTATTGTTTTACTTTTTGGGCTACATCCTACAGTAGCTAGCATAACTACTAATACTAATGCTAATATACTCGTTAGTTTCTTTTTCATTTTCTTTCTCCTTACTTATAATTTCTACTTATAAATTTTTTACTTCTTCATTTAACTTTAATACTAATACAAAAAACAAAAAAGCATGCTTTGAGAGCATGCTTTTGATTTTATCTTTATTATATAGTTAAATATCTAACCCTCAGAAGATATTAACGTTAAAGATATTGGCAGGTATCCCGGCTCAACTTCATTCTACTTTCAAACCTTCCCGATTGCTCAGTGGTATCTTTGATTTCGTCAGTTTTACGGTTACTGGGGTAGCTTAGACTTTTAATCTAATTCCCTATTAAGTTAAATAAACACCAATACTTTTATTATTCTTTTTTCTCACTTTTATAGTAGCTTATATTTCATGTATTTGCAATCCTTTATTTCAATAATCTAATTTATACCCATTTTTCTTTTCACAATCTCTCAAATATCTAATAAAAAATTCATTTATCTTAATTCACTGCGTATTCACTACTCTTCATAGTGACAACGGCTTCGTACGTTTCTTAAAATATTATAAGTCATACGTATATTAGTTATTTCTTATTATACTTTTTAAAGCTCTTATAAAAATTTCAGCTTCTTCTAATGTGTTATATAACCCTAAACTTAACCTTACCATTCCATATTGTTCTAAGTCTTCATCCATTGCATGTTCATAAGCTTCTTCGTCACTTATACCTAGCAGCCTATTTACATATGGATGAGCACAGAATTTAGCATATCTCAATGCTATACCAAACTCTTCTGCAAATTTATGTGCAACTGTATCAAACTCGATTCCTTCTATATTAAATGTAATTACACCCAATCTATCATCCGTATACTCTGTATCACCATAAAGTATTACTCTATCTAACTTTTTCATTTCTTTCATCAAGTAATTTTTAAGTAGCATTTCATGACTAGATATATTTCTAAATCCTATATTTCTTAATTGATTTAATGAACTTACCATAGCCATTACACCTAAAAAATTAGATGTTCCAGCTTCATCTTTGTGAGGTGGTTCACTCCATACAACACCATAATCACTTACTACATCAACACATCCACCACCTCTTAGAAATGGTTCTGCTTGTGATAGCTCTTCGGTTAATCCCACTATTGCTCCACTTCCATAAGGAGCATACGCTTTATGAGCAGAAAATACTAAAAAGTCTATTTGCTCTTCTGGTGTTCTACCTTTCATATCTACCTTTTTATGTGCTATAAGCTGAGCTCCATCAACTATTATTTTCGCATTATATTTATGGGATATTTTCGCAATCTCATTAATAGGGTTTGTGTATCCAGTTACATTTGATGCTCCAGTTATACTTACATATTTAATCTCACCATTATTTTCTATCAAATTTTTTTCTATATCATTTATATTAACTCTTCCTAATTCATCAACATCTATATATTCTACAGTAGCTACTTTTCTCCAAGGTAAGTCATTAGCATGATGTTCCATTCTAGTAGTCAACACTTTTTCATTTTTATCCTTTATTAATACATTTGCTAATAAGTTTATTCCTTCAGTTGTATTTTTTGTGTATATTACAGTGTGTGAATTGCATCCTAACAAGTTAAAAAATGTTAAAATTTGTTCTCTAGCTTCTTCATATTTTTGAGTACATAAATCACCTTTTTGACCTGCACCCCTAGCTATTGGTCCATATATTAGTGAGTTTTCAATAACTGCATTCGCTGCCATATTTATAGGCGGTGTTGTTGCTCCATTATCAAAATTTATTGGAGTCACAACCCTTCCATTTTTTATCATGACAGGTGTATCTATTCCTATAAATAGACTTCTATAAATATTATAATTTCTCATATTTGTCCTCCTCAATTTATTGTTTCTTTATTTATATATGACTTTAGACTCAATAAAGTTCAAATTTGACAAATACTAGTAATTTATTGTTTACTAAAATATATTTTGTAATATATTTTGGTAATAATATACATTAGATGTTAAAAAAATATATTTTGAAGTTACAGATAACTTATATTCTGATATTTATATTAGATTGTATTAAAAAACTACTTAAAATTAAGTAGTTTTTTAATATGTTTTTTATTTTATTGAAAATTTATATACAGTTTTTTGTTTATACACTTCACCTTTGTTTAAAATAGAATCTTTTATAAAACACATATTTCTACCTATTGGAGGTGCTTGTGTTTCAAAGCATATCCCAAATCTTCTTTGTGCTTTTTTACCATTGTATAATTTAAATTCATCTGGAAAATTCATACTATAAACAACTACAGATTTTTGGTCTGTTGAAATATCTAATACTCTTTTTGATGCCCTGTCTTCTAAATGTATTTTTCCATTCTTATTTAATAAAAATGTATGATCATATCCACTTCCTATTTTTATTTGATCATTATTGCAATCTATATCTTCTCCTATACACTTCATATTATTAAAATCAAAAGCTGTGTCTTTAACATTAATGCTTTTTCCTGTTACTGCACAAGTTTCATCTAATTCTAATATATAATCAGAGTCTATTTTTAAATATTGTGTGGTTATAGGAGCTTTTATATTCCCACTTAAGTTAAAATAGCTGTGGTTTGTCAAATTCACTAAAGTAGTTTTATCACACTTACATTCATATATTTGCTCTATTGTAAAGTCTTCATATATTTTAAAGATTAAAGTAATATCTAGGTTACCTGGATAATTTTCTTCTTTATCTTTGCTAATTGTAGACAACCTCAATGTTATATTGTCCTTATCCTCTATAACATTAACTTCCCATATTTTTTTATTAAACCCTACGTTTCCTCCATGACCGTGATGAGGATTGTAGTTTTTGGATAAGCTATATTGTCTGTCATCTATAGTTACATTGCCTTCACAAATTCGTCCTGATGTTCTACCTATGATTGCCCCTAAATATGATGGATTTTCTATATAACTTTCTATTTCTTTATATCCGACTACTACATTTTCAAAATTATTATACTTGTCTGGAGTTATTATCTTAGTTATAATTCCACCTAAATTAAGTATTTCCACCTCAAATTTATTATCATACTTTATATTATAAGCTACTATATTTTTATCATTTATTTTGCCAACTATGCTTTTAGTACATTTCATAATATCACCAAATTCTAATTTATTTTTATAGGCAATTAGTTTGTAAAAGGCTATAGATTATATATTTGCTCTTTTACGTCCTTCAACATATCCTTTTAAATCTATAACATATCTATTTATAGCATCTAGTCCTTCTTTATCCCACTTAAATACTCCACAATGTTCTAATACCTTTTTAAATATATTTCCGACTTCATTTTCAAGTATTTTATCAACATTATTTTCATTAAAATAAATATATTTTTCTTTTAAACTATTAAACCAATCTAAATGTATTTTTAGTTTTTCATTTTTACTTATTAAACTTATTTTACTTTCATCTAATAAACATGTTCTTATTACAGTTAATTCTTCTTTTAATCTAGAGGGTAATACTGCTAGACCCAGTACTTCTATAAGGCCTATATTTTCTTTTTTTATATGATGAAGTTCCTTATGAGGATGGAATATTCCATCTGGATAGTTTTCATCACATCTATTATTTCTAAGAACTAAGTCCAGTTCAAATTTTCCATCTTTATTTCTAGCTATTGGTGTTATTGTATTATGAGGTATATCATTTGTATGGGAATGTATTCCTACATTTTCATCTGAATAATTTCTCCAATGAGTCAATATTTGATCTGCTAATTTACTGATATTTTCTCTATTTTCTCCACTTATTCTAACTACAGATAATGGCCATTTTATTATAGATATTTTTATATCTTCATATTTATTTATACAAAACCTATAAATATCATCTGCTTTTGCCATTGAAAATTCATATCTTCCACCTTGATAATGGTCATGAGTAAGTATAGATCCTCCCACTATTGGTAGGTCGGCATTTGATCCTATAAAATAATGTGGAAATTTTTCTACAAATTCTAAATTCCGATCAAAAGTATTTTTATTTATACTCATAGGTACATGCTTGCTAGAAAATACTATACAATGCTCATTATAATAAGAATATGGAGAATATTGAAGATTCCATTCTTCATCTTTTAACTTAAATGGTATTACTCTTAAGTTTTGTCTTGCTGGATGATTTAGTCTACCTGCATATCCTACATTTTCTTTGCATAATAAACACTTTGGATATACTGATTGTTTCATGTTTTTTGCAGCTGCTATAGCCTTTGGGTCTTTTTCTGGCTTTGATAAGTTTATAGTTATATCAATTTCACCATACTCAGTGTCAACTTTCCATGTTGTATTTTGAGCTATTCTTTGAGTTCTAACATAATCACATGCCTTGCTTAAATCATATAAATAATTTGTAGCACTTACTTTATCCTCTTGATATTTTTTATTAAACTCCTTTATGACCTCTGATGGTCTAGGCATAAGTAAGTTCATGATTTTAGTATCCAACAAATCTCTATATATAGGAGAATTAGATTCCAGTATTTTATTTTCAAAAGCATAGTTCAATAAATTATCTAGAATTTCAGTTGGATTTTCTAAATTTTCATCTTCTATATTTTCTATTATATATTCATCAAGTCTAAATAACTCAATTAAAGAGTTTCTTATATATATAATATCTTCTTTTTCAAACAATCTTTTTTTTATTCCATAGTTTATAAGCCTCTCAAATTCACTGTATATATTCATATAACTATCTCTCCCTTAATATCTACATTTCAAAACCATTTGGATGACTTTTGTGCCAATTCCAAGCAGAAGATATCATTGCCTCAACAGTTTCAAATTTAGGTTGCCACCCTAGTTCGTGTCTAGCTTTTTCTGATGATGCCACAAGTTTAGCAGGATCTCCAGTTCTTCTTTCACAAACTTTAGCAGGTATAGAATGTCCTGTCACAAACCTAGCTGCTTCTACCATCTCTTTTACTGTAAATCCATTTCCACTACCTAAGTTATATATATTACTATTAGATCTTTCTCTTAGTTTATTAACTGCTAATATGTGTGCATTGGCTAAATCACTTACATGTATATAATCCCTTATACATGTTCCATCATGAGTATCATAATCATCACCAAATATAGATATAAACTCCCTTTTTCCTAATGGAACCTGAAGTATCAGTGGTATTAAGTGAGTTTCTGGACTATGATCTTCACCTATTACTCCACTTACATGAGCGCCTGCTACATTAAAATATCTAAGGGAAATATACTTAATACCATGTGCTATATCAGCCCACTTCATCATTTTTTCCATAGCTAGCTTTGTTTCACCATATGCATTTGTTGGTTTTGTTTCATCACTTTCAAGAATTGGAATATTTTTAGGCTCTCCATATATTGCTGCTGTTGATGAAAATACAATTTTTTTTACATCATTTTTTGCCATAACATTTAAAAGTACTTCTGTTCCATGTACATTATTGTTATAGTACTTTAATGGATTTGTCATACTTTCCCCTACTAATGAATTTGCTGCAAAATGTATTACTTCATCTATTTTATTTTCTTTAAATACAATATCTAATTCTTTTTCATCTCTTATATCTACATTGTAGAACTTAGCTTTTGGATGTATTGCCCCTTTATGACCTGTTTCTAAGTTGTCAACTATAATTACCTCTTCTGAATTATCTATAAGTTGTCTTACTGCATGACTACCTATATATCCAGCTCCCCCACAAACTAATATCATATTTACCTCCCACAATTTCTTAGCTTATAGATTTACTTACCAAGTAAAATATAACATAACTTCATTAGAATATATTTTACTTTTATATGGACTATTCTTTTTTATAGTTCTCTCGCTCCATTTCCTATGCTTACAGTATAAAAATCTGCATCATACCCTATTAATTCTTTATACCCTTTGCCTACTTTTTTTATAAAATCTTCGCTTAATTCCCTTTTAACTATAGATACTGTGCATCCTCCAAATCCAGCTCCTGTCATCCTAGATCCTATCGTAGCCTCATGTCTTAAGGCAAGTTCTACTAAGGTATCTAACTCTATTCCTGTTACTTCATAATCATTTTTTAATGATGTATGTGAATCATTCATTAACTGCCCAAATTTATATATATCTTTGTTTTGCAAAGCTTTAACAGCTTTTAAAGTTCTTTGATTCTCGTAGACAGCATGTCTTGCTCTCTTGACTCTAGTGTTATCTCTAATTAAATGCTTATTGTTTTCAAACTCTTCTTCACTTAGTTCGCCTAATGACTTTATATTAAGTTTTGTTTTAAGCTCTTTTAATGCAGTTTCACATTCATTTCTTCTTTCATTGTATTTAGAATCTGCTAATCCTCTTCTCTTATTAGTATTAGCAATTATAATCACTTCTTTAGTTAAATCAACTGGAGTGTATATATAATCCAAAGTGTTACAATCTAATAAAATCGCACTATTTTCTCTACCCATACCTATTGCAAATTGATCCATTATACCACAATTAACACCTATAAATTTATTTTCAGCCTCTTGAGCAAACTTTACTAAATCTAATCTATCTATATTAAAATTAAATAATTCATCTATCATAACCCCCATTAAAAGTTCTATGGATGCTGATGATGAAAGGCCTGCACCATTTGGTATATTTCCAAATACAACCATATCAAATCCACAATCTATACTGTAACCATGTTTACTTAAAACATCTATAACCCCCTTTGGATAATTTGACCAATTGTGCTTTTCTTCATTTTTTAAATTATCTATATTAAAACTTATTATACCTAAATCATCAAAATTTTTAGAGTACATTCTAATTAATTTATCATCTCTTAATTTTATTGCTCCATATGTTCCAAAACTTAATGCACAAGGAAAGACATTTCCACCATTATAATCAGTATGCTCACCTATTAAGTTTACTCTTCCTGGTGAGAAAAAAACTCGGATATCATTATCACTCCCATAAACTTTAGTAAAAATTCGAATCATATTTTCTTTCATTTTTTACTTCCCCTTTTTTAAATTTTTATCATTATATTTATATATTAGCAGAGTATAATTACCGCAACAATAACGTTTTCTCAATTATAAGTAAATCTATTTATTTTTTACTTTTTTTTACTAAATTTATATACAAAAAACACCTTAAAATATGTTTTAAGGTGTTTTCATTTATATATTATCAACTTTAAATATTTCAACACTTTTTTCTAATATATTAGTAAAGTATGCTATAACTAAGCCATAGTTAGTTATAGGTATATTCCTTTCTTTACACTTTTCAATCTTTTGAATTACACTTTTTCTATTTACCATACAAGCTCCACAGTGTATTACAAAATCATAAGAATCTAGATCTTGTGCAAAATCATAACCAACTTTAAAGTCAAACTCTAGCTTTCCTTTAGCAATTTTCTCTAGCATCTTTGGTATTTTAACTCTGCCTATATCTTCATGACTTACATTATGAGTACAACTTTCACAAATAAGAATTTTTTGGCCTGGTTTTAAACTCTTTAGTCTTCTAGCTCCATCTAAAAAATCTTTTAATTCTCCTTTTTGTCTTGCAAATAATATAGAAAAGCTTGTAAGTTTTAAATCTTCTGGTATTATTTCCTCTACTTGTTTAAATGCCTGAGAATCAGTTATAACTAGATCAATATCTTTTAATTCATCTAAGGCTTGTGTAAGTTCTGTATCTCTTACTACATATGTTTTTATTCCATGATCTAGGCAATCTCTAATAACCTGAACCTGAGGAAGTATTATCCTTCCCTTAGGAGCTTCTGAGTCTATCGGAACTACTAATATTACTTTTGCACCATATTCTAATAAATCACCTACAATAGGTTTCTCCTCTTCTTCTTTCTCTAAATTTTTTATCAATATTTCTCTTAAAAATTCTATATTAGTATTTTTTTTAGCAGATATAAATATAGAATTTTTAAATGTACCTTCTAAATTTTTTATTTCTTCTTTACTTAATTCATCTACTTTATTTATCACTAATAAATGACTTAAATTATATTTGTTAGCTTCTTTTTTCCATACCTTATAAGTATCCAAATCTGGATTTTTCCCATCTAATACGTATATAGAAAAATCTAATCTTTTCATATACTCATAGCTTTTTTTAATTCTTATAGAACCTAATTGACTTTTGTCTTCAAGTCCTGCTGTATCAATTAAAAGAACTGGACCAAACGGAATTAATTCCATAGCTTTTTGTACTGGATCAGTTGTTGTTCCTTCAACATTTGAAACTAATGAAACTTCTTGCCCCAATATTTTATTCATTAAAGATGACTTTCCACTATTTGTATTTCCATATATTCCTATATGCTTTCTATTTCCATTTGGAGTACTATTCATATACGCCTCCTATATATAAAAATCTCTTTTACCAAATTGCATTTTTTCTAAACTCTCTTTAGTATAATTTTTAATATCTTCTCTTTGAATATTTTCAACCTCAGAATTTATTATTTGCTGTGCTTTTTCATATAATTCTTTATCTCCATAATCTAATGTGAATTCTTGTAATGTCATTATAGCATTTGGCTCACAAACATATTTTATATTACCTGACTTTGCAAGTTGCATAAATCTATCTCCAGTTCTACCTTTTCTATAGCAGGCTGTACAATAACTAGGTATATATCCATCGTCTAATAGCTCTTTTAATATTTCAATTGGACTTCTTTCATCATTTGTTTTAAATTGTTTAATATCTCTACCTTCTTCTCTTTCCTTATACCCTCCAACTCCAGTTGAAGAACCAGCAGATATTTGACTTACTCCATATTTTAATAGTTCCTTTCTCATAGCTGGTGTTTCTCTAGTTGATAGTATAAGTCCTGTAAAAGGTAGGGCTATTCTAAGTATAGCTACTATTTTTTTAAACATTTTATCATCTAATAAGTATGGATAGCTTTCTAAATTAACACCACTTGCTTCTTGAAGTCTTGGTACTGATATAGTGTGGAATCCAACTCCATATTTTTCTTCTAAATGGTTGTTGTGCATCATTAAACTCAATACTTCAAATCTAGGGTCTGAAAGTCCAAATAAAACTCCAGCTCCAACATCATCTATCCCAGCTTCCATAGCTCTATCAAAAGATGTTAAATGATAATTGTAGTCACCTTTTATTGATTTTGGATGCATTTGTTCATAAGTAGGTTGATGATAAGTTTCTTGGAATAGTATATATGTACCTATACCTTTTTTGTTTAACAGTTTATAATTTTCTACAGTTGTAGCTGCTATATTTACATTTACTCTTCTTATTTCTCCATTTGCATTTTGAGTCTTATATATAGTATCTAGGCATTCTAAAACATAGTCTATAGTGGTATTAACTGGGTCCTCTCCAAGTTCTAGTGCTAACCTTTTATGCCCCATTTGTTCAAGAATTTTTACTTCTTGTGCAACTTCTTCCATTGTAAGTTTTCTTCTTAGGAATTTATTGTCTCTTTTATATCCGCAATAAACACAGTTATTTACACAATAGTCACTTACATAAAGAGGTGCAAATACAACTATTCTTTTTCCATAAATATCTTTTTTTATTTCTCCAGCTAATGAGTATATCTCATTTAAATCTTTTTCATCTTCTGCTTGAAGTAATACTGCTATGTCTTCATAAGATAGTCCGTCTCTTTTTTTAGCTTTTTCAAGTACACTTTTAATTTCATTATTTGATGGACATTTTGTTTTTTCTAAAATTGCATATATATGATTGTGGTTTATAAACATATAAAAAACTCCTTTTTATTTTATAAAATCTATATTATCGCCTCTGTTAACTTCAACTTCAAATCCAGCTTCTTTAACTTTTTCTTCGATTAATTTTCTATACTCTGCATCTTCATCAAGTATATATGCCTTATCATTATATAAAGAGTATTTTTTTCTAACACTCATGGGAGATAAATTAGGCATTATAACATTTCCTCCTGCTTTTAGACCTGCATTTCTTCCATTTTTATCAATACTAGATAGCGCTGTTGTAGCTGGTAGTAGTACTTTAGGTAGTAGTAGCCTAACTATTGCTAAACAAATAACTGTTTTTTCTAAACTACCATGGTTATATTCCTTAAGTGGTGTATCTTTATGTGGTATAAAAGGTCCTATCCCACACATTGCAGGTTCAAATTTTTTTACAAAAATCAAATCATTTACTAAATCTTCATTAGTCTGATTTGGTATACCAACCATAAATCCAGCTCCAGCTTGATACCCTATCTCCTTTAAATTGCTTAAACAATTAAATCTTTCTTCAAAGGGCTCGCCTGGATGTATAGATTCGTAAAGTTCTTTCGATGCACTTTCATGTCTTAATAAATATCTATCCGCACCTGCTTCAAATAAATTTTTATAAGATTCATAACTCCTTTCACCTAAAGATAGCGTTATTGCATTTTCAGGAAACTCTCTTTTTATAGCTTTAATAATTTTTATCATAATTTCATCACTATAATAAGCATCTTCCCCACCTTGAAGTACAAATGTTTTATATCCTAATTTATCGCCTTTTCTTACACACTCTAAAACATCATCCATGTCTAATCTATATCTTTGAGCATTTTTATTACTACGTCTAAGACCACAATAAAGACAATCTTTTTTACAAAAACTTGTAAGTTCTATCAGACCTCTTAAATATACTTTATTTGAGTAATATTTCATTCTAGTATCATGAGCTTTACTTATTAAATAATCTATTTCTCCTTCATTTATATTATCTAACAAGTAAAGAAGCTCTTTTTTACTAGCACTATTTTCTTCATACAACTTATTAATTATATCTTTTACATTCATACATTTCTCCTACTTTAGTTTTGTTGATTAACTCTTCCTTAAAACTTATAATTAGATAGCATCTTGACTTTCATCATTGACTTTGTCAACTTTTTTATTAACTCTTCCAAGCATATGATATTTTGACTCAAACTCTGTATGTAAAAGCTCATGAGATTTATGAGATAGGGGTTTTTCAAAAAATTCTTCGTAAGCCTTGATAACATCTGGATTTTCATGACTACATTTAATTTTAATACCGGCGTCCTTATTATATAATCCATCAATACGCTTTAATCTCATTTCATCTGTAACTCTTTTTTTAGGCTGTTTAGGTTGTCCAGCTCCACCTATACATCCACCCTTACAAGTCATAACCTCTATAAAATGATAACTTACTTCTTTTGATTTTAATTTCTCTATTAAAGCTTCTGCATTTTTAGTAGTTTGAACAGCGGCTACTTTTATAACTTTTTCATCTATTTGTAATACAGCTTCTTTAACTCCTTCAAGCCCTCTAACCGGTTTAAAATCTAGCAATTCCTTCGTTGGTCTTTGTCCAGTTAATATGTTGTATGCCGTTCTAACAGCAGCTTCCATAACACCGCCTGTATTACCAAATATAATACCTGCTCCACTACCTAATCCCATAATATTATCAAATTGACTCCCATTTAGAGATTCAAAGTCTATATTTTCTTCCTTTATCCATTTAGCTAATTCTTTTGTTGTTATTATGTAATCATTATCTCTTAAACCATCTATATTATTAAACCTACTAGAATCATTCATTTCAGGTCTTTTTATTTCATATTTTTTTGATGTACAAGGTGTTATAGTTACATTAACTATTTTGGATGGGTCTATATTTTCTTTTTTAGCAAAGTAAGTTTTTATAGCCGCACCTTGTATACCTATTGGACTCTTTGTTGTTGATAAATTAGGTATAAATTCAGGGTAAAATGTCTCGACATATTTAACCCAAGATGGACAACAACTTGTAAACTGCGGTAGATTTTCACTTTTATTTAATATTCTATCTATTAGTTCATTTGCTTCTTCCATTATCGTCATATCCGCTCCAAATGTTATGTCAAACACATAATCTCCGCCTAGCCTTCTAAGAGATTCTACCATTTTGTCTTCAACGTATGATCCTACTTCGTACCCAAATTCTTCACCTAGTGCAACTCTTACAGCTGGTGCTGTATTAAATATAACTATCTTTTTAGGGTTTTGTATTTCTTCTTTAACTTTTTGATAATCTTCAACTTGTGTAATTGCTTGAGTTGGACATACAACCGCACATTGTCCACAATGTATACATATAGCTAAATCATTTGTTTCTTCTAAATTAAATCTATTCGCTACTGCTATTTCATTATCACAAGTTCTTTTACACAATCCACATTTTATACATTTATCATAGTCAATTTGAATTGCTGGATTATCTAGTTCAACAGGAACAACCTTTTCTGTAAATAAATGTTTCATAAATTTTGTTACCTTGCCTTTCATGTTGTTTTGCATCTTTATGCTTTTAATGTCATTTAATTAAAACAAATTTATCTTTTTACATTTTATTTCTATACCCATTTTTATTTTTAAATAACAAAACCTCACAATTAAAATTTAATTTTAATTGTGAGGTTTAATAGTTATTTTACTAAAATGATATTATTATAGGGTTTCAACAACTTTAGCTTCATATGGATTTAATTTTGTATTTTGTAGCATTTGAGTTTTCGAAGTATGATTCATAATAAAATATCTTTCACTATCATTTACTTGCCTTTTAACTACTTCTACACCTTTTGGAGATTTTAAAGTTTCAATATTAGCTTCTTTTAATATTTTATTTGCTAAATTATCCATTATATTTTCATCTACACCACTACCTATGTAGTAAACTTTCCCACCTTCATATTCATTTAAAGTTATCGCACTTAATTCTTCAAAAAATTCTTCATTATATCTAAATAAAGTTTTTGCTGTTGTTGTTTTTATTAAGTCTCTAAATACTGTTGCTGTTCCTTTCATAGTTTCAAACTCATTTAATCCAATGAGCTCTATACTTTGATTTTCTTGGAATGCCTCTATTTCCTCAACATATCCTCCTATAAAATCAGTAAAGTTAATTGGATTAAACTTACCTAACTCTAAATTATTATAATAGTCTTTAACTCCATTCCTAAAGCTTATTACAACAGTTTTTCCTTGACTAGCAAAAGTTCTCATACGTTCTTGAACTTCTTTTTTATGCACAATCATAACAGGCACTAGTAAAATTTCATATTCACTAAATTCTGAATATGATGGAATTACATCTATAACTAAATTATTTTCATAAAAAGGTCTATGTAGCCTGTATACTTCATTTTTATAATCCATTAAAACACTTTGCCTTTGTATTCTAAAGGAAGCCATTGATTCAAAATCATAAATTAAAGCTATCTTAGCATCTATTTTAGAATTTATAATTACTTCATTTGATTTCATCTCATGAAAAAAACTTTTTACTTCATAAAACTTCCTTCTTTTTATGTTATCTTGGTCTAGTATTCCATAGCAATACTGTTCAGCTCCTTTAGTAGCACCTCTATATCTAAAATACATTAAAGAATTACATCCACGAGCTATTGCCTGATAAGACCACATCTTAGCTTGACCTGGTCTTGGAAGATATCCTATAACATCATGACCTTGAGCCCCCATTATAGCTTCTGTTATCCAAAAATTTTTCTTTTTTGCACCTCTCATAAAATCTAGCCCACAAGCGATTTCATGTGGTGGTATAGGATTTGCTTGTCCTCCCCATACAGGATAATTATTATATGCTACTACATCTATATGTTTTGCTACTTTTGAAAAATCAAAACTCTTATCAAAATAACCACCAGAAAAATCATGAATTACAACTACATCTACTCCAATTGTTTCTTTTAATGTATCAACTTGAAGTTTTGCATACTTTTCAATGCTTAAAGATCTGAATCTTTCCCATTCTATCCTAAGACTAGGATTATGAGTTGTTATAGTTTTTGTTGGTAAAGGTATCTCATCAAATTCATTATAAGCTTGAGACCAAAAAATTGTTCCCCAAGTTTCATTTAATTTCTTTATATCATTGTTGTAGACTTTTTTTAAGTACGCTCTAAATTCTTTTTCACAATTGCTACAATAGCAAACATCACTACCTTCATGGCCAAATTCATTATCAATTTGCCATGCAATAATATTTTTTTCATCTTTATAATGAGTTGCAAGCTTTGTTATTATTTTTTTAGAGTATTCTATATAGGTTTTACTATTAAAGCAATACTGTCTTCTTCCTCCAAATACTCTTTTTTTATTATTCTCAAATTCAGATAGAACATCAGGGTGTTTTTTAGCTAGCCATGCAGGTATTGTAGCTGTTGGTGTGCCAAATATTACTTTTAATCTTTTATCTTTTGCCTTTTTTATAATATTATCAAAGTATGAAAAATCATAATTTCCCTCTATACTCTCCATCATATGCCAAGCAAATTCCCCTATTCTTATTACGTTGGCTCCTAATTCTATTATGTTTTCTAAATCATTATCTGTCATACATTCATTCCACTGTTCCGGATAATAATCCACCCCTAAATACATTTTACAATTCCCCTTTATATTTGTTTTTTACACTTAAATGTTAGCACACTAATAAGCTTGAGCCAATATTTTTTAGTATAATTTTACTATATTTTATATTTTTTTAACTAAATTTAGTATTTAAGTTTTTATTTAAATTTTATGTATTTATACATAAAAAATAGCAACTAAACAAAATTAGTTGCTATTTTTTATTACATTTATATTATACTTTTTGTACTTTTTCTAATTACTAGTTCACTAGGTATTATAACTTTTTTACAATATTTTCTACTTTTATTTATTTTCTCAATTATTAAATCAACTGAAGCACTTGCTAAATGCTCTATATGTACCCTAACAGTTGTAAGCGGTACAATTGTATGCTTAGATGCTATTAAATCATTAAATCCAACTATACTAACATCATCCGGAACCTTTATATTATTTTCATATAAAGCTTTAAGTACCCCCGTTGCTATAGTATCATTTCCAACAAAGAAAGCAGTAGGCATATTTTCATTACTATTTATAAACTCTATTGTAGATTCATATCCATCCATAGCAGTCATTTCTTTTGTATCTATTATATTTTCTTTTTTATATACTCCTTTAGACTTCATATAATCAGTATAGTATCTTAATCTATAATCAAGATTTTTTTCTTTTTTGTTATCTAAAGTCTTTGTACTTCCAATATATCCAATATCACTATGACCTAATTCAAACAAATAATCTAGCGCCTTATAAGTCCCTAATTTAAAATTAACTTTAACCGAGTCATAGCGTTGCTCATCTGGTGAAGAATCTAAAAATACTATATTGTCACTAATTTCATTCATCATATTTACTTCTTCACCGTTAAATTTACCTATAGCAATTATTCCATTTAGCTTTTCTTCACCTATAAATTTATATTCTTTTTCCGATTTATAAACATTTACAACTTCTATTTCATTATCAAAACATTCTCTATCTACTACACTTCTAAGAAGTAAATAGTAAGGATCTTGTAGTTGTTCACTATGATTATACATCTCAACTATCCCGACTCTTAATTTATTTATTTTAACTTTACTACTACTTTTTCTTTGCTTTAAAGTCTTATATTGCATTTCTTCTGCAGTTTCAAATATCTTTATTTTAGTTTCATCAGAAACACTAATTGTTGTATCATGGTTTAATACTCTAGAAACAGTACCTACAGATACACCAACCTCGTTGGCAATTTCCTTTAATGTAACCACCTTTTAACCTCCTTTTCAAAAAAATCAGCTCACTTTTATAATCCCCTCTTAAGCATATGTCAATTTTATCTATTCATTCCCCACTGTAAAATAAATTATCTAATAAAACAATTACTCTAATTTAAATTCAAAACTATAAGAAAACTAATTAACTTCTCTTGTAGTCTCAATTATACCTCCGTATAGTAATAAAATAGGGGGTACTATTGTGCCCTGACATTTCTTCTTCTATTTTCTATGTATATTCTACCATAACTTACCTATTGAGTAAACTTTGCTTGTTTCATACTATAACGTCCATGTATATTAGGCCGTATCAATTATACCTTATATTAATTAAATTTTTACAATATAAAAAGAGTGCTAAATTTAACACTCTTTTTAGTTCATATTTTATTTATATTGATATATCTAGATTACCATAATCACCATCAATTACTATTTTATTAATTTTAAAGTTTACTTTTTCTTTAAATATCGGACCATCAATTACAAATGTATGATATTCACCATTTTCACCACATGGATCACATTTTAAATCCTTAATCTCCCCAACAATTTCACGAGTTAGTACCTTTCCTAAAAAATCACTAGGCAATTGCGTTAAATTTACTTTTTTAATTACTGTACTAAATCCATTGTCTATAAATTCATTCACTAGTTTTTCTCTATCCTCTTGCCATAAAGGTAATATAGCCTCAAGTTCTGCTTCCTTGCATCTATCTTCGCACCATTTTCTATGATCAGATATATCTATATCTCCAAATACACAAGATTGAGCTCCTAGCTCTTTTGCTTTTAAAAGCGTCTCTGTAAATTTATGTTCATATTCATTCATTTCACATTCAACTAAAAATAAAGGTATATCTAAACTCTCACTAACTTTATTTAACAATTCTTTTTGTATGCTATGAGTCCACGAACCTGTTTCACCCTTTTTAACTGTTACTAATAATCCTATAGGGACATATCCTTTGTTCATCATTCTATAAAGTGCTAAAGTACTATCTTTACCCCCGCTAAATGACATAATAAACTTCTTGCTCATATTTACTTCTCCTTCTAATTTAAAAATTTCTCTTGATTGTATGTACTACATTCTTCTTATTCCCACTTTTTAAGCACTTCTATCATAAATTGCTTAACATCTATATCATAAACTTGTTTAAGTTTTTCACTTATTAAGACCTCTTTAGGTGTTCCCTTAGCTACTACCTCACCTTTACTTACCATAATTACATTATCTGAAAAATACTGAACTAAATTTAAATCATGTAAAACTCCAACAACAATCTTATTATTATCTTTTGCCCAAATGACTAAATGTTGCAGTAATTCTATCTGATGCTTTAAATCTAGATGATTTGTAGGTTCATCCAATAATATAATTTCAGGATTTTGAGCAAATGTTCTAGCTAAAAATACTCTTTGTAATTGTCCTCCTGACAACTCACTTATCATTTTATCTTTTATATCATAAAGTCCGACTTTTTCTATACTATCAATAACTATATCTCTATCTTCACCTTTTAAAGATTGAAATGGACCTTTTAAATAAGCATATCTTCCCAGCGATACTGTTTCATAAATTGTATAAGGAAAATATATTTGAGATATTTGGCTCATTAAAGCCACTTTTGTAGCTAATTCTTTCCTATTAAATGTATTAACTTCTTTACCATCTATCTTTATACTTCCTCTATAATCAATTATATTTGCAATAGACTTAAGTAAAGTACTCTTTCCACAACCATTTGGCCCTATTATACAAATATTTTCACCTTTTTTAACTTCAAAATTTACATTTTTTATAATGTCATTATTATCATATCCGCAATAAAGCTCTTTGACTTCTAGCATTTTCTTACCTACCCTTTTTTATTATTAAAATAAACATATGCAAAGAATGGCGCTCCTATAAGAGCCGTTATAGCACCTACTGGCAGTTCTTGTGGTGATACTATAGTTCTAGATATAAGATCTGTTATAACCATTAAGCATCCTCCAAATATAAAAGACATTGGTATCACATATGTATGTTTTGACCCAAATACCTTTCTAACTATATGTGGTGCAATTAAATCAACAAATCCTATCGTTCCACTTAAGGCTACTGCTGAGCCTGTTAAAGTTGCCGATAATATAAATAAGTGCTTTTTAACCTTAGCAGTATCTACACCAACAGCTTTTGCTTGCTCTTCTCCAAACGTTAAAATATCCATCTCTTTAGTATACTTTAATACACCTATCATTCCTATTAACAAAAATGGTACAAGGACTTTTACGTATGACCATCCTTTCATGGAAAAACTTCCCATCTGCCACATTGTAATACTTTTTATATCTTCACTAAACAAAGCTGTTATTGTTGTCAAAAGAGCATTTACGAATAATGAAAGTACCATTCCTGCAAGTATTATAGTATTATTCGACATTGTTTTATCTACTTTTTGGCTAAATACTATTACTAAATAAACAGTCAAAAGACCTGATAAAAAACCAATTAACGGAAGTGTTAAGGTTCCTAATAGTGGTATTGATATTCCAAGAACTATAACCAATCCTGCACCTAGTGATGCACCTGATGATACACCTAGAGTATAAGGTGATGCTAACTCATTTTTTAATATAGACTGAACTACTGCACCACTTACAGATAAACAGCCTCCAACCATAAATGCTAATAAAACTCTTGGAAATCTTATAGACCATATTATTGATACATCTTTAGGGTTTATATTATCTATTAAAGGAATGTTAAACATTTTATTTAATAATATATTAGCTGTATCTAACAAATTAATATTAGAACTTCCTATAGATATTCCCATGCAAATTATTAAAAACACTATTGGTATGCATACTAAGGATAAACTTTTTCTCCTAATCATATTTTGAATTACCTTTCTAGTTGATTGTTTAGGGTGTTTTATTAAGTTTTTGACATATTCAAAAAGACATACCTAAAGGGCATGCCTGTTTAAATCAATTACTAAATTACAATTGAAAATCACACTAATCCCCACCCTCAGAAGGTACTAGTTAGATTTTAGGCAGTTCTCCCGGCTCAACTTCGTCCTACTTTCAAACCTTCCCGATTAATCAGTGGTATTTTAGATTTCGTCCGTTTTACGGTTACTGGGGTAGCTTAGAGATTTAATCTAATTCCCTATTAAGTCACATTGACACCTAATATCTTAATATGTACTTATATTATTTATTATATATAATCATTCTACATATATCAACTGTAATAGATTTTATTAATTTCTTATTTAATCTATAAAAATTAAAAGACCATCCATAATAAAAATATCCTGGATAGTCTTTTTTAACTAGATGCTATAAATTTTGATAACTACAAACTATTTAAGTACCTTTGCAAGAGCTAAACTGCATACTGCAATTATTGATGTCCAAGCTACACCCATAAATATCCATGCTGTTGTAGTCACTTTTAACATCTCCTTTTATAAAAATTTTATTATTCCTAGTTTTGTAAAAATGGTTAATTATTAATTAAATGTGATGTTCTTTCTTTCTATAAATATATTCTCTCATCGACTAAAATGTATCGTATTTTACCATTAATTAACCTATTTTACAAACTATTAACAATTTCATTTAATATTCTTTAGTTTGTTATATCTTTTCCCTTATATGTTTTATAGCTATGTAAAAACTCTCTACTGTTAAATATATACTTGCCTCCTATTTGAGTATAATATGCCCCTGTTGAGTCATAAATTTCTTTTACTTTTTGAGTTAAGTTTTTATGATAATATCTAAGTTCCTTAAATTCTTTTTTAAGTTTGTCTGCTGTCATCCACACTTTATTAGAAGTTATGTCTGCTAATTTAATATTATCAAATTGAGAATTATTTTTTTGAGAGTACACATAAAGTTCAGCTAGCAATTCTTGTAAATTCTCATTCGTAAGATCGTGTTTTAACTTTTTGTATAGTATAGCACCCATTGAATCTATACCCTTTTCTTCCAGTCTTTCTTGTTTTATTAATGCATCTAGTGGCTGTCTTTTTATATATACATAAGAATTTTCTTCTAATATATATGTACCCCTATGATATTTTGCAGGTCTATGAATAACAAGAATTGGGCTATACTCACCATTAGTTTCATCTTCATTTTTATCAACTATTTCAGATTTATTTTTAACTTCATACTCGCTAGATATTGATCCATATCTAGACTTCTGATTTAAAGAATAAATTTCATTATCTTCTATATAGTTTATTATTTCTTTAACATATTCTTTATCTATAATATTATTTAAGTTCTCAGTATTATTTACATAGTTTTGAGATAATTCATCTTTTAAATTATTTATATCCTCTATTTTTATATTAAAGACTAAACACATATTTAATAATCTATTTTCTATATCATTTATATCAACATTTATAAATGGTTCTATTTCGTTAAAATATTCATAATTCTTTATTTGCAAAATTTGATTTAGGATGTTCATATGATTTATTGAACTATTTCTATCAAATAAATACTTATTTACACTTTCTTTTAATGCTTCAATATTTTTATATATTTTTATGTATTCCTTTATTAATTTCATACCTTTGTTTAATATTTCTTTTGGTATATTTATATAAATGTCATTTTCGTTGACACATAGCTTTAATTCATCTTCTTCAAAAATAGCTTTAATGTCTTCTGTCATACTTTTTTCTCCTTTATATTTCAAACTTAAAGTCAGATTTAATTATAGCATAAATTATATTTTTAAGTCTAATATTTTACTTTACTACAGCTTTTATGCTTATTTAAATACAAACTAAGGCACATGAATTTTTATCTAATCCATGTGCCTTAGTTTATAATAAATTTAATATTTCTTTTTTCAATTTAACAATATATTCTAGGTTTTCATCACTTATATAAGTTTTATCAATTGTAAATTCTTTTTTTACAATTGCAGGCTTTTTAGATATAACATATATTTTGTCAGATAACATTATAGCTTCATCTATATCATGAGTTATTAATAGTATAGTTGAATTTACTTTATTTTTTATATCTAATAACCAATTTTGCATTGATGCTTTAGTTATAGAGTCTAGCGCTCCAAATGGCTCATCTAGCAGCATAATATCATTTGAATTTACAAAAGTTCTTAAAAAATTAGCTCTTTGTTTCATCCCACCAGATAATTCTTTTGGATATTTATTTTCATACCCTTCTAATCCAAATGTTTTAAAATACTGTATAACATTTTTATGCGCTTCTTTTTTTCTTATAGATTTATTATAAAAGTTCTTTTCCTTCATAATAGTTAATGGCAAACTAACATTATCTATTATAGTTTTATGAGGTAGTAATAAATCTTTTTGATACATATAACTCAATTTACCATTAATCTCAATACTTCCACTATCATATTCGATTAAATTTGTAATCATATTAAATATAGTACTTTTACCGCATCCACTAGGGCCAAGTATACTTACAAATTCACCTTCACAGACCCTTATACTTATATTATCTAATACCTTAACATCTTCATAAGATTTAGAAATGTTTTTAATATCTATTTTAACATTTTTATTTTGGTAAGAATTCATTAGTATAAGCCTCACTAGGTTTTAAGTCTTTATTTATCAATTTATATTCTCTTAAGAACTCTGTATAATTGTTCCATACACTGTCTTTCATTTCTCCCCATCTTTTTGCATCATCAAT
Organism: Romboutsia lituseburensis; assembly: GCF_024723825.1. NCBI lineage: Bacteria > Bacillati > Bacillota > Clostridia > Peptostreptococcales > Peptostreptococcaceae > Romboutsia > Romboutsia lituseburensis. Next base: position 794,746 of record NZ_JANQBQ010000001.1, read on the forward strand.
ATATTTTTCAGCTAAATATTCTTGACTTTTTATTGCTAGGTTTTCATCTATTTCAGGTGCATGTTTTACAAGTATCTTAGCAGCTTCCTTAGGATTTTCTATTGCATATTCATAACCTTTTTTTGTTGCCTCTAAGAATTTTTTAGCAACTTCTGGTTTTTCTTTTAATAATTTTTCATTCGATATTATAATAGGTGTATAATAATCAAGTCTTTTATCAACTTCACCTATTGGTATATAGTCTAACTCTACTCCACGTTGACTTGCTTCTATCGCAGTCCATCCTTCAAAAATCCATGCAAAATCTATGTTTTTGCTTGTCGCTGTAAAGAAATCATCATCTCCTATATTTACTACTTTTAGATTTTTAAAATCTTTACCTTCTTTTTTCATAACCGCATCTAATATAGCATCTTCAGCTGGTGAACCCCAACCACCATAAACCTTCCCTTCAAAGTCTTTTGGTGATTTTATATTTTTATCTTTTGGCGCTGCAAACCCAGAAGTATTATGTTGTATAACTGTTGCTACAGCTTTTATCGGAAGTGGATCATCACTTGTTTTAGCAAATGTAACTTCCTCTTGATAACTTATTCCAAAGTCTGCCTTTTGAGTAGCCACTAAAGTAGCTGCTCCTCCTTCTGGTGGCTGTATTATATCAACATCTAACCCTTGTTCTTTATAATACCCATTTTCAAGAGCTACAAATAATCCAGTATGATTTGTATTAGGTGTCCAATCTAGTACCATTGTAACCTTTTCTTCATTAGATTTTTTATCTTCAGACTTCTTATTGCTTGAGCACCCACTTAAAGTACTAATTGTAAGTGCACTTATTAATCCTAGACTAACTAATTTTTTAAGTTTCATAAAATCCTCCCTAGTTGTTGTGCCTTAACACTATTTTTTTTATTAATTGCACTAACAATACAAATAATAAACTAAAAATTACTACAAGTATTGTTGAAGCAAATACCTTATCAAGAGCATAAGCACTCTTTGCTCTCACCATATATACTCCAAGCCCCTTGGTTCCCCCTAACCACTCTGCTACTGTTGCTGCAACTACTGCATAAGTTGCTGAAATTTTCAGTCCTGAAAAAAGCTTCTCCATAGACATTGGAAACTTCAAATGTATAAATGTTGATAATTTTGAGCTATTCATTGTTTTAAATAAGTTTAAATAATCTTTATCTAAATTTTCTATTCCATCTACAAAACTTATAAGTATTGGGAAAAAACATGTCATAGTTACCATTATAACTTTAGGTAACATATCAAATCCAAACCATATTATTAAAAGAGGTGCTATTGCAATAGTTGGTATTGTTTGAGATACAACCATTATTGGGTAAACACATTTTTTAAATATCGGTATGAAGTCCATAAGTATTCCCATAACTAAAGATATTATAATTGCTATAATAAACCCTAACAATGCTTCATTTAAAGTTGTTAAAGTATTTGTATATAAGTTTAAATAATCTTTACTAAATACCTTTATTATGTCACTTGGTGCTGGAAGTATATATTTAGGTATATCATTTATTTGTACTACTAATTCCCATATAAGTAATATGCTTAAAAATGTAATTATTGGATATAAGCTATTTTTTACTTTATCTATGGTTTTTAAGCTTTTCATCTATTGTTATTCCCCCAGCTTTTTCATCTATTCTAGCTGTTGTTATAACTCTTTCACAGCCAAGATCAAAAGGTATTTTATGTATTTTCTTTAGAAGTTCAAATACTTCGTCAAAGTCGCCTTCTATCGTTGTACTCATTGCACCTATTTCATATTTTAGACCACTATTTTTTATTTCTTCTATACATACATCTACAACCTTGTACATTTCTTCTTCACCTTTATAAGGTCTTAAAGGTACTACTGCTACATCTGCTATTACCATATAATCCACCATCCTTTATTTTTATTCATTCAGATAATATTTCTATATTTATAAAAAAATAGTTTAATTGAACATAAAAAAGCCAAAATATAATTAATCTCCTATTTTAAAATCGATATTTCGTAATTATAAAAGGAGAAATTATATTTTGGCTTTAATTGTTGATTATTACAAAACTTACTTTTTAATATAGCCTTTATATAATCTGATTTTCTCCCTACGCCGGCATTATCCAAACAGGTTTAAAGGGTCGAGATTTATTATCTCCTCTCAGCTACTTGGCTCCCCTGAAATATGTGTATTTTCAATTTGATTATACTATAATTATCATTTTTTAACAATTATTTTATATTTGTCCTATAATTCTTACTATTTCATATACTATAATAAGTATATAATACTTATAAGGAGGACATCATGATTAATACCCTAAAAGATAAACTTTCAAACTATAAACCTTATATAAATGGGCACAAAAATATGAAAAAAGCTTCTGTACTCATTCCTCTTGTAAAAAAAGAGAATAATTTTTATATATTATTTCAAGTTAGATCCAAGACATTGAGATCTCAACCCAATGAAATATCCTTTCCTGGTGGGAAAATAGAGTTAAATGAAACACCTTATAATGCTTGTATTCGAGAAACTTGTGAAGAACTTGGTACATGCCCAGATAATATTCAAATAATATCTGAACTAGATTTACTTATAACTCCAGCTAATTTAATTATTCACCCTTATGTCGGTATATTAAATGATATTGAAACTTTAAATATAAATAAAGATGAAGTCGATCATATATTTTTAGTACCAATACCTTATTTGTTAAAATATGAGCCTAACTACTATAACAATGAAGTAAAAATTATACCAGATAGCAATTTTCCTTATGATATAATTCCAAACAAAGAAAACTATAAATTTGGAAAAGGAAATTACGAGGTTTTATTTTATCAATATAATAATTATATTATTTGGGGTATAACTGCAAAAATACTTCAAAACTTCTTAGAAATTTTAAATGATTAGTATGGTAATTATTTATATAATATAAAAAAGTAGTTTATAAAATATAATATTTTATAAACTACTTTTTTTACTCCAATTAATTTTCATATTTAAATTCTTCTATGAAAACTTTAACTATCTCAGGATCAAATTGAGTACCTGAGCATCGTTCAATTTCTTTTAAAGCTTGATCATTAGTCATTTGTTTCTTATATGACCTTTCACTTGTCATTGCATCATATGCATCAATAACACATATTACTCTGGCTAAAAACGGTATTTCTTTGCCTTTTAACCCCATAGGATACCCTGTACCATTCCATTTTTCATGATGTGATAGTATATTATTTGCTACATATGCTATCTCATAATTAGATTTAGCAACCCTATATCCCTTTTCTACATGTGTTTTTATTATATTAAATTCTTCGTCAGTTAGTTTACCATTTTTAGATGCAATTTCATTTTGTATTCCTATTTTACCAATATCATGAAGCATAGCTGAAATTATAAGCTCTTTTTGATCATCAATACTAAGTTTTAATCTTTTACCTAATCTTTTAGCATAGTATACTACTCTATCTGTATGCTTTTTTGCATCTGAGCTTTTTTCTTCTAAGATTTCCATTAATCCTTTTAGAATTTTCTTTTTAGAATTTATATTTCTTGGTAATTTTTTTTTATATAACTTTTCTTCAGCATCTTTTATAATGTCATCTATATTATCTTTTAAGTTTCTTTTTGTTGAATACCCTAAGGATATACTTAGAGGTATAGACGTATACGGTTCTTTTTTACAAGCACGTGTAATTTTTTTGCATATTTGCTCTGCTTTTTTAGATTCTGTATTTGGAAGTAATATTATAAATTCGTCTCCACCCCACCTAACTATTAACCCATCATCACAAACTCTTTTTAATACATTTGATACTTGAGCTAAAAGCTCATCTCCTTTTAAATGACCTAATGTATCATTTACTATTTTTAATCCATCTACATCCCCCATTATTAAACTTAATGGCAAATACCTTTCATTATCTAGAGTTTTAATTTTTTCGTCAAAGTAAGCCCTATTATAAACGTTTGTTAACTTATCATTATAACCTATTTTTCTTAATTCTTTTTCTACCAGTTTTCTTTCAGTTATATCCCTTGATATACCAACAATTCCCCACATGTTATTTTCTATATCTACTAAAGGAGTTTTTATACACTCCATATATTTTGTTTCTCCATTAACTTTTATATTAATATTCGTAGTTTGAGTAGTTCGCTCTCTTATTATTTTTTCATCAGATTTAATAATTTGATTTTTAAAATTTTCATCTTTTATAATATCTAAATCTTTTTTTCCTATAATTTTTTCCTTATCACTTTCATAATAATTTTGGGCAAAAGATACATTACAGTTAATGTATTCACCATCTAAATTTTTATAAAATATAGAATCTGGAATTGTATCCATTATAGTTTTTAATAAATTTTTTTGTTTTACTATTTCATCTTCATATTTTTTGCGTTCAGTCTGATCTTGGAGTATACCTAAATAACTTTCTATTTTTCCATCTTTTTTAATAGGCGCTATATAACATTCTAAAAATATATCATCTTGATATCCCGAAAACATTTTAGCTTCTCCTAGATTTTCCACTTCTTTATAATTTTTTGTATATTCTGTTCCTAATTTTTCTCCATATATATCATAAACAGTTTTTCCTAATATCTCTTCTTTGGTTTTTTTCAAACTATCGCATAGGCATTTATTTACAAATATAAAATGTCCTTCTTTGCTTTTTAGCCAAATAGAGTATGGAATATTATCTAGTAATATCTCTAACATATTGTCAAACATAATCAAGTCTCCTATGTTTTATTAATTATTCTCCACCTTTTTTCACATCAATTAAATTTATCCCCCATTGTACTAATAATATATTGAAAGGGACTGTCTCAAAAAAATCTAAACTAAAAGCAACTAAATTCAATGCTAATAGATTAAATGCATCTATCCTGAGACAACCCCTTCTATTTAAAAATTATTTACTTTCCTTACCTACTAACGAGAAGCTATTAGCTCCAGTTATCTCCACCATAACTAATTTTCCTATTAAATCTTTTTCACAAGATTCAAAATTAACTAATTTATTTTGTCTTGTTCTTCCTGTAAATTTCTCTTCATCAGTCTTACTTTTTCCCTCTACTAAGACTTCCACTGTTTTTCCTACGTATTCTTTATTAATTTCTGCTGCTATAGTATTTACTCTCTCTAATACTTTATTAAATCTCTCATGTTTTATATCTTCTGGTATTTGGTTTTCCATTTCAGCAGCTGGAGTCCCTTTTCTCTTAGAATATATGAATGTAAAAGCAGAACCGTATCTAACCTTTTCTACTACATCTATAGTTTCTAATAAATCTTCATCAGTTTCCCCTGGGAATCCGATCATTAAGTCTGTAGAGAAAGCTATATCCGGAACTTCTTTCTTAGCCTTTTCTACTATTTCTAAATAGTATTCCTTAGTATAATGTCTATTCATTTTTTTAAGTAATGGTGTACTACCGCATTGAACTGGTAAATGTAAAAATTCACAAACTTTATCACAATCTCTTATTGCGTATATAACTTCATCTGATATATCCTTTGGATGAGATGTCATAAATCTAACTCTTTCTATGCCGTCTATATCATTTACTTTTCTTAAAAGTTCTGCAAATGTTATAGAGTTTTCTAAAGTTTTACCATATGAATCAACATTTTGACCAAGTAATGTAACTTCTTTAGTCCCATTTGCAGCTAATTCTTTTATTTCATTTATTATATCTTCTGGTTTTCTACTTCTTTCTCTTCCCCTTGTGTACGGTACGATACAGTAAGTACAGAAATTGTTACATCCATACATTATATTAACAAAAGCTTTTAATTCAAACTTTCTAGTACTCTTAAGACCTTCTACTACTTCTCCATCAACATCCCACACATCAACTAGCATCTTTTTATTATCCATTGATTTTGTTAATAGCTCAGGGAATTTATATAAGTTGTGTGTACCAAATACTAAATCAACATGATTATATTTAGATTTTAACTCTTTTACAACGTGAGGTTGTTGCATCATACATCCACATACAGCTATTTTTAAATCTGGATTTTTTCTTTTTTGGAATTTTAATTGACCTAAGTTACCATAAACTTTAAGTTCTGCATTTTCTCTTACTGCACAAGTATTGTATATTATTAAATCACATTCACCTGCAGTTATCCCTCTTTCATATCCCATTTCATCAAGCATTGCACATAATTTTTCTGAATCATGTTCATTCATTTGACATCCAAACGTTTGTATTAAGTATCTAGGTTTTGCTTGATGTATAGCGTAATATCTTGAATTTTGCTCTGCTATTGCTTCTATAAATCTATCTTGTTCTTGTATTTTTTCTATAGGAACTTGTACTTGCTTTCTTTTACTCATTATAATCCTCCCAATTTGTTACTTATTTACTCTATAATTTATATTTTGAAATAGATAAAGAATTCGCTTCAATTAAACCACTACATTAGGTGATAACTTAATCTTACAATGGCTTAGTCCATCAAACTCAAAATGTAATTTTTTATCTATCTAACTTGTAATTATAATTTTTAGTCATATAAAAACATTTTTATAATTCAATTTAAAGTTAATTATATCAAATTTGTAAAAATTTTAAAAGGTTTTAACATTAGTTTTATGAATCAAAATTATATAAATGGTAATAATAATTTATCATATGACTTTGAAAGGAAAATGAATATGTTAGTAGTTTTAATAAGAAGTATTTTGTTATATATAGTTGTTTTAATATCTCTAAGAGTTATGGGTAAAGGTGAAATAGCTGAAATGAACTCTTTTGATTTAGTTATAACTCTTCTAATAGCAGAAGTTGCGGCTGTTCCTATGGAAAACAATAATATACCTATAATAAATGGTGTTGCAGCTGTTACAGGACTTGTTGTTATGCAAATAGTTATTTCTTATCTAGCTTTAAAGTCTAGAACAGTAAGAGTACTATTGTCAGGTAAACCTTCTATCTTAATAGAAAGAGGAGAAATTAATTATAAAGAATTGCAAAGAGAAAGAGTCACTATAGATGAATTACTAGAACAACTTCGTATACAAGGTTATTTCAGAATTATGGATGTTCAATATGCCATACTTGAAACAGACGGAAATCTGAGTGTTTTGCCAACACCATCATATAAAAATCCTCCCAATAGTGCCTTTAACCATCTACCTGTATCGTTAATAATAGATGGTAAAATCATAAAACATAACTTAAATATAGTAAATAAAGATACAAATTGGTTGGAGGGGATATTAAAATCTAATCATATTGAAAATCTAAAAGATGTTCTTTTGTGTGTAATAGATGAAAATGAAAAAACATATATTCAAGAAAAGAAAAATTAATTAACATCGAGGTGATTATCTTTGAAATCTTTAGTTTACTCTTTAATTTGGACTATATTATTTGTTATATTTGGACTTTATATTAATAGTGAAATATCTGCCTTTACTGATGTCTACAATTCTAAAGCTGATATTATAGAAAGTTATATAAGAAACGATAATTGGGATGATGCCAAAAATGAGCTAGATGATTATCATAAAAATTTTCATAAAGACAAAGGAGCATGGTATAAGCTATTAAATCATGATTATTTTGATAATGTATGTTTATGCTTAGATATATTAGATGGATCTATAATTTCTAAAGACAAGTCAATGGCACTTGAACAGGTATATAGAATAAAAAGTACTTTAGATAATATCTTAGAAAGTGAAAAATGTGATTTAAACCATATATTTTAAAATAAAATGGTCTTAAGAATAATCTTAAGACCATTTTATTTATATAACCTTATCTACCGCTACTTCTTTACCTAGCTCTAAATTTTCTTGATTATTATTTATTTTCTCGTCCTTTATAGATTGTATCTTCAGAGGTAAAGTAAATAAGTTTATAAATCCTTGTGCATCCTTATGATTATACAAAGCACTTTCTCCAAATGAAGATATTGACTCATCATAAAGTGCATTTGCTGTAAATATTCCAGCCGGCTTCATAAATCCTTTATAAAGCTTTATTTTTACACTTCCCGATACATTTTCTTGTGTCTGTTCAATAAATGCATCAATTGACTCTCTTAATTTAGAGTACCACAATCCATTATATATTAACTCTCCATATTTTAAAGAAACCATTTGCTTAAAATGTAATGCTTCTTTATCTAAAGTAGCACTTTCTAAAATATTATGTGCTTCATAAAGGATTGTACCACCTGGTGTCTCGTATACACCTCTTGATTTCATTCCAACTAATCTATTTTCAACTATATCTATTACTCCGATACCATGCTTTGCCCCTATATCATTTAATGTTTTGATTATTTCAACAGGCACTAGCTCTTTTTGATTTACTTTAATTGGAACTCCCTTTTCAAAATAAATATCAACATATTCAGCTTCATCACAAGCTTCTTCTACTGGTAAGCATTTTTTATATACATCATTTTGATGTTCATTTTCTAAATGTTCTATATCTCCACCTTCAGTAGATATATGCCAAAGATTCGCATCTACAGAATAAATTTTTTCTTTAGTTGCAGTTATATGAATATTGTGACTTTGAGCATATTCTATTGCATCTTCTCTAGATTTTATATCCCATATTCTCCATGGAGCTATTATTTTTATACTTGGATCAAGCGCTGCTATAGATGCCTCAAATCTCACTTGGTCATTTCCTTTACCAGTACATCCATGACATATATATTTTGCACCTTCTATATGAGCTACATCAACTAACTTTTTAGCTATTATTGGTCTTGCTAGAGATGTTCCTAATAAATATTTTCCTTCATACTTAGCTTCAGCCTTTATTGCTTTAAATATTGTCTCTGTTACAAATTCTTCACTTACATCATCAACATATGCTTTACTAGCTCCACTTTCCAATGCTTTTTTATAAACATCTTTCATATTTTCTTCTTGACCTACATTTGCACAAACTGCGATAACTTCAATATCATAATTTTCTTTTAACCAAGGTATTATTATTGATGTGTCTAATCCTCCTGAATATGCTAAAACTACTTTTTCTTTCATAAACTTTTCCTCCTTAATTTATTTTGTATACAAAACATTGTATTATATGTTATTTGCATTTTTATTATAAGTTCTACTTACTTGGACAAATTAAAAGCCTCTTAGTATTAAAATACTAAGAGGCGAATTTTCCGCGGTACCACTCTTATTGATAAATTAAAATCTTTCATTTAGATACTTGATAACTATATAAAGTAGCTACCAGTACTTTTAGTACAAGCTATCTTTATATTAAAAAACGTCTCTTGATTATAAAAAATCAAGAGACGAATATTATCCGCGTTACCACTCTAATTGATAAGTTTTACTTATCCACTCTTTCTCTTAAGGCGAGATAATCCTATTGCAATACTTTATATTTCCTGCAATCTTCTCCAAAGTTCTCTTCACTCAAACTTCAATATTAGGCTTTCACCATCCCTAACTCTCTGTAAAATTCATTTAAGCTACTCTCTTTTTCATCGAATTTTTTTATTAAATTATTATCTTGTAAGTAATATTAGTTTATATTATTTACTTTGTCAACTGTATAATTATTTTTTTATAAATTAATAATTTACTTTGTGTAAAATAAGACCTTTAGATGGAGCTGTATCTGATGCTTTACATCTATCTTGGTACTCTAACATTTCCTTTATATCTTGTGGTGTCTTTCTATGTAAACCTACATCTAGTAATGCTCCTACTATAATTCTTACCATGTTATATAAAAATCCATTTCCATGAACATATATTTCAACTAAACTATGATGTTCTTTTACTTCTATAGAGTATATTTCTCTAATATTTGATTTTTTCTTAGATTTTGATGAGGCAAAACTTGTAAAATCATGTTCTCCTATTAAGTTTTTACTCGCTTCTCTCATAAGTTCTAAATCTAATTTTTTTTCTACATGAGTAGTGTATTTTCTTAAAAATGGATCATGATATTTATTATTATCTATTTTATATAAGTATATTTTAGACTTTGCATTGTATCTACTATGGAATCTATCATCCACTTCTTCCATATTTATTATTACAATATCTTCCGGTAAATATTCATATAAATAATCTTGCATTTTTTTTATTGATAATTCAGAATTTGTTTTAAAGTTTGCAACTTGTCCATTAGCATGAACTCCCATATCAGTTCTTCCCGAACCAATTATCTCTATAGATTCATTAGTCATTTTGCTAAGTACATTTTCAATTTTTCCTTGTATTGTCATATCATTATCTTTAAGTCTTTGAAATCCCTTGTATCTTGAACCATCATATTTTATTATCATTTTTATATTTCTCATATTATGCCTCTTTCTTTTCGTATATATTCATTATAAATTGTATTTTATATTATATTAAGCATATTAGCAAATTTTATTAGTTTTAATTATATATTTATATTTAAATTAAAGTATCTAATATTTTCAAAAAAATAGTGCTACATAACTAAATTATATAGCACTATTTTTACTTATATATTATATTGACTCTATTAATTTATTTTTTATAGTGATTGTTATGACTGTCCCTTTACCTTTTTCACTATCTATACTCATAGTTCCTCCATGAAGTTTTACAATTTCATGACTTATCGCAAGTCCTAGTCCACTACCTGCTTTATTATAATCCTCTTGGAAAAATTTATCTAGTACTTTATCTAAATTATGAGATTCAATACCACATCCATTATCTATAACTCTAATAGTTGTATACTCTTCACCTTGGGAAACTACTAATTTAACAAATCCATCTTCACTTGTAAACTTAATAGCATTTTGTATAAGGTTTATTAAAACCTGACGTAACCTATTTTTATCACCTTGTACGCTTTCTATTTCTTCATCTTCAAATTCTACACTTAATGTAATATTTTTTTCACTTGATTTCACTTTTAATTGATTTACAACACCAGTTGCTAAGTGTCTTATATCTACCATGTCAATTTGAAGTTTTATTCTATCTGATGCTAAACGAGAAAAGTCTAATAATTCATTTACAAGTTTTATTAACCTTTCAGTTTCGTCTTGTATTATACCTAATCCTAAGTCTAATTCTTCTTTAGTTATTCCTTCATATCCTAAGGTTTCACTCCATCCTTTTATAGATGTAAGTGGTGTTCTTAACTCATGAGATATTGAAGATATAAATTCTTCTTTTAATTTCTCACTTTTATCAATTTCTGCTGCCATATGCTCAAATGTTTGAGCAAGGTCTCCAATTTCATCATCAGATATATTTGTATTTTTAAGTTTAATACTATAATTACCATGTGCTAATTCATTTGCAAATTGTTTTAATTCTCTTAATGGCTGAATTAATGACTCTGCAAATCTAAGACTTAAAGATATAGCTATAAGTAATATACATATACCAGCTAGTATAAGCCCAAATGTAAGCTTGAAAATTATATTATCTATTTTGTCTAATGATACAGTATACCTAACTACCCCTTCTATTATGTTGTTTGTTTTAAGGGGTACTGAGATACTCATAACATGTTCATTTGTTTCAGGCTGTCTATATGTATATGGTGTTAGGTCTTTAACATCTCTTAACGCTCTAGTTACATCTTCATACGATACTTTTTCTTTTACTCTAAATCCATAAGGATCTATTATGACCTCTGAATTTTTATTTATTATCTCAATAGCATATATAGAGTTTTTTTCTGTATTTTGTTTTTCTACTATATTCTTTACTTTACTTTCAAAACTTCCAGTGGAACTTGTAGGTGCATCATATACTGATTTAGTATACTCTTTTTGATTCATTAGACTTTGCCTAACATAATCATAATAATAATTTTGAATATAAAATATAAATAAACCTTCAAATAATGCAACTGTTATAATTATTATTGTGAAATAATTTTTAATTATCTTTTTTCTTAACCCTTCAAAGTGTAACACTACTAGTCTTCCTTTCTAAAGCAATATCCATATCCCCAAATAGTTTGTATATATTTAGGTTTTGATGGGTCATCTTCTATTTTATTTCTTATTCTTCTTATATTTACGTCAACTATTTTAAAATCATACAAGTAGTTTGTCCCCCATACTTCATCTAGTATTTGATCTCTACTTAATGATTGTTTAGCATTAGTCATTAAGTATTTAACTATAGAAAATTCAGTTGGTGTAAGCTCTATTTCTTTTGCATTTTTAAATAATTTTCTCTTATCCAGATCAAGTACAAATGGTTCTGATACTATTTCATTAGTTTTTGATACATTATCTTCTTTTTTAATTCTTCTAAGTAGCGCAGATATTCTCACAAGTAATTCTTTTATACTAAATGGTTTAACCATATAATCATCTGCACCTGATATAAATCCTTCTATCTTATCATCCTCTTGACCCTTTGCAGTAAGCATTATTATACCAACTTGGTCAAAATTTTGTCTTATAAATTTACATACATCTGTTCCACTCATATCAGGAAGCATTACATCTAGTAAAGCTAATTTTATGTCTTTTTCTGTTGTCATTTTTTCTATAGCTTCACTTCCAGTTCCAGCTTCTATTACCTCGTAGCCTTCTCTCTTTAAATTTATACTTACGAAACTTCTAATACCTATTTCGTCTTCTAGTACTAATATTTTTTCCTTCATTTTATTTCCTCCCAATTACTATTTCTTTGAATTTTCATCATATATTAGTGAAAAATATTCTTTAATTGTGTTTGCATCTATTTTAAACTTTTTAAGTTCCTCTATATTATTTTGGTATAATATGAAACTATATTCATTATTATCTGCTAAAATTACACCACTTGATGCAGTTGAATTTTTCTTATCATCTCTTACACTTTTATTTACTACAGCTATTGTAAATAAATTTTTAGGTTCAGAGTTTTGCTTGTCATAATAATAGAACTTAAATAAAGCTTCATCCTTAGAAAATTCATGTTCAATATATGAGCTTTGAGCTAAATCGTTTGGTATAAATAATCTATAGTTATATTGATAATTATAATATATTTGACTTGTAAATACTAACCCTGAATCTGGCCCTTCTTTGCCATTCCATCTAGACCAATTTACAGTCGTTGAGTTTTTCGTAGTATATACATCACCACTACCTCTAAGTATAACAGGTATATCTATTACCTTATCATTATTTATATCTTCTAATGGTATATAATACGGCTTTATTGTAGGCATATTATTATCATCAAATGCTTTTTTAAGCTTATTATGTTCATCTACATACAGTATCTGAGTTGCATAATTGTTATCCTGTACAATTGGTATATCTAAAAATATGCCTTTATTTTCTACAGTCTTATCATCAATTTTTTCTGTAGATACTGTCCCAATTGTAATATAGAAATTGGATAAAGTCTTTACATTTTCAAGTTCAGTATAACCTATTAGTTCTAATGAGTCATCAAACTTAGCTAAGCTTGCATAAGCTTTAGTTGTTTTAGAATCATGATGTATCATAAGAATTTCTGGTTTATTGTCATTATTCATGTCACCTATTTTTATCGTCATATCTAAATACTTTTCTCTATCATCTATCCATGTTGGGTCTAGTATATATGTTTTTTGTATTTCATTATTTTCAAAATTATATATGTACATATTAGTTTTTTTATTATTTTTAACTAATAATATAATTTCTTTACTTCCATCTCCATTTAAATCATAAAAATTAGCATACTCTATAGAATCTCCAAGTTCTAGTCTATTGTCTATTTCAGTATATGTTCCATCATTATTTTTACTTAATATCATAAATCCAACTTGATTGGTTCTTTCTGTTAGATTTTCTTTTTTCTCAAATACAACTAATTCGTCTTTTTTGTCTCCATTTAAATCCACTTCATTAATTTTGCCTACCTCACTTGCATTTGAAGGCAAGATTAAGCTAGAGTTTAAAGGTAGTTTTAGTTCAATTGCTTTATATAAAACTTCTTTATTTTCATCATACACAGGCTTATCTTTTAGCAAAGATTCTGGAGATTTCGATAATAGTGATTCACCAGATTTTGAGTCTATACTACATCCAGTTGCTAATAATGTTACTAAGCTAGCACATGCTATCAACCTACATAATTTCATTAAAAACCTCCTAACTTTTATGAGTTTTACAATACTCCTTAAAACTTTCAATTCTTTTCTTTTCTAATTTAATAGTTTCTTCACTTAAATTTCCTCTTCCTAGTCTATCACAATAAGAAATTAATGCAACTTCTTTATAATCTACATCTTCTAACATATGTTTAGGTTCAAAGAAAGGAAGATTTTTGTCATAGAATAATGGTTGCATATGCCATCTTATTAATTTCGATACTTCTTCATTAAATATTTTATCATCACTAACCAAATTTAAAAAGTCTTGTCCTATTTTTTCTCCTTCGATATCATGATTATACGATGTTATTCTTCCTTTTCTAATTCTCGTAGTGGTTAGCTTTCCTATATCATGAAGTAAACAAGCCCACATAAAAATTTTTTCATTTTTTGATAGTTGCTTTACTTCACTGCCCTTATCTACTACCATTAATACATGATTAAGTGCACTTCCTTCTGGATGATATTTTAAATTTTGTTCGATTTTTCCTAAGTTCTTTATTTTATTAAAGGGTTCTTCGTCAAAGAACCCTCTCTTTATTAAACTGTTTATATGCTCAGAAGGTTTTATTTTTTTTAGTAAAATTTCATTAACTTCATTAAATACATCTTTAGCATTCATATTTTTCACCTCAAGATTATTTTTTGATATTGTTTTACTTATTTTTACTATTATTTCAATAAAATAATACAAAATAAAAGCCTAGCATTTATTACTAAGCCTTTATTTTATATTTTAACACGTATTTAAATTATTTATTTATATTTTTATTTTTTAGGAAACTTATCTTCTGACCAAACTAAATTTTCAAATTTTTGTTTAGTATTTGGCTCAACTTTTTCCTCATTTAATTCCATATCTTCTATATCATCTATATATTCAACTTCTTGGGAGCTTCTAAAGTTTACTGAATCAAAATTATCCTTAACTTCATAGTCCTCATTATTTTCTTGAATATCTATATCTTCTATTATTCTTTTGCTATCTTCCTCTACTTGTTTATTAGAATGTTTAACTCTTTTTTTCTTAGGACCAATTTGCTTTTTACTAGACTTTGTTTCTTCCGGTAATACATCATTAATGATAGGCTCTTGCTCTTGTATTTCATCTATCTCACTTGTCTTGGCATTTGATGATTTACTCTTTTTCTTAGAATTTTTAGGTCTAGATTCACTATGTTTTGAATTATTTGTTTTTTTACCCTTCGGCGCCGAATTATTCTTTTTACTATTTGTTGAGTTTTTACCTTTTGTTGTCTTAGTATTTTCTTCTACCTGCGTATCATCATTACTAGCATTATTCTTTTTATTATGTTTCGTATTTTTCTGTACATTATCTTTAGAGGTATTTGTTTCTTTTGAAGCATTTGAATGTTTTCCTTTTGAACTTGTTTTTGAATTTGATTTTTTAGATCCTAATGCAAAGTTTAATTTTAACCCATTAGATTTATTTTCTTTAGGTCTTTCTGTACTGTTTAATCCAAACTCTTCTCTTTTTTCTTCTGGTACTAAGTCATTTAATATTATTTCATTAAAATTTTCTTGGTATTTTTGTTTACTATCTACTTTTTTTTCTTTAGATGCCTTTTTACGATTTTTGCCATTCATTCTAAACATTGAGACACCCCCTTAAAATACTCTATATACTATATATATTATCTTAAGGGGGTAAATATAATTAATTTATTAATTTTTTTTAGGTGGTCTTGGTCCTATGTATTGGTACAAGTTAGTTTTTAACATACCATTATATAGTTTTCTTCTCTTATCCGCTTCTTTTCCAAATTCCTGTTCAAATTCTTCATATGAAGTTATTAAGTAATAAGACCAGTTTTTAAGTTCTCTAAATGTATATCCTAAATGTTTATATAAACTTTGAACACTTTCTTTATCCTCAAGTCTCTCTCCATAAGGAGGATTCGTAACTATAAATCCATATTCTTCATCACTCTTAAAATCAAGTGCATTGCCTACATTAAACTCTATGTACTCGTCTACTCCTGCAATTTCTGCATTTTCTTTAGCTATTTCTATGGCTTCTTCATCTATATCATATCCATATATTTTAAACTGTACATCTTCATCAATTTTATCATATGCATCTTTTCTTACATCCCACCAAATCTTTTTGTCCATAGTTCTCCACTTTTCAGATATAAATTCACGATTAAGACCTGGAGCCATATTTATTCCCATCATAGCAGCCTCTATTAAAATAGTTCCAGACCCACACATAGGATCAACTAATGTTCTTCCTGGTCTCCAAGGATTTAAATACATTATACCAGCAGCTAATGTCTCTCTTATTGGTGCCTTATTAGCTTTTTCTCTATATCCTCTTTTATGAAGTGCATCTCCAGTTGTATCTATAGACAGTGTTACTTTATCTTTATGTATAAATACGTATATTGGATACTTTTCTTTATCTTCTTTTAAAAGCCCATCTTCTAAGTAACTTTTCTTTAAGCTTTCAACTATAGCCTTTTTTACTATTGATTGAATATCTGGAGTACTATACAGCTTTGATTTTATTGAAGATGCCTTTGATACTGGAAATTGTGATCCATATGGTATATATTCTGCCCAGTTTATTCTTTTAGTTCCTTCAAATAAATCATTAAAAGTTTTAGCTTCAAACTCAGCTATTTTAAGATGAACCCTTTCTGCACATCTTAGCCACATATTTGCTTTGGCTATTCCATCAGCTCCAGTCTTATATGTAATCCTTCCATCTTCCGTTTTTATTATTTCAAAACCTAAGTCTTTTATTTCTCTTGCTAACATTTTTTCCATACCGAAAAAGCAAGGTGATATTAATGTGTAATTGTTCATGATGCCTCCTATTTTTGTATACCTTTATTCATGCTACCCATCTCATATCCTGCCATATCCAAGGTAACATATTCAAATCCTATATCTTTTAATTTTTTATTTGTTTTATTTAGTAAATCTTCATTAAAAAATTTATGTATTTCATCTTTTCCTACTTCTATCCTTGCAATATTTTCATGAATTCTCACTCTAAATTGATTAAACCCTTGTTCTACTAAATATTCTTCACTTTTTTCTATCTTTCTAAGCACTTCTTTTGTAATTTTTGTTCCATAAGGAATTCTTGTTGCAAGACATGCAAAAGCAGGCTTATTAAAAGTCTTTAAATTCATTTCTTTTGATAAAAATCTTATTTCTTCTTTAGTTAACTCACATTCTTTAAGAGGACTAATTATATCCAATTCCTGTAAGGCTTTAAGACCCGGTCTAAAATCACCTAAATCATCTAAATTAGTTCCATCTAAAACATTGTTAATATTATGCTGTTTTGCAATATCTTTTACTGTACTAAATACTGCTTTTTTACAATGATAACATCTATCTGTATTATTATTTATAAATTCGTCTACTTCGAAATTTTCTATATCCACCACAATGTGTTTTACATCAAATTGTTTTGCATACTCTTTAGCTTCTTCAATCTCTCTATCTGAATGCATCATAGCATTTAGTGTAACTGCAATAACACTATCTCCTAGAGTTTCCGTTGCTACTTTAAGTAAAAAGTTACTATCTACGCCTCCGGAATATGCCACTGCTACACTTTCTAATTCTAGTAGTTTAGATTTAAGGTTATTTAGCTTTTCACTTACTTGCATATAAAAACTACCTCCTTATGAATTTTATTTATCAAACAATAAATATTTATTGTTTGATTTTAAGAGGTTTAAATATAATACTTCTCTATATTTATATAGAGTATAATACACTAATTATATAAAATATACATATATAAATCAAACTTAATTTGATATATTGTAGCTTTAAATTTATTTTAATGTGTATTTGACATATTAAAATGACTATATATTTAATAAAAATAAAAATTAATATATATATAAATTACTATAAAAATTATTTAACTTTATATAAAGTATAAGTTCTATAATTCATACCACCAAAGTTTTGATTAGTCCGAAAAATAGGATTAAAAGCTTCAAAGATAGAAGCTCTTAACCCTATTTTCATTATAGTAAAAACTTATATATACTATTTTCTTATTTATTGTTTACTATAGGTGAATTAAAACTCTTTGAAAGTTCATTAATAGATAATGATACTAATACTGTAGCTACAAACTTATCTATATAATCTGTAAATACCTGTGTAACAAATACACTTAAAACATCATTAGCACCTAAAGCCTTTAGCACTTGAACTATATACGATGATCCAGATGATGTAACACCTCCAAATAAATATGCTGCTATTAGCGAACTTATTATTGAAGTTGGAATCGAAAATATCATTACTCCTAGGATTCTTTTTTTACCATTTAGTAATCCTTTTTTGTACATAATTCCTGCAATAAGTCCTGTAGATATCTGAACTGGTGCAAAGTAAAGTGAATATATATCAAATGTCATCCCACTTAATAAACTTCCACAAACACCTGTCATCACTGCATATTTAGGACCTAAAATACAAGCTACCATTATCGTTCCTATAGAATCTAAGTATATTGGAAGCTTTAACATAAGCGCTACAAAAGCTCCAATTATATTTATAGCAATTCCAAGGCTCATTAGACTTAATTTTCTTATATCCATACTCTTATTTTCCATATTATATAACGCCTTCAATAGAGTCTATAATATCACCGTATCCCTTAAATATCCTTTTTAAGAACATACCCATAAATTTATTTTTATCAACATCAGTCAATACAACAGCATTATTTTCTTCTTTATAAAAATCAAAAGAATCTACTATTGATTGGCCCATAGCAATACCATCTTCAACTACCTCTACAAAAGATTCAAATCCTTTGCAAATACTTCTATCTATAAAGTATGCTACCGCTAGTGGATCATTTATTACACAACCAATAATTTTTTCTTGCTCCCAATGAAAATCAATGTAAAATCTAGTTATTTCAGTTATATACTTAGATATATCTTTATCAAGTCTATTTATAAACTCAATTATATTTGGTGTAAGTACAATTTTTCTAGTTACATCTAATCCTACCATGTGAATTTTTTTAGGTAAGTTCTTGTAAACATAATCTACTCCATGAGGATCAACCCAATAATTAAATTCTGCTACTGGAGAACAATTTCCATGAATTCTAAAAGTTCCTCCCATAGACACAAATTCATCTAAGTTATTAAAAGCTTTTTTATCTTTCATTAGTGCTTTAGCTATATTTGTAAGAGGTCCCAATGCTATAATAGATACATTATCATTGTTATTTAGAGTGTCTATTATAAAATCTACTCCTCCTTCATAAAACTTAGCTTCATTTATATCTTCGTAGAAATTTTCGCCTAATCCATCATCTCCATGAGTGTCCTGAGCTGTTACAAGTTCCCGTTTTAATGGATATTCTTCTCCTACATATACTGGAATATGTAAAGAAGAACAAATCTGAAGTGTTTTTAGAGCATTTTTTGCTCCTAATTTTGCAGGTACATTACCACTACATATAGTAATGCCTAATACCTCTAGCTCTGGTGAATTTAAAGCTAAAAGTAGTGCCAAAGAATCATCAATCCCTGGATCACAATCAATTATTACCTTTCTTTTTTGCATAACAAATTCCTCCTAAAAAGTTATTTAAAGGAGAACCTTACAACCTATAAGGTCATAGCTAAGGGTAAAACTTATATACTGCCACTATATAAATACCTTAGTTTTTTATACTTGGAGGTTCTCGAACAAGTTGTAATATTAATCCTTTAGATTCATACTACTTTTGTAAGTATATCATATATTAAATTGATTATCTATATAAATAGAATCTAAAATTAATCCAGAAATCGATTATCTACACACTTACAAAATAGATTCTTATAGTTTAAATTTGAATTTTATTGGTATTTATTGTATTATATAAATTATTAGGGGTGATGACAATGAATATCAATTATGACATCTTACAAAATTTTCTTAGATGTAATAAAAATATCAAATTAAACTTTAGGGAAAACAGCAATATTTTAGATGTAGTATCTTATAGTCAAGTTATTTTAACTTTAGAATTGGATAATACTGACTTGGTGAGCAACAGTGAGGTAATTTATGATAGTATCACTAAGCTTGATGGTGTAACTATGTATATTCCTAAAATTTATATAAAATAAATTTAATAGACTAATTATTTTAAAATTTCTAATGATGTAAGTAGATTTTTTTTTAAAATTTACTTACATCATTTTGTTATTTAAAGATAGTTAATTTAATCTATTTCTCAATGTAATCTAATAAATTTCCATCTTTAATACTTATACAAACATCTGCCATACTAGCTATGTCATTATTATGATTTATCATAATTAAGGTATGTCCAAATTTCTAGGGGCTGTAGATAGATTTGTGTAAATTCAAATCTATCTACAGTCCCTTTTTGAATTGGAT
Organism: Romboutsia lituseburensis; assembly: GCF_024723825.1. Lineage (NCBI taxonomy): Bacteria > Bacillati > Bacillota > Clostridia > Peptostreptococcales > Peptostreptococcaceae > Romboutsia > Romboutsia lituseburensis. The sequence goes on from NZ_JANQBQ010000001.1 coordinate 815,283, forward strand.
TTGATATATTAAAAGGTAAATGTGGGAAACAGTATGGCATAGTTATAGATTCTTGGTATAATAATTAGGACAGACTATCCACATACTTTGAGTTTTCACCAGAAATAAGAAGAATTATCTATACAACTAATGCATTGGAAGGATTCAATAGACAATTAATAAAGTGTACTAAAAATAGAACCGTATTTCCAACAGATGATGCATTAAGAAAAGCGTTATATCTTTCAACTGAAGTGGTTATATAAAAATGGACATCACCTACAGCGAACTAGGGATCAACTTTGGCTCAGTTAGAGATACGATTTTCAGAAAAATTAAATGAAATAAATCTAATGAATTAAAAATGTCAAAAAAAGACGAAAAATATTTTTGGTATAATATTTTATATTTAACAAATACTAATAAAAATATGAAATAACCTATTATTAGTATTTCATTTAAAAAAATAATATTACTGAAAATGTAGAATTTCCAGCAATATTATAAATTAAACATCTTATTTACACAAATCTATGCATTGTCTCGGTTTAATACATCTCATGTTAAGGTTAATCCACGCTAGGCGAGTTTATAAGATTAATAGAAATATTGTTTAAATACATCTCATGTTAAGGTTAATCTAAATCTGAAAAAAATAAGATAGCCTTTTTTATATGGTTTAAATACATCTCATGTTAAGGTTAATCGTTATTATTTGGATTAAATTTTTTCATTATATCACTGTTTAAATACATCTCATGTTAAGGTTAATCAAATTGAATACATGTAATATAGTAAACTATTAAGAGGTTTAAATACATCTCATGTTAAGGTTAATCAGAGGACGCTATCGAAGAAGGGGACCCCGTAGAGCTGTTTAAATACATCTCATGTTAAGGTTAATCAAGTTATAAAGCCGATACCAATGAAAGGACTTTTGGGGTTTAAATACATCTCATGTTAAGGTTAATCAACTTTAAATTTTTCTAAAGCTTTATTTGCTAATGCGTTTAAATACATCTCATGTTAAGGTTAATCATGAAGGAAATATTAACTTGCGGAAATGTTGTTAAGTTTAAATACATCTCATGTTAAGGTTAATCTAATAATAGAAAACTATAATCCACCATTCATACTTAAGTTTAAATACATCTCATGTTAAGGTTAATCATGGAGAGTTTAAGAAAAGAGTTAGGTGAAAAATTGTTTAAATACATCTCATGTTAAGGTTAATCTTAATTAAATTTATCATTAAGGGGGACGAATAGACAGTTTAAATACATCTCATGTTAAGGTTAATCGCTTGATATTATAATAGACGCTCTAAACATGTTTACGTTTAAATACATCTCATGTTAAGGTTAATCTTACAAGATATTTGCAACGAGGTAAACAAAGTACTGTTTAAATACATCTCATGTTAAGGTTAATCGTTTATTCACAATGTTAAAAAGAAAGGGTGTTTATAGTTTAAATACATCTCATGTTAAGGTTAATCTTATACATTACCAAGCATATGTAAAAGCATACTTAGTTTAAATACATCTCATGTTAAGGTTAATCACGAATAAAAGGAAAAAATATATATAAATTAACTAAGTTTAAATACATCTCATGTTAAGGTTAATCAAGGTAATTCGGCTAAGATGGTTGAGGACGTAATGAGTTTAAATACATCTCATGTTAAGGTTAATCTCATATAGAAGTTGATGAAGATGGACATTGTAGTTAGTTTAAATACATCTCATGTTAAGGTTAATCTTATGTAATTTCAATTTTATTTCAAATCTGAATATATGTCAATCCCTTAAAATCACTTAAATTATATGGAAATTTACCAAGTAAAACTTAAATTATATAAAATTTAATATAATATAGTTGTAACCATTGAAATAACTAGATTCATAATCCATATCAATATTTTCCACTTGGTAAATTAAATTATTAAATCTTCACCTGTATTATTCTGTTCTTTTCCAAGTACTTCTTCTCCAAACACACTATCATTCAAAAGCTTAATAATACAAACAAAATCCTCTTCTTTATCTAAAACTTTGTTTAAATCATTTTTGAAGGTTATCATATCCGAAGGAGTTATTTCTCCTCTGAAAACAGATTTTTGAAAATGAGATAAATATTTTTTGCATACTTTAAATACTTTATTTACTCTCTTTTCTCCAACATCATAAAAAACAAATGCATAGTTATAGTTCATGTTTTTACTCATATTAAATCTTCTCCTTTAAGCTAAAAGGTACAAATTCTTTATCTTCCATTATATATTTTATAAGTTTATAACAGTCTAGCTTGATAGCTGTTCTATAAGTTACTTTTCTCTTTAATCTATTGTGCATAAATACTGATTCCATTCTTTCTTCAAATGCAGTTATAAAAATATTTCTACCCTCTTCACTAAGTAAACAGTAATTAACTTTTTTATCAAAATGTTTAGTAACTTGAATCTTTTTATTATTAACTAAATCAAATATAGTCCTATAAACTAAAACTGGTTTAAATACCTCACTTATATCTAAGCTTAGTGAAAATCTTCCTTCAGATGGTTCATGTAAATAACTTATTCTTTGATCTAGATGTGTTCTATATATGGAAGATATAGTCTTTGTGTATAATAAGCTATTTCCAAATGAAACTAATGCATTAATAGGGTTATCTGGTGGTCTTTTTACTCTTTTATTCATTATAAACTCTTCTGGTAGAAAATTTTTAAATTCTCTATAAAATTTTTCCCATAACTCACCTTCCACACACATTAGTTCTCTTATATTCTTACTGTTCTCAACTCTATCAAAAAAGATTTCTTTTATCCAATCTACGGTTCCTTTTACTTCTTTTTTCCCATGTTTATAATAATGATAAAGAACTTCTATTATATTAATACCTATACCTCTAACAATAGCTTTACTTATATCTAATCGGTTACTTTCGAATTTTTTTACCTGTTTAACTAATAATTTCCCACTATTGTATTGATTCTTAGGATAATATGTACCACTATAACCTTCATAATAATTAAAGAAATGAACTATTATATTATTACGTGCTAAAAAGTCTAATAGTTTTGTATTTATACTTACTTCGTTTAAACAATATATTTCTTTTGTATTTTCTACAGGTATATAAACGTTTTTGCCGTTTTTTCTAAAGCAGAGTGAGTTATCTTTTCTTGTTAATTCCCCCATAGAAGTTATATAACGTGTACTTCCCATATTTCCTCCTATATATAGCAATACTCATAGTACGCACATTTTTTACATTTAGGTTTATTTAACACCTTAGGTATAACATCTGTATCAATTAGATTTTCTATATCGTCAATGTATTGGTTTAACTCTTCTTCTATTTCTTCATTTAACTCTAAATGTATTATTTTTCTATCAGTTTTATTTTTTTCTATAAATTCTAACTTGCCTTTTCTATATATGCCCTTGTCCTTTAATATTTTCAAATAAAATATCAATTGCCATTTAGCTGCATCTATATCAGCATCTGATTTTTTTACTTCTGTAAGATATTCTGAGGTAAGCTTGTCTAGTTTTATATTATCTATTGATATTTCTGTGTTTTCCAATTCTCCTGCTTTACTTTCATGTATTGCTTTTCCTATTTTAACTATTTCACTATTATCCTCTAAGTTGAGTCTATTTCCATGAAGGTAGCATTGCCTTTTACAGTGAAAATAGTAGTTTACTAAAGTCCCATTTACTTTCACTATATAAAATCTCCTATTCCAGTAGTTAATTTTTCTTTGTCTACTTTTCCATCTCTAAAGTACTTTTCACCATCTTCTATGAAATAAAGTTCTCCGACCCTATCATTGTAAGGAATATTTGTTTTCTTCACTTGGTATATAAAATAATTAAGCAAACTTCTTGCTTCTGATAATTTAACTTGCTTCTCTGCATATTCTAATTTTTTATCCAAAAGAAGCTTTCTATAATTATCCCAAATTTCCTTACCATCTAATATTAAGTTATCTTCTGTTTTTATTCTTGTAGATAAATATACAGACATGCTCCACATATCCTCTGATATAAGTTCCATTCTAGATTTTATTTTTTTGAAATTTAATCCTCCAACATCTTGTGAGAAAAAGTTATCTAAATTAAACTCACATAACGATTTATTATATGTTTTTATTGCATCTAATACTGGTGAGTAGTAATTTTCAAACTTTTTATTTATTAGTATTTCTTTCATATTTTCATCTTCTAATGTAAACTCTTTATTCATTCTAAGATCATTTTTATATATGAAATTTGCTTTGTCTATATTGAAAAAATAGATAATTCCGGATTTTTTACATGAGCGATTTATTCTCCCCATAAATTGTTCTTCGCTATCTAACTTTGATATATCTTTATATCCTTTATCCATATCAATATCGACACCAGCTTCTACTACTTGAGTAGCTACTAATATAATGTCATCTGTTTTATCTACAAGATCAAGTATTCTTTGTCTCTCTATAGAATTATCGTCACCTGTTATTAGCTCAATTTTTGATTGAATTTCTTCGTCTTCTTTTAATTTATTATAAAAATCATAAGCACTTTGTTTTTTTATAAATTCCACTATTATTTTATTCTTAGCAAAACTACTCTCTTTTACATGATTATATAATTCGTCTATGTCCTTATCTATTAAATCATATATAACTTTTACTCTATCTTTAAATAATGGATGATTAAAATATTTCTCTCTATTTACAATTAAATTAGTAGTATTTTCAACTTCATTTGTAAGATAATTTAAATTTGGTAGAGTTGCCGACATAATTATTACTTTCATATTTAATATTTTTGCAAATCCTTTTAAGAATGTAATTATCTCTGTCCAAATTGTATTTTTATAACTTTGTATTTCGTCTAAGACAATTACACTATTAGCTAGTTGATAAAAAGCAAATGATGATTCTTTTTTATTATCAAACATAGTATTGAATAAGCTTACATGTGTTGTAAGTATCATTGGATAATTTAAGAATTGTCTATTTAATAATGCTTTTGCATAATATTCATAATCAAACTCTTCACTAGATTCTTCTTTTTTTGATGAATACTTTTCAACTTTTATAGGATTTATAGAATTTACTACAGCTATATTTTTAAATATATCCTCATTTGAACCAAATATATTTTTCATAGTTTTTATATTTTGCTCTATAAGTGTGTTATATGGATAAATATAATATATTTTATTCATGTAGTTATTACTTTCTAATAGCTTAAAACTAAGATTTAGAGATACATTACTTTTTCCACTTCCTGTAGGAGCTTCTAAAAAGTATATATTACTCTCTAAGTTTTTACTAAGTTCATTCTGTGCATCTAAAAACATTTCTGTTCTTAATATATTTATATTTCTCTCATTTGTAAGATCTTTTTCTTTCTTGTATTCTTTTTCCTCATATTTACTTATACTTTTGTATATTTCTCCATTTTTATAAATATCATAGAACAGAGAAATATCATTTATTTCACCAAATTCATCAAGCTCTAGATTATTCATAAATTCTGTAGTTGCATAAAAATCACAAGCTACTAATAAGGAGAATACAAGCTTTACATAAGTATATATGTAAATACTTTCTTCTTCGCTATTTTCTTTTAGTTGCTTTCTTACATTTGAGCATTTTATTTTCATTTTTTTATATAAAGGACTTATATTTTTGTTATATATTTCTTTGTAATTTTCATTTCCTAAAGACTCTATTACTTTGCTTGCATCTCCTGGGTAATCTTCATGAAATGAATCTACAAATTCATTGAATCCACTTAGATCTCCGTGATGTCTCGATATTATATAGGAATTTAAAAATAGTATGTGAGATAATTTTTTAAATGTTTTTTTATCTAACTTCTTATATTTGTCTACTTCTTCAATAAAATAATCTAAGTAAAGTATCGAAGATATAATGGAGTGTTTACTTCCTAGATTTTCAAATATTTCTTTATTTATTATTTTATTATTCATTTTCTCACATTGAAACTTTGGATTTATTTTTCCTATATCGTGGAAGTTAATTGTATTTACCAACAGCTTTCTAAATAATGTCTTTACTGATTTATCTGTATTACCTAAGTACAGTTCTTCAAAATTCTTAAATATATTTCCTATGTTTTTTGCAGCATCTATTTTTAAAAAATATTTATTACATCTATCTATGTGTTCTTTTAGTGTTTCATTTTCACCTGATTTTATATGTGCATAAAAATCTATATTATCTTTGATTAATAACTCTATATTTATTAAATCTTCTCTTTTAAAGTAATTCATAAAGTTCCTCCTACAAATAAGGAAGGGTTTCCCCTCCCTCTTAAAAGAATACTATATTCTTATTGTTTATTTTATATATATCACTTACAGTAATAGAGTCTATACACATATTACTAAATACAAAACTTTCTAACTCATACATATTAGTTGCTTCATATAATGCTATTGGCAATCTTTCACTATATTTAAACAAATCCTCTTCTTCATCATTTTCCATATCAAATTCAACATAACTTTTAGGGCATAATGAGTCTATTTTATCAATATCATCATATTCCACAATATCTTCTACATCATATAATTCTATTTCACTTATATTTGCATAATGATCATTTTTACCTAAGTATGGTTGATACACTGTTTTGTAATTAGCAATGTAATCGCTTAATTTATTGGCTTCTTCATTATCTAATAATACATAAATGTTCCATTTAGGATTTTCTAACCATTGTTCTTTTACTATTAAGTTGCATAAATTTTTGTCTTTATCTTTATTGTAATCTCCTATTGAATTATTAAAAAATTGTACTTTTTTAGGAGTATAAGCCTTCTCATTCAGTGGTTCTATAGATACCCTTAATGCATTTAGCTTACTATAAAACTCAGGATATGGGTCTTTGTAACTTTTTATATTGTCTAAGTTATATCTGTGTTGATTATACCCACCATATCCAAGTATTGCACCAAACATACCTAATAGGGCAACTTTATGAATACTTCCATAGGTAAAATAATAATATGAGTTAACTTCGGGCTTTTTAAAAAATGCTGTTTTCCCTGATAATTTAAATTTTAAAGCCTTCATAATCTATACCTCTTTTTGTGTAAATATATTAATTTTTTTAGCTCCTTCTATTTCAGATTCTATATTAGTTGTGTAAGGATTATAATAAATTTCCACTTTTAATATTCTATCTTTTAATGAATTTAGCAATTCAGAGCAATTTAATTTAATTGTATTCTTCTCGTCCCCTTTAGTAAACTCAATAAACTCATCTAAATTAGGTAAGTATAAGTCTGATTCTGTTTCTACAAATAGTGCAAACTCATTATCACATCCTGCTTTTGCATTAGTTGCAAATGATGTAGCTGATACTAAAGCTGCTTTCTTAAATTTGCTATAGTCTTCTTCTGTGTATCCATCTGTTACACCGAGTTCTTTAAATTCTTTATATGCCATAGTATTTATAGTAAATGGATAGAAGTAATGAGCTTCATTACTTACAATTTTTGTTCCTAATGTTGAGTTTTTAGCTTCTTCTGAATCCTCTTTTTTATTATCTTTTGATGCATCTCTAAATGGAGACAATATTTGTTGTTCTTCAGGGCTTGTTCCATCAAACTTATTAAATCCTTGCCCAATTTGTACCGCTCCTGTGATAGATATATTATTTCCTGATTCTGCAAATGTTGCTCCGAAATTTTTTACATCTAATGCATTAAATAAATTTGTTAGAACTACTTTACTATCTTTGCAATTTTTCAAATCATCTACATTAAATAAATGTTCATATCTTTCTTTCAACGAACGAGGTACTAGTGATATTTCTCCCTTATTCTCTGATAATTTCATTGTCTTTATATAAAGTACTTTTTCCCCTTGATTCTCCCACATTTTTTTCATTGGATACTTTAATGCCTTATCACTTCCAAATGTTTCTCCATCAGATGTTGTCTTTGGATAACCTGTAAAATCAGCATTCCAATTTGCCATTTTAGATACTATTCCTATTGCTCCATAAACTCTCTTATTCATTATTTATCCTCCTTGTTACTTTCATAAATTAGATTACTATGCAAATATCCTGCTATTATCATATCTTGATTTACTTTTCCTTGTGGCTCATATGATACTATCATGGCATATAGATTTTTTACTCTTCTTCCATGCATATCTATATCATAGTTATATCTTTTATATAAATTTCTTAATTTTTCTTTTATTGCTTCATTATTTTTTGCATTTATAAATGGATTTGCTAGTGAATGTGGTTTATTTTTACCTTTACTTTTTGATAATAAATAGTTCACAAATTGTCCTACTGAAAAATAATATTCCTCATCTGATTCAAAAGAACTTGTATCTGCACAGTTTATCTTTGTTCTAAGGTTATTCTTTAGTTCTAACACTATATCTCCCATATCATTTCCTCCTTTAAAATAACTTTTTATAGCTTGTCTCAAATTGAATTGATGTGATGCTTTTGGTATATATCCGTTTGTAATTGAGTTCTTTATTAAATCTAATGATACTTTATTTAATACACCATATACTCCATTTTCATTCCCTTTATAAATCCAATTAAAAATAGCTTGTCTTGATAATAATAAATTTCTTTTTATAACACTATCTTTAAGTGATATATCTTTAGCTTCTGTATAATAGTTATTTATCAAGTATTTTGAGAAAAATACATTATCTATAATAAATTGCAAATCTTTTCTATTTTTACAGCTACCATATTGTAAATCTGATTTTAATTTATCTTGTAAGCTTAATACGTCTTTAAAATTAAGAGGCTTACTTAATTTATACTTATATGATGTTACTAAATCATAAGAATGTATCTCTACTTCTTTCCCTTTTTTTATTCTCATATACATACCTTCAAAATCTGCTTCTGGTAATTCACCATTTTTAAATGATTTAATACCATCTTCATTAAGATATATATTGGTTTTTCCTTTAGTTGCATAGTTCATTAGGTAATCAAAAAATTTCTTTTGCAATAAGATATCCTTGTTATCTACCATATATGGTACTTTTACTTTCCTTGTTTTGTTTTCTAAATATGGCTTATTAGAATTTAAATTCATGTTATCATTAGGTACCCCATACAAAGTATCTTCAACTTTTTCATTAAAATCGTTTTTACTGTAGATATTAGGTATTAAGTATCTTTTGCCTTCTGTTATGTACATTTCCATAGTAACTATTACAAATATTTTTAGATAATCTTTGCCTTTTATATCAATACCTAGTTCATCAAGATTAAAAATATTGTCTTTTATCCAATTTTTAATCTTATTTAATAATTCTTGATCTATTGCTTCTAATTGAGATTCTACTGTTTCGTATATTTGTTTAGCTTTAGTTTTAGTATATTTTAAATAAGGATTAGATAAAGTTTTATAATAATTATCTATTATTTCTTCTGTAAGTTTTCCATTGCTTAAACTTTCTTTTTTTATAATGAAAGATAAATAATTATTTCCTTGTATAATTTTTTTACTATCCATTGGTTTTTGCATGTCGATAAGTTTACTATTATAATCATAATTACAAATCTCATTGAAGTGTAAATTATTTCTTCCTTCAACTTCACCCGTTTTTTTATTGTATTTAATATCTATTGAATGCTCTATTTTGAAATCGTTTTCACCTTCTGTTGAAAGTAGTATATATTTTCCATCAGATGGTATGTAATTATCTAGTATTAGCTTGTCCTCATATTTTTCATATTCTTTTGTAAATACTTCAATACAATCTTTTAACACATTCCCACCTCCTTATAACCATCTATAGTTCATGAATCCGGCACCCCTTGAATTGCATTCTAACAATCCTACACCAAGCGACATATAAGCCAATTCTTGTGCTATCTCATTATCTGATATATTTAAAGAGATTTTATCTCCAAGTAGCTTTACATTTTTAATATTCATTGTACAAGGTTTTCTATTTTTAAACTCCAATGTTGTATAAAACTCAAAATCCTCATCAATTTTTGTGTTGTTTATTCTATTGTACTTTTTTATTAAATTCTCAATTAATCTTTTTTCAAAATCTCTTAATGAGAGGTTGTTCTTCCAATAACCATTATCACTTTTCATTATCATAGGTGATATAGAGTATATTTTTTCTATAAACTTTTTAGGAATTATCTTTATTTTTGTAGTAAGGCATTTAATAGTGTCATTAAATTCATTCGCTAATATCTTTTGAAGATATCTTGCTAATTCTTCATTTATTGTTCTTATTGTGAATGTATATATTTGATTAGATTTGTATATCTTGTCTTTAGGAATTGGATATAATGAATCGAAACAGTAATTTTTATATTCATTAGTTTTATGAAATTCTAACCAATCTTTATTTTTAGATAGTGAACTATCTATTATTTTGCATATTTCACATTGGGCATCTTGAGTTAAGATATTTTTTAAAGTAAATACCTTACAACTTATTTGATATACTTGTATTTTCATATTTTACTCCTTTTTTAGTAATTACACCATGTGTTGTGGTTTAATATAGATTGATTTACCTCTATACAAAATTTAAATACACCTAAATATGTTGATGTTTATATAACTACTTATATTTATTTTTTCATTAGTGTAGAGATAAATATTTGTACTTAAAGAGTAGTCCACTTTTTCTCATATGTCAACTAGTGTATTTTTTTATACAAACTTACGGTGTGAGGGTCTAATATTTCCATTTTACTTATATCTTTATTATTAATGCCTTGAAGGTGTTTAAGTAAAGCTGAATATATTTTATACTTTCTAATATTTTTTTCATTCTTGAGAGCTAATTTTAGTTCTTCTATTTTATCATTTTTGTGCAAATATTTTACAAGTCAAAAGCCTATATAATTAAATTCAAAACTTTTAGTCTCTAAATTTAACTATACTGGCTTTTATCACTTATTTTTAAATTATTATTTTATTTCTTTATTTTCATATATTTTTATTGATATAGTAGTAGATATAGCTAAAACTATAAAATTTAATACAAATGCTATTAAAGGAATTCCAACATTATTTATCATTTCTATTGTTTTTTCCATAGCCTCTGGAGAATCTGCTAGATAACCTATTACTCCAGATGGTATCATCATTAAAATCATCATTATTAATATAGTTACTGTTCTACCTTTATTTATTCCAAACTTAAGTAAAATAGGTATAACGATACACATTGCAATAACCCCAACAGTTCCTCCTGTAACTAATAAGAGATTTAGTTGAATTAAATTTTGATTAAGCTTAAGTGCTACAAAGTATTCAATAGATACAATTATAATACTTATAAACAATGCAATTATACCCATTAAATACCTAGATATTACATACTCTTTTTTCTTTACAGGAATTACACATATTAGATTATCTATTCCGTTCATATCTTCATATGCCATTACTTGATATACCGTCAAGACTATAATCATTCCAAATAACATATTTAAGAATGTAGGATTAAAAGTAGAAACTACTATCCATATAGCTGCTATAAGCCATATTTGTTTAAATACTGATTTTAAATTTAAAAAACTCATCTTTGTAAGATTCATTATATTATTCATAATTTACCCCCTTGTATAGTACATTAAAATATCCTCTAAGTTAGCTTTATCATACACAACTTCTTCTCCAAACACTTCATATGCTGATTTTGCATTTGATGTTAGACCTTCAAACCCAAACTGATTTTCTTTAAAGCTAACTAGTTCTTTCTTTGTATCATCGTCTATTAGATTTTTATTACCTCTTATTATCTTGTGATTATCTAATATAATATCTTTTTCACCCTTTAGCATTATTTTTCCATTATATATAAACACTAAATAGTCAGATACTTTATCTAAATCTGAAGTTATATGAGTAGAATAAAATACAGTTGCTTCTTCTTTTTCTATATGATCTTGTAATATTTCTAAAAATTCATTTCTAACTAGAGGATCTAAGTTAGCTGTTGGTTCATCCATTATTATTATTTTAGGGTGATGCGAAAGAGCCATTATAAGTTCAAACTTTTTTTGTTGACCTTTAGATAACTCTTTATATCTTTTATTTTCATTTAATTTGAACTTTTCTAGGTATTTTTGATATACTTTTTCATCCCAATTTTTATAAAACATAGATACACCTTTTTTTATATCTTTTATTTTCGATTCTGGAATATATCCGGATACATCGCCAACATATCCTATGATCTGTTTTATATCTATATCATCAGATTTATATTCTTTTCCAAATATTTTTATACTACCACTATCTTTAAAAATCATATTTAAAATCAACTTTATAGTAGTAGTTTTTCCACTTCCATTAGGACCTATAAATCCTGTAATAAAACCTTTTTCTATGTTTAAATTTTCTATATTTAACTCAAATTCATTTAAAGTTTTTGTTACATTACTAATCTCTATAGCACTCATATTTCTCCTCCTAAACTTCTTCATATATACTTTTAAATATTTCTATACCTTCTTCTAAACTTACCCCTACAGACTTAGCTTGTTTTATTATTTCTTCTAGTTTGCTTTCAATTTCATACATGGCCATTTCCTTTAATCTTTCTGTGTTTTGCTGAGCTACAAAAGTACCTTTACCTGCTACAGTTTGTAAGAATCCTTCTTTTTCTAATTCCTCATAAGCTCTTTTAGTAGTTATTATACTTACTTTAAGTTCTTTAGCCAGATTTCTTATTGATGGTAATCCTTCTCCTGGTGTTAAGCATCCACTTAATATTTGCGCCTTTATTTGATTTTGAATTTGTTCATATAAAGGTATCGTCGATGAGTTACTAACGTTTATATTCAATTTATCACCTCTATTTAATACACTGTATATATCTGTATATAAAGTGTATATATTATCTATATACACATAATAACACTTAAGTTACACTTAGTCTATATTTTTTTATAAAAAAACTCCTATTGAGTAATATAGCTTTACTCAATAGGAGTTTTTATTTATAATAATTTATCTTTCCATTCATCTTCTTTAAAACCAATAACAACATTTTTACCGTTAAATGCTATAGGTCTTTTTATAAGCATTCCATCACTAGCTAATATTTCTAAAAGCTTTTCATCAGATTCTGTTTTAACAATATCTTTTAACCCTAGCTCTCTATACTTTACTCCACTAGTGTTAAAAAATTTCTTTAATTCATATCCGCTTATTTCATACATATTTTTCAATTCATCTTTTGTTGGAGGATTTTTAACTATTTCTATATCCTCAAAGTCTATGTTATTTTCTTTAAGCCAAGCCTTGGCTTTTCTTACAGTCGATCATTTTGAATATCCATAAAATTTTATCATAAGTATCACCCTTTGCTGTTTATTATATTTTATATATACCCAAACATTTTATATTAAATCAAATTTAATTCCAAGGAACTACTTCAACTTCTCCAAACCATCTTTCTTTTAAACGATTTGAATATTCTCCTTTATATCCTATAAACGATAAAACTATTAGCTCTACATATCTTGTCCCAATTTGAATTATATTCCACATGTCTTCAACAGTAAGTGTAGCTCTGTTATCTTTTCTAGTTGGATGTACTATTTTATTTCTAAAATAAATTATCAAATCGATTCCATCATCAAATCTAGCCCTTATCCAATCATCGAACAGTTCTAGCTCATCACTACTATATGGTATTTTGCATAAATCTAATACCATCTTTATATTTTTAGCAGCACTATTCATATCAAATTCTTCATTATTTAATATTTTTTCCTGCTCTACTAAAATCATATATGATAATGTTTCTAGGGCTATTTGTATAGATATTATATTGTTTTCTATAGTAATTTCACCTAAAGACTCTATGTACCAATCAATAACAGTTTTTATAACAGGACCACAATATCCATCTTCTAGTTTTTTAGTCATTAAAGACATATACTTTTCTATATTATGATGATTAGCTAATGTGTCTGTCCACGTAGGTACAAATTTATAGGGACTTATTATATTTTCTCGCCATAATCTGTATACATTATTATTATTTTGATATCCTTTAACTAGACAAATTCCTACGTATCTACCGCACATAAAACTTAGTGCAAATGAAAGCCTATCTATGAAATTTAGCATATTATTTGTTCTAAATAATTTTTTATCTTTTCTTTCTATTCTACCAATATGAGTTATTATACTCCCCGATTTTGCTTTTAATTCTTCGTACAACTCTTTTCTATAATCATACCTTTTATCTATTGTTATGACAAAGTCATTTAATTCAAATTGTATCCTACCCACAAACAACTTATCCACGTGTTTTATAAGAGTTCCAGGAAATTTATCTAAATTAACTATATGAAAATCAATATATTCTACATATGAATTTTTAGATTTTATGTAATTATCATTAGCATATCCCTCTATGTTAAAATCATTTATAGTATTTATTGTTATAGATATTGGTTTATACCCATACATTTCTAATATTGCATCATCATAGTCTAAATCTAAATCAATGTCTTCATCTTCTACCGATAATATTTGAGCTTTAAAATTCATAGATACTGGAGGTGTCATTTTGTAATATATTATTCCACTACATCTATATTTTTTATCCAAGTAAATACAAAATCTACCTTGATAAATACTTATATCTTCATCTACTTTATACCTTAAATAATCCGAAGATATAGCATTGTTAACTACCTTCATAGCTAGCCCACCTTTACTATTTCTTTAATTCTATATAATTATAACATAATCACTCATATAATATGTAAAATAACTTATAATTAATTGTTTATTCATTATTTTATGTTTATGTTTTAATTAAAAAGTAACAATATTATTTAAATGTATTTATTATCTCAAAATTATCGAATTGTATAATATATTAGTTCATTAAAATAGAATTAATGTATAAATTAAAATATAAATAAAAGGTGCTATAAATAATAAATTTAACACCTTTTATTTTAAACTATATATTTTCAAATGCGGTTGAAAGCATTAATTTTATTCTATTAAGCTGATTAGTCTCACTAGCTGATGGGTCATAATCAATAGGTATTATATTTGCATTTTTATAAATTCTTTTAAGCTCCTTTATTTGTCCTTTTCCAGTTATATGATTAGGGAGGCATCCAAAGGGCTGCATACATATAATATTATTTATTCCATCCTCAATTAGTTCTATCATCTCACCTGTTAATAGCCAACCTTCACCAGTTTGGTTGCAAGTTGAAATCACTTTTTTGGTACTTGTAGCCACATTAGTTATTTTTTGAGGACAACTAAATCTTTTACTTTTTATTAGCTCTTCCTTATAAGTTTTCTGATAATTTTCCATAAACCATATAATAGATTTGCCTATTGCTTTAGTTATCCATTTGCCTTCTAAGTACTGATATTTAAAAACTGTATTTAGTGAACAACTATAAAAAAAGTTTATAAGCTCTGGAACAACAGCTTCTGCACCCTCATTTTCTATAATATCAACTAAGTAGTTATTAGCAAGTGGGTGAAATTTGACTAAAATTTCTCCAACTAGGCCTACCTTTGGTTTCTTTATATCTACTAATTCTAAATTATCAAAATCATAGATTATTTCTTTAATATTTCTATTAAAGGTTTTTATATTTGCCTTATTCAATGAATCTTTGCATATTTTTACCCATTTATCATAAAGATTGTTACTGCTACCATTCACTTTCTCGTAAGGTCTTACTCTATACAAAACTTTCATAAGTAAGTCTCCGTATATTGCACCCATAAATATTCTATTTATAAGTTTTAAATTAACATTTTTTATTAGTCCATTTTTTTCTATTCCATTAACACTTAAAGATATTACAGGCACTTCTTTAAATCCAGCATCATACATTGCTTTTCTTAAAAATCCTATATAATTTGTAGCCCTGCATCCTCCACCTGTCTGAGTTATTGCAACAGATGTACTGTTTAAATCATATTCCCCTGATTTTAATGCATTTATTATCTGACCTATTACAATTATAGCTGGATAGCAAGCATCATTATTTACATATCTTAACCCTTCCTCTACAATATGACTTCCCGTTGAATTTAATACTTCTAGTTTAAATCCACTTATATTAACAGCTTCTTCAAAGAATTGAAAATGTATAGGAGACATTTGCGGAGCTAATATTGTGTGATTTTTAGCTAAAACACCTTTTTTATATTCAATTTTTTTATTTTCTATATATTCATTATTATCATTTAGCTCTCTTTCTAACATTGCAGCTTTTAATGATCTCAATCTTATCTTAGCTGCCCCTAAATTATTACCTTCATCTATTTTTATAACCGTATAAATTTTACTACCTTCATTTAAAATTTCTTGTACTTGATCTATGGTTACAGCATCTATCCCACATCCAAAAGAATTTAATTGAACTAACTCTAAATCTTTTTCATTTTTTACAAAACTTGCAGCTCTATAAAGTCTTGAATGATAAACCCATTGGTCTACAACTCTTAATGGTCTTTTTACAACACCTAAATGGCTTACAGAGTCCTCTGTTAATACTGCCATACCTAGTGAGTTTATTACTTCTGGTATTCCATGGTTTATTTCTGGATCTAGATGATAAGGTCTACCACATAGAACAATAGCTTTCATATTTCTTTCTTTAATTTCTAAAAGTGCTTTTTCACCTTCATTTTCAATATCTCTTTTAAAATTTTCTTGTTCTTCACTTGCCTTATCTACCGCTTTTTCTACATTTACTTTTAATATATTTCCAAAAACTTTAGATAATTCTTCATAAAGTCTAGCTTTAAGTTTGCTCTTATTATTTAAGCTTAAAAATGGATTTATATAAGTTACATTCTTTTCTCTAATTTCTTCAATATTATTTTTTATAACTTCAGAATATGATATAACTACTGGACAATTATAATAATTATTTGCATTCAAATCCTCTTTTTTCTCATTTGTTATACACGGATAAAATATATGCTTTATTCCTTGTTCTATCAATGATTCTATATGACCGTGAGCAAATTTTGCAGGATAACATACAGTTTCTGATGCAATAGAAGTTATCCCCTTTTCATAAATATCTTTTGAAGATCTACTAGATAGAACTACCCTAAATCCTAGCTCTGTAAAAAATGTATGCCAAAAAGGATAATCTTCATATATGTTCAATACTCTAGGTATTCCTATTTCCCCCATAAAAGCTTCTTCTTTTAATAATGGCTTATACTTAAATACTCTGTTATATTTATACTTGAATAAATTTATAGATTTATTTACTTTTTTATTTTTATTGTAAATAATTTCTCCTTTTTCACATCGATTTCCAGACACAAAAACCTCTTGTTCTGAAAACTTATTTATAGTCAATAAGCAATTGTTTGAACACCCTCCGCACCTATTTACACTTACATCTAGATTTATATTTTTTAGCTCTTCTTTTTTCAATAAATTAGTTTCATATCCATATTTGTATTTTTCTTTCGCTATTAAAGCTGCTCCAAAAGCTCCCATAACTCCAGCAATAGATGGTCTTATTACATCTTTACCTATAAGTTTTTCAAAACTTCTTAAAACTAAATCATTATAAAATGTCCCTCCTTGAACTACTATATGTTTTCCTATTTCATTTACATCTCTTATTTTAATTACTTTAAACAGTGCATTTTTTATTACTGAATATGAAAGGCCTGCCGAAATATCAGCTATAGTTGCACCTTCTTTTTGTGCTTGCTTTACTCTAGAATTCATAAATACTGTACACCTAGATCCCAAATCAACAGGAGACTTTGAATATATACCTTTTTTAGCAAACTCTTTTATATCCATTGATAAAGATGTTGCAAAAGTTTCTAAAAATGATCCACAACCTGAAGAACAAGCTTCATTTAATATGATACTGTCTATAACTCCATTTTTTATTTTTAAGCATTTCATGTCCTGCCCGCCTATATCTAGAATAAAATCAACATCTTTATTAAAAAATTTAGCTGATTTATAGTGCGCTATAGTTTCTATTTCTCCATAGTCTATTTTCAAGGCTTTTTTTATCAATCCTTCACCATATCCAGTTACAGTAGACGATACTATATTACATTTATTTGGAAGTATATCATATACTTCGTTCATTACATCTATAACTGCTTCTAATGGTCTTCCTTCATTACTGCTATAGTGTGTATACAACAAATTCCCCTTATCATCTATCAAAGCTACTTTAGTGGTTGTCGAACCTGCATCTATTCCTAAAAAACAGTCACCTTCAAAATCTTGTATCCCTTTAATCTTAATTATATTTTTTTCATGTCTTTTTATAAATTCTTTATATTCTAAATTATCCTTAAATAAAGGCTCTAATTTATTTACATTATCAAAATCTTCAATATCTAGATTTTGTATTTTTTTTATTAAATCATTTAAGTTTATAATGTCTTCTTTTTCAGATAATAAACTCGCTCCCATAGCTACGTAAAGTTGTGCATCTTCTGGAAAAATTATGTCTTTGTTATCTAGTTTTAGTACTTTTTTAAAACATTCTCTAAGCTGTGATAAAAAATATAGTGGTCCTCCCAAAAAAGCTATTTTACCTTTAATTTTTCTCCCACAAGCTAATACACTTACTGTCTGCATAACAACTGCATTGAAAATACTCATAGCAATATCACTTTTCTTAGCTCCATCATTTATAAGAGGCTGTATATCTGTTTTAGCAAATACCCCACATCTCGATGCTATAGGATAAATTACTTTATAGTCTTTTGCCATTTCATTTAGACCTATAGCATCAGTTTGTAAAAGAGATGCCATTTGATCTATAAATGCACCTGTTCCACCTGCACAGATACCATTCATTCTTTGGTCAATTCCTCCGCTTAGATATGTTATTTTTGCGTCTTCTCCTCCAAGTTCTATTACAACATCTGTTTGAGGGTAAAAATATTCAATTGCTTTTGTAGATGCTATGACCTCTTGAATAAATTTAATATCTAGCTTTGTAGAGATATCTATACCTCCTGAGCCAGTTATAGCAATAGTAACTTTTGAATTTTCTAACTTACTATAAATATTAACTAAAACTTCTTTTACAGATTTTTTTACATCTGAGTAATGTCTTTTATATTCTTTATATACTATATTATTGTTAGCACTAAGCACTACTGTTTTAACTGTAGTTGAACCAATATCAATACCTATGCGAAATACTTCATCCATTTCTATCCCCCCAAATGCATAAATATATTTGACTATATTTTTAATAAAATCCTATTTATCTAATATTAAAATTTATGCATTTTAGATATCTTATATGTTGGATAATTTATTTAATGTATTTTTTTATCATTTTTTCTTATTCATTATTTTTTTTAATATTTTATCAATTTAATATTTTATATAAGTAATTAATTTCCACATAAAAAAATAGGTCATTTAATATGACCTATTTTGAAATAATTTTAATTGTAAATTCTTTTGGCTATATTTGAACAATGATCTGATATTCTTTCTAAATTTGTTATTAAGTCAAGATATAAAATTCCAGAATCTATATTACAATCATTATTATTTAATCTATATATATGATTTACTCTTATAGACTTTTCTATTTTATTAACCTCTTCTTCTGTTTTTATTATTTTACGTGCAATATTAGAATCTTTAGTTTCTATAAGTTTTATAATACTTTCACAGTTTTCTTTTACCTTTTCATACATCTGATTGATTTCTTTAGTTCCTTCATCAGACATATCTATTTTTTTATCAATCGATTCTATTGATATCTCTGCTATATTTTCTGAATGTGCACCTATTCTTTCTATATCATTTATAGTGTTAAACAAATTATCTATATCGTCTATTGATTCTTTTGTAATAGATGTTTTAGATAGCTTTAATAAATAATTAGATATATTTTTTTGTAATTCTTTTATTTTTGTCTCCATCTCTAAAGCGTTGTGAGCCTCTTTAGAATCTTTTTTAAAAAAACTATTTAATGATGTATTCAAACAATCTTTTGATAAATCCGCCATTTTTAAAGTTTCTTTAATAGTATTACCAAATGCTATAGATGGTGTTTCTAGAATTCTTTCATCGAGAAATGTTTCATTTTCTTTTTCATCTGCACCTTCTGGTATTATTCTCATTGCTATTTTTACTATATATTTCGCAAATGGAAGTAAAATTATTACTGAAATTATATTAAATAAAGTATGAGTATTAGCTAGTTGTCTAGCTACATCATTTGGGTTAATTTTTGTTACAATTGATACTACTGGCTTATTTAAGAATAATAAAAATATTATTGTTCCTATTATATTAAATAATAAATGCATTATTGCAGCTCGTTTAGCATTTCTATTTGCTCCTATACTTGAAATTAGAGAAGTAACACAGGTACCTATATTTTGACCATATAGTATAGGAAGTGCCGAACTTAATGGTATTAATCCTTGAGCAGCTAGTGCTATTAGCATTCCCATTGAAGCACTTGAACTTTGAACAATGGCTGTTATAACTAAACCTAAAAGCAGTCCAAGTATTGGTCTTTGTCCAAAACTAATAAGTGCATCTGTAAATCCTTTATATTCAGCTAAAGGATTTACTGCATCTTTCATAAATTCCATCCCTGTAAATAATATACCAAATCCCAATAATATTTCTGCAATATTTTTTACTTTAGGTTTTGATGAAAAAAGGTATAATACAATCCCTATCCCTAATGTTATTGGTGCTAACCCTTCTAAATTAAAACTTACTAACTGAGCTGTTACTGTAGTACCAATATTAGCTCCCATTATAACTCCTATAGCTTGGGAAAGCCCCATAAGTCCTGCATTTACAAATCCTACAACCATTACAGTTGTTGCACTAGAACTTTGAATAATAGCTGTAACAACTGTTCCTACTAAAACTCCCATTATTATATTGCTAGTCAAAAGTTCTATTATTCTTTTTAATTTATCTCCAGCTGATTTTTGTAATCCCTCTCCCATAAGGCTCATGCCATATAAAAAAAGTCCTAAACCTCCAATAAGACTTATTGCTATATTCAAAATCATACCTCCTTTAGTGCTTAAACTCTCTAGGTATATGATTATCTATTTTAGAATTTATAATACATTAATATAACTATAAAAATAGTTTTATTTTCTAATTTCCTTATCTTACATAATATAAAATAATTATTTTGGTTAAATTATTATTGCTAGATAATTTTTCACTTAGGAGGACATCATGGCAAAGAATAAAAACATTAAAGACCCTAAACAGTGCAAAAATGTAGCACAATCAAGCTTAGAGATAGCAGAGGAACTTAATATTGAACCTCGTTTAAGACCTTCAAAAACAGGTTCTGTTAGTCAAAACACTGCTAGACCTATAAAATCTCATAAAAATACATCTAAGTAATTTAAAGCATCTAAAGTTAGTTTTAATTGGCACGTTAAATAAACTCCGTACTTAGTAAAAAGTAAAAAAAGTAGACTTAAGAGTTCTTAAGTCTACTTTTTTGTTTATGTAATTCTAACATAAAATAACGAATATAAAGTGAGCTGCCATACCTGCACAAAGCCCACCAATAGTATGAGAAAGTATCGCTTTACTAGTTAATCCTCTAGCATCTAAAGCGTCCATCATACCTACATGAGTACTTAAGTACCCACTCCAGCACATTCCCATAGCAGTAAATACAGCTATATCGTTAGGAGTTATAACATTATCCGCTATAAATTTTGGTACTAAACTCATTGCAGCACCAACCGCACCTAATGATGTAATAGGAAATGCTATAGCTTGTGATGATGTAAATCCAAACATAGGCTCTAATATAAATCTTAACTTTTCTCCTATAACAGGAAGTAATGCTATACCTTCATATGCTACACCTTTATAAACTTCTTTTCCTGTTGCTGGATCTACAGAAGGTCCAAAAGTTAATAACATGACTAACGTACATACTATTAATACTCCTGGAATAATAGCTAAACCTAACTCTACTCCTGACTTTCCACCTTCCAACATTGCATCCAATACTCTTTGAAATATGCTTCCATC
The DNA here is from genome assembly GCF_024723825.1 of Romboutsia lituseburensis. Taxonomy (NCBI): domain Bacteria; kingdom Bacillati; phylum Bacillota; class Clostridia; order Peptostreptococcales; family Peptostreptococcaceae; genus Romboutsia; species Romboutsia lituseburensis. The sequence continues at coordinate 837,322 of NZ_JANQBQ010000001.1, forward strand.
TCTAATTTCTCTATATTCTTGTGAATCTTTTAATTGTATATTTTTTTTGCAATCTTCATTTACAAGTGAGACTGCAACTTCTTCTATAGAATTACTTTCTTCATTTTTTAAATAGAACTTTTTAGTAAAATGTAGCATTATCCTAACACTTACTACACTACCTATTATTGCAGCTACATTACCTATTATTGCTGGTACTACATATTCTTCACCTTGAGATATCATAAATGTTGTTACAATAAGACCCATTCCAAAAGATGTTCCTAAGTTGCATAACGCAGGAACTTGATATTCTTTAAAATATTTAGTAAAGGCTTTATCTTTGCTAAATGAAATTATTGCAGGATTGTCAGATAAGTAAGTCGTTATAGCTCCAGCTATACTCGCTCCGGGTAGTCCATATAAGGGTTTCATAAAAATGGCAAATAATTTATTTAAAAGTGAAATAACTCCAAATTCTGATAATAGTGCACTAAGCGCACCTGCTAATACAGCCATTGCCATTATTAAAAATACTGTGTTTAAAAGTAAATCGTGTGCTGTGCTCATTATAACTTTAAACATTACACCAGCACCCATTATACTAGCTATGTATCCAAATCCAGCTAGTAGTAGCGCTAAAAATACGAAAGTTTCAAGCCCAATGGCCTTTACTCTCCTTCTCTCTACGCTCTTTTCCATGTAAATCATCCCCTTATTAAATTTTAAAATCTGACTTTGACTTTACTTAAAGCCTAAGTTTACATTTATTGTATTTGGTATATTATATAATAAAATTCATGCTTATTCTAGTTTTTTTTCATTTTTTAGTATTTTTTGTCATCTTAAACAAAATACCTATACCTCATAATGCATGAAGTATAGGCATTTTGTTTATTTATGACTATTTTTTTATATTAATTATTTGATTGTTTAAACATATTTCTTGCAATATGATTTACTAAATCTACTGTTCTAGTTGAGTATCCCCATTCATTATCATACCAAGAAACAACTTTAATCATTTTATTATCCATAACCATTGTAGACAATCCATCAACTATCGAAGATCTTTCATCTTGTTTATAATCAACTGATACTAGTGGTTTTTCACAATATCCTAATATTCCTTTTAATGTAGTTTGAGATGCATTTTTTAATGCATTATTTACTTTTTCTATTGTTACGTCTGTTTTTAATTCACATACTAAATCAACTAATGAAACCGTAGGCGTTGGAACCCTTACAGCAAATCCATTTAATTTACCTTCTAACTGAGGTAAGACTTTTGACACAGCTTTTGCTGCCCCTGTTGTAGTTGGTATCATAGATTCACCTGCTGCCCTTGCTCTTCTTAAATCTTTATGATTTTTATCTAATATTTGCTGATCATTAGTGTATGAATGTATAGTTGTCATTAACCCTTTTTCTATACCAAAAGCTTCATCTATTGCTTTTGCTAGTGGTGCTAAACAATTTGTAGTACACGATGCATTAGATACTATATTATGAACCTTATCATTATACTTTTCTTCATTTACACCCATTACTATAGTTAAATCTTCATCACTTCCTGGAGCTGTTATTATTACTTTTTTAGCTCCTGCATCAATATGTTTTTGAGCTTGTTCTCTTTTTGTAAATATACCTGTAGATTCTACAACAATATCTACTCCTAGCTCTTTCCAAGGTATATCCTTAGGGTCATTATTTCTTAAAATCTTTATTTCTTTTGAATTTATTAATAAAGTCTCATCGTCCTTAGCTTCAACTTCACCTTTAAATGTTCCATAACAAGAATCATATGTGAATAGATGTGCTAAAGTCTCAGCTGTTCCTCTTGCATTTATTGCTACTATTTCAATATTTTCATCAAGTCTTTCACCAGCTATTCTTAAGACAGCCCTTCCTATTCTTCCAAATCCATTTATTCCTATTTTTATCTTCATAATTATGTCCCCCTAGTTCGTCATTTATTATATACTAATTCATTTTTTTACTCTTTATTTTAAATATAGTATACACTATACGTTTAAAATTGTATACTATATATTTTATTTTTTATAATAAAAGAGGAATAGTATCATTTAAGATATACTATTCCTCTTTTATTATTGAAACATATAATAATTTATTAAATTATTATATAGTTTCAGTAATCTTTTGTGAATTATTATTATGATAATATATTAAATCTATAACTTTACCACTTATTGTAACTGCAATTAACGAGTAGAATATATCAAATAATGATAAATACGTAAGTGATAAAATCAATACTACAACATCACCTAATAGATATACAATACCTATATTTAAAGATGTAGTCTTAGCAATCACTAATGCTAAAGCATCGTCTCCTCCTGCTGCTGCTCCTGCCTTTACTATAAGACCCACACCTAATCCAACACTTATACCTGCTAGTATTGTTGCTAATAGCATACTGTGTATTTGAGGTATTATTGGACCTATATATTCAAAGCATTCATATAAAAATGAGAAACTTACTGATGCTATCACCGAGTAAATAAAGAATTTTTTCCCGAAAAATTTATACCCTATTAATAGAAGTGCTCCATCGATAATAATATTCGCTATAGAAGGCTCTATATTAAATACATTCTTTAGCAGTAGTAAAAGTCCTAACACTCCACCTTCAGTTATGTTGTTTAAATAATAAAAATTGTAAAATCCAAAAGCTAATATAAAAGATCCTAATAAAATCTTTCCTAAGCTTTCTAAAAATCGCCGCCTGGCCATAATATCCCTTCCTTTTTCTTGGTTTACTTCATTATATTACACCAATTAGCCTTTGTATACTGGAATTTTTTAATCTTAAATTATACAATTTTTATTTTTAAATTTCAATAGTTTTTTTATATTTTTTTCATAAAAATTCAAGTTTTGTTTAGAAGCCAGTATTTTCAATGGCTACATATTTTATTTTTTTATATAAGTTTATATTAGCTACTATTTTAATTTAGTATACATAAATCTTTGTTCATATAACTTTTTTATTTGTTTAGAAATACTATCCTACTGTAAATTTTATTTTTTAAATTTTTTTAATAATCTGTAAAATATTTTAAACATAAAAAAAGCATTATTTAAAAATAATGCTTTTTCTATATTTTACATCTTGGAGTTTTTTAGGGCACTATTTACTATCTATGATAGTTCTAGTTGTATCTATATCTTTCGCCACACATCTTTGGCTGTTAATTCTCTCATTTACTAATATATAACTTGTTATTTCTTTCATTGTTTTTGCTAATTTATTTAAAAATATCATCTTCTTTTCTCTCCCTTTTTCTTTTGATAAATATATTGTATACAATATACTGTATGTAGTCAATGTTTTTTATCAACTTTTTATAAGTTTAATTTTTGTCAATAATTAAACTTCATTTACTATCGTTTTCATTGAAGAATAGCCTTTTCTTGACAGAAAATTTCAAATTTAAATTACTATTTTCAAAAAAAATACATCGTATAAACGATGCATTTTATCTATATGTATTTTTCCATTCTTATATCACTATGCCATGTACCATTATAGTACACAATGTTTTTATGCTCACCTATTTTTTCATATCCCATTGTTTTATATAATTCAATTGCTTTTTTATTATATTCAAATACACCTAATTCAATTCGCTTCTGGTTTAGCAGCTTACTAATTTCTTCTATATATCCCATAGCCTGTTTTGCTATACCTCTACCTCTATATTCAGACTCTCCTATACATATACCAATCCATACACTGTTTTTTTCTTTTTTGTACAATCCAAAAAAGTCTGTTTCTATACTAATATACCCAATCTTTTTATAATCACACGATATTATATATATCTTCTTATTACCATTTGATTTAAATCCATTTATTATACTATCTACTTTTATATCATCCATTTTACCCTTTGTAAAATTAGGTCTAATAAGGTATTTTATATCACTTTGATTATCCCAATGTGCTATTAATTCAAAATCTTCAAAGTCATTTTCATTTATTTCTATAAATTTAATCTCCATTCAAATGCCCTTTCTTCTAAGAATATACTTAACTATTAATTATTTTAATTTTCTAATTATTATATATTATATACTATTTTGTTCTTGTTTTGAAACTAATTCTGCATTTTGTATTCAATCATATATCTTAAATTTATTTAAATCTTCTAAGTCTTTTTATTAAAATAATGGGTATAATATAAAATGTTATTCTTTACAAAGCATAACCTAAAAGTTAAAATATAATAAGTATATAAAGCAAGGAGTTGATTAGTATGTCATGCCCAAATTGCAAGTGCAATAAATCTAAAGCATCAAATATTGATCCTGAGGAGTATCAAGAATTAAAGGAATATTTCCAAGATGAAATAATCGATTTTAAAATTATAGATTATATAAACGATAATAACGAGCATAGCTCTTATGTTGAGGTCGAATTTGAAGATTACATAGTTGAGTTAGAAAATATTAATACATCAAATTTAACTTTAGATACTGTTATAGATACTATAATAAAAAATAATCTTAAGTAATAATAAAAAGACTTTAGAAGTTATTTAACTTCTAAAGTCTTTTTATTATTTTATATCATTTTTTTGAGTTTCTATTTTCATCTTAATTATTTCTAACTGACTTTTATCTTGTAATATTTTCTGATTCAACGCCAGTAATTTAGTCTCTAAAGATATTTTAGCCTTTTCATTGTCTATGCTTTCCATATCATTTTCTAATTTTTCTTTCATAGCTTCTAACACTTGAATTTTATCTTCTAACTTTTCACATAATAATTCAGGATTTTTATATACTTTTATTTGCTTCTTTTCTATTGCCCATATTACTTTGAAATACGCGTAACTCACTACCATATTTACAACTATATCAAATACTGTTTGATTCATATGGTTAGATATCATTGATACTATCATAAAACTAAGTATATTAAATAAGAATAAATTATTTAATATTCTCTTATTTTGAGCATAGTGTTCTAGTCCTTTTTCTTTCATAAATGTATATGGTATAGCTAAAGTTACTATAGGGGCTATAAACAATATGTTAGACTCTAAGGCAGCATATACAACACTTAAAGCTGTTAAAAGAGTTATTGTTTTACTCGCAATGTCTATTCTTTTCATTACCAATTAATCTCCTTAATAAAAATTTCTACTTATTAATATGTATTAATATTACCTATAAAAATGATACTCTTATTTTAAAAAATCATTTTACTTTTAAATAATATTGTTTTATATTATTATAATAAAAAAATACTTTCTTGTATATACTTTAAAACTTATTAATTAACTAACTATATACTTAATTTTATATTCAAATTTACTGTATTTATTTTTATTTTATAATTTAACTATTGATATAAGTACATTCATTTTTAAAAAATACCACTGTAATGATATTCATCTTTCCACACAAAATCAGTTGTAATCTTGAAATCATTGCTAACACTAAAAGTATTGTAATAGATATTTACAACACTAAATTTTGAAGATAACTTTTTATTGATAATTATATTATAATTATCAACCTTATAAACATTATCACAATCTGTAATCTCATCCAGAGTTACATAAAAAACTGCTCCATTTCAAGTAATACCCTTTAAATAAACACGAATGCATTTATTTTGACTAAAATCTTTCAACATCTTGTCAAATTCTTGCTTTGCACTATCTGAAATATTTATAATCATAATAACCTCCAAATTTAGTACTCTAAAGTATATGATTTACTATAATCTTAAATTTAAAAATAATTTTATATATAAAATAGCTTCATATGTTACTTAAAAAGCACCTACTATATTAAGTAGGTGCTTTTTTATACTTATCTCACTAAATTACTTTGCACCTTTGTACATTTCTTTTAATTGAGCTTGTATATCCTTATTATCTAAGTACTCATCAAGAGTAGTTTTTCTATCCATTATTCCATTTGGAGTTATTTCTATTATTCTATTTGCAAGAGTTTGTATCATCTCATGGTCATGAGAGTTAAATATTAATACTCCTGGGAATTTTTCTAAACCTTTATTTACAGAAGTTATTGATTCTAAGTCTAAGTGGTTAGTTGGGTCATCTAAAACTAATACGTTAGCATTTGATAACATAAGTCTGTCCAATACTTAACTTAGAGCGAAAATAGGCTTTAATTATTTAAAAGCACTATAATTTCTATATTTTATATAGATAATGATACTATAAGATTTGGACAGGTTCAAGCATTATTTTCTTATATTATCTAATATAGATTTTATAGTGCCTTTTCATTAGCATTAATTAAAGCATAATCCTCTTTATACATCCATTTATATCCCTTGTGTTTATTTCTTTGTCCCTTACAACACATCACTATTGCCGAATTATGAAATCCTAGTTCATCTAATTCCCTTATATTTTCGTACTCATTTATGAAAGTGCTATCTAATGCCAATTGGACTACATTTCTTCTTAATGTAGAAGTTGCCCCCCTACGAGCATTCCCTATTTTATCTTTTGCTACTTGGTTATGCTTTTTACCCGTTCTTACTTTAGATAACTTAGACTTTGTTTCTTCTGAAAAAGTCCTTCCTTTTAAGCATCCATACTTCCCAAATTGTGGCTTACTAAATAATTCATATCCTTCATCCAAAATCAGTTCGTGGACAAGTTGTTCCAACTGTATCATTAATTCTTCGTCAAAACTTTCTTCTATTATATATGTAGTTACATTATTTTTGCCTATTTGATTTATGTATTCTTTATATTTACTATCTCTATTTGCAAAATCTCTACCTCTTGCTCTACTTCCTTTACCTACATATATAACTTGATTTTTATATACGTGAATGTATACATAATATAATCCGTACTTATCTTTATAATCTTTATGTCTATATAAATTGAACATAACCTTATTTCTCCTTTATTGGAATTATACAGAGAAGTAATCGAAATGTAACATTTTTTGAGGTACTATTTTTATCAATTTGAATAAGTTTTTTTGAGCCATCCTGTTGCCCATCTAAGCCGTTCCATTTGTGTTTTAATACTAATATATGCCTTGAATTTAGAATGGGAAAGTTATGTACTTTTGGACATAAAAAAAAGAAGGAAATCAACCTTCTTTTTAAACCTAATCTAAATATTTGAACATAAATGTATTTATTAATTTACCATCGTTATAATTCTTATGTACAAGACTAAATCCTTTTTCTTCATAAAATCTATTTAAGTCATCACCTTCTATAAATTTTGATTTAGCTATTAAATAAACGCCTGATACTCCAAATCCTTTTAGTATCTTAAATAGTTCGTCTAGTGCTTTACTTCCGTATCCTTTACGTCGCTCGTCTTCAATAATTTCAATTTTATCTATATAGCAATTAACTTCTTTAAATAAATTTTTATATACATCTAATTTTATATCTCCTGCTTCTGATTTATCTTTAAATACATCTAATAATTCAATAGCAGCATCAGATATAGCATTTACATTTTCAAATACATTCTCATAAGTTCCGTCAGTCTTTGGTAATATATATGCGTCTATTTCACCAATATCTTCACGTTCGTACTCATAATCTTCTTCATCTTCGTTGTCTTTTACTATCTTTGGATTAATATTTAGCACGCCATCTATTTCACAATACTCCTCTAACGATAAAAATATCCTATATTCCATAAGAATCGCCTCCTAACTATATTACTAATTATAGTATATATGTATAAAGAAGGCAATTAAACCATTAACATTAGATGTCTATAAGTTTACATAAGTTCTTTCATTTGCACCAAAGTTATAATGACATAAAAATAGGCAAAAAAATAAAAGGTAGAGCCTAAGCCCTACCCTAAATTACCTTCACATAATATTCTTTTATCATTGTATGTAAGTTCTTCTGTGAAGTTTGTATTACCTCTTACTATCATATCCTCTGTAAGTATCAATCTATCCTTAGTACCATCACAATAGTATAAAGGTTCTTTATCTAAAGATGTGTCTATCTTCATACCTACTTCATATTCTTTATAAGAAGAATATATTTGTTTTAAGTTTTTATAATATACTAAATCTTGATTTACCCAAATAAACCCAAATTTCTTACAAGACTTATCTAGCAATAAAGTGTATTCAACAACTCTTTCTCCGACACTTCCATTATTCTCATATCCATATCCTGCCTCAACTACAATTTTATATTTATTAGTTCCTTCTACATCTTTAAGATAAATTGTACGGTCAAATGATTTTGGTCTAGTTACTTCTTGCAATGTAACCATATTGGCTAATTTATCTTTGTCCATCTTTTGAAGAGTTAGAGTTCCTTCTGTTAATATATAAATAGAAGTTTCATCTTCCCCCACTATAATCGCACTAATACTTTGATAATTAAGTTCGTCACTCATATACAAATTATCTAATCCATATATTTTAGTTACTACAAAGTTAGGGTTACTATATAAATCTATCATTATCATAGGAACACCACTATTTTGTGTCTGAACTATGGACTCACAAGTTATACCTTCAACTCTAACTTTATTAATATCTAAATGTTTTAAATACATATCCTATACCTCTTTCTTACACCAAAAACCTTTGTATCCAACTGGCTTTGTTGCACTTTCTAATATATTTGCTTTGTCATTGTGTTCGTGAGCTGATGGTGTAAATGTACTTGGCTTACCTAAGATGTTGTTCCAATGTACCGAACCACTACCATCCCCTCCACCACTTGTTGCTAATGTAAGTATTATTTGAGGTATAGATATGTATTTACCTTCTACCGTTTTCATTAATCCACTTTGAGCCAACATATCATATTTAGATAATTCTTCATATGTTACCTCTACCTCATTGCCATTGAATAGTTTTGATAACTTTAATGTCTTTCCTGTCTTTGGGTCTTTCATTAACTCACTTTGAACCATTCTGTCATACTTAGATAGTTCTTCATAAGAAACTTCTCTAGTATCTTGTACCATTTCATTTTGTAACTGCATAATATCACCTTTGTATAAGCATCGTGCCTATACCCTTTCTTTTTTAATTTTTTAAATTTATTTATAATTTCTTACAATTATTTTAGTTTTGATTTATAAAGCTTGATTAACCTTACAGCTGTATTATGCATATTTTTTAATCAGATGTAACAGTTTCTAAATGTATTTTTTAAATATTCTGATATTTAATCCTAGTAAGCTATTGCAACTGTTTCGCCTATCATATATACTATTAATAGCTTAGTTGTATACTAAACTTTTTGTTCATTTTTTTTGTGTTTTTTCACCTTTTATGTGGACGTGGCGAAAAAAAATCTCATTTAGGGCATTTTGTGTAAATTTAGGCTTCCCCCCTCCTGCCACCCCTTCGAACTTTTAGAATTTTAGGGCGTGGGGGGTATAACCGTTGCAATCACTACATCCTAGCCTTTTACCTTACTTTATTCTATTTTATTTCTATGTTATTATACACCTACATTAAGCCCTAAAACTATCTATAAATACACCAAAACAACTACTTTTTATGATATATTTTCATCATTTTTTAATCATTTTTAATAGTTTTTTTGACACTTTTTATAGAGTTTTTTAGTAATAATTAAAGATAAATCTACCTAAATAAACTTACCTTTAACTACTACTAATACTCACTTATTATCCTATATCGTCATCTTCTACATATATATTCCTTAAATCTAAGGGTATATCAAAACTTCTACGTTCTTGTTCTTCTCTAAATTTTCGTTTATTTCTTTCGGCTCTTGCTTTTATCTTTTCATATATATTTTTATACTCAACTTCTGTTTCTTCTTCATCTAAATTATTAATTACTTCTACTACATCTTCACCTAATATATTTTCTGCTATCTCTAATCCTTGTCGCATTATTTCTTGTTCTTCTACTTCTGTATACTTAACATCAATATAATTTTCTTCTTTATTAAACATATTAGACACTACTTTATTACATTGTTCTATTGCATCATTAGTAACTTTATTCACAAATTCTTTAAATTCATATTCCTTAGTATAATCCTCTATATCAACATATTCTACATCAATAACTCCATCTATAATGTCTTCTGAATTATCACCAAATACATTAATGATTTTAATATCTCCTCTTAATATACCTACAACATCATATGATTTTATACTCATACCTATTTCTTGACACTTAAATTCTATATAATCTTCGTAGTGTTCACTTTCATACTCGCTATTATTGATAAAGTTTAATATGAATTCTATAATATCTTTCTTTGCCCTTACTTTAGGCTCTCCAATAGTTGGAATAATGCTTTCTTCTAAATATTCGCTAACTATTCTATTTTCTTCTTTATAATATGATATTGAACTACCATCTGCAATTACTTCATCATCACTATTTACAAGTAAGGATATTACCTTTTTTTCTATTTTTTCATTTTCATTTTTTATTAAATAACTAAACCCAATTTTACATTCTTGATGACCCTTTATTTCTGAATTAAATTCTATACACTCATTTTCAAAATCATCATTATCCATCTTTATATCTATATCTTTTTCCATTGTTTCATCTGTTTTTGTCATTACTTCTTTAAATAGTTCTTCATCTGTTTTCTTAGGTAGTTTACCTGTAAACATACAATTAAACAATGACATCCTACTAATTTCACTTTTTAATTCTTGCTTTCTATCTTTAAATTTAGTTTCCATAACTGTTATAGCCCCATCTATCTCTATCATCGCTATATTAGTTTCTTCTATAAATAAAGCATTACCATAGCCTTTTAGTTTTGTTGTAGCTATGCCTTGCTCCTTCATAACCTTCTTTATCTTATATAAGCTAAACTTATTATCATACATCTCTACTAAATCTTTAACTTTGTAATACACTTTATTACTATAAATAATTCTATTTATCATTTTAACTCTTCCTCCACATTTTAATTTTTTAATATTTAGGTGTAGACATATTTTCTACACCTTATTTTCATACAGTTATCATTATCAATTAATATTTAAATATATACTTATGCTAATCTGTCAGTCATATTATTTAATTCATATTCATCCATTTTTTTCTTTATTAACTTTGTTATAGCTACTTCACCTTTACCAAGTAAAACTGTTTGATTTACAAACCCTTTAGGTGTTTCTACCTTATTATATTTGAAATATTTTCTATTAACATAAATTTGATAAGGTTGATTATTTTTCATTAATATCCCATTATCCCTTAAAAATGCAAATAATTTCTTTTGACCAATTTCTTTTCCATTTATCTTTAAATCCTTACTATTTAACAATTTAGCAAATGTATTCATATCTGTTGTATCACTAGATTTCATTACTGCTCTTGCAAATATTACTAGAGGTTCATTTACTTCTATTTGTTGTTGCAAGTTATCTTTTATTATTTGTTCCATTTTATTGAAAGTATCTATATATTTTAGTTTCCATTGCAATGCTTTCTTTCCTGTGAACCCCATAGCCAATAAACTAAATCCACTCTTTGTTATAAGATACTCTTTTTGCTCTCTTTTATAACTATCTTCATATAAACTCTCTATAAAAAGATGTCGCCAATTTTGGCTTGATGTATCCATTTGCTCTATAATCTCTTCAATACTTCTTATTACTTTTGAATGCTCTTTTCTAAAGTTACTAGCAATCTCTCTTGAAGAAACCACTTGTACTTCATTAACCTCAATTATTTTTATGTCTTTACTACTTATTAATTGTTGCATACTACATCTACCCTTTCTTATTTATTTGAATTTTCTGATACTTTATTTTATAAAAATATTCTATATTACGCTTCCAATATATCTATAATCTCTTGTATCATATAATCTAATTCTTCTTCATATACACTAGATATTTGTTTACCGTATTTATAAGCATAACTTATTGTTGTATCACTTACTCCTAACCTTCTAGCTATCTTAGTTTTAGTTAAACCCACATCTATAAGTTTTTTTATCTTTTCTACCGTTCTATTTGATTTATTATCGTTCATTTTTATACCTCTCAACTTCTATTTTTCTAGCTTTTATCTTGTCTTACATTTATATTATACATTTTTATTTCACAGGTGTAACAGACTGTTCAACAGTTTTTAAATTTATTTTAAGACTTTAAATTTTAATATTTTAAACAAAAAAAGAGTATGCTATTTTACATACCCTTTTGTAAATGCTACTTTTATATTAAAAAGAACTTTTCTTCATTTGAAAGTCTTAATACTATTTCCTCTGGCTTTATTCCCAATTCACTAATTCTATCCTTAAGTATTGGGAATACATACTGTCCCTTAAAGTTACGTGTTTGCTCCACGATATTCCTTAACTCTTTTAAGTCAATATTCTCTAACTTATCGTGTATCTCAAATCTTGGCATATGATAGTTTTTCTCAATAATCAAATCTATATGTGCTAAATCAAAGCAAGTAATCATTGCTTTCTTTATCCCTGTTCCTGGCTTACCATTCATACCAATTATCTTTATAGGAAACCCATCTTCATTGTTGTTTAATACTATCGCAAATGGTTCTCCAATTATTTTGGTTGTAAGTTCATTAAAGTAATGATTTAAAATATCTTCAATCTCTTTTTTCTTTTCTACATTGTTATGCTCTTCAACCTTTTTACTAGAATTATTTTCTTTTTCTTCTATCTTCTTTCTTATCATTTGCATTGACTAACTTAACTGCAAAACCTAAATTCTTAGATACAATTTCTTCATCCACTAAATATGTGTATAAGGCTCTAATTGAAGAAATATATCCATTTTGACTTTTCATCTTTAATCCTCTATCCTTATTGAACTTTGCAAACTCCTTAATATGAATAGCTTTAATGTTATCTAATTTTGTACTATCACACATATATTTACTGAATGTTTTAAGAGAGTTCCTATAACTTCTTATGGTTTCTTTACTTGCACCTCTTATGTCTAATTCAAGTAAAAATTCCTCAATAGCATCTTTTAATTGCATTAAAAAAAGCACCTCCTGTGTTAGATAGCATTTTTAAAAGTTAACATATAACTTTTAATACTATCTAATACACATTAAGTGCTTTTAAATAATTATCTTATTAAATTACTTTGTATTTCCATACATTTCTTTTAATTGTTTTTGTATATCCTTATTTTCTAAGTACTCATCAAGAGTAGTTTTTCTATCCATTAATCCATTTGGAGTTATTTCTATTATTCTATTTGCAAGAGTTTGTATCATCTCGTGGTCATGAGAGTTAAATATTAATACTCCTGGGAACTTTTCTAAACCTTTATTTACAGAAGTTATTGATTCTAAGTCTAAGTGGTTAGTTGGGTCATCTAAAACTAATACGTTAGCATTTGATAACATTAACTTAGATAACATACATCTAACTTTTTCTCCCCCAGATAAAACTTGAGATTGCTTTAAAGCTTCTTCTCCAGAGAATAACATTCTACCTAGGAATCCTCTTATAAAACTTTCACTCTTTTCTTCTGAGTATTGTCTTAACCAGTCAACTAATGAATATTCTATTCCATCGAAGTATTGGTTATGATTTTTAGGAAGATATGATTGAGATGTAGTTACTCCCCATTTGAAAGTACCTTCATCTGCTGTATCTTCTCCCATTATTATGTTGAATAAAGTAGTTATAGCTATTTCATCACCCATAAATGCTACTTTATCTTCTTTATCTAATCTGAAAGATACATTATCTAAAACTTTAACGCCATCTACAGTTTTAGTTAATCCTTCAACTTCTAAAACTTCATTACCGATTTCTCTTTCAGGAGTAAATCCAACATATGGATATCTTCTTCTTGATGGTTGTATTTCATCTAGTTCTATCTTGTCTAATTGTTTCTTTCTAGATGTAGCTTGCTTTGCTTTAGATGCATTTGAACTGAATCTTGCGATGAACTCTTTTAATTGAGCTATTTTTTCTTCAGCTTTTTTATTTTGATCTTTAGCTAATTGTAAAGCTAATTGACTTGATTCATACCAGAAATCGTAGTTACCTACATACATTTGTATCTTACCAAAGTCAACATCAACTATGTTTGTACATATTTGATTTAAGAAATGTCTATCATGCGATACAACTATTACGATAGAATCTTCTAGACCCATTATAAACTCATTTAACCAGTTTATAGATTGGAAGTCTAAGTGGTTTGTAGGTTCATCCATTATTAGTATTTCAGGCTTACCAAATAGTGCTTGAGCTAATAACACTTTTACCTTTTCTCCACCAACTAATTCTTTCATTTGTTTATAATGTAATTCTTTAGGTATTCCAAGACCCATTAATAATCTTTCTGCATTAGTTTCTGCATCCCATCCGTCAAGTTCAGCAAACTCACCTTCAAGTTCAGCAGCTTTTATACCATCTTCTTCTGAGAAATCTTCTTTCATGTATAATGCGTCTTTTTCTTTCATTATAGCATAAAGTCTTTCATGACCCATTATAACTACATCCAATACAGTATTTTCTTCATATTTGAAGTGATCCTGTCTAAGAACTGACATTCTTTCCTTTTCTGTTATTGAAATACTTCCTGTATTTGCTTCTATATCACCAGCTAATATTTTAAGGAAAGTAGATTTTCCTGCACCATTAGCTCCTATTATCCCGTAACAATTACCTTTAGTGAATTTTAAGTTAACATCTTTGAATAACTCTTTATCACCAAATCTAAGTCCAACATTTGTAACTTGTAACATTCGTGTATTTTCCTTTCTTCGTATCTAAATTAATTTTCTATTATACAACATTATTTATAATATAACAAATATTTATTTTAGTCAACTAAGTAAACAGTTATTTCTAAGCCTTTTGTATAACTATTTTTAAAGTTTCTTATCTATATAATAATTGTTATTTTTTTGTTAATTATTGTTTATAATAAGTTCTATCTATTTTTTATTATGTAAAGTTTTCGTTCTATTTTTATATGTTTTTAATTTATATTTTAGCAAAATTACAAGATGGATAAGTACATACTTCACAACTCATACAAAGTCCACCATGCCCATATTTTACTATATCTACTTTTGTTAATTTCTCGTCTATTAATACCCTAGGTAATATGACATCAAATACTGTTGTTTTGTTGTACATTGCACACCCAGGTATACCCATTATTGGTATATCTTTATTATATGCAAGTAAAAACATAGCACCTGGAAGTATTGGTGCTCCATATGTAACTATTTCTGCTCCACTTTCCTTTATAGCAGTTGGAGTAACATCATCTGGATCAACGCTCATTCCACCTGTACAACATATAAGTTCTGCGCCTTGATTTATAAAATCATTTATAGCATTTTTTATCATGTATTTATCATCAGAACATATTGCTTGCCCTATAACTTGGCATCCAAATTTTTCAACTTTTTCTTTTATAACTGGTCCAAATTTATCTACTATTCTTTTATGATAGATCTCATTCCCAGTTGTTACTATTGCTACTTTCTTTGGTTTAAATTTAATTACATCTACTATTTTTTTAGCTTTTACAACTTCTTTAGCTTCTATTAATTTTTTTGCATCAATAAGTAAAGGTATGACTCTTGTGCCTGCAACTTTTAGTCCTTTCTTAACTACAAAATTATTATGTAACGTAGATAACACTATATCATCTATTAAATTTAATTTTAATAATGTGTCAACATCTACTTTTAATAACCCATATGTATTTGCTATGAAGTCTATCTTACCTTCTTTAATTTCACTAAATTCTAAATTTTTTCCGGCTGTTAAGTCCTTTAAAACAACTGCTGCATCATTTTCATGAACAAGGCCATCAATTTTTTCCCATACATATAAGTTGTCTTTTCCCATAGATAATAAAACTTCTATATCTTCTTCTTTTACTACATGCCCCTTTTTAAAAGCTCTACCTTTAAATTTTCCTGGTACTATTTTTGTAATGTCATGACATAATATATGTCCGATAGCATCTACTGTCTTTATTTTCTTCATTTTACACCTCTAATTTTTTGTAGTCTTCTTTCGTGTCTATATCAAATAACATACTTTCTGGAACTTCTATATACTTTATATTAGAAGTTTTATTTATTATTTTTTTACCCTTTTCATCATTTTTTAATTTTAATAATTCTTCTTTTTTAGAAAAAGGAAATATGACAGGATTTCCAGTTTTATTTTTACATTTAGGAATTATTATATAATCTAGATTTTTATAGAAAGCAGAAATCATATTCTTTATGTATATTTCGTCTACTAAGGGCTGATCTCCAACAAAAAACATGTATCCGTCACAAGGCTTGCTATTTAAAATTCCTAGCTTTATAGATTCACTCTGACCTATATAAGGTTTTTCATTATGCACATATTTAAATTCATAGTTTTTGCTAATCTTTTTTATTTCATTATATTGACTTATGACAATTACCTCATAAAATAAGCAATTTTTAACTGCTTCAAATACATATTGTATTATAGGTTCATTCTTGTAATTTAATAATAACTTATTAGCACCCATTCTAGTAGATAAACCGGATGCCATTATAATGGCTGTTATTTTATTGTTTATCAATAGTTTCTCCTTTATATGATATTAGATTAATAGTCTTTAAAAAGTTTAAATACTTCTAATTTTGTACTTCCATAATATATTTTTATATCTTTATTTTGTTTTGTTATTTTTTTTGCCAGTTGGATACTTAAATCTTCATAGTATTTATTTTCAACTTTGTTTATAAATAATATTTTATCTCCAATAGCATTTTTAAACAATCCATTTTTGTTTAAAATTATTTTATATAACATATCTAAATTGATGTATTTATCATTTATGTTTTTACTATCTATTAAATTTTTTAATTTTTTTAATCTATGTATATTTTCATCACTTATTTCCATCTTGTATGAGGTTATATCTAAGATTCCAATAGTCTTAGTAGTTTTATTATAGACTACTGGCTCATTTTCATTCCAGCCCTTAAGCTTTTTTCTTTTAGATCCATCCCCTTCAATAAGTAGTAAATCAAATGTTTGCTCTAAGGCTTTCAATTCATTAAAGTCAAGCCCGATAATTTTATTTTCATTATTTATATATTTTCCGATTACTGTAACTCCATTTTTATTTTTATAAATATCACTATTATTTACATTTTGTAAAAAATAGATTCTATCATATAAATCTTTATTTGGCATGTAAATTTTAGTTGTTGTTGTTAATAATATAGAACATTCATATCTTAACTCTTTAGATATATAATTTATAAAAGATGTTTTACCTCCTGCACCTATTACAGTTATAATATCTTTCTTTTTTATATTGAAAATTTTTGCTACATCATTATTCATATTTTTCACTCTTTTTTATTATAATTTATTGACTATGTTCATTCTAATTTTTAGTTTTATATTTTTATTTTAACTCAATGATACTAAAGTAAAGTTAAATACTCAATCTATTATAAAAAGGTAATAAAAAAACCCTAAAAAAATTATATCATTTTTCTAGGGTTTTTTATATTAGTTACAAACTAATCCTATTTTTATTTTTTCTTGAGACTTTTCTCTTATATATAATGAGAATATCGTTTCATAAGATTCTTTATTACTATCTTGTATTTTCATTAACAAGTCGTTTAGTATTATTAACATTTTTTCTTCTTCGCAATAGTTAGAGTCCATTTCTACAAGTATTACTTGTTTCTTACCAACAAACTCTTCACCTGATTCTATAGTATTTTCTAATAGAACATTAACTATTCCATCATTATTTACACTCTTATCAAATTCTCCACAAGAATATTTTATACCTTTTTCCGAACATAAAGTTTCTTTGAGATCACTTAAATCTATATTTATCATACAAGAGTCTGATATAGAATCTAATAACATGTTCATAACATTTAATAATGTATCTGTATTTTCATCATTTATTTTAAACTCTCTATTTAAATTCACATCATCTTTATTTTCTTTTTTAGCAGAGTCTAGTCCAACACTTAGCACTCTTCTTTCATCTGCCATATAACCTATAGCATTAACTATTTGTAATGACTTTTTATCTTCACTATTATGTGTCAAAAATAATACATCTACTCCATCTAATAGTTCTCTAACATAGTCCTTATCAACATCTTGATTAACAGTTATCTTTTCTAAATCCATATTATGTACTATTTTATCTGATATAGAATCTAATGTTTTTATACCATCTTCACCTATACCTATCATTTTAGCACTTTCTATTTTTTCGATTTCGTTCATTTTTACTCCTTACTAATTACATAAAATATTAAGATATATTTTTTAGCAATTTTAAATATTTATTATTAAATACTTTGAATAAAGGAACGCCTATTATAGTTATTACTACGAATTGACCAAATCCTACTTGTAATATAGAAAGAATTAATGGTAATCCAAAGAATCCATATAGTACAACTCCTCCTATTATTATAGCATTTACTATTGTTGGCCACAATGACGCTATTAATATATATCCAGGCTTATCTTTCATTTTCTTTCCTGTAAAGTATACTAAATATGCACTTATAAGTGTCGCAAGTGTTCCAAATACCATATCTGGAACTCCTAGGCCTCCAAATAAGTTAGCAAGAAAACAACCTATTGTTAAAGCAATTATATATTCACCACCTATTAAAGGAAGTAGGTTCATTACTTCTGCAATTCTAAATTGTATCGGTCCATAACTTATCGCACCTAATGCTATTGTTAGTGATGCATACAAAGCTGCAACAACAGCTAATCTTACCATTTTTTTAGTTTTTTCTCTCATATTTTTCTCCTAATATTGATTATTTTGTAGCCTTTCTAACTAGGAAAATTTATTTATTATCTTTTAAAGTTATATATTTAATTATGTCCTTATAGTAAGATACAATTCACTTTAAAAGCTATACATTTAAACAAAATAAAACCGTAGTTTTCATCTACGGTTTTTTGCACAAAAAAATTATACATTATTTAAATGCTTTTTTACCGTAGTTTTATTTACAGACAGGAGGCTTCCGAACTGTCTTATTAAGTTTACCTAAGTATTATATACCATAATATATTTAAATTCAAACTTTTTTATCTCAATGGTGTCTATTTTAAAATCTTGCTTGCTTCAATCATTCTTTGTAGTGCTGTTATAAGTATAATAAATGCAAATATATTAATAACTATTCCTAAGTAAGTGCTACTTAACATCATTATTGAAAACATTATGAATCCTTCACTTCTCTCAGCAACTCCTGCTTGATAATAAAATGACTTTATTCCATTTTTCTCACTTACTGCTCCTACGGTCAAAAATATTACCATAGATAATAAAATACAACTCAAAAGAATTATTAAGTTAAACCTTACATCTACAAATTTTATTCCTGTTACAATTATTATTCCTATTTCAACTATTCTATCACTGGTTATATCAAGTACTGTACCAAAGCTAGATGATGAGTTAGTTTTTCTTGCTATTGCTCCATCAACAGCATCTAAATATCCTGATAACCAAAGAATTAAAACTGCGATTATATTTTGGTCAAAATATAATAATATTGATGAAAATATTCCAAGTAACAAAGCTAATATAGTTACACTATCCGCACTTAATTTTAGCTTAATAAAAAAATCCGCTCCTTTTTCTATAAATGGATTAACATATTTCCTTGCATGTGTATCTAACATAATATACCCTTTCTTAATCGATTTCTTTTAATTTATTATTTAAAAACTTCTTTTTAAGTAATATTGATATTGCAAAAAGTAATATAAGCATAGCTATTGATATATAAAAACTTGTACTACTTATATCCAAAGCACTTGATCCTATATTAGTAAATACTGCAATTCCAGGTATTGTTCCAAGTAATGTAGCTAATAAAAATTGTTTATAGTCAACACTAGTAAGTCCCGCTCCATAGCTTATTATATCAAATGGAAAAAGCGGAATTAATCTTAATAAAAATATTATATAAAATCCATTTGCGTTTATTAATTTTTCTATCTTTGACAACTTATCATTAGAAATTTTCTTTAGCAAATCATACCCTATATATCTTGCTAGAAAAAATGCAATACTGCCTCCTAACAAAGCACCGATTGTAGTATATATATATCCTTTATAAAATCCAAAAATAAGACCCGATGATATGGCTAATATAGAATCTGGGAAAAATGTTAAAGGAACGATAGCAAACATTACAATGTATACTATTGGCGCAAATATTTTAAAAGAGTTTATATAATCTCTAATTGTATATATATCAATATTGTTTTTTATAATTTTAGATGATATAAATATAAAAAATATAACTGTAATTAGTAATAGTATTTTCTTTAAATTTTTATTCATAATTTCTCCTATAATTTGCCTTATATCTATTTTCCCAAGTTTTAAAACTAGATATATGTTTTTGAGTGAACATTTTTTTGTTTACAACATCTTCATTGAATAATAAATCTAGTATATGAATAGAATTCTTCCCACCTTCTAACATAGATTTAGCACATGTTTCACAATAAGATATTACGTTATCACAATCAGTTTGTTCACATCTTCTTTTTATTTGCTCTACTCTTTTGTTATCATCTACAAATATAGATCCACAGCAATTTGAATTTTTTTTATTTTTTTCAAATTCTATATACTTAATTCCTAATTGATTTAATATAAATCTACAACTTTCATATATAGACTCATTACCTCTTACTGCACAAGAATCTTGAATTATAAAAATTTCCTCTATATCTATGTAGTTGTTGAGTAATTTTTTATCAATACCTTTTTCTTTTATAAATTCTAATAAAAAGGTTACCTTGATATTTTTAGAATTTTCTTTTATAGTTTTATAACAATTAGGACAAGCTGTTATAACTTCTTTTATATTATTATCATTTAGCATATTATCTAAAGTTTTATAATACTTGTTAAACGAGTCATAATCTTTTATCATAATACTTGGCTTGTAACAACATGACAAACTAATCCCTAAATCATCTATATGTTTTTTTAAATACTCATATATTTTTATAATAATATCTTGTCTATATCCACTTAAACTACATCCTGGCATAAATATAACATTGCTATTATCATTTAAAAATGTTTTTCTAAATATTTTATTATTACTGTTTAATTGATGAAACTTAAACGATAATTTACCCATATCTCTCTCCTTTCTAGCCTATAATTATTTTTAAAATTAAATATTTATTTTAAATTTAAAAAATATAACCTCAATCTTGTTATTTTAACATATTTTAAATATAAAACCTAAAAAACACAGTTATTTATATTATGTTTTTTTCTATATTTACTTTTGTAAGTATAGATTTTTTCTATTTTATAAGAATACATAAGAATATCATTTAGATTGTAAGTTTTCTAAATAGTTTAAATTATATAAATTTTTCTTCTGATATTGAATTAACAAAAGTAGTATGCTACATTTATTTTGAGAAGAACTTTTAAACTTAATTTAATACAAGTGCAATAGAGAACAGGAGTCAAGCACATAACTAGAAATAACTTTATATAGTTATCTTTTCTAGTATAGGCTTGACTTTTTTGTGCAAAAAAGGGGGGAAATATTAAATGTTTAATTTTTTAAAGCCAGCACCTTCTGTTGAAAGGTTATCTGAAGAAAAGATACCAGCTACTTATAAGAGGTATCGTATTCAGATGTTTATAAGTATTTATGTTGGTTATCTTATTTATTACTTTGTTAGAAGCAACTTTGCATTATCTAAGGTTTATCTTTTAGATCAAGGTTTCAGCAAAACTCAAATTGGATTTGTTGCATCTGCATTAGGCCTTTCTTACGGAATCAGTAAATTCGTAATGGGAAATGTTTCTGACAGATCTAATCCAAGATACTTCTTAGCAATCGGTCTTATATTATCAGGGGTAACAAACTTATTCCTACCAAATGCTACGAATATTACCTTTATGTTTATTTTAATGTTGCTTAATGGATGGTTCCAAGGAATGGGATGGCCTCCTTGCGGTAGAATAATGACTCACTGGTTTTCTGATAGTGAACGTGGTGTAAAGATGTCAATTTGGAATACTGCTCATAATATAGGTGGAGGTTTCATTGCTACTGTTGTATTAATAGGCGTATCTTTATTTGGAACTTGGAAAGGTGCTTTTTACTTACCTGGCATTATAGCTATAATTGGTGGTTTTATTTACATAGTATTTGCAAGAGATACTCCACAATCAGTTGGGTTACCACCTATTGAAGAATATAAAAATGACTATCCTGAATATGATGTAGAAGTTGAAGATGCTGAATCTGAACTTACAGCAAAAGAAATATTATTTAAATATGTCTTAAACAATAAGTTCTTATGGTGTATAGCTCTTGCAAACGTTTTTGTATATTTAGTTAGATATGGAGTTATAAACTGGGTTCCTACTTATTTACAAGAAGTTAAAAACTTCAACCCAAAAGATTCATCTATTGCATTCGCATTGTTTGAATATGCCGCTATACCAGGTACTATACTAGTTGGATGGATAAGTGATCACATATTTCATGGTAGACGTGCTCCTATAGGTATAATTTGTATGATTGGTGTTACTATAGCTACATTTATATACTGGAAAAGTTCAAGTCCAATTGCTATCAACTGTGCTTTAGCATCAATAGGTGCTTTAATTTATGGACCTGTTATGTTAATAGGTGTAAGTGCACTTGATTTAGTGCCTAAGAAAGCTGCTGGAACTGCTGCTGGATTTACTGGTTTATTTGGATATATGGGTGGTCAAGTTTTAGCTGAAATGTTAATGGGTATTATAGTTGATAGATTCAGTTGGGATGGTGGATTTATATTATTAATCATTTCGTCTGTATTAGCTATATTCTTCTTGTCATTTACATGGAACACTCATAATATAAAAGAAAGAGCAAATGCTTAAATAAAAAATGAATTGGCAAAAGCCAATTCATTTTTTATTTTTAATTTATAGTTTTATTATTTTTTTCATTATATATTTTTTTAATCATAAAGGCTAATATGCTTAAAGCAAATAATATCATAATTCCCATCATAACTATTTTTGAAGATCCTGTAAGCATACCACCAACATATGAGTAAATAATAGTAGCAGGTAGTTGTCCTATTCCTGTTGCTATTAAAAATGACATAAAGCTCATAGAAGTAAGTCCCGCTGCATAACTTACGAGGTCAAATGACATAAACGGTAAAAGCCTTGCTATTAATATAGTATGTTTTCCATATCTTTCAAAGAAATTATCCACATTCTCTAGAGCATATTTACTAGTTAATTTTTCTACAACATCTCTTCCTAAAAACTTAGCAATATAAAAACAAAGTGCTGCTCCTGCCATTGCACTAGTCCAAGATAAAATTGCTCCATAAACCCACCCAAATAACGCTGCATTAGCAAATGTTATTAAAAATGCTGGAAGTGGAGCTGCAACTGATTGAAGTAGCATCAGCAAAAATGATATTATAGGAGCCCATATTCCAAATGATAAAATGTATTCTTTTATAGCATCTAAATTAACCATACTTAGATAAAATATCATCTGATTTACATTTTGCTTTACCGTTGGAATAAATAGGTATATACCTAATACAATTAGTATTGCTAATAGCTTTATTAATAATTTTTTCTTATTTTCTATTTTTCTCACTCCAAACTTATTTAACTACTTCATTATTTTTATCTGCTGCCCATTCATAGTATGAAGAATCATAGTTTCTAACATTACCATATCCTGCATTTTTTAATGCAAGTGCCATATGAGCAGATCTTATTCCTGATGTACAGTACGTAACTATCTTATCAGTTTTTTCAATTTTATTTTCTTTCATTATTTTATCTATCTCATCATTTGACTTTATAGTACCATCTTCATTGTATAATTTGTTAAATGCTATATTTATACTTCCTGGTAAATGGCCTCCTCTTGCCTCTCCAAACTTAGTAGCACCTTTATATTCATCTTCTTCTCTAGTATCTATTATTTTTACATCTTTAATTTCTTTTTTAAGTTCTTCAGTTGTTATATTAGCATTATTATTTATTTTTATATCTTCTAATTTTATATATTCTTTATTTGAATCATTTTCTGAGTTTTCTATTTTTGAATCTTTACTTATTTCTTTATTTTCTTTTTGCCATAAATCAAATCCGCCATTTAACATTCTAGCATCTATACCTACTCTTTTAAGACACCAAACTATTCTTCCATCTTCTCCCCAACCATCTTTATTAGCATATACTACTACTTGACTATCTTTTTGTATTCCTATTGTAGCTAAAACTTTATATAAAGTTGGCTCTTCATCTATTAAATTGCCCCAATCTTTATCTCCTGATTTTCCAATCATTTTAGCCAACTCTTGCCACTGTACATTTACTGCACCTGGTATATGACCATTATTATAATCCTTATCACTTCTTCCGTCTATTATAAATAATTTTTTATTGTCTTTAATATTTTTTTCTAACCAAGATACACTTGTAAAGTAATCATTATTTTCGTATGTATAATCATCTTTAGTTGTTAATTCTATATTTTGTTCTACTTTTATACTTTCTGATTTTTTTTCTTGATCATTTTTTTGATTTGAACATCCTACAAATGCACTTCCTATCATCATAACTGATATTATTATAGCTAAACGTTTATTATACTTCATATGTATTATTCCTCCAAAATTCTTTTTTCGCTCTTAACCTTGATATATTAACACATTTTTATTATAAAATTTATTAATATTAGTCATTATAGTTTTTTTATATATAAATATATCAGCCTATAGATTTAATCTATTATATATTTTTAACGTGAATATGTAACGTTTATTTAGTTAGTTCATATAATAAAATAGTACTACTTTTTTATGGAGGTCTTATGCCTAAAACTAATTATTTTTATAGAGACTTTGATATTAATAATCACTGTAATAATTTAGCTAATCAATATCTTATACTCGTTACTATATTTGCTGCTATAATTTCTCAAGAAATTGAAAACGACGAAGATTTAGGTATATTAGGTTCCTTTTTAATTTCTTTAGGAGAAGAAATTTCTTTAGCTTCTGAAACTAGAATTGCTTGTAAAGCTAAGTTTGAAGATGAAGGATACTTATCAGGGCAAATTGAGGATGTGTTCGATAGAGGATTTAAAGATAATGAGAATAAAAATTTGCGTAAAGTTAAAAAAAAATACATAAAAAAAATCAATAAAAATCATAAAAAATAAAGGCTATAGTTTTTTAATTTAAACTACAGCCTTTATTTTATTTATTCTTTAGCATTCTTTTGATCATTTTTTAAATTTCTATGCTTAGTCATAGTTTTATTACTAAACTTTGGATCTCCTTGAGATGCTATCTCTGCATTGACTTCAGTATTGTTGCATCCATTTATTCCTAATTCTTCAGCAACTTCTAATTTTTCTTTTTTATAATTATCCATCTTTTGATTATTAGGTACTTTTTTATGAGTCATGTTGCCACATCCTTTTGGTTTTATTTCTATATTTATTATTTCACTAATGCAGTTTAAAATTCTTGTAAAATTTTTCATATGAATTATTTAATAAACATTGTATATATTTGAATTGAAATAAAATTTGTATATTTTTGTTTTTATGTCGATTTTTATATTTTTTTGTAACTTTTTATATTATTTCTAATATATTATAGTACATAGGTTATTAAGTATTTCCTATGGAATTTACAAATATAAGGAGTGACATTATGTCTGGTTGTCAATCAAATAGAAACGGTTGGGAATTTAATGAACATGAATTTAAACATCATGAAAAAAAAGAAGAGTGCTGTTGTAAGGAAAGTATGAAAAAAGCTTTAGAATTATTATCAAGTAGAAGATTAAAAGGAATTGACTTTGATCATTTTGTTTTTATAGGTGAGAAATTTTTAGTTGGTGCTAATATAAGAACTGATTTTGCAGGTAATGATAATATCAATAATCCATCAAATCTTGGTGTTCCATTTAAAGGTTTAGATATTTGTAATTGTGACTTAATTTCATTAGGAACGACTTCAAACATCTTTTATCCTATCCCAAATAATACTCCTAGCGATGTTGAAATTCCTTCATTTTCTTTAAATCATATGTCTTTATGTGATTTGCAGGCTGTTGTATTTAATTATGAACATAATCCAAGTAAAGATTTGGAAGATGAATTATCTGAATTACTTGATGAGTTCCATAAAAAATGTCAATTAAAATGTGAAGATTGTTGCTGTAATAAAGGAATATTTAATGCTATTTTCAACAAATTCAATTCTAATAATCTTATTAACTTTACTGCTGGATGGTTAGCTGCCACTAATGCTAAGGTTCTAGGAAAAATAGATAATGTATTAGTACTTTCAAGTACAGCTCCATCTACTCATAGAATTTACCTTGTTTGTTTAGATGCAATCGGATTTATAGGTTATTAAAAATATTTATAACCTTTAAATATAGCTTTACTAAAATTGTAACTTCTTGATTTATAACTTAAAATAAGGGCTTTATTTATAAAAATAGAGCCCTTATATTTATATAATTAAACATTAATAAATATTTTCTATATATTTACTGAACTTATCTTTGATGTTGGATAAATTGTTATACATGAATCTTCATTGTCTACAATCATTATACCATTACCTACGTATTCTATATTTCCAATTATATCGTCTTTAGATAAACTACCATCTTTATCAATTGTATCTACAGTATCATTTTCTAAGTCCTCATTTGACGTATTTATGCTAGCATCCCCTATCACACTAGAAAAATCATTTTCTATATTTAATGATTGTATCGCTGAGCCGCTATTTATATATTTTATCTGTTTAATTGATTCATTTTTTATATTTCCTATATTAGTTATCTCCTCTGTAGTTTCTTTACTTATAACATGTACTGTCTCTTCTGCATTTACAACAGTATTTAATTGTTCATTTTTTATACTTATAAGATCCTTTATATTCTTTATATTTTCAGACCTACATTCAACTAAATTGTTTACATATTCTACATCTAACGTTTTTATAGATGTTTCCTTAGATTTATTTATATCTTTTACAACTTGACTTATATTGTTTTCAAATTGTATATTGCCTAATAAATTTTCAACATTACTATCTAATATGCTTAGTGTTTTTTTAGATATTTGCAATGGTTCAAATGTTCCATCATCTAATATAACGCCTATATACATTTCACCTGTAGGGTCTAATCTTAGTGGCTTTGAGTTTATATCTTCTTTATCAACATATTTATTTACAGGTTCTATACATAATATATCGATAGTTTTGGGCTTAATTATTTGATCATTATAATTTATATTTCCTATCACATCATGCGTATATATAGGATATACATCAGAAATCACATCACATTCATTGGTTGTAATATCTTTTACTGCATTTGTACTAGATTTATTTATCATAATGTCTTGATTTTCTATATTTATATCAGTAACTACATTTAAAGTTTTTGTTTTTATAGGTTTTGCTACTTCAACTTCTTTAGCTTTATCAGTTAGAACATTTATTTTTTCAATATCTATTTCAGTTACTACATCTTGATAATATATGTCAATTGAGTTAACTACCTCTCTACTTTGTGATGATACACTTGTATTTTTCAAAACTTTTGTTTTATGTAGGTCTAGAGATAGCTCACTATTTTCAGCTAATGTACTCTTTTTTTCTTTGCCTATATTACTATTTAATCTTATAGATTCTATGTTTTTACTATTATCATAAATATAATCTTCTATATTTTTATCTCTCGGTCTTTTTCCACCTCTTCTTTGATAATTAGAGTTATACAAGTATTTAGAATTATATATATCTATGTTTTTTAATCCATTCATAATTCTACCTTTTATTAATTCATCTGCTCGTATATTTATTTTAACTATATCATTTAAAGATATTGCTACATTTTTATATATTATAATATTATTACTAATATCTATTTCATTTTTTTCATTACTTAATAATTCCAAAGTCGTTTCAGATCCATCTGTGGTACTAATCTCTATATATATAGAGAAGCAATAATTATTGGCTAATTTAGTAATAATATCCTCTATCTTTATAAATATATCTACTATAGACTTATTTTCATATTTTTCCAAATGTTAATTCACCCCTTATTAATTAAATATAATCATAATTATTTAATTTATATTTATGTTCTAAAATATTTTCTTATTACATAAATACTTGCTAAAACATTTTAGAAATATCCTATTCTACACTAAAACACCCTTTATATAACTTTAATTAAAAATATATAAGACCTATTTTATTAAACAGGTCTTATATATTTTAATTTTTATTAAGCTATTAGCATCCGCTTGGTTTTATAGTTCCATCACTACATTGTATTCTTCCTGGTGCTGTATATACAACTAATTCTTCTTTAACTATTGCATAAACTTTTTCTGTTACTAAAAGTGAAGAGAATATATCAGCTTTAAATTCTCTATTTGGATTAGTATTTTTATCTGGGTTAAATTTTTCCTGTGGAGATACACAATCAACACCTATACAGCCATCAAAGTTCAATTTCATATTTACACATTTTTGATCTGCTGGTAAACATATTTTACCTATAAAATCTAATGGTGTTGTTTCTAAATTTGATATGTTTAATATTGGTCCACTATAATGTGTACATGCTTCAAAGTCTTCGCATCCTATTTTTCCAGTTACAGTTATTACTAAATTACATACATAAAACTCTACTCCTATTTGAGCGATTCTTATTTTTTTACCATCCATACAGCAACTAGGTTTAGTTGCTATAAATTTTTTATTTTTATAAGAGTTATAAAGTTCTTTTCCACAGCATTCACACTCAGGGGCACAATCATCTGGTACAAAATCTATTTCTTGATTGTCTATATATGATTTTAAAAATGGCTCTTTATCGCTATTCATTAATCCTATAAAATCATATTCAACTAATATATCATTTACACATATTTCATTTGCACCATATCCTACTCCTGGCTTATTTTTAACTTCAAATACTAAATCTTTTATTAATTTCATTGTACCTGATTTTAAGCAAACATAATCATATATTCTTTCTGTTAATACAGGTATACATCTAGCATTTGATACATCAACTGGACATCTAAATTCAAGTGGTTCACAACATTGATTTGCACACTTATTTGGCTTCGGTGTTGGAGGTGTTGGTTCACATTCTTCACAGCAATTATTTACTTGATTAGTTTTGTTTTCTTCCATGTCAAATATCCTCTCCTGTTAATAAATTTTAAAAAGAGTATTTCTCTTCTTATTAAAATATATGGATATTTGTAGATACGTGTTACTGTTTATTCGCATATTTTATTATTTTTGTTCAATAAACGTATAAAGCGCTTAATTTTAAAATATAAATATTAGTATAAGTACTTTTTGGAGGGGTGTTATGTCTTTTTTTAATGATGCGTATATATTTATTAGAAAATCAGATAAAACAATAAATGTATTTGATCTTAATAAACATATTTTATATAATAGATTAGATTCTAATCTTAATAATCTATATTCTGATATTATAATTGATGGAGATTTTTCTTTTGCTGATACATGGTTTGATATAACTGATAATGATACTATATATGGAGTAATTAATGATAAAAAAGGTAAATTAATTAATATAAATATAACTAATGATAATTTTATTAATACTACAATATTTAAATATGACCATTATAATTATTTTATCAAATTTCCATATATAAAAAATTTATTAGGCTCAAATCATATTATTTATTATGTAATTAACAAAAATAAACCAACAAAGTTAATTCATATTTATAAGCAAAATAATGTATATAAAAAAAATATTATAGACTATATTAACCATAATATACTTACTAATTTTATAATAACTTGGAATTATAATATTCCTACTATATTTTACTTTAAGGTTGTAGATAACTCCGAAGAACTCTTTACATCTACATTTGATTTAACTAGACTTAAATGGTCTAATCCTATTCAAATAACAAACTCAAAAAAAAATAAGATTTATTTATCTGTTATTCAATCTAAAGAATGCGTTTATCATATTTCATATTCAGAAGATAACAGCGGAAAATATATATATAGATATTTTTCATTACATATTGATGATTATACTTTTAAAACTTATAACCCTAACTACCTAAGTTCTAATATTATGTGTTTATTCCCTAGTTTAGTCGAATCTAATTCCATATTATATGCTTACTGGGTAGAGTATTATAACTTATATACTTGCAAGTCATATGATTTCGGCGCAACCTGGAGTAAACCTACATTAATAAATTACTCCTCTTCTAAACCAGTTTTAATATATGGATTTAAATCTAACTTAAAAAGCGATAAAAAATATAATCTATCTTCATTTTTCACTTTTAAAGGTTGTTTTGATATAAACGCAATTTTACCTAAATATTAAGTATATTGACTTAATTAAAAAATTCACTTCACTTAATTCATTGTATGGACACTATTTTTCTTTATACATAAAAAAGCTAAGGTTTAGTATGTAAAACCTTAGCTTTTCCTTTACTATTAATTACAAGAATTTTTTCCTTTTCCATGCCTATTGCCCTTATTAGGATTATTTTGCATTTCTTCTCTATGCAACTTTCTTTGTTCTCTTCTTTCTTTAACTTGTGATTTAAAATCTTCATCCATATACTTATAAACTTTATCAACTATTTGATAATATTTATTTAATTCATCTTCAGTTAAATCTTTTTTGTGATTTCGATGATATTTATCATACATGTCTTTTTCTTCTTGAGTTAATTCATTGTATCCCTTTTCTATCAGCTTTTGTTGTTCTTCTGTTAAGTTATTACACATATTATTTTTTTGTTTTTGATACCCATTACCTCTATTAGAGTTATCTACATTCTCTTTTATGCTACTATTTGATGGTGTATTTTGGTCACTTTCATTAGCTTGTACAGTAAATGCTCCTAATCCTAATAATGATACTACACTTAAAGCTATCAATGATTTTTTCATTTTTATTACCTCCAATAATATTTGATCTAGCTTTATTATAAGAGGCAAATGTCACACTAATGTCACAAACTAATTTTTTTTAATTTTATCCAAAATACTACTCCATCATCTGTGTTTTTAGCTCCACATTCTCCATCATGTAGCTCCATTATTTCTTTTACTATAGCTAGCCCTAAACCTATTCGATTACTATTATAAGTTCTTGCTTTATCTAATCTTACAAATGAATACCATATTTTCTGTAAATCTTCTTCTTTTATCTTGTTGCCACTATTGTAAATATATATATATACATCCTCATCTATTAATTCTGTATATACTTTTATTTTATTTTCATTTGTAACATAATTTATTGCATTATCAATTAAATTATTTAAAACTTGCTCTATCCTTATTTTGTCTCCAATAGCATAAGGTGCATTTTTTAATTCTTCATCTATATCAACCATTATCTCTATTTCTTTTTCTTTTAATACAAACTCTTGTTTTTTAACTACTTTTTTTATTAGCTCATTTATATTTAGCTTTTCTTTTTTTAAATTAAAGGTTTTTGACTCTAATTTATACAAATCTAATAAATCATTTACCATTAATCCCATCTTTTCACTTTCTTCACATATAACATCAATATAAAAATTTTTATCTTCCTCATTATCTAAAATATTGCTTTTTAGTCCCTGAGCATATCCACTTATAACCGTTATCGGTGTTTTAAGCTCATGAGATACACTCGATACAAATTCTCTTTTAAGTTTCTCTTGTTTAATTTTATTTTCTATCATTATTTCTAATTCTTCATTTTTAGATTTTAAGTCATTCATAGTAATTTTTATTTTATAAGATAGATAATTTATACTGTTTCCAAGTTCCTCGATTTCATCTCTTGTTTGTATCTCTGCTTTTTCACTAAAATCTAAATTATACATCTTATTACTTATTTTAGTTAATTTAATTATCGGCTTTGTAAATTTATTTGAAAAATATACCGCCATAAATATACTTAGTGTAATTATAGGTATAAATATCATTAATAAAAAATTTGATGCGATATCAACACTATTTTTTATAGCGCTAATTGGTGTTTTACATATTATTGAATAAAAACCATCCTCACTTGGCACTATTGTAGCTAAAAATTCAATACCTTGTGACTTATCTTTCATGATATATGATGATATATTTTTTCCTACTTTATATTCATGAGTTATTGAACATCGATTTTTTTTTGAACCTAGTGGCTTATTTAGAGAATTCTGTCCTCTATGCCCATGCATTGAACTATACTTATTTGTAAAAGTTAGTGAATCATATTGATCATATATATCAACACTTATATTTTTACTTTCACCATATTTATTTATATAGTCATTTAACTTTTCTTCATTACTTTCACTTACTAAAACTTTAATTTCATTTCCAAATTCACTTAATAGCTTACTTGTATGTTTTATATAGAAGTCTTCAAAACCAAATTTAAATATAAAAATTCCTATTAATATTATTGAATTTATTAATATTATTCCAGCTAAGAGTTTGTTTTTTATAGATTTCAATTTATTCTCCTCCAAATTTATATCCAAATCCTCTTATTGTTTTTAATAAATATGCTTTTTCACCTAACTTATTTCTTAATCTGTTTATATGTGTATCTAAAGTCCTAGGATCTCCCAAATAATCATATCCCCAAACAATATCTAGTAAATTCTCTCTTTCAAAAAGTCTCCCCTTATTTTTTACAAATAAAACTATTAAGTCATATTCTTTTGGCTTTAGCTCTATATTTTCATTGTTAATAAACATTAATTTATTCTCTGTGTCTATCGAAATATCTTCATAATTTAATAAATTCTTTTTGTGGTTTTCATCTAAATTTTCTTTAATTTGATTTTGAATCTCTATTCTTTTTAATAAATTTTTAACTCTAGCCATTAAAAGTACTGGATTAAAAGGCTTATATATATACTCATCTGCACCAGAATCAAAACCAAATAATTCATCTGAGTCACTATCTTTTGCTGTTAGTATTAAAATAGGAATATCTGATTCCTTTCTTATTTATTTACATATATGCCATCCATCATATATAGGCATCATTATATCTAAAATTATTAGTGAAATTTTTTCTTTTTTAAAAATATCTAATGCTTCCTTACCATTTGTAGCTTGATATACATTATAATTATACCTTTTTAAAAAGTCAGATATTAATCTTAATATTCTCAAATCATCTTCTGCAACTAATATATTTAACATATCGCACTCCTTTTAATATAATTTAATTATATTAACAATATTTTTTTATTGAAATTTAAATACATATTGTATAGTGTATATAATTTATTTAATTATACATAAAATACCCTATCAATGTATATTAAATTATAGTTCATTCATATTTTACTTGACAATGATTTTAGTATATAATAGTATTATATTTTATTGTGATTGAAGTATTTTTGCAATTTTATTTTATATAAAAAATTGTACATATGGAAGGAGATTTAGTATGGGTATAAAAATTGTTACAGATAGTACATCTTATATACCACAAGAATACATTGACAAATATGATATTTCTATAGTTTCATTAAATGTATTTATGAACAATAAAAGTACTAGAGAGTTAGATATTAATAACCAATGTTTTTATAAAGAAATGGAAAAAATCGATGAAATACCAAAATCATCTCAACCAATTCCAGACGAGATGTTAAGTACTTTTGAATCTATAGTTAAAAATGGTGATTCTATAATAGGTATATTTTTATCATCTAGTATGAGCGGTACTTTTTCTAGTGCCAATTTAATAAAAGAAATGGTTCTGGAAAATTATCCAGATGCAGATATAACTTTAGTAGACTCTAAAACCAATTGTATGCAAATGGGATTCGCTGCTATAAAAGGTGCTCAAGCTGCTTCTGATGGGAAATCTAAAAACGATATAGTTGATACAGTTAACTATATATTAAACAATAGTAGATTTTTATTTTCACCGGAAACATTGGATTATTTAAAAAAGGGTGGAAGAATAGGTTCTGCATCTGCTCTTTTAGGAACTATACTTCAAATTAAACCTATTCTTACTGTTAAGGATGGTGAGACATCTGTTTTTACTAAGGTTAGAACTAGAAAGAAAGCTATAGACACAATAGTTAATGCTGTATTTGAAGATATTGAAAAAAATGGTCTTGGAGATGTAATAGTTCATCATATAAATTGTGAAGAAGAAGGATTAGCTCTTGCTAAAAGACTTGAAGAAAAGCTAAAAATACCTGTAAAAATACAATCTATAGGTCCTGTTATTGGACTTCATGTTGGTCCTGGAAGTATAGGTATTGCATATTATACTAAATAAAAAAGCTACCTATCATTAGGTAGCTTTTTTATTATTATTTATTCATCTCTATAAATATTTTTTCTGGAGTTATAGGCAAAGTGTTTATTCTAACACCAGTTCCATTAAACACAGATTCCTGTATTGCTGGAAGTGGTGTATTTAAAACAACCTCTCCAACCGACTTTGCACCAAATGGTCCTGTTGGCTCATGAGTTTCAACAAAATCTACTATTATATTACCTACATCACATCTAGCCGGTATTTTATATTGCATAAATGTATTTGTATCCATTTGCCCAGAGTCTGTGTATCTTACTTCTTCAAACATAGCCATACCTATTCCCTGAACTATTCCACCCTCAACTTGTATCTTAGCTAAATTTTTGTTTATGACAGTACCACAATCTACTACTGCTACATAATCTATTATTTCTACTTTTCCAGTTTCTTTATCTATTTCAGTTTCAACAAACCCTGCTATAAATGGTGGTGGCGAAACTGGGCTTCCGTGTGAAGCATATCCTACTAATTGGTTTTTCTGAGGTCCTACTGTAAAATCTACTGCAATTTCAAATAAAGATATATCCTCACTGTCTGTAAATACTCTTTCTCCATCGAATTCAACATACTCTTTATCTATATTAAGTCTCTCAGCACCAACCTTAATTATTTTTTCTCTTAATTCTGTAGCAGCTTTTACTACCGCCATACCTGTTACATATGTTGTTGAAGAAGCATATGATCCTGGATCGTACGGCACTACATCTGTATCAGCAGCTATCACTGTTATTTTATCCATAGTAGTTTCAAGTATTTCACATGCCATTTGAGCAAGAATAGTATCACTCCCTGTTCCCATATCAGTTGATCCTACTAATAATGTGTAGTTTCCATCATCATTTAATTTAATTTCTGCACTAGCAGTATCTATACCTGCTATTCCTGACCCTTGCATTGTAAGTGACATTCCAACACTTCTTACTTTACCATTTTCTAATTTTTTGCAAGGATATTTTTCATCCCATTTAATTAATTCTTTACCCTTTTGTATACATCTCTCTAAGTCTACTGAGTTTAATGTTTTATCATATGCAAATGAAGTTTCACCTTCTTTTACTATATTTTTAAGTCTTATCTCCGTTGGATCTATATTTAATTTACTAGCTAATACATTTATTGTTGATTCTACAGCAAAGCACCCTTGACTTGCTCCATATCCCCTAAATGCTCCTGCTGGCATTTTATTTGTGTACACTACATGACCTTTAAACCTAGATGCTTCTAGTTTATTGTACATTGGCATAGTTTTTTCACCAACTAATCCAAATGTAGTTGAAGCATGTTCACCATATGCACCTGTATCTGATATTGCATCTATATCTATAACTTTTATTATACCTTCTTTAGTAGACCCTATCTTTACATTTAATTTCATAGCATGTCTACTAGTTGAACAGTTTAATGTTTCTCTTCTATCATATATTATTTTTGCTGGTTTACCTGTTTTTAAAGTTACAATAGCCGAAAATATTTCAACACAAGCAGTTTGTTTACCACCAAATCCTCCACCTATTCTAGGTTTTATTACTCTTATTTTGCTTGATGGTATATTTAATGCTCTACTTAAATGACGCCTTACATGAAATGGTATTTGAGTTGAACTTACAACAACTAATCTTCCCATATGATCTAAGTAGTTGTATGATCTATATGTTTCCATCATTCCATGAAGTTGAGGCTGTGTATAGTAACTTTCTTCAACGACTATATCACATTCACTCATAACTTTATCAACATCACCCTTTGTGTAGTTATGAGTAGAAACTATATTTTTTTCTCTATTCATTCCTATATCAAAGTTGGTATGCCTATGAGTATCATGAACTAAGACTTCAGTTTCAGTTGATTTTTCAAAATTAAGTACAGGTTCTAAAACTTCATATTCAACCTTTATCATTCTCATTGCTTTAACAGCTGTTTTTTCATCTACAGCTGCAATTATTGCAACTTCATCACCAACATATCTTACTGTATCTTCAAGTATTAATCTATCATATGGTGATGGTTCTGGATAACTTTGACCTGCAAGTGTAAATCTTGTATCTGGTACATCCTTATAAGTAAGTACGCACTCAACGCCTTCTATCATTAAAGCTCTTTTGATATCTATATTTTTTATTTTAGCATGTGCATGAGGACTTCTAAGTATTTTTACTATCAAAGCATCCTTTGATGCTAAGTCGTCAGTATATACCGGCTTTCCTGTAGCAATTGCCATCCCATCTATTTTTGCTATACTTTTTCCTACTATGTTCATACTATTTTACCCCCAGATAAGTTTTAATAGCTCTTAGCTGTCCCATATATCCTGTACATCTACATAGATTTCCAGTTAGGTAATGTTTTATTTCTTCTTCTGTTGGATTTTCAAGTTCTTCTTTCATTGCGATTACCGTCATTATAAAACCAGGAGAACAGAATCCACATTGTTCAGCACCTTCACTTACTAATATCCTAGCAAACTCACTAGCTTCTTTTTCTATTCCCTCTATCGTAGTTATTTCTTTATTCAGTGCTCTTACTGTTAACATTGCGCATGATAGAACTGGTTTTTTATCTATCCATATAGAACATAGCCCACAACATCCTGTGTCACAACCTCTTTTAACACTTAGATTCCCTAATTTTCTTAATGTATCAACTAAATATTCTTCACAATCTATATCAACTTTTCTTTTTTTTCCATTTACTTTAAGTTCTACTAGCATTATATGACCTCCATTATAGCTCTTTTTATGAGTACCTTAGTCATAGCATATCGATACTCTTTAGTTGCTCTCATATTAGTTCCAAAAACTAATTCATCAACTGCTATTTGAGCTGCTTTATCTATGTTCTCTTCATTTATACTATTTTGAGATATAAATTCACTAGACTTTAAAGCAACTGTGGCTCTGTGAGGTCTTGCTCCAACGCATATTTTAAATATATCATCACATTTTGAAACTGATATGTTTATTAATGGATAGTCGCTCTTAGCATTTCTAAGTGATTTATATGATGATTTTTTCATATTTTTCTTTATATAAATTTTCGTTAAAAAATCTTTTTCATATTTTTTATTTAAAAACTCATCTAAAGAAATTCTTCCACCTTTACATAGTTCTACCTCAGTGTCTAAACATAATAGTGCTACTATTAAATCTGAGAACCCATATCTAGAAAATACGGTAGCTCCTATTGTTACAATACTTCTAAATTGTACGCCTATTATATCTTTTACTGAATTTTTTATTATACTTCCAAAGTTTTCTTCAAGTACTTTACTAGTTTCTAATTCTCTAAATGTAGTCATAGCACCTATTTCTACATAATTATTATCTTCTTTTATATAATCTAGGTTTAGGTTAGACAATTCTATTCCAGTTCCTATTCTTTTTTTACCCATTCTTAAAAAAGCACTACCACCGATTAATTGATTGTTTTTTCTTTTAGTTAAAACTTCGTATGCTTCTTCTACTGTAGTTGGCTGAACAATATCTATTAGCGTAAACATACTTCCTCCTAATATTTATTTATTTTCTTGATTATAACATAATCGTATATTTTAATTCAATAAAATACGCAATACGTATAAACATTTTATATTTTTTATCATTTTATGTACGTATTTTTCGATATTTTTTAATACTATATTATTTCATTCGCATTAAATATTCGTTTTTCTAATCTTTTATTTATCTATAAAAATAACCTTGAAAATAATTACTTTCAAGGTATTTTAACTTATAATACTGTATTTTCTATTTTATTTAGAACCAACTAACATTAAATACTCTTCTTTTATTTTAATTAATAATTTATTATCACAATATAACTCTAGTGCCGTTGTTGTCATAGATTTAATTGCCTTATTCAATAATTCATACGATTCATTTGAATTTGCATATTTTAAAAACTCTTTTTCATGAACATATACCATAGGATTAATATTTAAACTTAACTCAGTATACATAGTAGGACATACTTGGCTTACATTTCCAATATCTGTTGATCCAATAGGAGGATTATTACCTTCATAAAAATCTATTACTCCAATATCTTCTAGATTTGATTTCATAGTATTTTGAAAGCTTCTTACATTTATTATATTATCAAAAGGATTTTCAAAGTTTCTATAACTTAATTTAGCGCCTGTCATAAGTTCTGCACCTTTAGCACAATTAATAACCTTCTGAGTAACCTCTTCTAGGTAGCTTCTTTCACTTGCTCTTATATAAAATTGACAAATACTTTTTTCTGGTACTATATTTGCAGCCTGACCTCCATTAGTTATAATGCCATGTATTCTAACATCACTTTTTACATGTTGTCTTAAAGCATTTATTCCTGCAAACATTAAGTTAACTGCATCTAATGCATTTACACCTTTATGTGGATGAGATGCAGAGTGTGCTGCTAATCCTTCAAATTCAAATTCTATAGAATCCATTGCTAGAGATTTACAATTTACATTATTACATGACTCTATATGCATTTGAAATGCTGCATCTATATCATCAAATGCACCTGATCTTACTAAGTTATATTTATATCCAATTGTTTCTTCTGCCGGTGTTCCAATTAAAACAATTTTACCTTTAAAATGCTCTTTTAACTTACTAAGAACTACACATGCTCCTAGAGTTGATGCTGCTATCCAATTATGACCACATGCATGTGCTGGTTCATCATTATTTTCACCATAACCAGGTAATGCATCATATTCTGAAATAAATGCTATTGTCGGTCCTTCTTCATCTCCAAGTTCAGCTCTAAAGGCTGTATCTATATTACAATATGGAAAAATTGTTTTAAATCCATATTCATTCATTTTATCAACTATGTATTTAGAAGACTTATATTCTACTCCCCCAAGTTCTGGATTTTTAAATATATAATCATTTACTTCTTCAAATTCCTTAAATAATTCGTTTTCTATCTCATATGCCCTTAGCTTTAAATTTTGTAAATTCACTCTATCACCCCTTGTATTTTAATTTAAATATCTCTAGCTTATATTTTTAATATTATAATATATTTAAATAAAAAAGCACCTCATAAAGATTTTAATTTCTCTAAAGATGCTTTTTTATATCTATTTATCTAAACATGCTAGTCCAAATACACTTGGTCCAGAATGACAAGCAACACAAGACCCTATACGGAATGTATGTACATTTTTAGGCGATAATTCTTTTTTAGCGATTTCAATAAATTTATCACGTAATTCTAAATCATCTCCATATCCAACATAAATGTCTTTGCCTGAAAAATCTTCACCAATTTGTGATTTCAATTCTTCAATTAACTTTGGAATTATTTTTTTAGTTCCTCTAACTTGATTTACTTGATTTACTAAACCACCTTCAATT
Source organism: Romboutsia lituseburensis (assembly GCF_024723825.1). Lineage (NCBI taxonomy): Bacteria > Bacillati > Bacillota > Clostridia > Peptostreptococcales > Peptostreptococcaceae > Romboutsia > Romboutsia lituseburensis. Next base: position 877,097 of record NZ_JANQBQ010000001.1, read on the forward strand.
TTTAATATTGGTTTTATATTAAGTAATGTTCCTATAGCAGCTTTAGTTCCCGATATTCTTCCACCCTTGTGTAAATAATCTAGTGAATCTACTGAAAAATAAACATTTACTTTATTTTTATACTCTTCTAACTTATTTATTATATATTCTATATCATGCCCTTGTTCTACCATTTTAGCAGCTTCATATATAAGCATACCTCCACCTACAGATAAACTATATGTATCAAATATGTGAATATCTCCATCTATATCATTTTTTGCTATTGTAGCTGACTGATATATACCAGATGCCGTTGACGAACCTGCCATATATAATATTGTCTTACCTTCATTTACATATTTTTCAAATACTTCTTTATATGTAATATATGTTATTTGTGAAGTAGATGGAATACTTTCTGAATTTCTCAATAGTTTGTAAAAATCATCTGTATCTATATCTACACCCGCTTTATATTCTTTACCTTCAAATATTATTGTTGCTGGTAATATATCTACATCATATTTGTCCATAATTTTTTGAGGTAAATCATTCATTGTATCGCATATTATCTTAATATTACTCATTTTTATAGCTCCCTTTTACTGTTGTTATACTAAATCATCTTTTATAATAATACTATTTTAATGTTGTTTTTCATATTATTTTTCAATGTAAATTTTACTATTTATTATTAAATTAATATTATATTAATTATACCATAAGTTTTATTTTATACTAAAATATTTTTCAGCATTATCTTAATTGTTTTTATTTAAATAATAAAAATTTAAAATAGCTCTCGATTTAAGAGAGCTTTTTAGTCACATATTTATATGTTATAAAATTCTTTTTCACTTTTTAGATATAATGACTTATTATCTCTAGATCTCATTGTTGCTACTATTCCATCTAAATGATCATATTCATGTTGTAATAGTTCTGACAAATCCCCATCTAGCCTTAACTCCCAATCATTCCAATCAATATCTTTATATTTTACAATACATCTTTTATATCTTCGTACTTTAACTAATAGTTGTGGAAATGACATACAGTCATCTAGTACTTCCATAACTTCTCTATCTTCAAATATCAAAATTGGATTTATAAAAATTGTAGGCTTATCTATGTACATATATATTAATCTCTTTGCTACTCCTATTTGAGGTGCTGCTATTGCTCGTCCTACAAAATGTTTTTTTCTAAAATTAACTAAGGTGTCATATAAATCCGTTACTACATCTTTTATATATTCAAGTTCTTCTTTTTTTACTTTATCACTTTTTTCATATAGTTTAGGATTACCAAGTAATAATATATCTCTTATCATAAAATGCCTCCCCCTAAAAATTTTAGTTTTTGAATACCTGTAGCCAGACTATTTACGGTAGCCTTGTAGAAACATTTAGACCCTATTACTAAATATATACAGGTTATATTGAATAAAATTCAGTTTTAAATTATAAGAATATAAACTTACATATAAATAAAATACTTAAAACTATAAGGGATATATTTACTTTTTCTTTTTGCCCACATATGAATTTAAGAATCGTATAAGAAATTATACCAAATACTATACCTTCAGCTATGCTATATGCAAGTGGCATCATAACAAATGTTAAAAATGCTGGAATAGCATCTGTTGGATCTTTAAAGTTAATTTCAAGTACTGAACTTGCCATTAAAACTCCAACTAATATCAATACTGGTCCTGTTGCTTGTGGTGGTATGGCTGTAAATATCGGAGAGAAAAATAATGATGCTAAAAATAAAAATCCTGTTGTAACAGCTGTAAGACCTGTTCTTCCTCCTTCTGCTATACCTGCTGAACTTTCAACATAACAAGTTATTGTAGATGTACCTAACATAGCTCCTGCTGTTGTTGCTATTGCATCTGAAAGTAAAGCATCTTTAGCTCTAGGTAATGTTCCATCTTCATTTAATAAGTTACCCTTAGATGCAACACCCACTAGACATCCTACTGTATCAAACAAGTCAACAAATAAGAATGTAAATACTACTACTACCATATCTAAACTAAATATTTCTGATTTAGGAACTGTGAATGCCTTTAAAAATATTGGATCTAAAGATGGTATACTTGATACTAGAGCTTTTGGAAATTCTACTAATCCACAAAACATCCCTATCGCTGCTGTTACTATCATAGATAATAAAAATGCACCTTTTACATTTTTGCACATTAATACTGATGCCAATATAAGTCCCGCTATAGATAATAATACTAATGGAGCTTGCATACTTCCTAAAGTTAAGATAGCTCCACCAGGCTCTACTATACCTGTATTAACTAACCCTATAAATGTTATAAAAAGACCTATACCTACTGTAACTGCATGCTTTAAAAGAGGTGGTATGCAATTTATAATTTCTTCACGAATATTTGTAAGTGTTAAAAGTATAAATATTAACCCTTCAATAAAAACTGCACATAATGCAAATTGCCATGTATGACCCATCGCTATAACTACAGTATAAGTAAAAAATGCATTTAATCCCATACCTGGAGCCAACCCTATTGGATAATTAGCAAGCAATCCCATAATCATCGAGCCTATAAAAGCTGCTATAGCAGTTGCTACGAATACTGCGCCTTTGTCCATACCCGCATCTCCTAAAATATTAGCATTTACAACTAAAATATATGCCATAGTCATAAAAGTTGTAATTCCAGCTAATACTTCAGTTTTAACATTGGTATTGTGTTCTTTGAGCTTAAATTTTTTCTCTAAAAACTCCATATATGCACAACCTCCCTTTAAATTTATCCTAAAAGGCTTTTATCTTATATTCTAAAGATATATGCCTAAACTAGGGCAAGCTCTATAGCTTCAATGTTAAAAAATTTTAGTCATTTATTTAATTTTAATTGATCCTTAATATGAAAATTCAAGTTGATTCGTTTTATACTATAAATTATATGATTAGATTTTTATAAACTTAACTAAATGACTTGTACTTTATTTTGAATTTTTTGAATTTTTTTTATACTTTTATGAACTCAAATTTAATAACATCAAATAATCCTTTATCAGTTAACTTTATTTGAGGTATAACTGGAAGTGCTAGAAATGATAATGTCATAAATGGATCTATTTCTTTACTTACATTAAGTTCATTGTAAGCTAAATTTAACATTTTATTTAATTTATCATTAACATATTCAATACTTTTATCACTTACTATTCCGCCTATTGGAAGTGACAAACTATCTAATATCTTTCCATTAGATGAGATGGATATCCCTCCGCCTATTCTCTTAACTTCTTCTATAGCATTTAATATATCTTCATCATTATCTCCAATTACTATTATATTGTGTGAATCATGTGCTATTGTTGATGCTATTGATCCATTTTTTAATTTGAAATTTTCAACAAGTCCAAGCCCAATATTTCCTGTATTTTTATGTCTTTCAATAACTACTAATTTTAATATATCTAATTTTTCATTATTTTTAAATTCATTATTTTTAATATCAACCTTTCTAACTACTTTTTCTGTTACTAAGTTATGCGGAAGCAATCTAATAACATTTACTATATCACTTTCTAAAATAATTTTTAAATTCTCTTTATTAACTTCGCCTATATTAACAGTATCAATAACTTTAGATGTGTCAACTAACTTAGTTTCAAATAAAGCTTTTTTATTCTTCCCTACTAATTTTCCATTTTTATAAACTTCTTCAATATTAAAATCCTTTAAGTTGTCAACTATTAATAAGTCAGCTTTATATCCTGGAGATATTGCTCCTATAGATTTTAAATTATAGCAATTTGCTGCATTTATTGTTGCTATTTGTATTGCTGTTATTGGATCTATTCCATTTTTAATTGCCAATCTCACGTTATTATCAATGTGACCACTATTTAAAGTATCTTGAGGATGTCTATCATCTGTACAAAATAAACATCTTTGATAATTAAAACTATTTATACCTCTAACTAATTCTTCTAAATTTCTAGCAGCTGAGCCTTCTCTTATCATTACATACATCCCAAGTCTAATCCTATCTAGCATTTCTTCAACAGTTGAACATTCATGTTCAGTACACACTCCACTCACTACATAAGCATTTAGCTTTTCATCTTTTATATCTGGGCCATGACCGTCTATTAATTTATCGCTTTTATGTGCTAAATCTAACTTACTTATAACATCCTCATCTTTATATATAACCCCTGGATAATTCATCATTTCACCAAGCCCTAAAACTTTAGGATGATTTATAAATTTTGTTAATTCATCGGAGCTTAATACCGCTCCTGAATTTTCAAATTTTGTAGCTGGAACACAAGATGGAAGCATAATATAAACATCTAATGGTAAATTTTCACTAGAATTTATCATGTATTCTATACCATCTAACCCACAAACATTAGCTATTTCATGCGGATCTGCAATTACTGTAGTAGTACCTCTTGGAACTACTGCCTTTGCAAATTCTTGGGGTGTTACCATAGCTGATTCTATATGCAAATGTGAATCTATAAGACCTGGAACTATAAATTTCCCTTCTAAATCAATATTTTCTATACCATCATAACTTCCTACTCCAACTATAACTCCATTGTCTATTGCTACATCAGAATTTATAATTTCATGTGAAAATACATTTACTATTTTTGCATTTTTTAATACTAACTCAGCCTTTTTATTTTTCATAGCTAAGTCTATTAAATTTTTAGTGTTCATATATTCCTCCTTATATGAATTTAGCTATTTATAAGATTTATTATTTTATCAGGCGTTAATGGTATTTCATAAGCTCTTTTATCCAGCTTACTTGCAACAGCATTTAATATAGCAGGTGCTACATATACTATAACAGGCTCTCCTATTCCCTTAGCTCCAAATGGTGCACTACTTTCTTCATCTTCTACTATTATTTTTTTTAAATCTATTGTATCTAAAGAAGTTGGTATTAAATACTTAGATAACTTATTATTTTTTATATATCCATTTATAACATTTAGATTTTCAAATAAAGTATATCCCACTCCCATAGCAAATCCACCATCTATTTGACCTTCTATTAGCTGTGGATTTATGGCTTTGCCTACATCTTGAGCTACTACTGCTTTTAATAATTTAACTTCTCCTGTTTTTTCATTTATATCTACTTCCACACCGCATGCTCCAAAAGTATATGGCCAATAAGGATCTCCTATTCCCGTTTCTTCATCCATAGTAGTCGTATAAGCAGTAAATGATGCATGCTTAACAAGTTTATCTTCATCCATATTTTCGTATACTTCTCTTAAATCATATTTATTTATATTGTAAACTTTAGCTATTTCATCTCTTAATTTTTCACATGCTATCTTTATAGCATTGCCTGTATTATAAGTTTGGCGGCTAGCTGCAGCAGTTCCTGAATCTGGAGTTATAGATGTATCTTCATTTATAAAAATTACATCTTTTATATTTATTTTTAAGATTTCGGCTCCAATTTGACTCATTATAGTTTTAGCTCCTTGACCTACCTCTGTTGCACCCACATATATTTCTAATTTTCCATATTTATCTATTTTTACGGTTGCATTTGAAACATCTGGAAATCCATTTCCATAACCTGTTCCATAAAACATAATCCCTATACCACAGCCTTTTTTATTTATGTCTATGTGTTTTTTAACTTCTTTTATACATCTTTCTAGAGAAACACTTTCCTTTAGGATTTGATTGGTAGATGTTTTACTTCCTTTTCTAAAAATATTATTAAGTCTAAATTCAATAGGATCCATATTTAACTTTTGTGCTAATATATCCATTTGTTGTTCATAAGCAATCGGTACTTGAGTTGCTCCAAACCCTCTCATAGCCCCACTAAATGGATTATTTGTATAAACTGCATAGCTATCAACCCAAACATTTTCTATTTCATAAGGTCCAGTTGCATGCACACCAGCTTTTCTAAGTACATTTATAGCCCAAGACGCATAAGCACCTGTATCACCTATTATAGTTACTTTTATCGCTTTTAGCTTACCATCCTTAGTAACCCCTGTTTTATATTTCATTATCATAGAATGTCTCTTTGAGTGTGCTAAAAATGATTCTTCTCTAGTGTAAACTGTTTTTATTGGCCTTTTTAATTCTTTTGCTGCTAGTGCTAAATGTATTTGCATCATTATGTCTTCTCTCCCACCAAATGCTCCACCAACTGTACAATTTATAATTTTAACCTTATTGGGTTCTATTCCAAGTGCTTCAGATACTTCAATTACATCGTAATGAGGATATTGAGTTGATATATATAAAGTTATATTTCCATCTTCATCAATAGTAGAAACACCACTTTCTGGTTGTAAAAATACATGATCTACTTGTGGTACTTTATATTCATTTTCAACTATAATATCACATTCTTCAAACCCTTTATCAATATCTCCATTTCTAATCTTAAAATGATGAACTATATTACTTTCATTATCATGAACTTTTACTGAGTCGTTTTTCATTGCAATTTCTGGGTCAAACACACATTCAATTTCTTCATAGTCTATCCTTATATATTCTAATGCCATATTTGCAACTTCTTTAGATATTGCTACCACAAATGCAATTGGATCTCCGACTCTCCTAACTTTATTTTCACAAAATACTTGATGATCTTTTAATACAACCCCATGATAGTTATTTTTTATATCTTTTGCCGTAAATATTTTTATAACTCCTTCTAACTCTAAGGCTTTACTAATATCAACTTTTATATATGCATGTGGTTTCATTGATCTTAAAGTTGCTCCATAAAGCATATTATCTATATATATATCTTGTGGATATATTGCTTTTCCACTTACTTTATCATAAGCATCTACCCTTTTTACACTTTTACCTACTACATCCACTAATTATCTCCCCTTACCTTCGATGCATTATATATTGCATCTACAATCTTGCTGTAACCTGTACATCTGCACAAGTTTCCAGATATACTTTCCCTTATTTGCTCTTTTGTAGGATTTTGATTTTGGTCTAATATTACTTTTCCACTTAATATCATACCTGGAGTACAAAAACCACATTGTACTGCTCCAACATCTATAAAGGATTGTTTTAAGTATTCATCTTTTACACCTTCTATGGTTATTATTTTTTTATCTTGTACTTGAAATGCCATTACTAAACATGAGTTAACTATTTCTCCATCTATAATTACAGAGCAAGCCCCACACTCGCCCTCACCACAACCTTCTTTAGTTCCTGTTAGATTTAAGTTATCTCTAAGCACGTCTATTAATCGTGCATTTTCATTTATGCTCACATTATACAAAGTATCATTAATATTTAAATTAATGTTTTTCAACACTTCACCCTCTTAAATTTAATTTTATACACTCACTTATAGCACTTTCTACTACTCCTTTAACTGCATGAGATTTAAATTCAGCACTCTCTCTTCCTTGTAATTCCTTTTTAACGTTATTTTCTAACATATCTATTGCGATATTTATGTACTCATCTTTAACTTCTTTACCAATTAAGTAATCTTCTACATTATATGCTCTTCTAGCTATATTACTTAATGCACCTAAAGATATTCTAACTATTTCAAATTTATTATCTTTTATATCTAAAAAAACACCAGCAGATACTTTTGCGATTGCTAGTGATTTCCTAAAACCTAATTTTGAAAAAGTTACTATTTGGTCTTTTGTAGGTTTTTCAAATTCTATATAGGTTAATATTTCATTGTCTTTTATATCTACTTTATTTTTATCTAGTAATAAATTCTTTAAATGCACTTTCCTTTCATATGATTTTGTTTGTATGGTTACTACTGCATCTAATACTAATAGCGGTAATATAAGGTCTGCACTAGGTGAATTATTGCATATATTACCTCCAATAGTGCCTCTGCTTCTTATTTGTGGTGATCCTACTGACATAGCTGCTTTTTTTAACCCGTCTAAATTTCTATTAAGTGTTTCGTTATGTATTATTTGATTAAATGTTGTACATGCTCCTATCTTTATAATTCCTTTATCTTCTGATATTAGTTTCAATTCTTCTACATCTGATATATCAATTAAATTCTTTTTTTGTAATCTTTTATTCCTCATTTGAACAATTAAATCCGTTCCTCCCGCTATAATCATAGAGTCACTTTTAGTATCCAATAATTTTAATGTTTCTTCTAAAGTCTTAGCCTTATATACTTCTTCAATCATAAATTCCTCCACAACAAATTTAGTTTTTGTAAATACTTTAAGTTGATCATCTTTTGTCTAATTTAAATAACTTCAAATTTTAAAATATAATTCTAAAAATTTTATTAAAAACATATTATAAACGTTAAAATACCTTTCTTAAAACATATGAACCTTTTAAGCATTATAGTACTTTTTTATTTGAATTAATTACATTTTTGTAAAAGAATGTTACATTATTTAAAAACAAATAAGTTCGTTATTATACATACGTTCAACTCAAACTTCTTTTTTTTATAATCAAAAGTGTTATTTTATATTAATTTGTTGATTTTAAAACAATATTATTGAATATTTTCGAATAAATCTTCATATATATTATTTATATAAAATTCATATTATTAGTGTTTATATAATTTTATTAAAAAGTAACAAGAATTTTTTATTAAGAGGTGTTTTATGAGGATTATTAAAGGAAATATAATTTTCACCCCTACACATGACAAGTTTGAAATTATAGAAGATGGATATATAATTTTATCTGACAATATTATTTTAGATATATGCAAAAAATTGCCTGAAAAATATAAAGATTATGAATTAATTGACTACAAAGATAAACTTATAATCCCTGGGATGAATGATTTACACTGCCACGCTCCTCAATTTAGAAACCTTGGTATTGCTATGGACAAAGAGTTACTTCCTTGGCTTAATGATTATACATTCCCTGAGGAGTCTAAGTATATTGATGTAAACTATGGAGAAAAAATGTACTCTAGGTTTGTAAATGAAATTTATAAAAATGGTACTACTAGGGTAGCTGCATTTGCTACTATACACAAATCTTCTACCTTAAAACTAATAGAATTATTTAAACAATCTGGTATTGGCGCATATGTTGGTAAGGTTAATATGGATAGAAACTCTTGTGATACTTTATGTGAAAATACTTATGATTCTATAAATGATACTATTGATATTATAGGTCAAACATTTGATAAGTCAGAACTAGTTAATCCGATAATAACGCCTAGATTTGTTCCTACATGTAGCGAAACTTTACTTAAAGAGTTAGGAGCTATAGCAGTAAAACACAATATTCCTGTTCAGTCTCATTTATCAGAAAATATTGGTGAGATAAACTGGGTAAGAGAACTTCATCCAGATTCAAAGTTCTACGGCGATGTGTATAATAAATTCAATTTATTTGGTGATACGCCCACATTAATGGCACATTGTATACATTTAACAGATGATGAAATTAACCTTATGAAAAACAAAAATGTTTATGCGGTTCACTGCCCTACCTCTAATGCTAATTTAGCTAGTGGAATAATGCCAATAAGAAAACTACTAGATAACAATATAAAAATAGGATTTGGAAGCGATGTAAGTGGAGGTCATAGTTTTTCTATTTTTAAAACTATGGTTTATGCTATTGAATTTTCAAAGCTTACTTGGGCTCAAAATAAAGAATATGATTTCTTAAGTTTTAGCGAGGCATTTTATATAGCTACTAAAGGTGGAGGATCCTTCTTTGGAAATATTGGTAGTTTTGAAAAAGGTTATGATTTTGATGCACTAATTATTGATGATCATGATCTTAACTTTGATAATTATAATTTAATAGAGCGTTTAGAAAGGTTTGTCTATTTAGGAGATGATAGACAGATTTATCATAGATATGTTAAAGGTTCATTAATATAAAAACTTAATTTATTTTTATTTATAAAATTAATTAATATTTTTTCATAAAAAAGTTCTTGGATTATGTAAATAATCCAAGAACTTTTTTATTTATATTTGTTTAAATTTTTATATTTTTTTATCCACCATCTTTCTTTAGTATCATTTATATATAATTCTTTTTCTAAATGTCTCATATGATATGCATATATAGCAAATTCACCTAACTTATCAACTAACTTATTGTTTACATATGCACCTACAAATGCTCCAATACCAGGTGCTAACTGCAACAATTTAGCTAGATCTATATAATCTCTATATTCTTGTTGAAATGATCTCCAATTAAAATCATTTATATCCTCAGATAAAGTTTCTTTATATTCATCCCAATGCTCCATCTTTTCAAATATGTAGTTTACATGATTTTGACTTGAAAATGCTAATTGAAATATATTTAATATATATATCCTCTCTCTATAATCATTAACGTCAAATCCATATATACTAGCCAATTCATATAAAAGTTTTATTTTTATACTCAGTAGTAATGGTAAGTCTGCTAAACCTATTAATATACCACCTGCTCCTGTTCCTGCTCCTTCTAAAACTGCTGTTGTTTTATAATTTTTAATTTTTTCTTTAGCCAATATATCTCTTTCTTCTAAATCTAAATTTTGTATTGGTGGCTTAGTTGTATATTTTGATCCTAACAAAACAACTTTTGTCATATTTTTAATTGCAGTTGTTATTACTTCATGATATTTATCTGGTAAGATAGAGTTTAATTTGTTTTGAGTTCCTTTTGATGCTTTATTTATTATAGACGGTTTTTTCCTCATTTTATTCTGCCATTTAATTAATTCTTTCACTTGTATACTATTGTATTCTTTCATTTAATCACCTTTTATCTATTTAGTATATTTATTATATCCCATTTTGCGGTACTAATCACCTACAGTTATGCAATTTATTAGTATTATGAAATGAAAATAAGGTTAGAATAGCTTATTTATCTAACCTTATTCTTTATTTTTTATATTTTACTACTTACATACATAAGTATTTCCATCTACAGATTGAACCATCTGTAGATTTTGTGCATACCCAACTATATACAATGTATATATTCGTTCTACTTTATACTCAAATTTTCCTGTTGATATAACATCGCCCGTTATTCCATCTTTTACTGAAATATTGTATATTCCTGGTGGTATAAATACATATGGTGTTTCATCACGATATGCAACATTATTTAATGATGGAACATCATTAAGCAATAAATCTATAAATTCTATATCAGGACATAAATTTACAGTTCTTCCTACTGCATCTTGCTTAGAAGGCTGTTGCTCTATATCCTCATCTACAACTAACAAAGTTTCTTTTCCTTGGTTTCCTGTAATCGCTATTGTAAAAATTTGATCGGTAGGCAATCTAAGTGACGTTCTTATTATTGGATTAGATTTAGTACCCGCTTCATAAATATCAACCTTATGAGTACCTATAGGAACATAAAAATAAGATGTAAAGTCTTTATATTTTAAGTCTGAAAATATAAGTATTCCATCTCCATATATGTCCACCGCCATATTTATTGGTAGTGCATTGAATACTCTAACTAAAGTTTTTGTTGGTTTAACTTTAAAACAATCCATGCTTTTATCCCTCCCCTAAAATTCTTCTTGATAATAGGATATGTTAACTATTTAGCTTTTGTTCTTTTTATAATTTAGATATTAATTATAGATAATATCTATAATTAATATATCTCTTTATATTTTTTTTCTATATTAATTTACTAATATCGTATACTTTGTTAATATAATCTAACTTAAATATATATTTAAATAGAAAGGAAGTTCTAATGAAACTTAAATTAAAAACTACATTAACCTTAAGTATCGCTGCACTACTTAGCATATCATTACTATCTGGTTGCGCTAAAAAAGCTGATAATACTCAAGAAGCTAACATCAAAACAATATCAACTAGTGACTTAGAGAAAAAATTAGACGATAAATCTTGGGTAATAGTCGATACTCGTATAAACGATGCTTATAATGGTTGGGCATTAGATGGTATAAAAAGAGGTGGACACATAAAAGGAGCAGTCGATTTCTCAGCAAATTGGCTAAATGTTGACGCTAAAAATAAAGAAAAGACCTTAGAAAAAGCATTAGAAACTAAAGGAATAGATAAAGATAAGAATATAGTACTATATGATTCTAATGAAAAAGACTCTAAGGAAGTATATGACTACTTAAAAAACAAAGGGTATGATAATTTATATACATATAATGTAAATGAATGGGCCAATGATAAAAACTTACCTATGGTGCAGTATAATAATTATGAAATGATAGTTCCAGCTCAAGCTGTTAAAGAATTGTTAGATGGAAAAACACCTGAAACATTTAAAAATTCTAAAAATGTAAAAATTGTTGAAGCTAGCTGGGGTGAAGAAAAAGAAGCTTATTTAAAAGGACATGTTCCTACTAGTGTTCATATAAATACTGACACTATAGAACCACCACCTAGTTGGATGATGGCTAGTGACAAAGAACTAACTAAATTTGCCAATGACTACGGATTTACTAAAAATGATACTGTAATAGTTACTGGACCTGATGTAATGGCATCTTATAGAGTTGCTGTTGTTCTTAGATATATTGGTATAAACGATGTTAGAGTTTTAAATGGCGGAAATGATGCATGGGTAAGTGCCGGGTATGAACTTGAGACTAAAAACAACCCTAAAATATCAGGAAATGACTTCGGAGCTACAATACCGCAAAATCCTGACTTAATAGTTACTATACCAGAGCTTAAAGAACAATTAAAAAATTCTAAATTTACTTTAGTAGACATACGTAGTTGGGATGAGCATATAGGTAAAAAAAGTGGCTATAGCTACCATAACAAAAAGGGACGTATACCAGGATCTATTTATGGCTATGCTGGAACAAGTTCAACTACACTTGAGGACTATCGTAATATAGATAATACAATGAGAAACGCAGATGAAATTCAAAATTTATGGAAATCACAAAATATAAATACTAATAACCATCTTGCATTTATGTGTGGAAGTGGATGGAGAGCAGCTGAAGTTCTAACTTATGCTAATGTTATGGGATTTGACAATACATCTTTATATAGCGATGGATGGATTGGCTGGAGCAACGACCCTTCAAATCCAACAGAAACAGGAGAACCTAAATAATTTTTAACATGAAAAAAATTAATTTTAAAAATATCTTCTGTGCTTTTGCAAAGGTTGTTCAATTAATTTTATTTATAGGTGTTTTTATTTTACAATACTTAACTAATAAAAGTGCTGGTGTAATGCATCATGTATATTATAAAAGGTATCAGTTTGAAAATACAATTTTTTCAAATTCTAACTTAAAAATAAAGAGTTATTTTGTAATTTTTATATCAGCATTATTTTTACTTTTACTAATATGCTCTTTCTTAAAAAATAAAAATCTTAATTTAAAATTAAAAATAATTTTAGGTTTTATACTTTCAGTAGTTCTATATATAATTATGATGAGCGGATTATTTAATTCACTATTAGCTTTTCATTATTTTATATTTTCATTTGCAGCAATTGTATTTATTCAATTAATTGTTGTTTTAATTAATTTTAAACAAAACAGTTAACCTTCTTAGGTTAACTGTTTTTTATTTAAATTTTTTGTATACCTTTAAAATAAATTTATATATAATATCATTTTTAATTAAAATACGCTCAATTATATGCAAGTTTTTACTTGTTTATTTAATGTGCTTTATTAAATATATTTAGTATGAATTATTACTATTTTCATATTGCTTATATTGTGGTATATTCATACAGGGAGGAAATCATCATGACAAAATTTTATGCAAAATATTTAACTCTTTTTATTGGTTTAGGTGCTTATAATACATTTTTACCAGTATATTTAGAAAAAACATTAGGATTTAGTTCATCTCAGGTTGGGATGGTCGTATCAATACCTTCTATAATTGGTATTATATTTGTTCCTATATGGGGCCTTATAAGTGATTTATTAAAAAAGCAAAAATCTGTCCTTTGGTTTAATATATTGCTGTCACTTTTATTTACAGTACTTTATATTATTACAGATTCGTTTATTCCAGTGTTAGTAGTTACTACATTCCTTGAAATGTTTAGAAACTCTATACTACCTTTGACTGACTCTATAACTACATCATTTTGTAAAGAAAATAATAAAAATTATGGTAGCATAAGAGTAATTGGCTCTATGTCATTTGCTATTTCATCATTTTTATGTGGTCAGCTTATAAAAGCAACAAATAGCAACATAATGTTTTTATATGTATTTATAGTTAGTATGATTGGATGCTTATTAATAACTCCTATATTAGATACTACTACTAAAGTTGAACATAAAGAAAAATTAAACTTAAAAGAAGATTTACCAAAATTATTTAAAAATAAATCATATATATTAATATTAGTTTGTGGAGTTTGTGTAGCTTCATTAACAGAAGCTATGATGTCTTATCAAGGAATTCATTTAATGAGTCTTGGCGCTGGTGCTGAACTTGTTGGTCTTCTTACTGTATTTATGGTTATTCCTGAATTATTTTTTATGGTAAAAAGTAAAGATTTAGTTGAAAAATATGGATTGGTAAAAATGATAGGATTTGCAAGTTGTGCTTTATTAGTTAGATGGACTGTTTATGCATTAACAACTAACCCTTGGTTATTTATGGTTGCTACATCTATGCACGGTATCGCTATTTCTATTATGATAATTTGCGCCTTTGACTTCATTGGAAAAGTAGTTGATAAAAAGCTTTATACTACATCGATGACTGTTTATACTTTTACTATAGGTGTTTCTTATTCGCTTATGAAGTTGTTATATGGAACTATGATAGACTTATTTGGAATAAATTCAATATTTATTTTTTCTATAGGTGTTTCATTATTTAGCTTCATTGTTTTAAAGTGGATAAGTAATTTAGATATTGTTAAATCTAAAAAATCAGAAATTGCATAAACAAAGTCATAAAATAACTTATTAAAGTTGTTTTATGACTTTTAATATTTAATCTATAAAGGAGGTTATTTTATGCCATTTACATTAACTCACCCAGCTTTAGTTGTTTTTAATAAAAATAAAAATTTTAATTTACTAGGTTTAATTTTAGGATCTATGGCTCCTGATTTTATATATTTTATACTTTTTAATCCAAGTAGTAGCTTAGGCCATACTTTAAATGGTTTTATTTTTGTTAATTTACCTTTATGTTTTTTATTATCTTATATAATAACTAAGATTATAAAATATCCTTTTATATCAAATTTACCATTTGGCCTCTCTAAGTATTATACTTATTTATTAGATGATAAAAATAAATCTATAAATTTAAAGAGTGTTATAGTATTTACCTATTCTTGCTTAATCGGAATGCTAACACATGTATTTTGGGATGCCTTTACTCATAAGACAGGATTTTTTGTTACAAATATAAAATTTTTAACAAAAAGTTTTAATATATTATCATTCAAAATACCTATCTATAAAATATTGCAACATGGAAGTACTATTATAGGCTTTTTTATAATCTTAGCTTTTCTTTATAGTATAAAAAAAATTTCTTATAAAAAATTTTATTGCAATAAAATCAAATATCATTTAATTGCTTTTATTTTTTTGATTTTAACTTTAATTTTAAGCTATTTATTATTTAATAATTTCGGTATAGGTAGATTTGTTGTTACTATTATAAACGGACTGTTTATTGGATATTTTATCTCATCACTTATATTTATGACAAGGTACTAGATAAAACATTTAATATCATTGACATAATAATACTATAATAATAAACTCTAATTAAAATAATAATTAGGAGTTTTATTTATGATAAATTTAAATTTCAATAAAGATAATAATAAAATCAATTTAAAAGCAAATGTGTGTTCAAATGATATTTTAAAAAACTATATGAACTTTGATTATTTTACAGGTCTTTGCAAGGATGGCTGCCCTCATTATAATTTAAGCTATACTTGTCCTCCAAATAGTCCTAAATTTACTGATTATACTAAAAACTATAATTACTCTTTAGTTATAGCTATGTATATGGAGATAGATAAAGATCAAACTATCAATGATATTCATCCTTACTTAAGGAGAGTTTTATCTGATCTTCTAATCCCTCTTGAAAAAGAAGTTAATGGTCTATTAACAGATGGAGGTCGCTGTCGTTACTGTGAATCATGTACCTATATGGATAACCTACCGTGTAGATATCCAGACAAATTAAGATTTAGTATGGAAGCTATGGGAATAGATTTGGATAAAGTCTGCAAGGATATACTTAATCATTCTATTGTATGGGATAATAATGAAAATAGCTATTGCACAGTACTTGGCTCAGTTAATTTTAATGATTTACCAGATGATAAACTAGAAAAAATTCTATTAAGTTTAGTTAATTCTATATAATATTTTTTTAATAATATTAATAAATTCTACTTTTACATATTATAGTAAGGTAGAATTTATTTTTTTAACATTTATGTGCTATTATATTCTTTCTACTTGGCATATAATAAACCTATAATAATTTAACCTTTTTATTACGATTGAATTATTTTATTATTTTTTAATTGTAGAGGTGGAAAATATGATTTCTAAAGATTTAAAATACTTTTTTATAACATTAGTATTTTTATGTATAATTGGATTTTCAGTTACCATATATACTACTAATCAAAATATCTTAACTTATGGTTCACCCATTTTTATGATATTTTATGGTATCTCTGGATATTCCCCTGCTTTAGCTGCTTTAATTACAATAAAAATATTTTCGTCTAATTATAGTTTTATTAATTTTGTAAAAAATATTACTAATATAAGAAAAAGTTTTAAAGAATATTTCTATGTTTTAGTTGTAACTTTAATTTTGTGGACAATTCCATTTATTGTTGTTGAATTTCATAGAGGTAAAAGCATTTTACTTAATGAACCATTAATCTCATTAGTTTGGATAACACCTATTATGATATTTGGTGGTGGCTTAGAAGAAATTGGTTGGAGAGGATATTTGCTGCCTAAACTATTAAAGAATTACTCTTATTTTACAAGTTCTTTGATAGTAGGATCTATTTGGTCGTTATGGCATTTACCCCTTTGGTTTGTAGTTGGAACACCTCAACAGGGAACTAATTTTCTCCCTTTTGCACTTACATGTATTGCATCATCTTTTATACTCACTTACATATATACTGAAACAAACAGTATTTGGCTTTGTATATTATTCCATGCATTAGATAATGCGTGTTCTTATGTATTTAAATATGATGTCGGCATGCATATAGTTGTATCTATAGCTACTTGTGCTGCTGGATTCTTTATATTTTATTTTTCTAAAAAATATATTAGACTAAAATCTATTTAAATTAGTAAATAAAGCAAAAAACTCATTTGTAGTTCTTATTATATTTATTACTACAAATGAGTTTTATTTTTATAAACTATTAATTTTATTTCTTAAATCATCTCTTAACTTTACTAATTCTTTATATTTATAAAAAAATTTTATCTTTTCATCTTTTACACTTTTTCCCGTTGGTTTATCTTCTAATACAAAATAACTAAAGGTTTCAGCTATATCTTCACTTGGATCTGTTGATGCATATTCATCTACAAAACTATTTTTATGCCTTTCATAAAAATATAAATTATCATTATTTGAATTTCTGTCATCAATTATATCGGTCCAGAAACTTTTATAAAATTCATTTATATATGAATTTTTCTTAGATGATATTCCTTCTTCACAATAATTTTCTGTATCATAATCATATGTATAAACAACTTGATGACTATTTAAACTCATATAATGAAAATATTCATGAAAGATAGTCTCATAAAAATAATTGTTATTTTCTTCATTAAATACATCTTTTGGATCTATATTAATTATCCATCTACTACCGTCTTCGTTATTAGGTGCTACAGAAGCTAATTCATTATCTTTTCCATCTGTTGAAAAATATATTTCATCAAAATTTTCAAGTCCATAATGTGGTAATATATGTTTTATATTTTTCCATATGTTTTTATATTCAGCAAGATTTGAATTGGATAGTTCGTCAGGTGTTATATTCTCTATATTTTCATACTTAAGTTCTAAGTTTTTATTTATTTTGAAAACTGCTTCTAATTCTAAATTACTACCTTCTGTTAAATATGATACTAGTATATCTATCTGCTTTAAATTATAATCTTCAAGTACTAACTGTATGTTTTCTAATGATTCGTAATTTCTAGATTCATAAGATTGTATTTGATCTTTTAGATAATTATAATCACTTTTACTTACTATTAATTTTAACTTTTCTAATGTTTTATTTTTTAAATTATACTCATCATCTGTATATTCAAGTTCATATCCATTAAGTAGATATTTTATTGTATAATTATTTAACTTATCATTTATAATTTTTGATAAACTAAGCTCTAACAAATTAGGTTCTAGTTGATTTTGATTTAATCTACTTTCTGATAAATATGTTTTTAGAGTTAACAACATTTTAATTTCATTTTTTTCTTTTGATGTTATTTTATTATTTAACATCCCTAAATTTTCTTCTGCTATTTGGTCTATATCATTGCTAGAATAAACATTATAAATATTGTTGGTAATTATTAATGTTCCTATTATGACTATAAACACAATAAAAATTGATGTCTTATTAAATTTTGTCATATGTCTTTCCTCCATGTATTATTATATACAAAAAACTGCTTTAAAACGTAGTTTTAAGGCAGCTATATTTAGACTAGTTAAAATTTTAGTTTCTAACTTTTAATCTTTAGATTTTTAGATTGCATTTTTCTATTATCAAATATAAATCTAGATATTTCATTTTTTTGTTTATTATTTAAATCTTCAAATTTAATATGATAGAAATATTTTCCATTAGAGAAATTTTCTCTCTTTTTAACTATATAACTTTTTATCTCATAAATTTTATCTTCTATATCAACTTTTACTTTTATATTTTTAGTTTGATATATATTTTCATATGTTTCCATAAGCATCCCTCCAACACTTATGTCTAATGTGCTTCCTTCATATTCTGTAATTTCTTTGGGTAATAGTGTATAGATTACATCTAATGAAATTGGCAATCTATAATTATCTCTTCTTTGTTTTTTTTCTATTGGCTGGGTAATTTTACCTTTATAATATGTAATATCCTCTTTTACAATTTTTTCTATTATAGTTACTCTTGTTGTATATAGCCCTGTGTAACTTACAAAATCTATTTTTATATTGTTCCCATTTTTAAACCTTACATGGTCATATTCATTTATAGGACATCTGAAAACTACCTCTCTACTATTTATACTTTCCACATCTGTTGTATACGTTTTTCTATTATAAATCATACGTACCATCAAATTTACGTCTTTCTCCAAAACTTTGCTATACTCATCAATTGACCTGTCTATAGCTTTTTCTGCAGACTTTTGAGTCATTTTTGAAAATAAATCAAATATCACTTTATCACATCTCTCCTAATTTGGTTTAATTGTCTATGTTTTAAGTATAATAAATTTTTTATTTTTTGTATATATTATTTCATACTACAAATAATTACTTATTTCTACATTTTATTATATTCTCAAATAATTTCATTTCCCAATGTATATATGTTTTTTATTTAAAATAAAAAAGAAACTATAAAAATATAGCTTCTTTTTATAATTTTAAGTAACAAAATTTAAACTATAGGGTTTAATATTTCAAAATTATTGACATCTATAAGACCTTTATCTGTTATCTTCCACTTTGGACTAGTTGATAATGCTAAGAAAGATAGATGCATAAATGGAGCACGTAATTCCCCCCCTAAATCATTTCTTACTAATTTTTCTAACTTAGATATTTTTTCACTTACTTCACTTCCTGTAAGTTCATCTGTTATAAGTCCTCCTACTGGTAATCTAAGTTCTTCTAGTACTTTGCCATTATTTGCAACTGCTAGCCCTCCGCCCATTTCTATAACTTTATTAACAGCAACTACCATATCTCCTATATTAGTTCCAACAACAGTTATATTATGAGTATCATGAGCTACGCTTTCTGCAAAAGCACCTTTTTTAAGTCCGAATCCTTTAACAAATGCCTTTCCTATATTATTATTTCTACCATATCGTTCTACACAAGCTATATATAATAAATCATTAGCTACATTACTCTGAACTACACCATTTCTAACCGTAGTTTCTTCCTCTATGCATTCAGTTAAATTTTGATCTGGTATTGCCCTTATACATCTGACTGTAACATTATTTTTTTCACTTCTTATTTCTAAGTCCGCATCTATTAATATTTCTCTTTTAACTGAATTTTTTACACAATTTGGATAAGTATATTTAGGTAAAGCTACTATTAACTCACCTTCAGCTGCAACTAATTTTCCATCTATAAACACAGCTTCTACATCCATTTTATTTAAATCATTTATAATAGCAATGTCAGCTACTTTAGATGGAGATAGTACCCCTCTATCTTCTAGACCAAAATATGTAGCCGGATTTATAGTAACCATTTGTATAGCTTCAATTGGGTTTACACCTTGATTAATAGTTCTTTTAACTATTTCATTCATATGGCCTAATTTTTCGAGATCTTCAGATACCATATCATCGGTTGCTAATATACATCTTCTAGAATCTAATCTTTCTTCTGTAACAGCTCTTATACACTCTGCCATATTTTTTTGAGTTGATCCTTCTCTCATAAATACATATACACCTTGTCTTAACTTTTCTATACACTCTTCTTTTGTCGTAGTTTCATGGCAAGAGCATTTGCCTCCAGTACATATTATATGAGCTGCTAGTTCCTCTCCAAATAATTCAGGAGCATTTCCATCAACTACTTTTCCTATACTTTTTGCATATGTAGTTGATGCAAGTAAATCCGTTATTATTTCTGGAGTATTTCTGTATACATGTTTTGCATTACTAAAACCTTGTAATTCTCCTATTCCTATAATATTTTTGTAATTTAGCAAGTCTTTCATATCTTTAGAACTTACATCTACACCTGCAGTTTCTAAACTTGGGCAATCTGGCGTTAACGCTGGCACTACAAGTCTAACATGATTTAACATCTTACTTGCTTCATCTGCCATAGCTTTCATACCAATAGAACCTAGTGCATTTCCTATTTCATGTGGATCTGCTATTAATGTTGTGGTTCCTGATGGTATAGAAAGTCTTGAGAATTCAGTTATAGTCAGCATACTACTTTCAAAATGCATATGAGAATCTATGAACCCAGGAGATAAATACTTTCCTTCAACATCTACTACAATAGTATTTTCCCCTATTAAACTTTCGCAATTTCCAACCATTAATATATATTTCCCTTTTATAGCAATATCTGCTTTATATACTTCTCTTGTTAATACATTTACAACACTCCCACCATACAAAACAATATCTGCATGGTGTTTATCACTCATAAGAGTGTCTATTAACTCTTTATATTCCATTGCTTGTTTTATATATTTCAAACTTAATCCTCCCATACGTCTATATTATCAACTATACCTATTATTGCAGCATTTATTGATGAATCATATTTTTTAGCTGCATTTCTAGCAGCTGTTCCTTCTGTAAAAATAACTAACTCACCTATTCCCGCTCCAACTGTATCTACCGCAATTAATGGCTTTCCATCAAATTCATTCTTAAAATTTAAAGGTTGAGTTATCATTAGTTTACTTCCAACTAATGAGTCATCTTTTCTAGTTGCAACTACTGTACCTATAACCTTACCTATTTGCATTATTTCATCCCCTACTTTTATTTATTAAAAATTAGCTCTATATTCTTTTGTTTTATATAATCATGAGCTAATGGAGTTATTATAGAATTTTTAGGTATTATAATTTGATTTTCATCAAAATTATTTAAAATATCATTTAGTGTTATTATTAATCTTGTATTTTTTTCTGAATTTTCTTGTTTATTATGACGTTCATAATTAATATTATTTTTAAGATCAGTATATTTCATATCTGTTTTTGATTTATCTGTTTTACCTTTATTCTCATTTAAAATTCTTATTACTTCGTTTATTTTAGGATGATTTATAGGAACCATTATAAATGAATTTAAATCAAGCTTAACTTCATTGTTATCTTTCTTAGCTTCTAAAGGATTTATGGTCTTATTTCCTATATTGCTTAAGATACTTTGAGTTAAGCTTTTTTTATTTTCCATATATATTATTCTCTATTAAGTATGACTCTTTCTACCTCTGAATGTGGTCTTGGTATTACATGAACTGAGTGGAGTTCTCCAACATTTCTAGCTGCATCTGCTCCTGCATCAACTGCCGCTTTTACTGCCCCTACATCACCACTTACCATAACTGTTACAAGTCCAAATCCTATTTTTTCATATCCCATCAATGTTACATTAGCTGACTTTACCATTGCATCTGCAGCTTCTACAGCTCCTACTAATCCTTTAGTTTCTACCATTCCTAGTGCTTGACCCATAAACTTATACCTCCTAAATTTGTATATCTTTATTTTTATTTAAACTATTCCTCTTTACTTCCCTCTTTTTTCTTAGAAATTTTATTAACCTCTTTTTTAGATTTCTTTTCTTTTAAATTGCTTTTAAATTCATTTATTAAAAAATCAATTTCTTCATGTGGTCTAGCTATTGTTTTACTTGAAACTATTGTTCCAACCTTATTTCCAGCTTCAATCCCCGCTTCAATAGCTGCATTTACTGCCGCTACTTCTCCTGCAATATGTATAGTAACACTAACTGATTTTGCTACCCCTATTACCTTATCATATCCAACTAGTGTAATATCTGCTGCTTTACTAGCTGCATCTAATGCTGCTATTGCCGTTGTTAAACCTACTGCTTCTATCATACCTAGGGCTTTTCTCATAGTACTCCCCCTTATTTAGCTAAATCTCTTAAGCTAGTTATTTTTTTTATTTGTTTTTCTGATGTATGTTTTTTTATATTTTCTTCACACTTACTATTTAAATTTAAACTTTTAAGACTTTGAGTTTTTATTTTAGGTTTAGTTTTACTAAAAGGTTCATTAGTTTTGTTATTAGATTTATTTAGTAAATCATTTATGCTATTTTTTTGAGATGATTTTTCTTGAATTATAGTTTTTGAGTTAATATTTTTTTTAATTTCGTTTATACTATTTAAAGAATTTAAACTTACTTTGTTTTTATATAATATATTTTTTAAAATGTTTTCTTCTTTTTCATTTATATTTTTTATACACTTATCATCAGTATACTTTTCTAATTTTTCCTCTATTTTTTTATTTCTTGATTTTTTAGATATATTATTCATTATTGTTCTAGCTAGTGGGTTTGCCATTTATTTCACCACCTATAATATTTTGCTTACCTCATCATGTGGTCTTGCTATTACATTTGTCGATATTATTTCTGCAATTTTTGCTGCACTTTCTTCTCCATTTTCTACAGCTGCATTAACTGCTGCAACGTCTCCTCTTACTATAGCCGCAACTATTCCAGATCCTACTAAGTTTATATCAACTAAATCAACATCTGCTGATTTTAACATAGTATCTGCAGCTTGTATTGCACCTATCATACTTTTCACTTCTACAATCCCTAATGCTTTCAAAATTTTCACCTCTCTTAAGGTTCCTTTTAATACTTATTAAACGTATTTTATTTATATTTTTATTAAAAATAATTAGTTATATCAATGTCTTCATATTCCGGTATTATAGCTCTTATAAAACTTTCTTCATTTAATGGTTTAGTTGCATCTATACCTATTTTATCACTAGTTCCTTTATATACATGTGATGCTTCAAGTGCACTACCTAACGCATTTTTGATTATAACAATATCGTCACTAGCTTGTACCCTAGATGCTAGCGCAAATTCAACATCTTTATATGAGTATATGTCAACATCACTATCAACTATGACTACATGTTTTAAATCTTTACTACTTCCTAGTGATGACAATATTGCACTTTTTCCATCGCCTTCATTTTTTTTATCTATACTAACTATAGCATGTAATCTACACCCTCCACCTATAGTTACATTTACATCTTTAACATCTACTACACTACTTAATGCACTATATATTTCAACTTCTCTTATAAGTCCATTTGATAGATGTTCTTCTCTGCAAGGAAAGGCATGCTGAAATATTGGATTATCTCGATGCATTATAGTTTTTATCTCCATTACAGGATTTGGTGCTACTTCTCCATAATATCCCATTAATTCTCCAAAAGGCCCTTCTGTAATCTTTTTATTAGGAACAATTTCACCTTCTAATACTATCTCACAATATGCAGGAACTTCTATATCGACACTATAGCATTTTACAACTTCTAATGCTTCACCTTTCAATGCACTATAGACTTTATGTTTGTCTAGTCCATACTTTGATGAACTTATCTGAGATGCTATTAAATATTCAGCATCATACCCTAAAACCACTGCACATTCTACAGGCTTATTGCTTTCTTCGCTTTTTCTAACTATTTTTCTCAAATGAGGTGATGCACCTGATATAAGAGTACTTATATTAGTTTTAGAATTTACCTGAAATCTTCTAACCGCCATATGGATATCTCCGGTTTCAGGGTCTTTGACTAAAAGCATTCCTGCAGTTATAAAGCTTGAAGAATCTTTTTCGTGAGACGTAGGAGTTGGAAATAATTTTGTTATATCAATATTTTTAGTTATTATATTTTTTTTGATAGGTCCTGTGTAAATTAACTTTGTTTCTTGTGGATTTGCTATAGCATCCATAAATTTAAAAATTCTATTTTCTTTGTTCATATCCATAAGATCATAAAATATTTGTCTATTTCCATAAAGTCCACCAACCAATGGCATATCATAGCCTTTAACATCTTCAAATATAATTGGCACTTCATTATCAAAATATTTAAGCACAGCTCCTAACTCAAATTTAGGATTGACTTTTTTCCTACAAATCTTGGTATAATTTAAGTTATTTAATTTATCTAATGTATACCTTAACATTTGAGTTTCCATCTACTCACCCCATCTTTTAAGTAAATTATGGTCTATACCTAATTGATCTAGGCTTCTACCAACTATAGATGTTACAATATCGCTTAAGTCCTGAGGATGATTATAAAAACCTGGTGTAGGAGGCATAATAGTTACGCCTAAATTAGAAAGTTTCAGCATATTCTCTAAATGAATAGAGCTAAGTGGTGTTTCTCTTGGTAAAACCACCAACTTTCGTCTATCTTTTATACAAACATCTGCAGCTCTTGTAAGTAAACTATCACTATATCCACAAGTTATAGCAGATAAAGTTTTCATAGAACAAGGAACTATGATCATTCCATCTGTTTTAAATGATCCGCTTGCTATAGGGGCTGCTAAATTATAGTTTTCATGATAAAAGTCTGCCATATCTTTAAGCTCGTCTAAATCAACTCCGCACTCATGATTCACCACATACTCACCCATATTAGATACTACTAAATGAGTTTCTATATTGAGATTTTTTAATGCTTTTAATATTCCTAGTGCATAAATTGCACCACTTCCTCCAGATATTCCTACTATAATTTTCATATAGTTTTCTCCCATCTTTAATTTACCTGTATTAATATAAATTTTAAGTAAGAAGCATGTATAAGCCTCTTACTTAAAATTTTTTCCACTTATTCTACTTTATTTTCTTTATCTCCACCGCCTTGCCATGGATCAATACCTTTTTCCCAAGCATCTATATATTCATCTATTGTCATAATTTTAGTAAATATACTTAAATCTCTTAATCCCGCTTCATGCATTTCATCATTTTTAGAATGTACACCATCACTTAAAGTTATAACTTTGTATGCATTATATAAAGCATCACTTGCTGTACTTCTTACACATACATTAGTCCAAACGCCTGTTACAACAACAGTATCTAGGTTTTCCTCTCTTAAATACAAATCTAAATCTGTGTGTGCAAATGCACTATGTCTTCTCTTAGGTATAGTATATTCTTCACCCTGTGGATATAAATCTTTTATAAAGTCAGATCCCCAAGTTCCTTTTACAGCATGAACTGGTCTCACTCTGAAATCAGCATCATTTTTTCTATGCGCTTCTTGTATGTGTATTAATTGAACATCATCAAGACCTCTTGCATTTCTTTCTCTTACCCATGCAAATAGCTTTTGTAAATTAGGTATAATTTTTTCTCCTCCTGGACATCTAAGTGGAGCTTTCTCTCCAACAAAATCATTTAACATATCTATAACAACAATACCGTGTCTTGGCATAAATTAAATCCTCCTATAAATTTATATACTTAATTTGTAAATTAAGTCGTGCACTAATTAAAGATTATATCCGTACATAACTCAATAATTGTTAACATAATATTATTATCTGTTTAAATTAAAATTTTATATTTTTATCTAACTTCATTATTTGTTGTCTCTTAGTAAACTTACCAAATCCTGGTTTTACCATTATACCTTTTATATTTTTAACATGATTTAATATAACTTCTGGATGGTCTTTTCTATAACTTACTTTATATTCTCCGCTTGTTAATTCTTCTGGGTTGTTAAATACTACATCGTAGCTATCTAAATTTCCTAATGTACCATTTTCTCCATCTTGATATATTAAGTTCCCTCTGATTACAGTTTTAAAAACTTTTCCTTTTAATTGCATTCCTTCAAGTGGAGTATATCCACACATAGATACCATAGTTTTAGGATCTATAGTCCATTCTTTTTCTAAATCTATTATAGTAAAGTCAGCATCTGAACCTATATTTAAAGCTCCTTTTTTAGGATATAATCCATAATGTTTAGCTGCATTTGTACTTAATATATCAACTAATTTGCTTAAAGATATTCTACCTTTGTTATATCCTTCGCTTACAACAACTGGAACCATAGTTTCAACACCTGGTATACCTGGGAATGAAGTCCATATATTCATACCTTCTTTGTGTTTTTCACTTTCTATTTCATAAGGAGCGTGGTCTGTAGCTATAAAGTCTATACTTCCATCATTTATTCCTTGCCAATGTTCTTCATTATCTTTTTTAGTTCTAAGTGGTGGAGCTATTTTTGCAAGTGGACCATATTTACTCATAGATTCTTGATAATTTAATGTTAAGTAATGAGGGCAAGATTCACTTGTTATATCTAATCCTCTCATCTTAGCATCTTTAACTAATTTAGCACCTATACCTGTACTCATATGAACTATATGAAGTCTAGCCCCACTAGCCTCTGCAAAACTTATTCCTAATTCTATTGCAACTTTTTCAGCTAGCTCCATTCTAGCTTCAGCCCATGCTGGCCCATCAAGTCTACCTTCATTTTTAAATTTATTAACATAAAAATCACACATTGCAAAATTTTCTGCATGAATTCCTATTGGAAGTCCTGTTTTAGAAACTGCTTTAAAACATTCATACATCTCAGGGTCTGTTACCCTTGGATATGTTGGAACTGATGGAGTCATATATACTTTAAATGCTACTACACCATAATCTGCTTGTTCCTTAACATTGTGCATCCAACCTTCTCTAACATCTTCACCTGTAACACCACCCCACATAGCATAATCTACTACTGCTTGAGGTCCACATATACCTAATTTAGTTTCAAGCTGTTCTATACTTCTAACAGAAGGAACTGAACAACATGGCATATCTATTATAGTTGTAACACCTCCTGTTGCAGCTGCTGCTGTTCCTGTTAAAAAGTTTTCTCTATGTGGGAATCCTTGATACATAAAGTGAGTATGTGAATCAATACATCCTGGAATCGTTAAATTTCCATTTGCATCTATTACATCTTTAGCATCTATCATACTTATATCATCAACAAAACCTGCTATTTTTTCATCTTTAACTAATATATTAGTTACTATTGTATCGTCACCTTGTGGTATTCTTGCATTTTTTATAATTACATCAACCATAATATTAATCCTCCTACATATCCATTAAATGAGTTTCTAATACTTGCTCTTTTCTAAATCCTTCTAATCTAAAGAAATACTCAAAACTATCTAATATATAATCTAATTTTATTGGACCTACAAGTTCTGTACCTGTAACCATAACACCGTATCTTTCAGCTTCTCTTTTTACAAATTCAAAAGCTCTATGCATTGGAGTTTTTGAACAATCTAATAAGTTCATTGAAACAACTACTCCTTCTCTTTCTGGAAATTTTATTCCAACAGCTCTTACTGTAGAAAATCCTCCAGTAGGTCCTCTTAATCCTTTAGCTATTTCTTTAGCTATTTGAATATTCTCAGTTCCTAAAAATATATTATAAGCAGTAAGCCCATCTGTCTCTGCACTACAAATAGTAGCTCCTGCAGTATCGCTTATTAATCCATCTACACTTAAATCTGGTTTTCTATTTTCATACTCTTGCTTTCTTTTTTCATTACCTTTGCATTCTTTTAATAAATCTCTTACACCTTCATATTGACCAGCTCTTATATAAGCAAATGCCTTTCTTTCTTCATTTCTTGCTGCTTCTCCAGCAAAATATATAGGTATTTTAGTTTTATTATGTAATTCATTTCCTATTTCTTTAGCTAAATCAACACATTCTTCTATAGTTATATCTTTAAATGGGAATATTGGAAGGGTATCTTGAGCACCTATTCTTGGATGTGTACCTTTGTGCTCTCTCATATCTATAAGCTCTGCAGCTTTTGCTGCCATATTTACTAAAGCTTCTTTTACAGGCTGTGGTTGACCTATGAACGTAACCACAGTTCTATTAAAGTCATGTTCAGGTTCATAACTTACTAATTTAACTCCACTAACTTTTCTAACTTCATTAACAACAGCCTCAATAACATCATGATCTCTACCATTGCTAAAATTCGGAACAGCTAATACATATTGTTTTTTTTCCATTTCACTTATCTCCTTATCTTTAAAATTTAATTATTAAATAAGTAGATAAATTATTAAAACAAGCAAATCTTCATTTATCTTAACCTCTTAAAAACCATGTAAACTAAGGTTTTTTAACACAATTGGAACTATCCTATGTGCTGTAAAAATTAATTAGGCTTGATTTTTAATTTTAAAAATTTTAAAAGCCCTGTAAAAAATTTAAATAAACAAAATGTTCCTTAGGTCTTATTTTATCTAAGTATTCTTTTGCTTAAATATATAGATATCCCTATATAATATACAAAATTTATATAAGCAGTATGTATTAAGTTCATACTTTACCCAAATAATAGCTTCACTTCTATTACAAGTAAGGTTAGAAGTTAATCAAATTTTAAAGTGTAGCTATAAATTTTTTATTTTGTGCTTGTTTAATAAATTATATTTTTAAATATCACAATTATTACTAAATTTTTTAGTTTTTTTAATTTAACTAATGATTTTA
The DNA here is from genome assembly GCF_024723825.1 of Romboutsia lituseburensis. Lineage (NCBI taxonomy): Bacteria > Bacillati > Bacillota > Clostridia > Peptostreptococcales > Peptostreptococcaceae > Romboutsia > Romboutsia lituseburensis. The sequence goes on from NZ_JANQBQ010000001.1 coordinate 906,445, forward strand.
TATTTAAAGTTATACAACTTGCAATTTGATTATATTTTTTTAAGTTTATGAATATCTATTATCAACAACATTTTTAGGAGGAATTTTTATGAGTTTAAAAGTAATTGATTTGTCTCAAGAAATATTTCAAGGTATGTCTGTATTTCCAATGCATCAACCAACATTTATTATGACTAACATGACCCATGAAGAAAATATGAAAAAAACAGGTAGTAAGACATTAGGTTTTTCTGCTAGAAACTTACTTATAAGTGAACACGGAGGAACTCATTGTGATGCTGTTTGGGAGTACAAGCCTAGTGGTAAAACTATTGAATTTATGCCTCTTGATTATTTCTTTGGTAGCGCTATATGTATAGATTTATCACATATTAAGCCTGATAGATACATAGAAGTTGATGATATAAAAAAAGCTGTAAAAAAATGCAACGAAGAATTAAATAAAGGTGATATAGTTTTGATGTATACAGGTCATTATGATAGAAATTTTGGAACTGACAAATGGCAAACCGAATATAGTGGGCTTAGTTATAGTGCTGCCAAATATTTAGCTGAATGTGGTGTTGTAAATATAGGTGTAGATGCCCCTGCTATTGATCATCCTAATGATATAGATTTTTCAGGTCATCTAGTATGCGGCGAATATGATATTACCAATACAGAAAATTTATGCAACTTAGATAAGGTTGTTAATAAAAGGTTCTTATACTTTGGCCTACCTCTTAAAATAAGAGCTGGCTCAGGTTCACCAATAAGAGCTATAGCTCTTATTGAGGAATAATAAATACAAAAATGCTTAACTATGAAATAACTACTGATTCATGGTTAAGCTTTTTTTGCGTATACATATATACATATGATGTATACATAAAACTTATTTAAAATTTGTCATTAAAATAAACTTCTCAATCTATACTTTAATATCACTAAAAATATATCACTAACAAAATTAAATATTGAGGAGGAATATTAATGAATAAAACAAATTCTTCTCAAATGATAAAAGTAGCAAAAAATTCTTGTCTACTTTATCAAATTGACGATAGACCACAATTAAAACTTTCTGTGCTTCTAGGTTTTCAACATATTGTTGCTGCTTTTGGAGGTATCGTTGCAGTTCCTTTAGTTGTAAGTACCGCTCTTGGATTTGATATCCAATCTACCGCTATGATGATAAACGCTGCAATATTTGTAGCTGGTATAGCAACAGTTATTCAAGTTAGAGGATTAGGAAAAGTAGGTTCTAAGCTCCATGCATAATGGGAACAGACTTTACATTTGTAGGCCCATCTATTGCTGTTGGCACCTCAATGGGTCTTGCAGGAATTCTTGGTGCCACGATACTTGGCTCATTTATTGAAATGATTCTTAGTCGATTTATAAAGCCACTTATGAAATTTTTCCCCCAAGTTGTAACAGGTACTGTAGTAACTCTAATAGGACTTACATTAGTTCCCGTTGCTATGGACTGGTGTGCTGGTGGCGTTGGATCGCCTACATATGATAGTATAACTAATATTGGTGTTGCTTTAATAGTCATGATAATAGTTATTCTTCTTAATAGATATGGTAAAGGTGTTTTTAGTAGTGCCTCTATACTTATTGGTATGACTTTAGGTTATTTATTATGTATACCTCTAGGTCTTGTTGACTTTAATCCTATAAAAGAAGCATCTATTGTTGGAGTTCCTGGTGTTCCACTAGTTCTAAAATATGGAATTAAGTTTAGTTTAGCTGGTTTAATACCTTTTATAATTGCTTATTTAGTAACTACTATAGAAACTGTTGGATGTTTGATAGCTGTTGGTGAAGCATCTCAAAGAGAGCCTAATAGTGATGACTTGAGCCGTGGTGTCTTAGCTGATGGTGTAGGAAGCTTTATAGCAGGTTTTTTAGGTGCTGGACCAAATACATCCTTTAGCCAAAATGTAGGGCTTATTCCGATGACTAGAGTGGCTAGCCGACATGTCGTTGTTATGGCTGGTATAATAATGATGCTTCTGGGAATTTTCCCAAAATTAGGGTCTATTGTGGCATCTATACCTAATCCCGTTTTAGGTGGTGCTGGTGTTGTAATGTTTGGTGTTGTATCTGCTAGTGGTATGAAAACTTTAAGCAGAATAAAAATGAATAACAGAAATATTCTAATTATAGTAGTTTCTATTGCATTAGGTCTAGGGATTACAACTAGACCAGATTTATTAAATAATTTACCTCAATCCCTTCAAATGTTATTTGCATCGGGTATAAGTACAGGAACAATTGCTGCCCTAATTCTTAATATTTGTTTAAAAGAAGAGGATTAAATTTTAATTAAAATAACAAAAGGTGTGTATTTCAATACACATCTTTTATTATTTTAAGTCTTAAACAATCTATATTAATGATTAAAAATCTTTTATTTTATAAATAGTATATATAATTCTCTATATAATATATGTTTATTATTGCTTTATATTCTGTTCTATATTTAAATTTTTAATAAAATTATTGCTATCATTTATTTTTTCCCAATGACTTTCTAATAAAGCTATTTCTTTATTATCTTTATCAATTATTTGATGAATTGCTAATATGTTATTTTCTAGATTTTTAATTTCTGTTTGGACCCTTATCTTTTCACCATATTTTATTTCTTTTTCATATTTTATCTTGATATGATTATTTCTATAATTAGTCATTACCTCAAATGGTATAGTTTCCATAATCCATTTTACATATTGAACATTTCCAACATGCAAATTTAAATCAATATCTCCATACCTAATTTCAAACTCTTTTTCATGAGTTACCTTTTCTGGTGCTTTTAGTTTTAATTTTTTAATCGGTTCCTTATTGTCTTCTTCTACACAATATAGTTCATAATAATACTTCGGTATAATGCATGGTCTAACTTTTATCATATCTATAAAAAATGCTAATGTTTCTCCTTCTACTATTAAATTATTACTTGCATCGTATATTTCAAATATTCTAATAGCATAGAATTTTTTAAACCTTTTAACATATGTAACTACCTTTAGTTTGTCTCTATAATTTGCATACTTATGTATTTTTATTTTGTAATCATAAATCACCCAGGTATGATTACTCTTTATTAAGTCTGATATAGAAAGCCCTAAAGTAGCTTCTTGACAAAATGCTGCATCTACCATAAATTCCATATATGACGATAAATTGCATTCTTGTCTTACATTCGTATCTCTATATGCAACTTCATATTTTTTTTCAAATACGTGAGCCATTTCTTCATCCCCTTAATACCTAGTTAGTATACTAGCGTCCTAATAACTTATCAATTTGACATGTCGATTCATATTTTCCACTATCTAAATCTATATCTAACTTTTTATCCACATCTATTATACATTCTAATAATTTTGTATATAACGGCAAAATATGTTCTTCTTTATATCCAAATAACTTTACATTTTCAATTATATCTTCTATCATATCCAATTTATCATTATTATATATGGATATCATATCTAATATATATTGAACTTGGTCTTTTTTACTCTCTCTTAGTATTCCATCTCTCAACATTTGATTGTACAAATATTGTATCGTATCATTTAACCTATATTTCTCATTCACTATCAACACCCCCTTATCCTATTATATTAAATACTACAAAACATATTAAAATCCTTTTTGTTAAATTTGTCAAATATTCTACTCTGCATAATCCATAGTATTAATATAATTCTATAAATTAAAAAGCTTAATACAATAGTATTAAGCCTTATTATATTTTTTTAAAATCATTTTATATTTAATATACACCTTTTCCCATAGGTATTATAACATTTATTACAAGATACACATTTTGGCTTTTTCTTATCTTCATTTTTCCATCTGTTTATTAAATCTGGCTCATCTGTTAAAGGTCTTGATAATGAAAAATATTGTATGCTAAAATTATTTAATAAATCTTCCATGACATCAAAATATTTCTAAGCTAATAAGATTAGTATAATATTGCATAAAGAATTTTTAAAATACGCACTTTTTCGTAAGTATCATCTAAAAATAAAAAAACTAAAAGTAACAATTACTTTTAGTTTTTTTATTTAAAATTATAATATCTGCTTATATAAGCACTAATATCATCGGCTAAGTTTAAATGATAATATGAGTGAAATAAATATTCAGAATAAAATAAATCGCTTCCTGCAGGTTCATCAGCTTTTATAATATCTAGTAATAATACTAGTTGTTCTATACTCATTTTTAAACTTTCACATACTATCATTAGTTCTCTTCCACATACTTGGTCTGGCATTGAATTGTATTGTTCTTTTTTAATTTTCTCTATTTCTATTTCAATAGAGTTCAATTGAGCAACAAAAAAATTTACTTCTCTTTGTATTTTATTTGAGCTATTTTTATCAGTTGATTGATTTACTTTTATTAATGTAATGTTATTCCTTATATCTTCTATTCTATTGAAGATTTCATTATATTCTGTGTATGCCTTTAACTCTCTTAAAGATGGAGGCGCTGCATATACAGATTTAGAAAATATAGAAAATATAAATATTGTAGCTATAACTCTAAATACTATCTTTTTATCCATAAAGATCTCCTTTTAAAACATCCTATTTCTATCTTAATTTTAAAATTTATTTTTATATTTTTAATATCTGTTTTAAAAGATACTTTTATTCATTATAAGTATTAAAGGCCGTTGATAAAATTTGTATGTCTTTTATTTATTTTCCTTCTAAAATAAAAAAGTAGTTAGCATATATAAAAACACCCCAATCATTGGATTTTTGCTCCAACAATTGAGGTGCAGTACATTAATTTAGTCTACTTTTTATTGTTGTATAATTTAAGGGTAATTTTTTATTTTTAAGTCTAATACATGTTAATTTTTTTATTATAATTTAGCTATTTGCTCACCATATTTTATGCATAATTCTTCGTCTTCTCCTTCTGGTGATTCATTCACTATAACTGGTTCAATAGGTATTTCAAAACCATATAGTTTCATTTGTTCTTCCCAGTTTCTCATCCACTCTCCATCTCCCCATCCATAAGATCCAAATAATAATGCTTTTTTACCTTGTCCAAAATTTTCTAGTTCCTGTATAAATGGTTCGAATTCTCCTTCTTCTAACATTTCTGTTCCCATTGATGGGCATCCTAATATTAAGATATTTTCATTTTTTATGTCATCTATATTAACTTTATCTACGCTTAATACCTCGGCTTCTTTTCCATTATTTGAAATACCTTTGGCTATTAAATTTGCCATAGTCTCAGTATTGCCTGTTCCACTCCAATATATTATTTTCATAAATACGCCTCCTTATTGTAAATGATTATCTTTATCAATAATCTCAATTAAATGATAACACCTATCATTTAAGCCGTCAACTATTTTTACAATTTAAATTTAATTTTTCTTTATATAAAAATAGAGCCTAATTAGGCTCTATTTTATACAACTGCTTTTTCTTCTAGATAATTTATTATTTTTGTATCTAAATTTTTAAGTTTAATCAAATCTCCAATGTTATTTGAACATACATCTATATTATAATCATATACTTGCTTTTTCCTTTGAAGTATACTTTGCTTATATCCAATTGACTGTATTTTTTCATTAGGTATAATAATAGTCTGTTTCCTTATACTACCATTACTTATTTCTATTTTTCCTTTACCAATTTTTATACTAGTATTTTTATACAGCCTATACCCACTAATAGTTTGAATTATTAATACTATAGATAATATGGTGCACATTATCCATAAATAAATATCTACATAATAAAATACTGGTAATAATATTATTAGACTAATTATATATCTTTTTATTAAAAACATACTTACAGTATGTTTCGGTGGTTTAATTTTTTCTCCATAAATTTCAAGTTCATATACTATATTTTTTATTATTTCCTCTTTTAATATTTTATTAGCTAATGGATATAATAGTGTTTGTGATGCTATATCATCATCTTGATACCCTATTACGCTTATATTTATGTTATATAAATTTAATAGCTGACACACTAAGTTTTGATCAAATCTTATGGAGTTAATTTGTTCAATATTAAAGCTAAAGCTCTTTTTACTAATAAATCCATACTCTATAAATATATTATTTTCTATTCTCTGTAATGTAAAATTATAATACTTTACATAATTATATATAAAACAAATTAAAGTTGATATGATATAGATAAATGTTAAAAATAAAATTATTATAAAAACCAATGTTGCTATGTTACTTTTTGATATATTTTCATATAAATATTCTAGTTTTTTGCTATGATTATCTATATATTTATTTACTTTATCAATTACAACTAAATCATCTAATATGTTATACAAAAATCCGACCATTAAAATGACATAAATTTTACTTTTAGTTATAGTATATAAAAATATATCTTTAAGCTCCATTTTGTATAAATTACTTTTATATCTAATATCATCTTCGTTTACCTTTAATTCTTGTTTACATATAATCTTTGTACTATTTGATATTCTTTCTTTTATAACTTCTATTTGATCTTTTTTTAATGTAAATGAAAATTCTATATCTTCTAAACTATTTATTGCACCTGTATTTATATTTAACTTTGATGTATTTAGTAATCTATTTAAAATATTTGTTTTTGTATCTAAAGTTGTTATTTTATCTATTGGTATTTCTTTTTTTATTTTTTTGAATATTCCATTTTGTACAAATATAGTACTTCCTTCAATATAAAAAAAGCTATATCTCCATTTTATTATAATTATCATTAAATATAAAAATATAAAACCTAGTAAAATAAATACTGCTCCTTCTTTTATCATCTTTAAACCAAGAATTATATAAACAATTGAATTAACTATATTTTCAAAAGTCATAAAAATCATCTCTGACCAGTGATTTCTAGTTATAGGTATCATTTTCATCTTCCACCTTTTCACTTATTTTAGATCTTAAATACTCGCTAATTTCTTTTGCATCTTTTAATTCTAAGTTTGGTATTGTATGCACACCTCCAGCTGTATGTATATCTATACTTGCAAGAGAAAATATTCTATTAATAAACCCTTCATTAATTACAATGTGTTGAATCCTAATCATCGGAATTATAGTTCTTTTTATAGAAAATATCCCTTCTTTAAAATCAACTTTATCTTCATTTATCATATACTCCCATTGTTTATACTCTATTATTGGATAAACAAAAGTATTTAATAATAATAGTAATAGTATAATAATAATAATTACATTTATTGGAGTTTTAAACATTAATGTAAATTCCAACTTTAATTTATAATTTACAATCCACTCTCCTCCAACTAAAAAAATTCCTACTATTATGGTAGTTACTAATCTAGATAAAAACCAAGATTGTTTTGATTTTTTGCTTAGTTTTTTATATTCCAAAAATATTTCACACCCTTTTTTATAAAATTTTAATTTGAATATTTATTCTTTCATATAATAACATTTTTAATTTTTTTATTCTATATACATAGCACAAATGGACATTATTTAAGTACCAATAGCTATATAATTTGAAGTCTAACTATTTTTCACTAAAAAAGCATCTTAGTAATTAACTTTTACTAAGATGCTATTAAAGTTAACCAGCAATTTGCTGATTAAATTGTTATAATTGTTGTATGTTTTATTGATATGTTAAGCTCGTTCTTGGATATAAAGTAGTTCCCCATATTGAAGCATTTATTTCATTTGCTAAAGGAACATTTCTTTCATCTATAATAGTTCTCCACCATTCCCAAGCAAGTCCTGTGCATTCTCTCGCAAGAATTTTAATATTTTTTGTATTAGCTTCAAGTGGTATTGTTGTTGAGAAATGGGCTGTTTTATCTCTATTATTTCCACTCCATGTCTTATGAGTTAAGATTTCATTTCCATTTTCATCATAATTAAACTCATCCCATGAAACATCAAACTGAGCTACATATGCTCCACTATGATCTAAATTAATTTTACCTCTAGAGTACTCTGTAGTTGTAGTTTCTATATAGTCTGTTTTATTATGTACGGCTGCAATTGAATTATCCTTTAAAAAAGTACTTGTATATGATATTGGATATGCAGGGTTTTTTAAGCTGAATTCTGCATTTTCCTTAATTACATTTCGTATTTCATCGAAATCTTTTGTTATTATTTTATTATGCTCTTTTGAATCTCCTCCAAGTACCACTGCTGTAAATGAACTATTTTCAAAGATATCTTTGTATTCTTGCTTACTATTTACATCATTTCCTTTTATAAGGCACTTAAATGCAGATTGTACATCTTTACTTTTAGATGTTGTTTCCAATTTTACATATATAGTTCTACCATATGCTACATTTGATACCATAAGTGGTGGTGTTTCATTACTTACACCTTTACGAGTTAACTCTTTAAAAGTTACACTGTCATCAAATAACTCTGATGGATTATTAGGTAGTTGAGCACTTACAGTATAAAAAATTTGTTTATATGCTGCAATCATTACTTTTTTTTCTCCATTTGATACAGCGTTAAAGTCTATCCCTAGAGAATTATCTAAAACTTTTGCATTTACGTTAAGTGCACTAGCTATTTGAGATTTACTATAAACCATAGACTCTGTATATTGAGTTCTTGCAGGTAATGTATGAGTTTGAGAGTGCTTTTCACTCCAATTAGATACTAACTCATCTATACTTGATGATATATTTGCATATGTTGGATTTTTAACTGTCATTGTATTATCTTTTTTGAGACCTGGTAGGTCTATACTTATATCTATTGGATTTCTTTTACACATTAGTAAATTTGGCTTATTGTCAACAAAGTCCTCATCCGCTAATTGTAAAGCTCCTGGATATGTTCGATCTGTTATTGAATCGATTATTGAGATATCAACTGGTGATGTTGTAAGTGATTTTTTACTTCTTTCAACTACTACAAATTTATTATTTGATTTTATTCCTTCTTTTGGAATAATACTTTCTATACTATCACCATTAACCGCTAAAACTTCTTTTTTATTATACTTTAGATTGTCTATCCCTAAGTCTATTTCTTCACTATTACTTTGAGGATTTGCAAAACTTATAAATACACTTGTACACATACATAAAACAATTATAACAACACTTAGCAACTTTACTTTTTTAAATTTTAAAATTTGTTGCATAAATTCACCCCCCTTATATTTCAAATAATACGGCAAAAAATTTTTAACTTTAGGATTTTCCGAATAAAAAAAATCCGTCTTTCACCTTATTTACTCTAATTTTAAAATAGAATATTAATATAATAAGGTGAATAAACGGATTTTAAAGTTTAAAAATTATCTTAAATTCAGTATAGTCATTGTTACTATCTACATATATTTGTCCATTATTATTTTCTACTAATTCCTTAACTATAGCTAGTCCAAAACCATTTTCTTGATTTCCTAAATCTGTTTTCGTTGTAAATCCTAAATCAAATATTTTATCGATTATTTTTTCTTCTATTTTAGGGCCATTATTTTTTATACTAATATATGCATTATTAAAAATCTTATATGTTTTTATAATAATGAGTCCATTATTATTCATAGCAGTTATAGAATTATTTATTATATTTGCTAATATTTTATGAAGCTCATACTCAGAAATATTTAAATAATTTAAATCTATATCTTCTTCTATTATTAAATTTATGCCTTCAATATTTAATGAATTTACTACATATGCAATAATAGATTCTTCATTTGATATTTCTCTTATATTATCTGATATATCATTATTACCATCTATTATCTTTTTTAGAAGCTCACCTAGTCTTTCATATTGATTCATAATATATAAACCATTTATATAAGAAATCTGTGATCCATAATCATGCTTTATTTTCTTTAATTCATTATTTTTATTATTCAAAGAACTATTTAATTTTTTTATCTCTGCAATTTTTTTATTTATATTTACAAAATATAAAGCTAATAGTATAAAAAATATAATACAGCTAATTATTGTTAAATTTTTAAACATAATACTATCATTTCCATGTATAGTTAATGATAAACAAAGTACATAGTCAAATGCAAAAACAAATAAAAATGCTATTTCAAAGTAATATTTATGTTTAGATAATGATTTGTAAATATAATATATTTTTCTTATTAAGACTATTATTATAATTTCTATAGTAATTACTGGTAAATATACACTTAAAACTTTAGCTAATTCTTTATTATTAATTATATATTCGATATATGACCAATGTACATTACTAAATACTATAACTGTTGATTGCATTATAAAATATATAATAAAATAAGATGTAAGAGCTTTACTATAGTTTTTAAAATAAAAACAACCAAGTATAACTATATTTGAAACATTCATTATAATTATAGATAATGAACTTCCACCTATCATTTTAGTCAATATTTGTATACAAATAAATATTGAAAAACAACATAATAATAATTTAAATATGCTTTTTTTGTCTTCTAATAAATTATCTTTTTTTAAACAATAATAAGGAAAATAGCTTACTAATATTGATTGTAATATTGTGTTAACTATATCTATAGTTTCTATCATTATTAATTATTATCTCTTGTTTTTCATTGATTGTGGCATTTCTTCTGTTCCTACTAATAACATAGATGCTGCACTAGCATCCATCATAACTACTGATAATAAACACATTAATCCACCCATCATTTTTTTTAATTTCATTTTATTTTCCTCCTAAATTTTTATTTTTTATTAAACATAAGACATGAATTTATGAATAAAGTCCATGTTATAATACTACTATATATCCCTTTACTGTATAAAATTAAAGCAATTGAAAATAATATACTAGAATTTACTAATGCTAACATTTTATTTTTCTTTATTAAATCATATCTTGTCAGAGGCATATCATTATTTATTATTGGTGCTTGATGATAAACACTAAAAATATTTATCAAATTAATTAAAATAATACTTATTAAATTTAAATTATTATTCTTAGCCAAAATGATAATAATTAAAAATATTATCATTGTAGCTATTAAACATTTGAGTTGTGAACTTTCATGATATCCTCCAGTAAAAGGTTTAGTTAAACTCATAGTTATAATAATAAATACTATTTCTTTAAAGTATCCGATTACAGAAAATAATCCAACTATAATTAAAATTTTTAGTATCTCAAATATAAATATTCTAAGAGTATATTCAATCTCTTCTTGTTGTTGTTTAGAATAACCATTATATTCACAAATATCTTCTGTAAAATTTTTTATTTTATTTCTGATCATGTTTTTAACCTATATTTCTTTTATTTTTCTTCTTTTTCTCCTATATTATAACATTTTCCGCATTTTCTGAAAAACATTTTCATAATATAAATTTTGACATTTTTCTTTTTTAAAATTTATTCCATAAAAATGTTTTTAATTTAAATTTAATTTAAATTAAAAACATACAATATGAAAACATCTCAAACATAAAGTTAATACGTTTTTATTATTATGTATTTTATTTATAGCTTATATATCCTAATTTTTTTAATATGGGTATTATCTTTGAACCTACTACAGCTATAATTAAACTTAATAAAAAATCTCCACCTATACACATTATAAAACCATAAATAACAGCTAAATATACAGTATATGTATTACCTAGATAAAATTTATTTATAAAATATAAATACGGTACTCCTATAAGATATACACAAAATAAACCAGTCAATACAGCTGATAATATATTTTTTATATTTAACTCTTCCTTATTTTCAGTTAACTTTCCAATTATAAATGCTGCAATTATAAAACCTATAAGATATCCAAATGTAGGCTTAAATATATATCCAAACCCTCCTCCTTGTGTAAACACTGGAATTCCTATAAGTCCTATCCCTACATATACTATTTGCGATAGCATTCCTAATTTAGAACCTAAAAGTATTCCAGCAAATGCACAAAACATAAATTGCAATGTAAATGGCACATACGGTAGTGGAATATTTATAAATGCACCTATAGCTGTTAAAGCTGCAAAGAGTGCAACCATTGACAGTTCTTTTGTTTTCATAATCTCACCTCTTAAAATATTTTTCAATTTAATTTTACTACATCTTTTATTTTTAGTAAACCTATTTTTATATAAAGGTTTACATTTTGTAAAATAAATATCATAACTAAATACTTTGATTCTACTAATAGAAATGTATTTATTTTGTTGCTATAATTTTATTGTACAAATAAATTTGAATTAGAAAGGATTTTTGTATGCTAGATTTATTAAAGCAAAGGAGAAGCACTAGAAAATATAAAGATAAGCCAATAGAGAAAAAAAAATTAGAAAAACTACTTAAAGCAGTATTACTAGCTCCATCTTCAATGAACAAAAAACCTCTTGAATTTATAATAATAGAGGACAAAGAAACCATTAAAAAATTATCAAGTTGCAAAAAAATAGGTACTTTAGGTCTTGATACTGCCCCTATGACTATAGCTATTATTGCTAATACTGAAGTTAGTGATGTTTGGATTGAGGATGCATCTGTTGCAGCTACTATACTTTCACTACAGGCAGAGGCTTTAGGCCTTGGTTCTTGCTGGATACAGATAAGAAATCGAGAAAGTGAAAATGAAAACTCTGAAAATAAAGTAAAAAATCTATTAAATATCCCTGATAAGTTTAGAGTATTAGCATTATTTTCTATAGGATATAAAAATGAATCTAAAAATAGTTACAATGATTCTAATTTAGATTGTTCTAAAATTCATTTTAATAAATTCTAAATCATTAAATTTCCATACTATATAAAAAATAATACCAATTAGAAAATTCACTTCGTTTAAGTCACTGCATTGGCACTAATATTCATATCCCCACGACGACTTATTCCGTTATAAAAAAGTGAGGGGATATCCCTCACTTTTTATTCGTCTACTAATCTATAGCCTACACCCACTTCTGTAATTATATATTCTGGTTGTGCATGATCTACTTCTATTTTTCGTCTTATACTTGCCATAAAAACTCTTAAAGACCGAGTTTCACTTTCACAATAACTTCCCCATATTTCTTTTATTATAAATCTATGAGTAAGAACTCTACCTCTATATTTTGACATTAGCTCTAACAATTTATACTCTATAGGTGTTAAATGTATTGATTCCCCTCTTATATATACTTTATGCTTTTCAAAGTCAATTTCTAATTCTTTTAATTTAAAATTAGAAATTTCTTCACAATTAATCGTATTTTTATTAATATTTCTAAGTCCTACTCTTATTCTTGCAAGTAATTCTGGTACACTAAAAGGTTTTGTTAAATAGTCATCAGCACCTTTATCCAAGGCTTCAACTTTATCTCTATCTCTATCCCTTGCTGATACTACTATTATTTTTGCGTTACTCTTATCTCTTATTTTTTCTATTACTTCAATACCATCTATGTCTGGAAGTCCAAGATCTAATATTATAATATCTGGATTAATAGAGCAAACTAATGAAACTGCATGACTTCCAGAGTCAGTTTCTACGCATTTGTAATTTTGGGTTTCTAATGATACGCTTATAAACTTACATATAGGTTTATCATCTTCTACAATTAAAACTAATGGCTTTATATCCATTTATATCTCTCCTCTTGCTGGTAAATTAAATCTAAATGTTGCTCCACCTAAATTATTATTAAAAACACATATATCTCCATCATGTGCTTCTATTATTTACTTGCATATGGCTAAACCTAAACCTATTCCTCTTTGCTCTCCTTGGTTTGATTTGGTTTTTGTATAAAATCTTTCAAAAATATTTTCTATGTTTTCTTTTGATATTCCACATCCATTATCCTCTACTTCAAATGCTATATAATTAATATCTTTTATTATTTTTATATTAATATTAGAATTTTTAGGAGTATATCTAACTGCATTTTGAATTAAATTTACTAATACCTGCTCAATCAATAAGCCATCTGCATTTATAAGTATTATATCCTCTGGTAATGATAAGTTTATATTATGACTTTTAGAAAATTTTTTAACTCTAGAAACTGCTTCAACTACTATTTCATCTACTATTTCTATCTTTTTATTTAACTTCAATCTTCCTTCATCTATTCTAGTCATACTTAATATATTTTCAAATGATTGACTTATCCAAACAGTATCATCATATATATTTTTAAGAAGTTCTTTTTTAGTTTCACCATCTAAAACTTCATTATTATCTATTATAGTTGATACTGAACCTAATATGCTCGTTAAAGGAGTTCTTAAATCATGAGATATTGATCTTAATAAATTCCCTCTTAACCTTTCTCTTTCTGCCTCTAAGCTAACCTTTCTATTTTTTTCAAAAAGATTCTCTCTCTCTATAGCTAAAGCTGTTTGAACAGATATAGATTCAAGTAAAATTTTTTCTGTATTTGTTAAACGATTTTCATCATTTAAATTTATACCTATTATTTTATTTTGACCTTTTATAGGATAGTAGTAATTTTTTATGTTTTTATAATAATTAGTCCCTAATCCGCACGGTATTTTTTGATTAAAGGAATATTTCATAGCTTCTTTATCTATATATGAAATAAACATGTCTTTAATTTTAGTATTTTTTTTATAATATATATTTTCTTCTTCCAATATATTATCTTTAGCCAAGCAAATCATAACATCTTTATTTAAAATTTTAACTAAACTTTCACCAGAAAAGTCTGTTACCTGTTTTTTATTTTCAGCTTGAAGTAACTTTCTATTACTTCTATAAAGTGCTTCTATCCTTTTTTCTCTTAAATTTGCAATCATAGCTTCTTCTTTCACATTAGACATTAGCGTACTAGTTATTATTGCTACTATAAGCATTATAAAAAATGTTATAGGATAATCTGCTCTATATGCCAGTAGTGTATAATATAGTTCTGTAAATAAAAAATTAAAGGATAGAACACTTATTATAGATGCAACTATTCAAAAAAAATACCCTTCAGTTGTAATTGATATAAATAAAACACCTAGTATATATATAAGTATAATTGTTGCTTCATTTAAATTCATATTATAAAAAATAAATGACACTAATATAGTTAATGTCATTATAAATGTTGATTTTAATAAATTTATACTTAATCTTTCCTTATTTAATAGCCTCCGACATTCTATCCTATCATAATCATATAACCTTTCCTTTTCTATATTTAATTTTTTCATTTAACCATCTCCAAAACTTTATTTTTTATTCTTTTTCAGCCTTCCTATATTAAGACTATCATAAACAATTTGATAATAAGGTTTATATATTGTTTTAAATTCTCCATAATCAATATTATCTTCTCTATACATATATTTATATGTTGTTACTCTCTCTAAGTTAATATTAGCTGCCTGTAATGTTGGATCTAAATCACTAGATGCTCTATAATGTTTAGCTGCTAAATTTAAATCTCCTTTTTTCTCATATAGTATTCCTAATAAATTATGCACTTCACCTGATGAATCATTTTGACATAATGCATCATGTAAATAATTCATTGCCTTATCTAAATTATCTATTTTTAAATTATAAATAGCACTTTTTATACATTCTTCATAATTATTTTTGCTTAAATATTGTCCTAACATAAATATTTCTCCTTTATTTTGAAATTAATTCTTTAATAATATAATATCAATTTCAAAATAAATATCGCATAAATATATACTATTGAGTATAAATATTTTGTTAATATTTTACATTATATTATGTAATATTAATAAAAAAAGAGTTATATTTTTAAAATGGACTCTTTGTCAAGGATACTAAAAAAAGAGGGTTATTAAGAAACTTATAAAAGCTGATTCCTGTATTGTATAGTAGTCAGCTTTTTTAAGTTCCACTGACAACGATCATTATTATAGTAATCTATATAATCATCTATTTTAATTTGAAGTTCTTCTATTGTTGTGCAGCTTTTATAATCAATTTCATCCTTCATATAC
Organism: Romboutsia lituseburensis; assembly: GCF_024723825.1. NCBI lineage: Bacteria > Bacillati > Bacillota > Clostridia > Peptostreptococcales > Peptostreptococcaceae > Romboutsia > Romboutsia lituseburensis. The sequence goes on from NZ_JANQBQ010000001.1 coordinate 922,388, forward strand.
CCAAAGAATGATTCCTTCGGAGCATTATCCCAACAATTACCTCTACGAGACATAGATTGCCCTAAATTATTTTTCTTAAGTAGTTTTTGGAAAATTGGACTTGTATAATGAGATCATTGGTCAGAATGAATAAATGCATCTTTATCTAATTTCAAATACTTTTGACTAAGTAATTTGTTTATTGTATCGGTTACAATATCTATAGCTAAGCTATTAGAAAGATTATATGCTAATATTTCATTAGTTGAAGAATCCTTTATTGTAGATAAATATGCCATTTTATTATTGCCGTACGGCATATATGTGATATCAGTTAACATTACCTTCCCAGGTATATCTTGTTTAAATTGTCTATTTTTAAAGGTATTTAAAAATCTATAGTAACCTGAAGTAGAGACATCATTGTATTAGTCTAAAAATTTTAACTGATGGTAATTTGTTATTTATCACCTGCCTTTCTTGCAGCTCGAGCTTTTTTACTAGTTCAAGCTCCGCTTTAAGGTACTTTATTTCAGCATCTTTTTTAGCGAGAATTTCTTCAATAGTTAATTCTCTGTTAATAGTTCGTCCTGAGTTTAAAGTTCTTGTGTCTTCTAAACCTAAAACCCCCTTGTTTTTATATGCATTTCTCCATCTTAAACTGGCTGATTCTATACGCTTAGATCCTATTAGTTCAATATCGAATCCTGCATCTTCAAAGATTTTTTTAGGTATTTTTCCATTTTGATACTCTGCAATAAAATGTAGTTTAAATTCATTAGTATAAGTTATACCTTTACAAGTAACATTTTATATATATTTATTTTTAGATAATTTTAGTATTTCTTCATCTGTAAATAGTTTTTTACTCATTTATTAATTCACTCCCTAAATAATATTGTACAAAAAAAGATCCTATATAGATAGACACGCTTTTTCTCGTGTCCACTATATAGGATCCATTTTAAATTAACCATATCTCTTTTTATCTTATTTAATTAATTCCTCTATCATATATCTTACAAGCTCTGGAAGTATTTCAAAAGAATAATCAACAAGGATTCTTTCTGTAAATTTATGAGGATCTTTACCATGAGGCCCGTAATTTAGTACAGGTACATTTAGTTTTTTTATTTCTTCCAATGGTAAATTATATTTATATCCTAAGCATGGCATATTAGGCTTTAAGTATTTTATAACTTCCTCCCCATCTTGAAGTGCAAAATAACTTAAATCAGATAATCCTTTAAAATACTTTTGAGTTTTAATGTCTATATTATAATTTTCTTTAGCTCTTTTTATAACATTATCTACTACAGTTAAAATCTTTTTAGATCTTTCATCCTCTTTATTTATGCCAACATGAGGATAATACGGTGGTGCAAAGAATATAATCACAAATGGTTCTTCACTTTTAGCAAATTTACAAACCTCTTTAACTATTTCACAGCTTATATCTCTTTCATCTAAGTCCTGATTTTTTATAATTTCACTTATTTTTTCACTTATAGTCTTTTTAAATTTTTCTCCTCTTTCAGTATAAATTTTGTTATAAATCTCATCAAAAGTATAAATCTTAATTTCTAAATCCTCTTCTTTTATAGTTGATTTGGACAACTTTTTATACTCTGTCTTAGCTTTTTTTACTTTTCTAATAACCTCATCACTAGCTTCTTTGCATATATTTTTTAATTTTAATATAATATCTTTTGGATTAGAATGTAGTGTTTGCAAGTTATAATACATTATGGCTGATGGAGGCATTTGAATATTATATACTTCTTTAGTATCTTCATATTTTAAACAAGTTGGTGGCATTGTATTTTCATTATCGATATTCTCACAAAAACTTGTATTAAAATCTAATCTTGAAAGTATTTCAGCACCTATTAAATTTGGATTTAACCCACATAAACTTTCTCCAACATGAACTTCTTTGCCAACTATAAAAATACCTGGAAGTAACTTTCCACAAGATCCTGTATATATGTACTTATTGTCATCACCTGGATATGCTCCAAAATCTGGCTCTGAATTAATTACCGCTATTGGACTTAAATTATGCTTTTTTATTACTTTATTTATAAAAGGTATAGCACTTATTGCCCCTTTTGAGTTTGATTCTTCATCTGGTACTGCTATTAATAATAAGTTTCCTTCAAAATCATCTCTTTTGCTATAGTCTTTTATAAGTTGTATTTGCATCGCAAGTCCCATCTTCATATCCATTATTCCTCTACCAAATAACCAATCTCCACTTAGTAGGTCATTTTTTGCATCTTCATTTAGTAAATCTATGTGTTCTTTAAGCTTATCTGTATATTCATATGGACTTAATATATATTCTTTTAATATTCCTGCATTTTCAATATCGGCAGTATCTATATGTGCTATTGTTAAAATTGTCTTTGTCGTCTTTTTTTTAGATTTCATAAGTGCACATACAAATGATCTATTTAGTTCATCATTATTTATAGCCTTAATAAATAAATGCTCTGGATTTTCTTTATAATAATCTAATTCTTTTAATTTTTGATATACAAAATTTGAAACATAAGCCTCATCACTAGTCCCCGACACACTTTTTATCCCCACAAGTTCTAGTGTTAAATTTAATAATTCTTCTTTTCCTGCATACATCTCTATTCCTTCTCCCCACGTAAATATTTATTAATATACACAAAAATTATATCAAATGTTTATAATTTTATCACCTATTTCATTAGCAAATCCTATGTCATGAGTTATTATGAGAATTGCTATTTTTTTATTTTTAAGTTCATTTATTATATTTATTACTTTTTTTATAGACTCTACATCTAATGCTGAGGTTGGCTCATCAAAACAAAGAACTTTAGGTGTCAATGCACAAGCTCTCGCTATTGCAACTCTTTGTTTTTGACCTCCTGAGAGTTCAAATGGATAGGCATTTATTTTGTCCTCTAAGTCTACAAGCTTTAATAGTTTTTTTGCTGTATTTATAGATTCTTCTCTTGAAATTTTAGCTACACTTATAGGCGCTTGAATAATATTTTCTAAAACAGACATATGAGGAAACAAATTAAAATTTTGAAAAACCATTCCGGTTTTCTTTCTAATTTTATTAATATCTTTTATATTTTTTATCGAAATATCATCCACTATTATTTCTCCACTATCGAATTCTTCTAATCCATTTATACACCTTAATATAGTAGTTTTTCCAGTACCTGATTTTCCAAGTAGTACTCCTATTTCACCACTTTTTAACTCAAAAGATATATCATTGAGCACTTTATTTTCTCCAAAAGATTTATTTAATTTTTTTACTTCTAACATACTACTGTCTCCTATCTATAATATGAATATCTTTTTTCTATTTGTTTAAATATTTGAGTTAACACTGCAATTATTATAATGTATATAAGTCCTGCTTGTATTAAAGGAATTAAACTAGCTTGTTGATTTTGTTTAATTTGAGCTATCCTTAAAATGTCATTAAGTCCTATTGTATATACTATTGCTGTGTCTTTTACAAGAGTGATTATCTCATTTGACATAGCTGGAAGTATATTTTTTATTACTTGAGGAACTATTATTTTTTTATACATATCAAACTTACTAAATCCTAATACTAAAGCACCTTCATATTGACCTTTGTCTATAGTATTTATACCGCCTCTAAATATTTCTGCAAAATATGCTGCATAATTTAATGAAAATGCTATTATTGCAGCTGTATATCTATCAAATACTATTCCTAATAGTGGAAGTCCAAAGAATATAAATATAAGCTGTAAAAGTAATGGTGTTCCTCTTATAATAAGTATATACGTCTTTGATAATTTGCTTATTAACTTGTTTTTAGATGATCTTAAGAATGTTATAAAAATTCCAAGTGGAATTGATATTATTAATGTCATTAAAAATACTGATATTGTAATACTTAGTCCCTGTAACATAAGCTTTCTCCTTTATTAAATTTAATTATTTTTTCCAAACCATTTATTGTATATTTCATTAAACACTCCATCTTTTTTTATTTGTTTTAAAGTTTTATTCACTTTATCACAGAGTTTAATATTATCCTTATTAAATGCAACAACATAATCTTCCTCTCCAAAGTTTTCTTCTAAAATATTGTATTTTTCTACCCCCGTTTTATTTATATAGTATTTTGCTAATGTTTCATCAGCTACTAATGCATCAATTCTTTTTGCATTTAAATCTCTAAATACTTTATCAAAAGTATCATAAAGTATTGGTTCACTATTAGATAAACTATTCAATAGTTTTTTATCCTTTTCTATAGCTTCAAGTCCAGCGGATCCTTGTTGTGTTCCTAATATCTTTCCTTTTAAATCACTTTTGTTTTTTATTTTAGAATCTTTCAACACAACTATTAATTGTTTATTTTTCATATAAGGCTCTGTGTATGTTACTAATTTTTTTCTTTCTTCTGTGAGGCTATATCCATTCCATATTACATCTATGTTTTTTGATCTTAATTCAGTTTCTTTCATAGACCAATCTATTGGTTGAAATCTAATGTTCATATCTAATCTTTTAAATGTTTCTTTTGCTAGATCAATATCAAATCCTACTGTATCTCCATTTTCATTCATATATCCCATTGGAAAATATGTATTATCAAAACCTATCACTATTTCATTTTTAACTTCATCTTTTTTTGAACATCCTACTATCAATAATAAAGACAGTAAAATTAAAATCATTACATTTAAAATTTTCAGTGTTTTTCTCATAACTCTCCTCCAGAAATTTGTAATAAATATAAAAAAACCATATAGGCTTTATACCTATATGGTTTATAATTATTATTTATATACCACCATAGATACAAGCCTTTTTAATAGCACTAAAAGGGCTTGTATCTATGAATTAATTTTCATATTACAATCCCTTGGTTCTATGATGGTGATGATGATTTAATTTTATATTTACATTTGTGTTTACCTTTTTTATTGTTAATTTAATCATAACACCATTCCTCCTCATTTTTTTAATATTTTTACTATTTCGTATTTTTATTTTATTTAGATTTAATCTTAATATAGTTTTTTTATTAAGTCAACTATTATTTTTTATTTTTAACTTAATAAAAAAATAAATTTCTAAATCTCTTAGTTTTTATTAATTATTAATTTTTATATTTGTTTTACATACAATTTGTTTTTTTACAAATTATACTTGTTTTTGTATCCATACATTTTATTTTAAATAATCTATATTTTTAATTGTATTGCTATTTTTTGTAAATTGTACTACTATTTGTTTGTAAAGTAAATCAAACAAATATAAAGGGGGAGAATACATGAATAGTAGATATGTATTAAATAAAAATTTAGCTCAAATGCTAAAAGGTGGAGTAATAATGGATGTTACAAACAAAGAAGAAGCAGTAATAGCACAAAATGCTGGTGCTTGTGCTGTAATGGCACTTGAAAGGGTTCCATCTGATATAAGACGTGATGGTGGCGTTGCTAGAATGTCTGATCCTAAAATGATTAAAGAGATTCAAGATGCAGTTAGTATTCCAGTTATGGCAAAGGTTAGAATAGGACATTTTGTAGAAGCTCAAATACTAGAAGCTTTAGAAATAGATTTCATAGATGAAAGCGAAGTTTTAACACCTGCTGACAACGTGTATCATATAGATAAATCAAAATTTGAAGTTCCTTTTGTATGTGGTGCCAGAAATTTAGGTGAAGCCTTAAGAAGAATTGGTGAAGGAGCTGCAATGATTAGAACTAAAGGTGAAGCTGGGACAGGTGATGTTGTTGAAGCTGTAACACATATGAGAACTATGACTTCTGATATAAGAAAAGTTGTATCAATGGGTGAGGAAGAACTTATGAATGCAGCTAAAGAAATGGGAGCACCTTTTGATTTAGTAAAATACGTTCATGACAATAACTCTTTACCAGTAGTAAACTTTGCAGCAGGTGGAATTGCAACACCAGCAGATGCTGCACTTATGATGCAATTAGGATGTGATGGTGTATTTGTTGGTTCTGGAATATTTAAATCAGATAATCCTCAAAAAAGAGCAGAAGCTATAGTTAAGGCTGTAACTAATTTTAATAATCCTAAAAAATTAGCTGAGATTTCAGAAGACTTAGGTGGCGCTATGAGTGGAATGTCTGTATCAAGTCTTAGCGATAATGAAAAATTAGCAGTTAGAGGTTGGTAATATGAAAATAGGTGTATTAGCAGTGCAAGGTGCTTATGAGGAACATATTAATATCTTAAAAAATCTAGGTGTTGATGCATTTGATGTTAGATATAAAAAAGACTTTGATAATTTGGATGGACTTATTATACCTGGTGGTGAAAGCACTAGTATTGGAAAACTTATAAAAACTTTAGATATCTATCCTATTTTAAAAAATAAAATACATGATAAACTTCCTGTATGGGGTACTTGCGCTGGCATGATTTTACTTGCTAAAGATATTGAAAAACAAGATGATAAATATATATGTGAAATGGATATAAAAGTCATTAGAAATGGATATGGTAGGCAATTAGGAAGTTTTAATACTTATTCTAGTATGAAATATATTGGTGATAATATAAATATGGTATTTATTAGAGCTCCTTTTATCCAAAGTGTAGGAAAAAATGTTGAAATTTTATCAGTTGTAGATAATAAAATAGTTGCAGCAAAAGAAGAAAACATGCTCGTTACATCATTTCATCCTGAGTTAACAAATGATTATAGAATTCATAAATATTTTATAGATATGGTCAATTCTAATATTTAAAACCTACCTTTCTTAGATAAAAATAAAAGACAAGCCCCTCAACTTGTCTTTTATTTCTATTAATTTAACCAAACGTTATCCTTTTGGTATTTTTTCGAACTAATTTAGTTCCCCTACTTTAATTATTTACTTATTATTTTTACATCCCTTAATGTATTTTATCAACACCTATATAATACAACAAGCATAGTGTCGAATTTTGTAATTCTTTGTGTTTTCCATAAATTTCTTTACTTTATTAACTAAAATATGAAATATTCTATTTTAATTTTTTTATAAAATAGTTGTATATATCCTATAATATTGGATATAATTTATATATCATAAGTTAGATACTTACATATAAAATCCACTATATGCTAAAACATTAATCTAATTAAATTTTTATAATATGCTTATATTTGAGACAGGTATCGGAAACCTGTCTTTTTTCTTTATATGATTTAATATAAGCATTATAAAAAGCTAAAATATTTTTTCTAAATTTATGGTCATATCTAATTTTAATTTTGTTGAGTCTATTGATATATTATTTAGAGTAACTGATTTAAAATTACTTTTATCTATAACTACATTTCCATCATTAAATTCTACATCCATATCACTATCTTCTGAAAACCAATCCTTTGCGAAATTATTAATCCCGATATTTACTATCCACTTAGCTATTTTTAAGTCTAAAAATTTAACTTCATCAATATTTAAAAGTAAGTCTTTATTTTTATTTAGTAAAGGTTTAATCTTAACCTCAATTGGTGTAACTATTTTTTTAGTTATATTATAATCTACTATCGCTTTTATGTATCCATCTCCTATATCTATATTAACTTTGCTTATTTTTTCATTTTTACTTTCATTTAAAAAGTGATCTACTCCATTTTTTATAGATTCCTTAGGTGCTAAAAATGCCCCTTCAAATCCAACTGGATTATCTATTAGTTCTACATTTTCAACTTTTAATCCATGTACCTTCTTTAGAAACTCTAAAGTGCTATTAATATCTTTATTTTCTATAGCGTCTTCTACTTTATGTGTATCTTCTTTTAATTTTTTGCTTCCTGTAGGCTTCATAAAAATGTACCCACCGATTAAAACTGATGTCGTTACTAAAATTCCTATTACCAACGTCTTTTTGTTCATAAATACTACCTCTAATTTTTTATATTTTTAATAAACTACTAGACTTATTATAAATAATTTTTTCTGTAATTTCCACAAAATAATAATACCTTGCTTTTATTGAATTTTTTAATTATAATTACATTCATCATAAATACTAAATAAGGAGATATATAGATGAAAGTTTATTTGCCAAAAATAATATATGATTCACCGACTAAACTACCACCATTAGAAAAAAATATTTTTTATTATATTGTATATAGAGTATTTAAATCCAATATTGAAAACAATAAAAATCTTAATTTAGAAATTAATATAGATGAAATTATAAGCATTATAGATAACTCTACACTACAATTATTAGATATAAAAGCTCAAACTATTAATGCACTCAACAACCTTAATAGAATAAATATAAGTTTAGTAGACAATGGATTTCATATAAAACTTTCTCCATTTGAAAGTGTTTATTTAAGTTATCCTACTGTTTATGTAACTATTAACCCTATAATTGTTGAATACTTAGACCAAATATCAATTGGAAATTATGTAGTCTTTAATTTACTTACAAATTCTGTAGTAAACAGTTATAAAATTATTTAATAAGAAACACTAGATACTTTTTAGCATCTAGTGTTTTTTATTAACATTGCTCCATTACTTCATTTGGATTAATAGGTAATATTATTATAAAATTACTTCCTTCTCCTGGAGTACTTTCTACATATATGGTTCCTTTATGAAGTTTTATTATATGACTTGTAATTGTTAGCCCTAATCCACTTCCACATTTAGCTTCATCTTGTTCATTTAATACCTGGTTAAATCTATCAAATATTATCTTATGATACTTCTCTTCTATACCTACACCTGTATCTTGTACACTGATCATAACTTTATCATCTAAATCTTTTACCGTCACAGTTATACTACCACCCTCTGGAGTAAATTTAGCTGCATTTCCTATTAAATTAATTACACATCTTTCTATTTCATATGGATCACAAGTTATTATTTTTTCTTCCATTTCAGGATCTATTATAATATCAATTCCTTTTGCCTTTATATAGTCTGCTAGTGTAAGGGCCGTTTCTTCCACTAAGTAGACTATGTCAACTTCTTTTAAGTCTATCACATACATATCCTTTTGTAACTTAGCTCCATCTAATATATTATTAATTAAATTTAATAGTCTGTGACAGTTTTTTTGTGACACATCAATATAATGACCTAGTTTTTCTTCTGTTATATACGATCCCTTTTTCATTAACCCCATTATTAATTGATTTGTACTGCTTATTACATTTAAAGGTGTTCTTAGCTCATGGGATAAATTTACAAAATAGCTATTCTTATTTTTTTCTAGCTTTATATTTTCATTAAGTAACAATGTGTTTCTTTCCATTTCTTCACTTAATAGCTTTGTTCTTTCCTTTACTATCTTGTCTAATGTCTTCATCCTATATTTATGTCTCATTATAATTATAGCTATTAATATAACGTATATAATACATGCTGATGGACTCATCCAGAATGGGCATTTTATCGTAAAGTTTACGAAACTTTGGTCTCCTATATTTCCATTGGTATCAATAGCTCGCACTTCAAATGTATAGCTACCTGGAGCCAATCCCTTATATGTAACATAATTATCTTTAGTAACAGAAGATTTCCCTCTATTTCCTAGTAAATAGTATTCATACATAACTTTATTTTTACTTGAATATATAGGCGTAAAAAACTTTATTGTTATTGTATCTGTGTTTTCACTAAGATTTAAACCATTTATATCTGAATATTCTTTATCATTTACATTAAATCCATCAAATAATACATTTGATTTACTTACTGCTTTATTTACATCCTCTGGATAAAATGCATTTAATCCATTTGGACCACCAAAGAACAACTCTCCATTTTTATTCTTATATGAAGCATTATTATTAAACTCTTTGCCTTGTATACCATCTGTAACACTTAAATTTTTCACTTTATTATTTTTAGTATCAATTTTAACAATTCCAAAATTAGTACTTGCCCAAATGTTATTATCATTATCTACTAACACTTCATGAATAGTATTATTTGAAAGACCATTTTGTGTTTTATATTTTATAAATTTTTTAGTTTTTTTATCAAATTTATTTAGACCGTTATCAGTTCCTATCCATATATTTTTTTCTTTATCTTCAATTATGCTCATTACATAATTGCTACTTATACTATCTTTATTTGACTGCTCATGCTTATAGTATTTGATTGATTTTTGATCCGGATTTAGTACACATAATCCTCCATCCTTTAATAATCCTAAGAAATAATTACCTTCACTATCTTGATATATCTCTTTTACATATAAATTCCTTTTTATATATTCATTCATATTGACTACTTTGCTATTTTTTGTATTGAATATGCATAAACCATTTGTAGTTCCTATCCATAAATACCCTTTATTATCTAAAAATATATCTTGAACTGATCCTTTAATAAGACCATCCTTTGTATTATAACTTCTTATAGTTCTATTTTTTCTATCTATTTTTAAAATGCCATTGTCAGTAGCAACAAATATTAAACTTCCACTTCCTGTAATATCATTTATATAATCACAGTCCATTTCTTTATTATTTTTGCTATTTAAATATATACAAACATTATCTTTTCTATCTATTATATTTATTCCTTTTGATTTTGTTCCAACCCAGAGATATCCATCGTCATCTTCATATATTCCATGAATCATATTTTCACTTAATAGTTGGTCTTTCTCTATACCAGCTTTATAATGCTTTATCTTGTTATTTTTATCAAATATGCCTAATCCTGAATATGTCCCAACCCATATAAGGCCTTCTTTGTCTTCCATTAAAGACTTTACATGGTCATATATTAAGCTATTTTTATCATATACTTTATTTATATATGTTTTAAATTTATTATTACTTTCATTATATTTTGCAAGACCGCTTTTCGTTCCTATCCACACATTATCATTGCTATCCCTCATAATAGCTTCTATCTGATTTGATGGAACAGAATCTCTGTCATTAGAATTATGCTTATATTCTCTTATTTCATTATTTTTAGTATTTATCTTATATAAACCTGAGTTATACGTTCCAATCCATACAATATCATGTTTATTATCACAATATAACGAACTAACCTCGTCGTCTCCTAAATAATGTTTAAACTCAGTTACCAAATAATTAGTTATAACTTTAAAATCTTTTGAAACTTCATCTACCCCAGAATTCATTCCTATCCATAAATGACCATAATTATCTTCATCAATAGAACATATCTCATTACTACTTAATCCATCTGATTGTTTTAGTACAATATCGAATGTATTATTATATTCATTGTAAATACTTAATCCTTTATGAGTTGTTACAAGGATTTTATTGTCTTTTGTACATATAATTTTCTTAATATTTCCATCTGATATATTACCTTTGTCCTCGGTATAATTGCTTATTTCCCCTGTTTTTATATCTATTTTATTTATACCTCCAACAGTTCCTACCCATATGTTCCCTTTATTATCTTCTGCTACATCAGTTATTACGTTACCACTTATACTATTTTTATTTTCTTCATTTTTATAAACCTTGAATTCATAACCATTGTAACGATTTAAACCATCATTTGTCCCTATCCATATATATCCTTTGCTATCTTGAAATATGCACTCTATAGTTGATTGACTTATACCTGGTTCGATGTATATGTTGTTAAAATTTATATTATCTAGGTCTGCATATGATTTAAATCCACTAAACTTTACTATACAAATAATAAGGAAACAAATTATTGTTATTTGTTTTTTTAATACTCTATTCTTTCTCATGCCCTTGCCTTTCAAATATTTTATTTCCTCCCCATTTAAATATTACAATATTTCTTTTTGATTTACAATATTTAACATTTAACCTGTTTTAACTTTAATATTTACTATTTAGCTTACTTATAAAAAAAACCTTCTACTGTTTTAAATGAAGGCTTTTTTTAGCTTATTAATTTTTATTATTTTTTACTTGATCTTATTGGAGTTCTAAATATTTGTCTCATAAGCGCTATTCTATCAAATGGGTATAAAGGATACAGATATGATTGACCTTCTATTGTTCTATTTGTAGCTATAAGTAAGAATGTAATTACAATACCTACAATGAATCCCCATACTCCAAATATTCCCGTAAGGATTAAAAGTAACATTCTACAAATTTTAAGAGCAAAACCTAGTTCTGTACTTGATTGTGCAAAACTTCCTAGAGATACTATTGCCATATATAATATAGTTTCAGGAACAAACCATCCTGTTTTTATAGCAAAATCCCCAAGTATTAAGGCTCCAACAACTGATAAAGACATACCTAATGAACCTGGCGTATTTAAAGATGCTAGTTTTAATGCATCAACAGCTATTTCCAATAGTACAAATTGTATAATGATAGGCACTGCAAACCCCTTATCTGGTTCTATAAATCTAATCCACTGAGGTAGTATATTTATATATTCTAATAACAATAAGTATACAGGAGTAAGTATAAGTGTCATTAGTAAAGTAAAGTTTCTTGTAAACCTTAAATAATTTCCTGTTATTATTGGTTGATAATAATCATCTGCATTTTGCATAAAATCAAAAATACTTGTTGGCAAAATTATTACATTTGGTGAAGTATCTACAATAATTGCTATTTTCCCTTCGTTAATATGAGCTGCTGCTACATCTGGCCTTTGAGTTGTTTTAATTTTAGGAAATGGATTATACCATTTAGATTTAGTTAATGCTTCAACTAGACTTTGTTGTCCCATTTCTAATCCTCTTACATTTATCTCTTCGAGCTCTTTTTTAATAAAGTTTATAACTTTTTCATCTGCACAACCTTTAATATATCCTATAGATAGATCTGTTTTAGTTTTATTCCCAATATTAGTCATTTCAAATACTAATTTTTCATCTCTTATTCTTCTTCTAATTAGAGCTGTATTCATTACAATAGTTTCCACAAAACCATCTCTAGGCCCTTTTAAAGTTTGTTCATTTGGAGGTTCTTCAGTCCCTCTAGCTGGATATGTACGTACATCAAGTAGCATACATTCATCATATCCATCTATTACGATTGCCATAGGGCCTACTAAGACAGATGTAGTTATCTTTTCTATATCACTTTCTTTATCCACTTCTATATGTGCTATATATTGATTCATAAATGATTGTATACTTTTGACTTGATTCATTTCATCCTTTGATATATTCATTATGGTATTTAATATTCGCTCTGTTACATCATCTTTTACAAGTCCATCTATAAAAAACAAATACGACTTTCTTCCACCTATATATACCTCTCTTGCTATTATATCAAAGCTATCTTTTATCTCTAACCTTGATGAAATTGCATTGTAGTTTTTATCAATACTTTTAGATAACTTCATAATATCCTCCTTCACTATTTTACTCATAATGGTATTGTTAGCAATTAACATAGATATTATTATCAAATTAAGTATTTATAATTTATAAAATAAAAAAACAATGAATAAATCTAATTCTAGATTTATTCATTGTTTTTACTCTAAATATTCATTTATATATACTGTCAAATCTTGCTCTGCATAATTTAAATTGGGATTTAAGGCTATTATAGCAAATATTATACCTATTACTAAAAATAAATTTGATAAAATTGATACTGTTTTTTTATCTTTGTTGCCACTAAAACACTGAGTTAAAACTAATATAAACATTATTGCCATAGATACAAATGCATATATTTTATATACATAATTTGCAAATACTTTTTTCGCAGTTATTATATAGTCCTCAAAATACTCTGTATTTCTATTTGTCTCTTCTGTCTTCGTGTGATTAGATCCTGTGTTAATCTGAAGAACTCGTTTGTCATCTTCATCATATGTTAGCTTATACTCATATTCTCCAAACTTCATATGATTAGTAAATTTAATTTTGCTTGTAAAGTTAACTATATACATAGTAAATCCTAAAAATATAATAAGCATAATAGCTACTACTGATTTATTTTTTATTAAAACTCTTTCTATATTCTTTTCTTTATCTCTTATGTTTTTTATATATTTCCTTCCTAGATATGACTCATAAGGTACAAATATTACTAACACTAATATTACTTCTAATATAGTAAATCCGTTATATTTAGTCATAAGTATAGAAAGTATTCTAATTATTATATATATATCGACAACTATTACGAAATTTTTTAACCCATTATTATATTTTTGCTCATCAAAAAATGTATAGTTTTTATACTCTTTTGAATTTTTTAATATGGTTGTAAGCCCTCTATGACACGCATACGATGTAAATAATAAAAATGCAATTTCCATTCCATTGTTCATAATAACATCTAGTATGAATCCTAATACTATCATTATTACAATCATCCGCATATCCTTTTTTTCCAATATTTTCTTACTCATTTTTGTCCCCTTCATTTATTTTATTTCTCATTTATATCTTAGCATATTTTTACATATTTTTACATGAAAAACGAAGTATCTATTATTCTATTATCTTTATTTTCAAACTAACATCTCCAAACTTATTCTTCTTTTGAAGTGCTATATTTTTATTAATAAAAATATACTCTAAAAATAATACTAGATTAAAAATCATCATTACTAATACAGTATAAATTATTTGGTTTAAGCTTTTTCCAATATTTATTGGAGATGAACTTATATATGCATAATTAGATCCTAAATATTTATTTAGAATAGCCATCATTATATGAAATACATTTATAAATATGATTGTATTCTTAAAATCTACTATTGTCATTCCAATATTCTTAACAAATAATAAATAAATAGATCCCCATAATAAAAACAAGTGTCCTATGAAATATGAAAATTGAGTTACATGAGGAAATACAAATGGATCTAACCCTGGAAACAGTAAGGCTGCTATTGATCCAAATATACCTAAATATGATCCTAGTTTCATTATATATTTTTGATTAAGTATAAGACCTAAACCTATGCATATTATTGCTACCCTACAATGATATAATGGAAGAGCTTCCTTAAATAAGTCTGTATCACTAATAAAGTACCAACTATATAAAATAATTTGCTGTAAAATTAATATTACTCCTATAAAAAGTTCTATTTTACGATTTTCAATTTTCCTTATTAATATAAAAATACTTATAATTGCCATTAAAAATAATATAAAAAGATGCATTCTCCCAAACATAATAAAATTATTATGTTCTATATTTCCTCTAAAAAAATATTTAAAACTTTTCATTCTTCCCTCCTCGTTGTTTCTTCTTTTTTGTAATATAAACAAACGCATTGTTGTATTATACAACATTTTGTCTGTTTTAGTAAAGCAAGTTTATTTTTCAAATATTTTCTAAATAAAAATAACCTATAAAGTTAAACTTTATAGGTTATTTTTATTTTATTTAATCTTATTAATTAGTTTCTTCTTTTTTTGTTGTTTTCTTAACCATAAGATTTGTACATATTCCACATATTATCAGAATACCTGCTATTATTTTTATAATCGATATAGATTCTCCTAGTATACAAAATGCTAGCACCATAGAAAATACAGGTACTAAATTAATAAATAATGAAGTCTTTGTTGGACCAATTTTTTTTATAGATATTTGTTGTATTAAATATCCGCCTACTGAAGGGAATATAGCCATATAAATTACAGACATCCACCCATTAAAAGTAGTGTGTGGAATGTATACCCAAGGCTTTTCAAGTATAACTAGAGGTATTAAAATTATCACACATGTTAAAAATGCATAACTAGTTATTTTAATAGGTGAGTAAACCTCAAGTACCTTCTTTGATAAAACTCCATAAGTTGCCCAGCATAATACAGCTACCATCATTAATATATCACCTATATTAAACTTCATATTGAATAATACGCTCATATTTCCATTGGTAGTTATAAGAATTACTCCAAATAAAGATATTAAAATTCCTAATATATTTTTATAAGTTATTTTATCTTTCAAAAATATACATGCTAATATAGTTGTTACTATTGGGTTTGTAGCTCCTATTAATGATGAATTTGTTGCAGTAGTATATTTTAAAGATAGGAAAAAGAATACATGGTACCCTACCATTCCTACTACCCCTAAAACTAAAAACGTTTTCAAATCCTGTTTAGTAATTTTCCAGTTTTCTTCTGTTTTTATAAGTATTATAAAAATAATTATTGTTGCTATCAAAAATCTAAAAAAAACTAAAGAAAATACCGGAAACTCTGCTATTGAAAATTTCCCTGCTATAAATGCGCCTGCCCAAAATATAGTTGCAAACAGCATCATGTACTTTTCAAATTTTTCTTTCATTATGTCTCCCCCTTTTTATTATTTTGTCAATATATGTAAATTATATCATTAAATTGACATTTTTCTTATTAATATATAAATCTTAATTTTCAAAATAGTGATTTTTTTAAAATAATAAAAATAAAAAGTAGATAAGCTTAAAATTTATCTACTTTTCTTACATTTATTTTAATTTTAATTTAGCTTTAACTGTATCTATTATAAGATTTACTTCTTGTACCTTAAGAACTATTATACTAACAGCATATACTATAGCTCCACACCCAACTGCGACAGCTAAAGTAATAGCTTCTTGTATAAATCCTGCTCCTAATAAACTTGCTACAAATTTATATACAAATAAAGTTACAACTGCCATAAGGCCTGCTCCTATTAAAGCTTTTATCATTACTGCTGCAATATTTTTTCCACCAAATGGTCCAATTTTTCTTCTTAAACTTATAAATAATAATATTATAGTAACTATAGCTGATATACTTGTCGCTAATGCTAAGCCTGCTAGTTGCATATTAGTAAAATTAACGAAACAAATATTAAGTATTATATTTAATGTCATTGCAAGCATACCATTTATCATAGGTGTTTTAGTATCCTGTAATGCATAGAATACCTTACCTAGGATATCTCTAAGACCGAATCCTATCATACCTATTGAATAGAATATAAGAGCAATAGATGTCATATATGTTGCTCTTGCATCAAATTCTCCTCTTTGGAATAATAGTTTAACTATTGGACTTGCAAGTATTATAGCACCTACTGATATAGGTATTACTAACAATATAACAGTATTTGATGCTGTTCTGATTGATTCATTAAACTTTTCTTTGTTATTTTCAGTAGATAACTTAGATAACATTGGATATATAACAGCAGATATAGAAACTATAAACATACCCATAACAAATTGATTAAGTTTGTTTGCATAGTTAAGAGCTGATATACTACCTTCAACTAATGTAGATGCTATTGTTCTATCTACTATAGTACTTACCTGATTTACCGCAACTCCTATAAGTACTGGACCCACAAGCCACAACATTCTTTTTAAATATCTATCTTTTAAGTTTATGTGCGGTCTATATTTATATCCCTTCTTCATTGCAAATGGAAGCTGGAAGAAAAACTGAGATGCTATTCCTATAAGAGCTCCCCAAGGCAATAAGTAAGGGCTTATTTTTGTACTTATAATTATTGTTGCTATTATAAATATATTATTTGGTATTGGCATCAATCCTGGTATTATAAAGTTTTCTTTAACTTGTAAGTAAGCGGTCATTATATAGTTCATACCTAAAAATGCCATTCCTAGAATTATTACCCTAGTAAAGTATATAGCTTGTTCAAGTGTTTCTCCTTTAAATCCAACAGCAAACATTTTTACTATTGGCTCTGTAAATACTGCACCAATTAATGAAACAAATAAGCAAATTAATGCTACTATATTAAATACATTATTTGTAAATTTAATTGATGCCTTTTGTCCATGTTTTGATTTTACCTCACAATAAAGTGGGATAAAAGCAGTTCCAAGAGACGTACCTACAGCTGTAAATATTACTGCTGGTATATTCATAGCTACTAAAAATGCATCACTAGTTGAAGATGCACCATAAGCTGAAGCTAGTGCTAGTTCTCTACCAAATCCTAACATTTTTGCAAATAAGGTTGCAGCCATAAGACCGACTGCGGCTTTTGCTACTTTTGACATATTCTTTCTCCTACGTTCTTTTTTGATTAATTTAATTTTTTAACAATATCTATTATATAACAAATTTTGATTAATTCTATAAAAATTTTTCAGAAGCTCGTTTCCAAAACTCATAATTAGATCTTCTAAGCAATTTTATTTTAGTCTCAGACCTGATTATATCTATGTTTACAATGTCATTAAACTTATATTCTACACCATCAACAACTACTAGTATAGAATTTTCAAATCTATACTCTGGAAGGATCCTTATAGTTGAGTGAGCTGGTAATATAATGCTTGATGTAAATGACCTATATGCAATAGTGTTCATAGGCGCTAAAGGTGTAAGTTGCAAAGTATCCAAACTTGGATCTACTATACTACCTCCAGCTGAATAATTATACGCTGTAGAACCTATTGACGTTGAAATCAACATTCCATCTCCACTAAATTTTTGTATTTTATTTTCATTAACCATTAAATCTAAATGTAACGTCCTAGAGCATACACTCTTTATTACTACTTCATTTATAGCTTCTATAGTAATATGACTATCTTTAGTACAAATATTAGCTTTTAAAGGGTGTACTTCTTGTATAAATACTTTTTTACTTTTATAGTCTTGTATAAATTCATCAATCTCTGATGGATCTAATTCTGCGAAAAAACCTAAATGTCCAGTATTAATTACTACTACAGGTATATTAGGAAAATTAAAATCATTTATTGTTTTTAAAAATGATCCATCTCCTCCTATAGATATTATTAACTCTGATTCATTTTCTAATCTATCACTAACACAAAAACCTGCACTTTTTAATTTTTCAGATAAGATTTTTTTAGTTTCTAATGATTTTTTCATATTATTAGAATTTACAGTAATAATCCTTTCCATAATTAACCTATCCTAACTTTTTTAAATGTAGTTTTTACTTATATAATATTACCTTAATTTATTTATATTTCAAATTAAATTTTTGTTAACTTGTTATAAATGAACATAAAATTTAATATAGATTTTTAATTTTATTGACAATTTATATTTTCTATGAGAAAAGAGTGTCTTTATAAATAGACACTCTCTTTATTTATTATATAGCTATTATTAACCCTACAACTAGAGAACTTAGTACACTTACTAAAAATCCTCCTAACATTCCTTTGAATGCTAACTTAGCTAACACATTTCTTTTTTCTGGACAAAATACTGATATCCCTGATATACATATACCCATACTAGATATATTTGCAAATCCACAAAGAGATATAGCCATCATAAGACCACTTCTGTAACTTAATCCACTTAGCATTGGACCTAACTTACCAAATGCTATGAATTCATTTAATACTAATTTACTTCCAAGTAATTGAGAAGCTGTTAAAATATCTTGCTTTGGTAATCCCATTAAGAATCCTATTGGAGCAAATACATACGATAATATTTGTTCTAATGATATTCCAAACACACCTAATAAACCATTAACTAAAGCAACTAAAGATATTATAGCTATAAGTGATGCACCTATTCCAAGCGCCATATTAAGACCATCGTTAGCCCCTTGAGATATAGCCGCTATAAGGTTTGCATTATCACCTTTATTGTCTATTTTTACTTCTTTAGATGCTGCTGCTTCTGCATGTTCTAAATCATCTTCTAAATCTTGATCTGCCAATGAAGGTACAACTTCAGGAAGTATCATCTTTGATACAACTATACTACCTAACGGAACTAATGCTCCACCTATTAATAAATACTCCATTGGTATACCCATTCCAGCGTATCCCATTAAAACAGTAGCTGACATACTACCCATTCCAGATATTAACACTAACATTATTTCACTTTGACTCATATCCTTTAAGTACTTTGCTACAAGTATTGGTGATTCTGTTTGTCCTAAGAACATGTTTGCAACTGCAACAAAACTTTCTACTTTACTAGTTCCAAGAACACTTCCTATAGCTCCACCTATTATCTTAACTATAAATCCTATAATTCCAAGATAATAAAGTGCTCCTACTAATGCAGATATAAATATTATATTCCCTAAAACTTGAACAGCAAATATCATTCCTGTTGGTGCTCCTGCATCAGCTAAAGGCCCAAATAAGAATCCTAAACCTTCTTTTCCATAACTTAATACATTAGTTACAACATCTGATACTTTTTGTAAAGCTATTCTTCCTAATGGAAACTTTACTAATAAAAATGCCACTACAAATTGAATTAATAATGCTTTTATTATTAATTTTTTATTAATGTCTTTTTTACTAGATGATAAAAGATATAATGCACCTAATAAAATAACTATACCTAATGCATTTATTAATATTGTCATTTTCTCATCCTCTATTTCTATAATATTGTCATTTGGTGAGTTTAAATTTAAGCTACATAGAATTTCTATTTGATGCTTAGCTTAAATTATTTTTTAGCCTTACCGTTTATGCTAATTTTAATATTTGCACTTTTAAAAACCTTTATGTATTAAAGCTATAACATCTAATTTTTTGCAATTATGTATTTAACTGTACACTTACTTTTATTAAAAAGTACTTGCCCCACATGTACTTTTTATACTTATTTGTGCTCTAATAATTCTACATTGTATGACTTTATAAGCGTTTTTATAATAAAAAAACAAATTTAAACCCTAAAATTTATTATAACCGCTATTACTTTCTTATGACAAGACTTTTTAAATAGTCTTAAATCTCATAATTTAAAAATAACTTGTAGAAAACATTTTCTTAAGCTTAAATTTATATTACATAATAAAATCATTTTTTAAAATAATAAAAATATAACTTAGTTATTACTTGTTAAAATAATATTTAAAGGAGAATTAATTATGAAAAAAATAAATGCTCTTCAAAAGATGATTTAACTTATTTAAATAATTTTGATGATCAATACAAGGAAATTTTAGATAATGTAGAAATAAATGAAAGCACTGATAGTGAAACCACTGATATTGAAAATTTTAGAGTTATCAACAAGAAAAATCCTTATCCTCTAAAATAATTTTTATATAATAAATATAGCTATAACTTAATAAAAAATTATAGCTATATCTATTGATTTATTAACAAAACATTTTATATAGTGTATTAGTATAAAAGCTTCAATTATTTTTATCATTCCTTTATAAGTTTATTATTTTCTAATTTATTATCTTTTTTTATATTATATAATTTACCTAATTTTAATAAAAATATAAATATACTTATAAGTAATATTCCTTTAAATACACTACTTATTGTTACACTCCACCATACTCCATTTAGTCCTAGTATTTCAGGTTTAGATAAAATATACGCTAATGGAACTCTAGCACCTGTAAAAATAATGCTTATAATCGATGGTATATATGTTCTTCCAAGGCCCTTGAATGCTCCAATAGTTATTATTTCTATACACATAAATAGTTGAGAATACCCTAATATTTTTAGGTATATAGTTCCTTCATATATTGCTTTATACTCTTGGATAAATACTGTGAAAATATATTTACCTAAAAATACTAATATAAGTGTATTTAAGATACCTAATAATATAGCTATTATAAATGTTACTTTACACCCTTTGTTTATTCTATCGTATTTTTTAGCTCCATAATTTTGACCTACAAATCCAGATAGAGCTACTGCTAATCCATCAGCTGTCATCCAAGATATAGATTCAATTTGTGAACCTACCTTTTGAACAGCTACTGCAACTGGACCAAAAGATGCAACGATAACACCTAGTAACATAGAAAATAATGTAAACATTCCACTTTGAATAGCAACAGGTATCCCTAATCTGTATAATATTCTGTAATACTTAAATTGTATATTTCTAAATACTTTTATTTTAAAGTAGCCATCCTTATTTTGCTTTATTATATATATAAATAAAACTGATACAACAGCTTGCGCTATTACAGTTGCTACAGCAGCTCCAGTTACTCCTAATTTAGGGAAACCAAACCACCCTAAGATAAGTATCGGATCTAGTATAATGTTTGTAATTAAACCAACTGTATTTATTTTAAATGGAGTCTTACTATTCCCCATACCATTAAATATAGCCGTAAAAACCGGATTTATAAAGTAGAATATCATACCTATGGATATTATATATAGATATTTTCTTGACATACTTATTACTTCTACATCTCCTAGTTTAAAAAATCCAATTAAATATTTATTAAAGGCAATTAAAAATACAGTATAAAAAACAGATAATATAATATTTATTTCAATAGATGATTTAATATATAATTTTGTTTTATCTAAATCATTTTCACCAATGCTCTGAGCTACCTTTACTTCTCCACCAATTTTAGATATCATTATAAAAGCCATAGCAAGCCATGGATAAAATCCAGCAGTTCCAACAGCAGCAACTGCATTACTTCCAACTTTTCCAACCCATATCATATCTATCATATTGTAAGCCATCTGAATAAATGAAGTTCCCATTATAGGTAATGATAGCTTAATTAATTTTTCTGTTATTTTACCATCAGTTAAGTTAATTCTCTGTTCCATATAATCTCCTTTCACATATAAGTTTAGCTATCTAACATAAATAATACCCAAATATTTATAATATGAAATGTAAATAATTAGTACATATTATAAATTATCATCATGAGATTAATTGTAGTAAATTTTTTTAAATTTGCAATAATAAAAAAGCTATATAGTAAATTAAACAACTATATAGCTTTTTTATATTAATTATCTTTAATTTTATCTAATTTCTTATTATACATAAACATATATAAAGAAGCTGAAAATATTATAATATATCCTAATATACTATATTTATCTGGGAATACTCCAAATAATGCAATACTTATAATGGCAGAAAATATTATATTTGAGTAATCAAATATAGATATTTCTTTAGCTGGTGCATATTTATATGCCCATGTTATACCAAATTGTCCTAGTGTTGCAAATGTCCCCGCTAGCATTAAATAAACAAACTGTAGTAAAGTCATTGACTTATATGATATAACCATAAATGGAAATATTACAATCAATGAAAATAATGAGAAATAAAACACTATAGTAGCACCTTTTTCTCTACTTCCTAAAACTCTTAAACATGTATATGCAATAGCTGCGCATATAGCACCGCTTACACCTATTAATGCAGGTATAACTTGCATATTAAGTTCTGGCTTTATTATAAATAATGCTCCTAAAAATGCAATACTTACAGCTATTATTTGATTTGTCTTTATTTTTTCTTTTAAAAATAATGAACAAAAAATTATAACAAAGAAAGGACTTAATTTATTCAACATATTAGCATCAGATAAAACCAATTTATCTATAGCATAAAAATTAAGTATTATTCCTAATGTACCAAATGTCGCTCTTAAAGTTAAAATCTTTCTATTTTCTTTTTTTCCAAAAAAACTTTCATTTGCTTTAACAACCATTATAAATGCTACTATACATGATACTAAATTTCTAAAAAAAGTTTTTTGGAAAGTAGGTAAATCTCCAGATAGCTTAACAAAAGCAGACATCATAGCAAATCCAAATGCAGATATTATAATACAAATTATACCTTTTGTTCTGTCACTTATATTACTTCTTATATTGTCCATAAATTCCTCCTTAGTAGTTTAAATAACATTAGAATTTTACCATAACAATTAATTTTATTCAAAAGTTATAATGTAAACAGTAAAAAATTCGCTTCGCTCATGTCGCCAACGACTTCGTCGGTTGCTCAAAAATGTCATTTTTTACTTTCACAAAGGTATTGAATTACTATACCTAATAACTTATTCACAGCTTTTGATGTATTATAATGCCCTTAAGAGTAAAAAAATAGAAACTATATATTTTACTCTATATAGTTTCTACCCCAATTTTATTGTATTAAATTTTTATATGTTAAATTACTCACCTTCAATAATTTTTTTTACCCTATTCTCATCTAATCTTTTTATTACTTCTGTTAAAAGTCTAACTACATTAATATAATCATCTTTATGAATTATTCCAGCATGTGAGTGTACATACCTAGTAGCTATACCTAAATATAAACAAGGTGCACCATCTAAATTTATGTGCATAGAACCAGCATCAGTTCCTCCAAAAGGTATATATGAAAATTGATATGGAATATTCAATTCATGCGCAACTTTAATTACAAAGTTTCTTAAATCACTATGTCCAACCATAGAACCATCGTATATATTTATTAGTGGGCCTTTTCCTAATTCTCCAGCAACTTCTCTTTTATTAACTCCAGGTGTATCTGATGAAACACCTACATCAATAGAAAATCCTATATCTGGATTTACCATATAAGATGCGGTTTTTGAACCTCTACATCCAACTTCTTCTTGAACAGTTCCTACACTATAGAGTTCATTTGGAAGTTTTTCATCTTTTAAATTTTTCATAACATCAATAGCTATAGCACATCCAACTCTATTGTCCCAAGCTTTTGCAAGTAAATAATTAGGATTTGCCATAGCATTAAATTCAAAATATGGGGTTACCATGTCTCCTGGCATTATACCTAATAACTCAGCTTCACCTTTACAATTAACACCTATATCTATGTACATATCTTTCATATCAGGCAATTTGCTTCTTTGTTCTATAGGAAGTGTAAAAAAAGGTTTTGAATTAATTACTCCAATTATTTTTCTCCCTCTTGATGTAGTTACCGTAACTCTTTGTGATCCCATTACATTAGTGCTCCACCCTCCTAGAGGTTGAAATGATAAAAAACCATTTTCATCTATTCCTGTAACCATAAAACCAATTTCATCCATGTGACCTGCTACCATTATCTTTGGAAAATTTTTATCAAATGATTTTTTAGCTATTAAACTTCCTAATTTATCTGTATAT
Organism: Romboutsia lituseburensis; assembly: GCF_024723825.1. Classification (NCBI taxonomy): domain Bacteria; kingdom Bacillati; phylum Bacillota; class Clostridia; order Peptostreptococcales; family Peptostreptococcaceae; genus Romboutsia; species Romboutsia lituseburensis. The sequence goes on from NZ_JANQBQ010000001.1 coordinate 947,203, forward strand.
ATCTCGTCTACGTAATCCTTTATATATTCTTTCATTATTTTTCTTACTTCTTTTTCATTTCCACAAGTTCCATCTGCTTCTGTTAACGTTTTAAGCATTTCTAAATTAATATCCATCCTGCCCCCCCTTGTTCAATAATATATACTTATTTGATTATTTAATATATATGTTAATCAATAAGGTGCTATAACTAACTTAATCAGTTATATTAACTAAATTTTTCATACTTAAATCTAATACCTTGCTAGAATGCGTCAATGCTCCTATCGAAATATAATCTACTCCTATATTTCCGATTTGTTTAATATTATCTAAAGATACATTGCCTGAAAACTCAGTTATTGCTTTTTTATTTATAATATCTACCGCCTTTTGTGCAGTTTCTAAATCCATATTATCAAGCATTATTATATCTACATTAGATTCTAATGCTTCTTTTACCATTTCTAAATTTTCAGTTTCAACTTCTATTTTCCTCACAAAAGATGCATTACTTCTAACTAGTTCAATAGCTTTTTTTATACCACCACATGCACTTATATGATTATCCTTAAGCATTATACCATCAGACAAGTTAAATCTATGATTATTACCTCCTCCAACACGTACTGAATATTTTTCTAATATTCTTAAATTAGGCGTTGTCTTTCTAGTATCTAATATTTTTGTATTACTATCTTTAATTTCTTGTACAAATAAATTAGTTAATGTCGCTATGCCACTCATCCTTTGTAATAAATTTAATGCTACTCTTTCTCCTTGTAAAATATTTCTAGTGTTTCCTCTCAAAAAAGCTACTTTATCTTTAGGGTATATTCTATCTCCATCATTTTTATATAAAGTTACCTCCACTTTGCCTAGTATATTAAATACTCTTTTAAAAACATCAAGCCCTGCAATTATTCCTTCTTCTTTACATAATAATTCAACCGTAGATACACTACTTTCACTTATAGTATAGCTAGTGCTTATATCCTCATTTGGTATATCTTCTCTTAATGCATCTTTTATTATATTATCTATAATCAAATAATTCATCGTCAAACCCCTCACAATTTTCTTTTATAGCTTCTATGACTATTCTTTTGTTATTCTTTCTTATATCATTTATATTTTCTTTTACTTTATCTACGTTTTTTATAGTTATATTAATATCATCTATAGTGTTATTTATTGAATCAGATGCTTTTTTTGAAAAAACCAATCCTTCTAACAATGAATTACTAGCTAGTCTATTTTCTCCATGCACTCCGGTACAACTAGTTTCTCCTATAGCATATAAATTTTCAAGAGATGTTTTAGAATCTAAATTCACCTCAATTCCACCCATAAAATAATGTTGTGCTGGAGAAACTTTTATGTGATCTTTAGTTATATCAACCCCTCTTTTTAAACATTCACTGTATATATATGGAAATCTTTTAATAACATACTCTTTATCCATAAAAGTTAAATCTAAATTTACATATGGTGAGTTTGTTTTTTTAATCTGATTAAATATTGCTTTTGATACAATGTCTCTAGGAAGTAACTCATCTATAAACCTTTCGCCATTTATATCAATTAGTTTTGCACCTTCGCCTCTAACAGCTTCTGATATTAATAATCGTCTTTCATCTTTTTCATCTTCAAAAAATGCTGTAGGATGTATTTGTATATAGCCTAAATTCTTTAATTTAATATTATGTTTTAGTGCTATAGCTATAGAATCTCCATTTAATATTTTTTGATTAGTTGTATTTTTGAATACTCCTCCTATCCCACCTGTAGCCAGTATAACTTGTTTTGCATATATATTAAATTGTATATTGTCTTTTATAAGCACTGCTCCTAAGCATTTATTTTTGTCTTTTATTATATCTACTAAATACGTGTATTCATAAATATGTATATTTTCTCTTTCCTTAACTCTGTTTATAAGAATATCTTCAACGCCTTCACCTGTTTTATCCTTTATATGTACTATTCTATTAGTACTATGTGCGCCTTCCTTAGTATATTTTAAATTACTATTATCTATATCGAACTCTACACCTAAATCTATTAAGTCAATTATTTTTGACTTAGACTCTTTTGCCAATATTTTAACAGCATCAACATTATTTTTGTATTTACCTGCTTTTAGCGTATCTTCTATAAATAACGCTATGTCATTTTCATCTCTAGCAGTGGATATTCCTCCTTGTGCTAAGGATGTATTTGTTTTTTGTAAATCAGATTTAGTCGCTAATAATATTTCCAAATCTTCTCTTAAGTTTAAACTACTATAAAGACCCGATACCCCTGAACCTACTATTAATACATCTACTATTTTATTTACGAGCTTATACATTTTCTTTGGCTAAACAGTGCATATTCTCTAAGCATTTTAATGCATCTTTAGCTACATCCTCTTCTACAAATATTTCATTTTTCATATTTAGTAGGGTATCGTATAAATTTTCTAATGTTGTTTTTTTCATATCAATACAACATATTGTTTCTCCTGGTATAAAAAATTTCTTATCTGGATTTCTCTTTTTTAGTTCATGAAGTATGCCTTCTTCAGTCGCAATTATAAATTCTATGTTTTCAGATTTTGTAGCATAGCTTATAATTCCACTTGTACTACCTACATAATCCGCAATGTCTCTTACTTCTTTTTTACATTCTGGATGAACAAGTATCTTTGTATTTTTATGCTTATTTTTTAAATTTAATATTTGATCTTTATTTATGTTATTATGATATTTACAGTAACCATCCCATAATATAAATTCTTTTTCCTTAAAGAATTCAGATATATAATCACCTAAGTTTTTATCTGGTAAAAATATTATTTGTTCATTATCAATATTGCTTAATATATCTAATGCACTTGAAGATGTAACTGCAACATCACAATGAGATTTTACTTTTGCAGTTGAATTTATGTAGCATACTGTAGATGCATTTGGATATTTTTCTTTTAACTTTATTATTTCTTCTTCAGACGCCATATCAGCCATTTCGCATCCTGCATCTAATACGGGCATTAATACTTTCTTTTGAGGAGATAAAATCTTTGTACTTTCTGCCATAAATCTAACTCCACAAAATACTATAACATTTTCTTTACTATCTCTTGCAATTTCACTTAAATAATAAGAATCCCCCACAACATCTGCTAGCTCTTGTATATTTGCTGGTTGATAATAATGAGCTAGTATTATAGCATTTCTTTCTTTTTTTAATTTTAATATTTCCTCTTTTAAATTCATATTCTTTAAATACACCACTTTCTTTACAGTCTTTATATATGTCTTTACACCTGTAAAGTTATTGTAGCACTATTTATTTTTTCATTCAATAATTAATACTTTTATAACAAAAAAAACGAAGCTTATATAAGCTTCGTTCTCGTTATTATTTACTTTTTTTCATATATTCAATAGCTTTTAAAGTTCCCATTTTTGAATGATCAAAAGTAAGTCCACCTTGGAAATATACATTATATGGTGGTCTTATTGGAGCATCTGCACTTAATTCTATTGAAGATCCTTGTATAAATGCACCTGCTGCCATTATTACTTCATCTTCATATCCTGGCATTGCCCAAGGAACTGGTTTTACGTATGAATCAACTGGAGCTGCAGCCTGTACACCTTGACAGAATGCTACTACCTCATCAGCATTTTTAAGTCTTACTATCTGTATAATATCACTTCTTGGGTCATCATATTTTGGAAGTACTTCATACCCCATTTTTTCAAACATTCTAGCACAATATATTGCTCCCATTACTGCTTGAGATACAACGTATGGAGCCATAAAGAATCCTTGAAGAACTGTTCTACTTGTTCCAAATGTTAAACCGCATTCTTTTCCTATACCTGGAGATGTTAATCTATATGATATAAGCTCTACCAAGTCACTTCTACCAACTATATATCCACCAGTTAATGCAAGACCTCCACCTGGATTTTTTATAAGAGATCCTGCCATTATGTCTGCACCTACATCCGTTGGTTCTTGTGTTTCTATAAACTCTCCATAACAGTTGTCTACCATAATTATAACTTCTGGTTTTACACTTCTTACAGTGTCTATTATCTCTTTTATATCTGGTATCGTAAGTGATTTTCTCCAAGAATATCCTTTAGATCTTTGTATCATTACAAGTTTAGTTTCATCTTTTAATTTTGCTTTAATTCCTTCTAAGTCAACATTTCCATTTTCTAAGAAATCAACTTGATCATATGTAACACCAAATTCTTTTAAGCATCCTTTTTCTTCTCTTATACCAATAGTTCCTTGTAATGTATCATATGGTGCACCTGTTACTGACAATATTTCATCCCCTGGTCTAACTAACCCTTGTAAACATAAGCTTAATGCATGTGTACCATTTACTATTATAGGTCTAACTATAGCATCTTCTGCATTGAACACCTTAGCATATATTTCTTCTATTTTTTCACGACCAATATCATTATAGCCGTATCCTGTAGTCCAGTTAAAATGATTATCACTTAAGTTAGCTTCTTGCATAGCTTTTAAAACTTTATATTGATTGTATTCTCTTACTTCTTTTATTTCTTCAAATCTATCTTTTATTTCTTTCATGACTTCTTCAGATAATTCAAAAGTTTCATTATCTAAGCCATAGAAATTTTTCAATAATTCTTTTGTTTCATTTAGCATTGTTTTCACCTGTCTTTTTTATAATTTCAACACTAGAATTTTATCATATTGCTTTGTTTTGTTCAAGTTATATACTCTTTTGTTTATTTCTACATAAATAAAAGCGCTCAAGTTAAAATTGAGCGCTCACTTAATCTTTATTAAATTTATGCTTTAACTACAGATTTTTTTACAATGCTTTTCGGTATTAAATTCCATATATACACTGATAATGAAAAATCTATCATACTGTGTATTAATGTTCCAACCCCTACTAAACCAAGAACTGAAACCATAAATCCTTGCTCATAATATCCAGGTGTAAGAGTTGATCCAAAATAGAACGGAATAACTATTAAAACTTCGCTAACTGCATGAATTATGCCTATTATAAATGAATATAATATTGAACTTTTAGTATTGTTGATAATTGATTTATTTTTATTTAAATATAAAGATCCTATAATAACAAATACAACATGGCTTAATGCTCTAAGTACAACTGTAATAGGAAATCCTCCTAATAAAAATCCAAGTGTAGTTCCAATTGTAACAAATAATGCTGTGCCCGGTGAAACAAACATAGCTATAAATATTGCTACATGACTTGCTAAAGTAAATGATGCTGGCTCTAGTATTATTTTAATTGGTGAAAACATAGGTATTATAATTCCGATAGCACACAGAAGTGCTGATAATATAATTGATGATGTATTTAATTTTTTATTCATATACTCCCTCCATTTACATGTGTCTTTACACCTTTATTTACAGTTTATTATTTTAATCAATGGTTGTCAATTATTTTAATATAAAAAAAGGATATTTATATTAAGTTAAACTTAATATAAATATCCTTTTTCTTTTAGGGCTTTTGAAACTAACTTAAATACTTCCTCATTTTTACATTTTATGGTATGAAGATGTACTCCATCTGTTAATCTAGCTAAAGAATTAACTTCTTCTTCTTTTAATTTACTCATAAATGATTTTACATCTCTTCTTGAAAATACATGTAGATTGCCCGTTAATTGCCCGTACACTCCATGTTCTATAATTACATTTATAACACTCGCACCTTCATCTACTATTGTATTTAATTCATCTTCTATACAATCCTCACTATGTTTGCATGCAATTGTTTTTATTAAACAGTCATAATTATTTTCTTTATTATTTAATATATAACCTCTTGGTGTTGATATTATATCTACTCCTGTTGCTCTAAGTAAAGCTACATCTCCAACTATAATTTGTCTACTTACATTTAATTTTTCAGATAAATTAGTTCCACTAATTGCTTCAGATGAATATTTTAAAATATTTAATATTTCTTCTCTTCTCTCTGCTGCACTCATTTTCACACCTCATTTTATTATAATTATAAATTTAATTATATACCATTAATCTATAACTATCTAGCTAGTATTTTTATTACTGCATTTGTTGTAATTACAAAAAGGTATCCTTTTTAAGAATACCCCCTGTAAAAAATATATATATCATCTTTAATTTAATCAATTAAAGCACCTACGTTGCATAAGGAAACTAAATATAAAGTTTTTCCATTGTAATCTAATATCCAAGCTACATCATAGTTTAGCTGTACTAAAGATACTTTATGAGAATTTATTAAATTTTCAGCTACATTAGGTATTGTATTATTATTTTGTCCGTTCACTTGGATTATAAATGTTTTTTTACTTGGATCTGGTTCTAAATATTTATCTTTTAGATATGCTGCTACACTAGATTTACAGCAACAATTTTCATCACAGGGTATATTTAAAGTAAATGGAGAGGTGTATTTATTGTTTAGTAAATTTATTATCGATTGGTAATCACCTTGTTTAGGTTCAATTTGAATAAATAAGATATCTTCTATACATAAATTTATATTTTTTATATCTGAAGAATTACTTTCTTGTAGTAAAACAAAATTTGGATAATCACTTTCTTTGATTACTCCATTAGAACTCCCACAAGTGTAATACACTGTGTAGCTCTCAATTAAATCACTTAAGATATTTATCTCACAAATAGCCTTTTTCATTCCACAACTACAGCAACAACTTGTTATTGGATTATTAAAATTTTTCAATTTTTTCACATCCTTATTACACTCTATTTAGACTTATTCCTATTAACTCGCATAAAGACAAAACATAGTATGTTGTTACCGGAGTGTTATTATCTAAAGTTTTATCGTTTTTTGCCCAAACAGTATCTGGATTAACAGCTAGAATTTGTGTTACTTCGAAACTATTATTTTGAGTAGATAAAACAACTGAATCAAGAGTTCCCGATGGAACATTTAATAAAAAGTCTTTTGCTTTTAGTAAATATTCTAAGGTTCCATTTTTACAACAACATCCACATGGAGATGAATAGCTTATTTTACAAAATCTACTTGCAATATCTGATTCTTTTGTAATAGCTGTACAATTTGTGCTATTGATTTTAAATTCAAATCCTTCTATCTTACATATATTTAAATACGTTATATTTCCTTTGTATGGTTCATCTACTGGTGTATTTGTATATATAGGTACTATATCTTGTGTTATATAAGGTATGTTATATATTATATTTGATATTGGTTTATCAATTTCAGTCCCAGTTATAAATTGATTAAAATTTGGTAAAATAGGATAGTATTTTAAATCTTTAATACACTTTTGACCTTTTAATAAAAAATCTTGATAAAACCAATCTAGAGCACATAATATACCATTTTTACAACAGCATTCGCTATTTATATTTTTAGATTGTGGGGTACAACATCCTCCATTTTGGTACATATCTAAATCTCCTTTCTATAGATTTTTATTACTCTCTTATATTAATAAATTTAGCAATTTTACAAGTAGGTACTCCATAGTACACTGTTTCATTATCTATTTTACTTGAGAATATAGCCATATCGCAGTCTATTGCAATTAATATCGCTGGATTTTTTTCAGTACCTAATATACCTTGTAATAATCCTTTTGATGTATCTGAATCAAATGTATTTTCTAATGTAACACTATATTTAAGACCTAAACCTGTAAAGTATAGTGATTGAGCAACTCCATCTGCGCAATCGCAGCAGCACCCGCATTTTGGTGTATAAAAAAATTCTTTTCTAAAATTAGAATCTACGTTTACACCAATTGTTGTTCCTGCACTCTCAACCGTTTCGAATAAAAACTTAATAACAGATATAGAACATAAAGAAACTGTTGATACATTAGGAAGCTTTATTACATCATTGGTTATAGATGTAGTTTGTATATCATTATTGTTTTGTATTTGTAATAATGCTGATGCATCACATCCACTATTTTCAGTAATATCTGATGGTATAATATTTCCATAAATACATATACTACTAGTTTTAGGATTTGGGTCTAATTCTAAAGATTCCTTGTATAAATAATCAAGTAACTTTTTAACTCCATTTTTACAACAACATTCTCCATTTTCACCTTTATCACTACCTCCAAATCCACCTAAACTTACATTAACACTACTATTATTTCCGGATGAAGTACTACTTCCGCCTGTACCCGTACTACCATCAACCGTTGGATTAGTAGTATTATTTACTGTTACTGGGTTATAATCAGGTGAGCATGATGAGTAATCATATCCGCCTGAACATCCACACGAACATCCACCTGTCGAACCACAAACACTGCAAGTTCCATAATTAGGATCAAAACTCATATTAATCGCTCCTTATCTATAATATTTTCTAGGTTTTATATCGTAACATTTCTGATCTAAATAATAAGATTCAAAGTATTCCTCTAAATAATCACGTTTTTTAGGAACACTACAACATGAAGTACTACAACTTGTGCAATTTATAACGTTTAAAGATACTATCTGTAAAACTAAATGAGATAACTTAGCTACTAACTCTTCTAATGAACTTATATTTTCTACTAAATTACACAATAAACATTCAATCATTTCACATTTACAACACATACAAGATGAGCATAAGCATTCAATATTATTTATTTTTGAAATTATATCGATTATACTTGATAAAATTTCTATTAATACACAAAATGTTTTACTTATTAATTCACAATCTCCATTATTTGGTAAACATCTTAATTGACAAATTAGATTTTTCAAGTTTTTTAGTATACATGAAAAACGTTCTAGTTGTAATAAATAGCCATAGTTTTTATCGCAACAAGTATATTTTTCTATTTTATGAATAGTTTTTAATAAAACATCGATTAAACCTATACAATCTTCCTTGTCACATTCGTTTTCTTTTATTTTACAAAAATCCTTATCAATCAAAATATTTACTACACTTTTTAAAGATTCTTTTTCACTTTGATGGCATTTTTCTTTGCAAAATAAACTAAAATTTAATTTACTTAATTCACTATATACTAATCCCAATTCATTATAAAATTCCATTATATTCCCTCCTATAAATTTAGTTATAGTACAAGCTTACAATTTGTAAACTTGTACTATACTTATCTATCACTTATCTTTTTTTACAGCCACATCCACAGCCTCCACCGTTATATTGTCCATATCCAGAATTCCCACCATACATAGCGCTTGGAGGACAAACAGGTCTAACTTTTCTAGGAGCACTTTGTGCTATATAACAAGGCGTACAACTTTGTGTATCACAAGTAGCAAAGCCTATTACTATAGAGCTTAATTCTGGAACTAATTTTTCAAGTTCGCATAAATCATTTACAAAATCACAAATCATACAACTAAAGAATGATGAAACTACTTTATTGGCAGTTGCTATTGGTTGTGTACTACAGTCAGCATAATATACTAAAACTGCAGCTTTAGATATTGCAGATATTAATTTTGTTAATATTTGCATTAATAAACATAATAGGTCTCCTATTATTTCTGGACATCTATTGTTACAAGATACTGAGTCTAATCTTGTCTCTAATGATTCACATAAACAGTGAAGTCTTTCAAGTTGTGAAGCAAATCCATGGTTTATATTTGCAGTATTTGCTAATATACATTGCAATGTTTGACAAAGTACAACTAAATATCCTTGAGTATCTGTACTACTAGTACTCTCTATTATTAAACTATTTTTGATTATCTCCCATAAAGTACAATCAAAAACTGCTGTGTCATTTTGATGAAGACTTGTTAATGGTAAACAAACACACTTATCATTAGTTAAATCAAATGGTGCATTTTTACCATCTACTATTAATTCTGATGGTAATATTTTTGTATTTATTAAACTTAGTATCCCATTTGATACATATTCTAAATTCCCTAGATATTCTTGTACATACTTTCCACACTTAGTAATTTCATGTGAGTTTTCACATATAAACGCCATTCATACCACTCCCTATTTTGTTTTTCAAGATTTTCATCTCTCCATACTAATATATTAAGTTTCACTAAAAATGACACAATAATATTATTTTTTTTATTTTATTTTTATTTTGCTTATTTTACGTAACATTTTTTTATAAAATGACATAATATAATATATATTTAATGGGAGGGAATTTTATGTATTCTAAATTAAAAAAAAATGATTTTTTCTGTCCAGTATTAGTTAATAGGATATATGATAGATCTAAGGCTACAACTAAATTAAGTTCTAATATTCCTATGAATTTTCAAGTCTTTAGTCAGTGTCCTTTACCTTCTAATACAAAGTTAGAAATTGTTAAAACTAATTTTAAATATGAAATATGTAATATTGATAAAAAAATTTTAATAAATGGTCATAATATTAATTGTTGCAAAAATTCTATAAAAGATACCATATGTATAGATAATAAAATGCTAAGTACAACTAATGATGAATGTAACAAAATAACGTTTAATATTATCGAAAATTTAAATGTAAGTTTTAAGGTTGAAATTGAAATTGAAGGAATTGCTTATATAAATGATTGCCAAAAAATTTATTTTGAAGCAATAGGGTGTGGGGAGGACAACATAAACGCAATTATACTTTCAAATATATTAATTCCAAATCCAAGAAATTTATCAAATAACGCATATTTAGAAATTAATAATGATATATTAGGTTTAGCAAGTCCTGACTGTATATTTTTATCTCCAATATTTGATTGTAAGAAAAATATAGATTCTTTATTTGGAAATGTTTTTTTAAATTATATGATAGAATTAGATATATCTTGTTTAATGCCTTCAGCTTTAAATTTATTAAAAAGTAAATGTTAAAAGCTCTACAAAGTTATATACCTTTGTAGAGCTTTTTTAATTTATATTATTATTATATTATTATTTTTGTTGATTAGGATTTTGGAAACTTATATATTTCCCTGGAAGTATAGTAGACACAGCATGTTTATATATCATGTTTTGTTGTCTATTATCTCCTTCTAATAATATTATATAACTATCAAACCCCTTAACAAGTCCTTTTACTTGTACACCATTCATTAAATATATAGTTACAGGTATTCTTTCTTTTCTAGCATTATTTAAAAATAAGTCCTGTAAATTTAATACTGAGTTTTTCATTTGCATATATCCTCCCGAGATCTTAATTAAATTTAAAGATTAATATATATTATTGGTAATTTTATACTATTCCTCTATTATATAATATATAAATTAAAGCATTTTTTCAATATAATTATTGATATCTTTTTCTAAAACTTTTTTATCTTTATATTCGTCTAAATTAAACCATTTTACATTTTCATATCTTCTAAACCAAGTTAATTGACGTTTTGCATATCTTCTTGAGTCTCTTTTTATTATTTCTATGGCTTCATCTAAAATATATTCACCATCTAAGTATTTTATTATTTCTTTATATCCTATTCCTTGCATAGATATTAAATCCTTAGTATAGCCCATATTTAAAAGGTTTTTAACTTCATCTATTAGACCACCCTCTATCATTATATCTACTCTTTTATTTATTCTTTCATATAAATGTTCTCTTTCTCTATTTAAAACAATTATAATCGGATTATATTTTTCATTAAATTTTAAATCATTAGAGAAATCATTCATTTTCTCTCCGCTTAAGCAAACCTCTAAAGCTCTTATAACTCTTTTTGTGTTATTTTTATGAATTCTATCTGCACTTTCACTATCTAAGCTTCTTAATTTTTCATGCATATATTCAATTCCATTTTGTTCAAGTTCTAACCTTAATTGTTCTCTTAACTCATTATTCGCATTAGACTTAGCAAAATCCATATTATATATCAACGAATTTAGATAAAGTCCCGTTCCTCCAGTTACTAAGACATTTTTACCTTTTTCATGAATTTCTTTTATGTATTTATTCGATCTATTTTGAAATTCAGAAACAGAAAATGTATAATCTGGTTTTACTTCATCTATCAAATAATGAGTAATTCCGTTCATCTCTTCTTTAGTTACCTTCGCACTACCTATATCCATATACTCATATATTTGCATAGAATCTGCTGATATTATTTCAGCATCTAAAGATTTTGCTAAGTTTATTGATAAATCTGTTTTTCCAACAGCTGTTGGTCCTGTAAGTATTATAAGTGGTATTTTTTTCATAGTCATCTTCCCATTCTACATAATTCTTTTAAACATTTTTTCTATTTCAGTTTTAGAAATTTCTACTATAACAGGTCTTCCATGAGGACATGTAAAAGGATTTGTACATTCTTCCATTTGCTTAAATAAACTATTTATCTCTAGATTATTTATTTTATCATTAGCCTTAATCGCTGATCTACATGCCATAGATGCAAATCGTTCTCCTTTTAACTCATAGTTATTTGTTATTTCCTCTATATTATCTATTATTTGTAGTATAAATTTCTCACTTTCAGGAACTCCAAATACAGTTGGTACACATCTTATCATTATATGATTATTACCAAAGATTTCAATTTCAAAACCAAATTTCATAAATAAATCTAAGTTTTTTTCTACATGTAGCATATCCACTGTTGATAACTCTAGTACTATTGGATCAAGTAACATTTGCATGTTTATTTCGTTTTTATAAAACTTCTCCATATATCTTTCATACAATACTCTTTCGTGAGCAGCATGTTGATCTAATAAATACATTGAACTCCCTTTAGATAAAATTATATAAGTATCAAATATTGTTCCAATTACATTATAACCAGATAATGTAAACTTATTATTTTCTGTATTTTCATCTTTAAAAAACTGTTCCTGAGTGTCTTCTTCTATGTCTATATTAATATTATTTTCACTGTGGTTTTCATTTTTATATTGATTTAAATTTAAAGGTACATCTTTATCCATTAAATAACCACTATCTAGATCTTTAACTATACTTTTTTCTATTCTTTTTTGTAGTTCTCTACTTCTATCAATTCTATCTAAATATTCCTCATAAATATTTTTTGAATATATACTTTCATCCATATTAGTATAGTCTTTAAGTTTTTCTTCACTTTCTTTAGCTATTTCTTCTTTCTCATGTTCTATTATATACTCTTCTAGCGTATTTATTTTTTTATCAGACTTATCACTAGTTAATAAATCATTGACAGATATAAATGAGTCTATTGAATTAGTATCAACATCAATAACATCTACGTCTTTAGTATGATCTAAATCCGCTTTATAAGGTATATATTCAAAACCATTTTTTACTTTTACTTCGCTTTTATTTTCTATTGAATCTTTTTTAGATTCTTCTAGTTTTATGTTCTCTTTAATAGGCTTATCAAATGTTTGATATTTTCCTATTAAATTAGTATTTAATAATGCTCTTTTTAAAAAATCTCTAAGTTCTATATAAAGTTCTTTTTCATTTTCAAATTTTATTTCTAACTTAGTTGGATGTATATTAACATCAATACTTGATGGATCTATTTCTATACTTAAAAAGCATACTGCATGTTTATTAATAGGTATTATAGCTTTATATGCTTCTGATAAAGCATCTAGTATTACCTTACTTTTAACAAATCTTTTATTTATATAAACATGTTGTAAATTTTTATTAGCTCTATATACGTTATTATTGCCTATATATCCTTTCACATTAAAATATTTACATTCATGTTCTACTTTTATTAAATTCTCACATACATCTTTTCCATAAATACTTCTAATAACACTTGTAAGCTTATTATCTCCTGGAGTATTTAGCATTGGTTTATTATTGTTTATATATTTAAATTGAATATTAGGATTTCCTATAGCTAATTTATTTATTAAATCACTTATATTTATAGTCTCAGCATGTGTTGATTTTAAGAATTTTTGTCTAACAGGTGTATTGTAAAACATATCTTTTATTAGTATATTAGTCCCATTTGTGGCACCTATTGGTTCTTTGAAAATTACTTTTCCGCCTTCTACTATAACTTTAGTTCCTATTGGTTCATCTTTCGTTTTAGTAATCATCTCTAATTTGCTGATAGCTGATATAGATGCCAATGCTTCTCCTCTAAATCCTAAAGAATATAGGTCATATAAATCATCTATTTTATTTATTTTACTTGTAGCATGTCTTAAAAATGACTTGTCAACTTCACTAGATGGTATACCACATCCATTATCTGTTATTCTAATAAGCTTTTTACCACCATCTACAATTTCAATAATAATTTTAGTACTACCTGCATCGACACAGTTTTCAACTAATTCTTTAACTACAGAGGAAGGTCTTTCAACAACCTCCCCAGCAGCTATTTTATTTATAGTCAAATCATCTAGGATATTAATTCTATGCATAAAAAACCTCCCTCCTTATAAATTACTTCTCCACCAATTTAAATTTTTTGTAAATCTAGCTTTTTAAACAACTGATTTAGTTTAGTTCACGAGAAGTTATAACGTTGTAAATATTAATGTTAATGAGTTTTTGCTTTCTTTTGTAACATGTAAAGTGCATTCATAGCATCAAGCGGTGTCATATTTAATATATCTAAATTAGCTATATCATCTGCTAAACTATCATTTTCTATAGTTTCAAAAGATATTTGAGTTATAGCTGATTCCTTTACTACTTGAGCACTATTTATATTTTCTTTTAATTTTAAATTTTCGTCACTTAATAATTTATTATTTACTTTTATTTCTTTATAGTTTTTATTTAATGATTCATATTGATATTTTAAATCATTATATTCTTCAACTATTTCTTTACATTTAGAAGATTCCTTTTTTATATTTTCTAATTGATTTTCTAAGCTAATCTTATCTTTTCTTATTTTATCAAGTTCTCTCTCTAATTCTTTTGCTTTATTATCTATATCCACATCCACAAAGTTTATTTGTGATATATGATCCTGACTTTTAATTTCTTGGTTTATAGATACACTTTCATAAACATGATTTTTTTCTAAATCATTTAATATTTCTCTTGACCTACTTATAACTTCATCTGGTAGTTTTGCTAGTTTTGCAACATATATACCGTAACTCTTATCCGCACCTTGTGGAATTATTTTTCTTAAGAAAATTATATTATCACTATCTTCTTTAACGGCTATTGAATAATTTTTAACATCATCAAATTCATTTTCTAAATCTGTAAGTTCATGATAGTGAGTAGCAAATAAAGTTTTACACTTTATTTTTCCTTGTATATATTCAACTATAGACCAAGCTAAGCTTATTCCATCATAGGTACTCGTTCCTCTACCTATTTCATCAAGTATAACTAAACTCTTGTCTGTAGCATTTTTTAATATATGACTTACTTCACTCATCTCGACCATAAATGTAGATTGACCTTGACTTAAATCATCACTTGCTCCAACTCTAGTAAATATTCTATCCAGTATCGGAATATCTGCATAATCTGCGGGTACGAATGAACCAATATGCGCCATTAATGCTATAATTGCAGTTTGTCTCATATAAGTAGATTTACCTGCCATATTCGGTCCTGTTATTATATTTATTATATTTTCTCCAGAATTTAAGTAAGTATCATTTGGAACAAAGTTTTCTTCTCCTACTAAACTTTCAACAACTGGATGTCGACCATTTTGTATGTCTAATTTATTACCTTCATTTATATTAGGTTTTACATAATTATTCATATATGCAACTGTTGCTAAAGATACACATACGTCAATATTTGCTATAATTTTTGCAGTTTTTTGTATTCTATCTATATTTTCATATATAGTATTTCTTATATTTACAAATATCTCATATTCTAAACTTTTTATTTTTTCTTCTGCATTAAGTATTTTATCTTCTATCTCTTTAAGTTCTGGAGTTATATATCTTTCTGCATTACTTAAAGTTTGCTTTCTTATATAACTTTCATCAATTTTAGCAGTTGATAAATTTGCTTTTGTTATTTCTATATAATACCCAAATACTTTGTTAAATCCTATTTTTAAAGATTTAACTCCTGTTTTTTCTCTTTCTCTATTTTCAATTTCCTTAATTAAAAATGCTCCATTTTTAGATATATCTCTAAGTTCTCTTAATTCATCATTAAATTCAGACTTTATTATATTACCTTCTTTTATAGCTATACCTGGTTCCTCTTTTATAGCTTCTTCTATTAAGCTATAAATATCATCCAGATTGTCCATTTCTTCTATATACATTTTAAGGATATTAGCACTTGACGAATTTATAGTTTCTTTAAGATTTGGAAGCTTTTCTATAGAGTTTTTTAAATGAATCATTTCTTTAGGTGTTACTTTTTCAAAAGCTATTTTTCCACAGATTCTTTCTATATCATATACGCTTTTTAAAGTTTCTAATAAATCTTCTCTAAGCATAAAATCGTCTTTTATTTCTTCTATAACATTAAGTCTTCTTTCTATTTTGTCTTTATTAACTAATGGCTCTTCTACGTATTTTCTAAGAAGTCTTCCACCCATAGCTGTCGACGTCTTATCTAAAACATGTAGTAATGAACCTTTTTTCTTATTTCCTCTAATAGTTTGAGTAAGTTCTAGGTTAACTCTAGTAAACATATCTAGTACCATATATTCACTACTATTATATATATTTATTTGATTAATATTTGAGGTTACTTGTTTTTGAGTATTATATATATAATTTAAAAGAATTGATAGACTATTTTTTATAAATCCATTTTCATCAAATTTTAGTTTATCTAAGTAATTGTCTGGGAAATATTCATTTAAAATATTTATATCAAGATAATTTTCACTAAAATTTTCATTTATATAAATATTACTTAATGTTGCTATATTATTAAGCTTTTCTATATAGTTTAAATCATTAAGAATTATTTCTGTTGGATGAACCTTTGCAATTTCTTCTATTAATTTATCTTCTTTTAAGTACGTTGCATTTACTTCACCTGTACTTATATCTACATAAGTTAATCCTATATTTTCATTTTCTTTATATAAACTCATTAAGTAGTTATTCTTTTTATTTTCAAGTAAACTTCCTTCAAGTACTGTTCCTGGAGTTACTACTCTTATTACATCTCTTTTTACTAATCCTTTAGTAGTTGACGGGTCTTCCATCTGCTCTCCTATTGCAACTTTGTATCCACTTTCAACCAATTTAGATATATATGCATTTGCTGAATGAAAAGGTACACCACACATAGGAGCACGTTCATCTAGACCGCAAGATTTGCCTGTTAATGCTATTTCAAGTGTTTTTGATGCCACTATTGCATCTTCAAAAAACATTTCATAAAAGTCACCTAGCCTGAAAAATAATATACAGTCTGGATATCTGTCTTTTACTTCAAAGTATTGTTTCATCATTGGAGTTAATTTATTTCTATCTATACTCATTAGTGGATTCCTCCCTTGTTTCTTACTAATTTAAGTTTAAGTTTAAAATTTAAATAAACTTTAAGTGATTCATTTTTGAATTTTACTTTAGTCTAGTTAATTATTATATCATAATTGAAAATTATTATTAAGTTTATATACAAAATTAAACTATAAAAAATTAACTTAACTTAATACATTACTTAATTGCTACTCTTTACATACCCAATGTATGATTGGCAAACTCATATCTCATTGCTCATATAATTGATTAATATTTTATAGTTTCTTAGCATTAAAATAGGAGCTGCATGTACAACCCCTATAAAAAGATTACAAAGTCAATGGTGCCATTAAAATCAACACTTTTTAATTAACTCCTCTACGCTAACTTTTATCCCCTTTGACGAGATGAATGATTATTCATAGAATTATTTTGAGTTGGAAGACCATAATTCATTCTTTCGTACATTGGCTGAGTAGGAGCTATCCATACTTTTCCTTGACCACTAAATGTATTCAATAATCCTTCTCCATTTATAGCTGAACCAAATAGGCTCTTATCTGATTTAGTTACACTAAATTCTACACCTTTAGTTCTTGCTATTGCAAAATTTCCATCAACTTTTAATTCTTCACCCTGTTTTATATCAATTTCTACTAACTCTTCTTTAGGAACATTACATTCTAAAACAATTATACCACTTCCATAAAGTTCTATTTGAAATATCCCTTCTCCACCTAATAAAGTTGCTGAGATATTTTTTTGCATACTCCCTTTTATATTTATATCATCTGAGCAGCAATAAAACATACCTTTGTCTACTATTATGCTATCATTATCTAGTTCCATCATTATATAATGTTTGTATGAAGGTTCTAAAAGTATTTCTCCACTTCCACTATACGAAGGCTTTATAGTACTTTCATTTGTTATAGTCCCAGATACTGCTTTTTTAAATAGTCCACCTACTCCACCAACATTAGCTTTTGACTTTATACTACCTTTATAATAATATAGTGCACCCGCCTCTGTTTTTACTGTAGCATTATTTAATTTAATTCTTACCTGCTTCATTTTAAGTCCAGCTTGGTTAGCAAAAAACAATCCCATTGCTGTATCAATACTTTGCGCTCCTTGTAAGTCGTTGTATGCAACAACTTCAAACTCTACACCATCATAAGACGCTTTATCAATAACTGTTATATTATTCTCTAGTTTATTCATATATTCTCCTTTTCCTATCGTGTATATAGTAAGATTGTATCATATACTTTTAAATATTTATTTAGATAAAAATATTTATTTTCTATATTAGTACATAGTAGGTATAGTAATCATATAATGCTAATAAAACATCTTAAGGTGGCAATCATGAAAAAAAAGTTTTTATTGGAATTTCTTCCATCATATCTATGTTGATAATAGTTAATGTGTATGTATACATCAACCATCAAAAAGTATCTGAATATATTGAAGAAAGTAATTTGCTCAGAAAAAAAATATTGATATTAGATGAATTTAGAGGTGATGTAGTTAAGGCTTCTCAGTTTCAAAAACTTTATATTTTAACAAAAAAAGAACCATATAAAAATGATTTTGATAAAACTTTAAATAATGTGTATAAACAAATTGATGAATTTAGTTCTAATGGATATATTAGTGAAACAGAAAAATCTCAACTTAAATATACTATGGAGGAGTTTCAAGACTTAAGCTCTGCTTTTCTAAAATATGAATCAAATTATGTAATATCTGAGGACTTAGAAAAACAAATTTTAAAATACAATGAATCTCAATTAAAATTATTGCATGAAGTTACACTTGATTTAGCATCTCAAGACGAAAATCTAGACAGTAAAAATTCTAAAATTGGTTTATCTTCTGATTTACAAACAAAGCTTATTCGAGCAGTAAGTTCCGCTATAACTGTTTTAGTTTCAGGATTTGCATATTATTTCAAAGTAAAGCTAAAAAAAGATGATATAGATATTGAAGATGTCATTAATTATTTAACAAAATCAGATGATAAAAAAAAAGTTCAATTACCTCAAGAACAAAGTAGTCTAACAAATCAACAATCACCTCCTAATCCTAAAGAGTTAGAAGAATTAAAAAATACAATAACTCAAAATGAAATTTTATTATGTAATGCAAATTTACTTTATAAACAAAGTGTAAAATTTCAAAATCAATGTATAAAAAGTGAGCAAATCTTAAATGAAATAGATGTTTATGTAAAGAAACTAAAAGTTAAATTAAATGATATTCAAGACTATCCTACAAGCGCTCAAAAAATTATATTAGATGACATAGAAAAGCAATTAATCGAATTTAAAATTCTCTTTAGATCTCTTCCTCACTATAATGAATTTATAGTTGATATATCTAGTACTATGATTAATAAAGATAAATAATTTTTTAGAAAAATATAAAACCCTTAGATAAACTTTTATCTAAGGGTAATTTCTTTTTAATTTCTAGGACTAGTTGCTTCTTCTAATTCGCTTAAATATTTTAAAGCTTCTTCTTGATTTGATCCACACATTTCTTTACAAGGTTTTAATTCTCCACACACCTTTGGTCGTTTAGGATCTTTAAATATTTTGCACATATTATTTTCATCTAACTGTATACATCTAACACCAGCAGGTTTTCCATTTTCCATTTTAGGTATGTTAGATGTTATAGATGGTGCTATACAGCAAGCTCCACAATTTGGTCTACATTCCATAAGCTAAATCGCTCCTTAAGTTGATTTTAATATTTTTATATAGTACCATATATATAATTTTATATCTATATATTATATTATTTAAATGTTTTTATACTGTTTTCCTATTATTGTACTAGAATCATGTGAGTCTGATCCTAATACAGTAGGTATTTTGTATTGTTTTACTAATTCTAAAAGGTATCCATGTATGTATGGTTCTTTGCAATACTGTTTTCTTATCCCTGATATATTAAAATCTAATTCATAGTCTTTTTCTTTAACTAATTTAATAACCTCTTCTAATGTTTTATTTCCTGTATAATCATATGAAAAAATCTGATTATACTTTCTTACCAGATTTAAATGTCCTAATCTTTTAGGTTTATGTTCACCTAAATTGCTATTTACAGCAAGTTTTAAAGTTTCATAATATTTATTATAAACATTCTCTAATGAGCCTAACTTTTTAATTATTTTCTCAAAATCATCTATACTAGAATCAATGCAATAATATTCATCTTCTATTTTTAACATATGACAAGATAAAATAGAGTCTTCTATGTATTTACTATATTTATCTAATTTAGACTTTATTTCTTCTTCATAGCCTTCTATAAAATCTACCTCTACTCCAACATTTATTTTTATTTTATCTTTGTATTTATCTTTAATTCTTTTTACATCATTAAAGTAATTCATTAACAAACTTTCATCCATAGCACTATCTTTTTTAGGCGATGGATCTTCAAATTTTTTAGGAAGTGGTAAGTGTTCTGTAAATGTAATTTCCGTTAATCCCTTATCTATAGCATTTTTTACATATTCTTCGAAATCATCCTTGCTACCATGAGGGCAGTAAGGTGAATGTATATGACCGTCTTTCATATTTTTTCCTCCTTTTATATATTCATATCTTTATTTTTATATATTCATATCTTTATTTTTATATATTGCATAACTACTAATTACGCAAATAACTATTATACATAAACTAATTATAATATATTTAATCTCAAATCCATTTTTCATAATATTGCTTGGTACAAAGTAATCAAAAGGTGAAATATACTTTAGCCATTCAAAACTTTCCTTTAACTTACCTATTATTCCCATAAAGTATGAAACGAAAAATATTCCAATAGATATAGGAATCGCACCCTTATCAGATTTTATAATTGACGATATTAATAATCCTAATGACATAAATACAAATCCAAGAAGTGTAATTCCTATAAATACAGATTTAATTTTAATAATTAAATCCATAACTGTAACATCCTCAGGTTTTACAATATAACAAGTTCCCATTGCAAGTATACCTATAATCATAATATACATAAAGAATATTGAAACTATTGATAATAATTTTGATGTAACTATTTTTGTTCTAGTTATTGGTTTTGAATATAAAAATTCAATAGTTCCTTGACTTTCTTCTCTTATAAGAGAATTCACTCCCAGTATTGAACCATATATAGCACTTGCCATTGCTATATATTGAATTGCATATCCTAAATAATCAAATATATTTGTAAAATCAACAGCTGCATCAATATTAAACGCCTTAAGTAAATCAACTGACATCCCCTGCATCTTTGAATTAACAATTTCTTTCATTCCCATATCTTCCATACTTGGAAATAATGCCATAAACAATACTATTAAAAATCCACAAATTAAAGACCATACTATACCTGACTTTAATAATCTTTTAAACTCAAATCTAAATATATTCATTACTCTATCTCCTTATTTTTGTAATAGTCTAAAAAAGTATCTTCAAGATTTTCTTTTTCTATTAATAGTTCATCAATTTTAAACTTACTTATTTCTTTTATAAGAGTATCTATATCTTTTGAGTATGTAAATGTATATGAATTTTCTTTATCGCTTAATAATTTACTACTTAAATCTAAGACTATTTCTTTAGGTATATCGCTACTAGTTAATGTTACCTTTAAGCTAAGTTTAGAAGTTTCTTTTTCAATTTCTATTATATCTATAATTTTCCCCTCTTTTATAACACATGCCCTGTCACACAAATTTTGGACTTCTGTTAAATTATGCGAAGATAAAAATACAGTATTGCCTTTTTCTTTCTCTTTTAATAAAATATTAAAAAGTTTATTCTGCATTAAAGGGTCTAGACCATTAGTAGGTTCATCTAATATTAATAATTTAGGACTATGAATTAATGCTTGAGCTATCGATACTTTCTTTTTATTTCCAAGACTTAGCTCTCCCATTTTTTTATTCATATCTAATTCTAATTCATTGCAAATTTTGTTAACATACTCCTGATCTATTTTAGGATAAAAGCTTTTTGAATATTTTATAATATCTTTAACCTTTACATCATCGTAATATCTTACTTCGCTTGCAACATACCCTATATGTTCTTTTATTTTTGAACTATCTTTAACAATGTCCATTCCTAGTATTTTGCTACTTCCGCTAGTTGGATATATAAAATTTAATAGTGTCTTTATAGTTGTTGATTTACCAGCTCCATTAGGTCCAATGAATCCAAATATTTCACCTTCTTTAACTGAAATATTTACGTCTTGTATTCCTCTATTTTTACCATAATTTTTTGTTAATTTTTTAGTTTCTATTATATTCATAGAATTTTCCCCTTTATTTGTAATTGTACTTTTTCATATATATATAATATTATTACTTATAGTAAGTATACATAAATTTTTAGAATATATCATTAACTTAATACTATTTATTCACTAAAGAATTTGTTTCGTTTAATATACAATTACAGTACTTATCCATATACTATCAAGCATCATAATTCCCTTAATAATAAAAAAGGAGAATACCTATAATTTAAGATATCTCCTTATTTATATTTGATTTTCTAATAATTATTAATATAGATTTGTATATATTTGTATCATTTCCTCTTCTGTTATTTCTACATAATTGTTTGCTAATAGTCTTTGTTGAGTACTAATTACACTATTTGCAAATTCACTTATATCTTCTTTTTTCATTCCAAGCTCTCTTAAAGGCTTTTTATTCAATAAATTATTTAGTAAAACTTCTATTTCAAAATAAATATCTTTTTCATTATCTATTTCTAAAATATTAGCTAATAGCTTATTTACTTCTTTTATTTTGCCATTTGGATTTTTTATATTATACACTTTAAATACTTCTGTAAACATATGATAATTAGCTTCTCCATGAGGAACATGGTAAACTCCACCTAACGGATAAGACATTGCATGTACAGCTCCAACTCCTGTATTTCCAAATGCTATTCCTGCATAGTTACTAGCTATTGAAAATTCTTTTAATAAACTTTTTCTATATTCAATTCCATTTTTTATTATTTCTTTATAACCTTTTATTATAATTTCAATGGCTTTGATGGCAAATAATTCACTAAATTCATTTGATTTTGGAGAAACAAAAGATTCTATTGCATGTATTAATGCATCCACTGAACTTGACATAAATACTTTAAATGGTAGGTTTTTCATTAATTCTGGTATAAGAACTGCATAGTCAGGTGTTAATTCATCTGATGCTAATCCTAACTTAGTATTTTTCGATTTAATCTCTGCTATAGATATATTTGTAACTTCACTTCCTGTTCCACAAGTTGTAGGTATAACTATAAGCTCTTTTTCTTTTATAAGTTCTACTTTTCTTTCAAATAAATCTAAACAATCTTTTGTGTCTTTAAATATAAGTAATTTTGATATATCAATTACAGTTCCCCCACCAATAGCTATTACTCTTTTATAATTTATGTATTGTATATCTTTTATTATTTCATTTATCATTTCATCACTAGGTTCTCCATTTCCATATTTATTTTGAAGAACAATATTACATTCTAAATTTAAATCTTTTATAAATTCATTATATATAGAACTTCTAGTTAACAATAAGTCATCTTTTCCAATTTTAAATTCATATACAAATTCTTTAAAGCTATCAAATGCATGAATTTCTGTTAATAATTTAAGTTGTTTCATATAAATATCTCCTTTTTACTTTATGTATTTTATAGATTAAAACAAAAGTTGATACTCATATTATAACATTTCATATCTTTATATTGTATACAAAATAAAGACAGTAAGAATATAAAACAATATTCTTACTGTCTTTATTTAATCTTTTATAGTCTACATTTTTTATTCCAAAAACTTCTTACCATTTCAATATCATTACTTCTGTTTTTTATTGGAAGAGAATCAAATACAATATCTTTGTACTTACTATTTGATGAGTCTCCTATTCTAGAATCAAGAATTGCTACAATCCCCATGTCATCATGTTTTCTTATTAATCTACCTACACCTTGTCTGAGTTTCACTATCATATAAGGAACACTAACTTCCATTAAAAAATCATCGCAAGTGTTTCTTTTATACTCAATTATTGGGTCTGGTACTGGAAACGGAAGCCTAAACACTATAAGATTTGAAAGAGCTTTTCCTGGTATATCAATACCTTCCCAAAAAGTTCCTGTTGCTAACAATACAGAGTCTTCATCTTTTTTAAACTCTTCTAATATCTCATCTTGTGATGATGACATACGTTGTACAAGTAATTTATATTTTAAATTTTGTTTGCTTAATATATTATATACTTCTTTTAAATCATTTTTTGAAGTAAATAATATTAAGGCTTTACCTTTTGTTATTTCTAATAATTTTATTATCTCTTGAGCTCCCTTTTTTATAAAATCACTTCTTTCATAAGTAGGATGAGGCATATTTTCTAAATAATAAATCATTGAGTTTTCATTATAGTTAAATGGTGAATACTTTTGAGGAGATAAAAATCCTTCTTTTGTATCAAACCCTGTATTTTTTATAAAATACTCATATTTTTCTTCTTCATTTCCTTTATTTTTATCCGCTATAGTTGCTGATGTTAATATAGTTGTTTTCGTTTTGTCAAAATAAAGTCTGCTTATTTCTTTATCTATGTCTTTAGGGCAAGAAAAAATTTCTATTCCTTTATTTTTTTCCATCCAGAATAAATTATTTGATTTATCATCTATTAAGTTCTCTAAAAAAACTGTTAAATTTTCTAATTCCTCAACAATATCCTCACTTAAGTTACTGTCACTATAAAATTGTACTTTTTCATGGATATCTTTAATATTTTTATCAATGTTAATAATTAATTCTTTATGATTTTTTGTATTTATGAAAAATCTTTCAATTTCATTAGTTTTAAAGTTTTTATCTTCATTTATCTGACTTTGTATTTGATTATTTAACTCTACAAACCATTTGTCTAAAAAATCATATACTTTTTTTATAGTTAAAGATAAATTATTTTTTATACTATTTTTCTTTATACTGTTTCTAGAATCTTTTAATAAGTTTTTTATACTATTTTTAGTGTAGCTCTCTACTAAAGAACTTCTTACTTTATCTTCTAAATTATGAGCTTCATCTATAACTATTAAGTCTATATTGTCACTTAAAAGTCCTTTTTGGCCTTTTTTTAATTTTTGAAAATGAACTGTTAATAAATCTTGATTGCAAAGAATAACCCCTTTAGTTTCTAGCATATCATTTCTAAGCCTCATAAATCTGCAAGTTTTAAAATACTCACATTTACTATGATCAGTTGCTTTTATAGATACATTTTCCCAAATATCATCATTTATATCTAAGTTTATAAATCGTCTATCTACTGTTCCATTTTCTATGTACTTATAAAGTGTTTCTTCGTCTTCATTTACGTCATCTTTATCTTTATAATATTCATCTGCTCTTTTTCTGCAGGCGAAATGAGTCATACCTTTAGCTAATATTATTTCTGGTCTATGCTTTATATATGAACAAATTTTTTTTACATCCTTTATTAACTGCTCTTGAAGTGCTATTGTTGAAGTTGCTATTAAAACAGGTTTGTTGAATAACATATTATAATACATTAATGGCACTATATATGCATAAGATTTTCCTATACCAACTCCCGCTTCTACTATAGTATGCTTTTTTTCTTTTATAGAATAACAAATATCAAGTGCCATATCTTCTTGACCTTCTCTTTGTTCAAATCCTAATCTAGGTATCTCATCCATAAAAAAACTCCAAACTAGCTTTTCTAATTCTTCATATTTATCAACCTTCTCTTTTTTGCTTTTGTTATCTGAAAACCAAAACATATTTTTCTCCTTAAATATTTATTTTTAAACATTTAGCTTATACTCTATCATTTATATATTTTAGACTAATTATTATATCATAGTTTATCAAAGTTCAATTATATATATTTACCATTTTAATTTCATTTTAAACTAATTATTTTTATATGACTTTTTAATATTAATTTATAAAATTTCATATTTTTTTAATTTTAGTTGTAACATTTCATAGATTTGTTATATAATATATATAACAAATAGTTTTAACAAACATTAACTTAAATGTGGAGGTGTAAAAAATGATTTTAAATTTAGATTTTAATAGTGATGTTCCAATATATACACAAATTAGAGAACAAATCATAAAATCTATTGCAAGCGGTGACTTAAAAATAAATGAATCTTTACCGTCTGTTAGAAATATGGCTGAAGAAATAGGTGTTAACCTTCATACGGTTAATAAATCTTATAACTTACTTAAAGAAGAAGGTTATATAAATATAGACAGAAGAAAAGGAGCTATTGTTAATTCTCTGCCTTTACCTAAAGATGATATAAATGAAAACAAGATAAAGTCTATGCTTGATTTATTAGTTGCTCAAAGTTATCTTTTAGGACTATCTCGCGAAGAATTTTTAGATTATGCAAGTAAATTATTTAATGATTATGAGGTGAAAGATTATGAATAGTACAATAGCTTTATTAATTAATATTCCAACACTTTTATTGCTTTATGTTTTAATTTATTTTACTCAAGCTCTAAGTGGAAAAAGACAATTTTACGGAATTAGTTTAAATAGTGATTATTTTGGTAAACCAGAATTTAAAAATTTAGATAAAAGATTTAAATCACTTATTACTATAGGATTTATCTTGTTTAGTATAATAACGCTAGCTTTAATTTATGGATTTAATGCTTATGTATCTTCTTCTATTATTCCAATGCTAGGTTTTTGTTTATATCAATTTGTAGTATATGTTCATATACACAATAAAGTAAAAAATTTAAAGTCTGAGTTAGCTTTAAATGATCCTAAAGTAGAATTAGAAAAAACAAAAGTTATTTTAGATACAAAATTTATAACTGAAAAAAACATAATAATAAATAAATTTTCAATAGTTTTAGCTATACCTATTATTGCAGTCGTTTTAGTTGGAATTTATATGTTAACACAATATAACTCAATCCCAAACACTATTCCAACTCACTGGGGTATAAGTGGAGCCCCTGATGCTTTTGCTGATAAATCATTTGGCTTAATCTTAGCTCAAGTTGTTATGATGATTGGACTTAATATTGTTATATATATTTCTTCAATATATTCTCTAAAATCTAGAGCTAAGCTATCTACTACTAGTGTCGATAATAGTAAAAAACTTCATCTACATTATTTAAAAAGTTTTGGGTATACATTCTTAGCTTTAAATATAAGCTGTCAAGCCTTATTTATAAATATTTTAATAGCTACTTTAAAAGGTGGAAATGTAAATACTCCTATTATGTTATCTTCAACTATTATAATTATATTATCATCTATTTATTTGACTTATTTATACTACAAGTCACCTGCCAAGGCAAAAGATGCTGTTTATTCAATAGATGATGAAGATTCCTTATGGATCTTTGGATGTCTTTATAATAATCCTAATGACCCTTCGATATTTGTAAGTAAAAGATTTGGAGTTGGTTGGACAGTTAATGTAGGAACAACTAAAGGTAAGTTAATCTTTATATTACCTTTTTTAATAATTATATTATCTCTTTTATTTTTAACTTAATATAAAAAAGCATTGTAAATAAATTATATAATTTATTTACAATGCTTTTTTAATAAAATTTATTTTTTATGTTTTTTGTATTTCCATATACCATAAGCTTATCATTTTCTTGAAATATATAGTAAGTTTTAGGAAAGTTTATAATTTCATATCCCTTGTCAATACTTAAAACTTTAATTTCTATACTGCTTAGCTTACTTTCTTTTATACTCTTTCCTATTAAGTCGCAGCTTTCTTCTAAATATACTTCGCATATAGAATATCCTCTATGCTTTGTAATAAAATTTAAATACTTAGGATTTGATTTTTTCCATAGATAAGATTTCTCTATTAAATGCTCTATTAAATCTTCTAATACATCTAATATAGGGCTTTTAAAAAAAAATACTGCACATATCACAAATAATATTATTGCCGATAATGATTTTATATTAATTAAACTATTTGATAGCATATTAACTAAAAATGATATAAATGTTAAAGTACTTACATAACTTACTACCATTAAAGCACTAGCTAATTTTCTTCTTACTGGGTGCTGAGTTATTAATTCGCTTTCCCTTGTTGTATATCCTGTACTTGTAAGAAGTGATATTACTTGAAACCTAGCTTTTTCTCTACTCAGACCTGTTAATCTAAATAATACTGCAAATATATCAATTATTATTAAAAAAATTATTAAACATATTATAAACGTTGCAACAGTTCTCATATAACGCTCCTATTTTAATATATATATATTAATTTTATGTAAAGAGTTATTTATGAGTTACTAAAAAAAACGGTTAATTAGAATTAGTTAATTCCAATTAACAGTTTTTTACTTACTTTTTATGCACTTACTTCTTCAACAGTTTTTGCACTTACTATATTAATGCCTGTATTTAATATATTTTCTACTATAACATCGCCTACATTTATTGGTGCGCTTACTTTTATAGTATCTAGCACTTCCATTATTTCAAACATCATATCTTTAGGTATTGAATCTTGTGTTTTGACAGGAAGTAAGTTTAAATATGATTTTTCAAGTTTTACAGTTGAAGTTATAACTCGTTTAGGGTTAGTTAATTCTTCTACTCCATACTTTTCCCCTCTCTTACAAGTATTTCCTTCTACTTTATATCCATCATCTGTTTTAGTTACTACCAATGGACATCCCATTGGACAAACTATACAAGTTATATTTGCCATTTTTTACGCCTCCTCTACACTTACAGTTATATCCCCTGTAATATCTTTAAATAAATCTTTTCCTATTTTAATATTTTCCATCTCTGATGGTATCATGTGAGGTCGTCTCTTTTCTAAAATAACTTTATCATTACTTCTTACTACTAATTTTTTGTTTTTGAAAATTGATCTTACTCTCATAAATAAGTTAACATCTTCACCACAACTTGTATCTATATTTTGTGGAACTATATATGTTATACCTTCGTTAGCAACTGTGCTTACAGTTTCTTTATTCTCTAATTTATTTAAATAGTAAAGCGCAGCATTCTTACCTGCTATTCTACTTTCCTTTGTAACAAAATCAACTAAGTCGTGAACATGAACAACATTTCCGCAAGCAAATACTCCATCTATGTTAGTTTCCATACTATTTCTAACTATTGGTCCACTTGTTCTTGTATCTAATTTAACACCTGCTTCAACACTTAATTCATTTTCAGGAATAAGCCCTACTGAAAGAAGTACTGTATCACATTTTATAAATTCTTCAGTTCCTTCTATTGGGTTTCTATTACTATCAAGTTTAGATAAAGTTATACCTTCTACTCTTTGCTTTCCATGAATATTAGATATTCCTGTGCTTAACATTAAAGGTATATTAAAATCATTTAAACATTGAACTATATTTCTAGTTAAACCACTTGAGTGAGGGTTGACTTCTACTACCGCTTTGACTTTCGCACCTTCTAAAGTCATACGTCTTGCCATTATAAGACCAATATCACCTGATCCGTATATAACAACTTCTTTTCCTACCATATATCCTTCCATATTACTAAGTCTTTGTGCTGCTCCAGCATTATACACACCGGCTGGTCTATATCCTGGTATATCTATAGCACCTCTAGTTCTTTCTCTACACCCCATAGCTAAAACTATTGCATCTGCTTTGATATTTATTAAACCATCTTCTCCTAATGCTTCTATAGTTTTATCTTCACTTATATTAAGAACCATAGTATTTAACATATAATCTATATTTTCACTTTTAGCCATTTCTATAAATCTTTGAGCATATTCAGGACCAGTTAGTTCTTCTTTAAATTCATGTAGTCCAAATCCATTATGAATACATTGGTTAAGTATACCACCTAGTTCTCTATCTCTTTCTATTATAAGTACATCTTTAGCTCCATTTTTTTTAGCTTCTACCGCTGCTCCTAATCCTGCTGGTCCTCCACCAACTACTACTACATTATATTTCAACTAACTCACCCCTTAACTCTTTTACTTTTCCTATAACCATATTTGATTTTTCATAATCTTTTAAAACTTCTTCTACTGGAATCTTCAATTCTCTAGCTATTATCTCTACTACTTTTGGTCCACAAAAACCGCCTTGGCATCTACCCATTCCAGGTCTAACTCTTCTTTTTATCCCATCCACAGTTCTTGCACCACATGGTCTATGAATTGCATCTATTATCTCTGCTTCTGTTACAGTTTCACA
The DNA here is from genome assembly GCF_024723825.1 of Romboutsia lituseburensis. Taxonomy (NCBI): domain Bacteria; kingdom Bacillati; phylum Bacillota; class Clostridia; order Peptostreptococcales; family Peptostreptococcaceae; genus Romboutsia; species Romboutsia lituseburensis. The sequence continues at coordinate 977,866 of NZ_JANQBQ010000001.1, forward strand.
TCTGCAAATTATTTTTTTATGATTTTCATCTTGTTTTATTACTTCATCTCTTTCTTCTTTAGTCATATGAGAGAATGGTTTATTTTTCTTTCTTACAGGATTAAATTTTTGATTTTTTACAAGATCTAATCCTTCCTGTTCTAGTAGTTCAACTACATATCTAGAAACAGCTGGTGCTGAAGCAAGACCTGGTGATTCTATACCACCTACATTTATAAAGTTTTTGCATTTTTGAGATGCAAATATCATAAAGTCTCCTGTACTAGGTGTTGCTCTAAGACCAGAGAAAGATGTAATGGTTTTTCTAAAGTCTATATTTTCAATGCTTTTTCTTGAATTTTCTACGATTTCATTTATTCCATCTCTACTTGTTGATATATCTTCTTTGTCTTCTACTGGTGTAGCATTAGGACCGACTAATAGGTTTCCATGAACAGTTTGAGTCACAAGTACTCCTTTACCCTTTTCTGTTGGACATTGGAATAATGTATGATTTACCATTTTACCATCTGACTTGTCTAATACTTTGTATTGACCTTTTCTTGGTATTATATAGTATTCATCTCCACCTACCATATTATTTATTTTATCTGAGTATACTCCTGCTGCATTTATTACGTATTTAGACTTTATAACTTCGTCATTTTCTAATTTTATATTAAAAATATCATTTTCTTTTTTTATATCTATAACTTTTGACTGTAGCTTAAGCTCTACTCCATTAGTTATAGCATTTTCCATAAGAGCTACATTTAAATTAAATGGGCAAACTATCCCTGAACTTTCACATAGTAAAGCTCCCGCTACATTTTTATTTACATTAGGCTCTATTTCAATTACTTCTTCTTTATTTAAAAGTTTAAGACCTTCTGCCTTGTTAACTAGCCCTCTATCATAAAGATCTTTTATATGTTTTTTATCTTCTTCATCAAATGCTAATACTAAAGCTCCATTTCGTTTAAATTCTACATCTAATTCTTTGCAAAGTTGTGGATAAAGCTTATTTCCTGCTACATTTAATTTTGCTTTTAAACTACCTTCTTTTGCATCAAACCCACCATGTACTATCGCACTATTTGCCTTAGTAGTGCCTTGGCATACTTCTACTCCCTTTTCTAGTACTAATGTTTTTAAGTTGTATTTAGATAATTCACGAGCTATTGAACTCCCACTAATTCCAGCTCCTATTATTGCTATATCATACATTACTTTCCCCTCCTCAGTTTTTTGCAAAAAAACAGAGAGAGCCCCTATACATTGTATAGAAGGCTCTCTCATCTCTTAGCCATAAATATTTTAACATTATTTTTTAGAAATAATGAAACGTTTTCTTTTATACTTTAATTATATACTATTTACAAGTTAATGTCACTAATTTTTCTTAATTTTCTACAGTTGCTAATTCTTTTGCAAATTCTTCATCTTCTCTTGCCCAATCTAAACTTCTTTCAACTGCTTTTTTCCATCCTTTATATAATACGTTTCTCTTAGCCTCACTCATATTAGGCATAAACTCTTTATCTATTACCCAAGAGTTTTTAATATCTTCCTTACTATCATAGAATCCTACTGCAAGACCTGCCAAATATGCAGCTCCTAATGCAGTTGTTTCAACAACTTTAGGTCTATTGATATTAGCATCTAATATATCAGATTGGAATTGCATTAAGAAATTGTTAGCACTTGCTCCACCATCAACTTTTAATCCTTTTAATTTAAGACCTGAGTCCTCTTGCATTGCATTTAGTACATCCTTAACTTGATATGCAATAGATTCTAAAGTAGCACGAACTAAATGTGCTCTATTAGATCCACGAGTTAATCCCATTATAGCACCTCTTGCATACATATCCCAATAAGGTGCTCCTAATCCTGCAAATGCTGGTACTACATATACTCCATTAGTATCTTTTACACTTTCTGCGTAAAATTCACTTTGTTTTGCATCATATAAAACTCTAAGTTCATCTCTTAACCATTGTATACTTGCTCCACCTATAAATATACTTCCTTCTAAGGCGTATTCAACTTTTCCATCTACACCCCAAGCTATAGTTGTTAATAGTCCATTTTTAGACTCAACCATTTTTTCGCCTGTATTCATTAACATAAAGCATCCTGTTCCATAAGTGTTTTTCGCACTACCTTCTTCAAAACAAGTTTGCCCAAATAATGCTGCCTGCTGATCTCCTGCACATCCTGCTATTGGAATTTGTGCTCCTGATAGCATACCTTCATCAGTATATCCATATATACAACTTGATGGCTTAACTTCTGGTAGCATACTCTTTGGTATGTTTAGTATTTCAAGGATTTCATCATCCCATTTTAATTCTTTTATATTATAAAGCATTGTTCTTGCTGCATTTGAATAATCAGTAACGTGCACTTTTCCACGAGTTAAATTCCATATTAACCATGTATCAACTGTTCCAAATAATAAATCTCCATTTTCAGCTTTTTCTCTAGCACCTTCAACGTTATCAAGTATCCATTTTATTTTAGTTGCTGAGAAATAAGCATCTAGTATAAGTCCTGTTTTTTCTTTTATTAAACCTTTGTATCCTTTAGCTTCTAATTCATCACATATTTGAGATGTTCTTCTACATTGCCATACTATAGCATTATATACTGGCTTTCCTGTATTTTTATCCCATACTATAGTTGTTTCTCTTTGATTTGTTATACCTATGGCACAAACTTCATCTGGTCTTATTGAGTTAGTTTCTAAAACTTCTCTCATTACGCCACTTTGGCTTCCCCATATTTCCATTGGGTTATGCTCTACCCAACCAGCATTTGGATAAAATTGAGTAAACTCTTTTTGAGAAGTAGCTACTATATTTCCTTGTTTATCAAATAATATAGCTCTTGAACTTGTAGTTCCTTGGTCTAAAGACATTATATATTTTTTTTCCATTTATATTCCCCCAGTAATTTTAAATAAATTATCTTATATAATATAAGTCTTAACAACTAACCTTACTTAATATTATTTTGCGCTTTCTGAAACTTCTTCATCTTCCATGTATTTTCTTACACCTTTATCAAATACAAATCCTGCAAGTAATCCACCTATAATTGGTCCAACTATTGGCACCCAGAAATACATGTTAGGTCCTAGAGCATCTACACCCCATCCAGCTATCATAGCAAATAATTTAGGTCCTAAGTCTCTTGATGGATTCATTGCAAATCCTGTTAATACTCCAAAACTAGCTCCTATTATAGCTATTGTCAAACCTATCATAATTGGTGCTAAGTTAGCGCCTGGTCTGTTAGCATTTTTAGCGTCACCTACTGCTAAAATTACCATTACTAAAAACATTGTTATTATTATCTCTACAAATAAAGCGCCTAAAGTACTTATTTGAGCATGTGGATATGTAGAGAATACTCCTGCTGTAGCAAGACCATCTGCACTAGCTCTTACTATATTGTTAGTAGCTTCGTAAGATATAAATAGGTTTTTAAATAAGAAGTATACAGTTGCTGCACCTACAAAACACCCTAGAACTTGAGCAACTATGTATGGTATTACTTTCTTTTTAGGGAAATCTCTATAAACCATCAAAGCTATTGTAACAGCTGGATTTATATGAGTACCTGATACTGCGCCTGTTATGTATATTGCCATTGTTACTGCTAATCCCCATATGATGCCTATCTCCCATTGCGAAATACTTGCTCCATTTAATACTAGCGAAGCTACAGAACCACACCCAATAAATATAAGTATCCAAGATCCTATAAATTCAGATATGCACTCTCCCATTAATGTTTTTTTCAACCCAATTCCTCCTTTAATATTCATTTTTAGACAAAAAGAGAGAGCTATCCTATAGTAACAAACTAAGGGCTCTCTCTCTCTCCAGCCTAATATTTAATTTAATTAAATAGTACTATGAAAACTTTTTCCCGTCAACATTATTTTGCAATTGTTAATTAATAGACATTCTTTTTTCAAACTTTTTAAAAAATTGGTCTTACCACATATTTTTTTCTGTAGTCGATACCGCCATACCACCTGATGATAATACCTTTATTATTTCATCTTTCTCGTTTATCAAACCTCCACAGATAATAGGAATGCTCGGAAAAGTTTTATGCATTTTTTTAATTACTTTAGGAATTATTCCTGGCATAATTTCTATCGCTTGAGGCTTAACCCTTTTTAAGCTATCTATTGCATTTTCCAAAGACATTGAGTCTATAAAGAAAAACCTTTGCACGACTCTTAAATCTAATTCTATCGCTCTTTTAACAATATTTGTTTTTGTTGTTATTATTCCATCTAAATCTAAGTCTTTTTTTATATAATCTACGATCACTGGACTTGATGATATGCCAGATATCATGTCTACATGCACAAATACTTTTTTATTATTCTTATGTAAGTATGCTATTTTTTCCTTTAAAGTTAAGATATCTCCTGTTAATAAAAACACAATATCACAATCTGATTTAATAACATCTTCTATATCTTTATCATTTTTTATAGCTCCTATTATAGGATTCATTTCTAATAGTTCTCTCATATTCCCCTCCAACATTATTTCTCTTACTTATTATACCACCATTTATTATATTTTTTATATAAATATTAAAAGCCAACTATATATTAATATATAGTTGGCTTTTAATATTCCGCTCATATTTAGATTCTCTTTAAATAAAAAATAGGTTTTAATTTGTGTATACCAAGGAGAGTAGTATACTTAAATTAATTGTATTACATCTTCACTTATAATTCATTAAGTTTTAATATACTTATTTCTACAAATTATCTTATATAAACTTTAATAAGTCTTCTGGCTTTTCTAAAATTATTTGTGCATCTATATTTTTAGCATCTACTGCCCCCCATGATGCTAAACCAAAATCAATGTTACATGCTTTTGCACATTTATAATCACCAACTGAGTCTCCTATATAGATAGTAGATTCTTTATCTATTTCCATCATTTTTATAATTTTTTCTAATGGCTCTGGATGTGGCTTATGATTTTTTGTATCATTTTCTAAAATTACAACATTCATATAATCATGAAGCCCTGTTGGCATAAAATCTATTTCGTATTGTGATTTATTTTTTGAACTAACAATTCCACATAATACATTTTTAGAGTGTATATCTTTTATAACTTTATCCATATTAGTGTACAAAGTTGCACCTTCTTCATATTCATTTACATATCTTACCCATTTTTCATATGATTTTTCTACATTTTCAAATTCCAATTGTTCTAGCGTCTTTTTACCTGGAAGGCCTAGAGCAAATAATAAATCTTCATAATCCATATCTTTGTTTTTTTCTTCTTTTATAAGCTTCATAAGAGGAATTAGATTCATCTTTGCTGTATCTAATATTGTTCCATCTATATCAAATATAACACTTTTGTATTTTTTCATTTCTATCTCTCCCCCATTTTAATATTTAGTTGCACTTTAAATTATATACATATTAATAATTATAAACAATAGATAAGAAGCTTCTATTTTTCTAAATTAGATAAATTGTACTTACTCATCTTATCTCTTAATTTTCCACCTTTTTCTGGGGTTATTATCTTTTCACTCACCATCTTCTCTATAGTTGTTGGTCTAAGAGCTCTCTTTTGTCTATCATATCGTTTTAAAGGCGATTCAAATTTTTCACATCTCATTTCTTTATTTAAATAGCTGTTTATATTATTTATATCTATAGTAGTTAAAATATTTTCATTTTTTAACTCATTTATACAAGATTTCCAAATAAATTGAGCTCTTTTAATTTTTTGTTCTTCTACTGTATACTTATATTCCATAATAGGTTCTTTAGCATAAGAGTAATTTACACTTGTACCAATTAGTAATAATGAACACATAATAAATATAATCAGCTTGCTTTTGTTTTTTAATTCCATTTAAAAACCTCCAATATACATTATTTTACTAATATTATGTGTACTAATTTACAATAATTCTATGGTAATTTAATCCTTTAAAGGAAACTTATAAAAAAATTAATTAATAAAAAACTAAATTATAATTGAATTTATATTTAATATACTTTAGTTTTTTAATTATTTGTATTTATGATATAATAAACCCATAAATTAACATAAGGATGGTAAAAACTATGACTACTAAAAGAAAAAAAGGATTTTTGGCAAGTATACTTGCAGGAGCTTTAGCTTTGGTTGGATGTTCATCGAATGAATCAAGTGTTGATGAAGTAAGAACTCCACCAAAGGAATTACCAGTTGCCACTATAGTATTTAAAGATTTTGGAACTGTTGAAGCAGAACTTTATCCTCATATAGCTCCAAATACTGTAAATAATTTCATTGAACTATCTAATAGTGGTTTTTATGATGGACTTACATTCCATAGAGTTATAAAAGATTTTATGATTCAAGGTGGTGATCCTGATGGAACTGGTATGGGTGGACCAGGATATAGTATAAAAGGTGAATTTACAAAAAACAAATTTAAAAACGACTTAGCTCATACTGAAGGTGTTTTATCTATGGCTAGAAGTCAAAGTAAAGATAGCGCTGGAAGTCAGTTCTTTATAGTAACTAAAGATGCTTCTCATCTAGATGGCCAATATGCTTCTTTTGGTAAGGTTACAAAAGGAATGGATATTATTCATGAAATAGAAAATGTTGAAACAGGTGCTAATGATAAACCTGTTAAAGATGTTGTAATAAAGTCTATTAAAGTTGATACTAAAGGAGTTGAATATCCTGCTCCTGATAAAATGTAATTATTCTTAATTACTAGAAAAAGTCTATAGATTAATAAACAAAATAATTTATTAATATCTATAGACTTTTTTATTTTCAAACTAAATCTTATTTATATAAAAGCTCTTAACCATGCTTTAGTTTCTTCATCTGCAAATATAGCATCTATACTGTTTAGGTATATTTTTTTATAATCATCATTACTAAATCCAAAATTATCAGATATTAATTTTATTTCATCAGTTAAATCTATATTTGAAACTGTTCTATTGTCTGTATTCAATGTAACCTTTATATCATCTTTATAAAAATCTAATAATGGATATTGTCTGAAATCTTCTATAGCTTTAGTTTGTATATTACTAGTAGGACACATTTCTAATACTACGTTATTGCTTTTTACTAAATCATAAGCTTCTTTCATATCTTTAATTCTAACACCATGACCTATTCTTTGGGCTCCTAGTAACTTTATTGCATCTATTACATTTTGACCACTTGCAGCCTCACCTGCATGAATAGTAACTTTATACCCATAACCTCTTGCTTTATCAATTACTGATTTAAATTTAACTGCAAAACCTTCCTCTTCTGGACCTGCTAAATCTATAGCCACTACACCTTTATTTAAAAATTCTTTTCCTGACTCTACTGTTAAGTCAGCATCCTCTACACTCATATGTCTTAAACAAGATAATATAATATTTCCCCTTATATCATATATCTTTTCAGCTTTATTTATCCCATTTATAACGCTTTGGATTATTTCTTTAAAGTTTAATCCTTCTTGAGTATGAAGTTGTGGAGCAAATCTTATTTCTATATATTTAACATTTTCACTAGCTGCATCCTCTAATAATTCAAACGCTACTCTTTCTAAACCTTCCTTAGTTTGCATTATCATATTAGGTAAATCAAATCTTTTTAAATATTCATTAAGCGATGTACAATCCTCAGGTACTTGAACTAACTTTTTTATTTCATTTTCATCCAAAGATGGTAATGTTATATCTTCATTTTTAGCTATATCTATTATAGTGTTTGCTCTAACGCTTCCATCTAAATGGCAATGTAACTCTATTTTTGGTAATTTTTTCGTCATAATATCGTCCCCTTTTTTATTTATTTTTTATATTTATATTAATTTTATGTATAAAAAAAAATTCTTAATTACAAAGAAGTTTTTCATACATAAATATGTATAACTTCTTCGTAATCAAGAATTATTGGTTCTTGGTAGAGACCCCCAAACCTTATTATTGGGGTTATACGAAAGATTTATTTCTATATACTTTATTATATTTTTTTTATATTGTCAATACAAAATTTCAACTTTTTATTTTAAGCAATGCATATGATTTTTAACATCTTCTGAAGGTACTACATATGCTTTGCCTTTAGAACAAAAGATTGAGTTTGATGTATATTCACTATCTGAATCTTTGTCATATCCTATTTGTTCTATTACCTCTTGACTATTGTGACATATATCATATCCATCAAATACTAAACTTATAGTTCCATTACCTTTTGTAAATGTCGCTAATTCTAAACTATACTCCATAAAGGTAGCAACAGGCCCTCTACCCTCTATTATTGTTTTATCTTTAAAAGTTTCTGGAGGATTAAATTCTCCATTCATTTTTTGAATATCTGATAATACTCTTCCCATATTATTTAAATCCACTTCTATTTTAAATCTATAATATGGCTCCAGTAAAATACTTTTAACTTGATCTAAACCTTGTCTTAATGCTCTTAGAGTTGCTTGCCTAAAGTCTCCTCCACTAGTGTGTTTATTGTGTGCTCTTCCCGTTAATAACGTTATACTTAAATCAGTTAAGGGATAACCACAAAGTACTCCTTTATGTTCTTTTTCAAATAAATGAGTCTTTATTAAGTTTTGATTTCCAATTGATATCTCATCTACATACGCATTATTTTTAAATGTTATACTAGAATTTCTTTTATTTGGCTCTATTAGTAAATGTACTTCTGCATAGTGACCTAATGGTTCAAAATGTCCATATCCTATTGTTCTTTCTTTTACTGTTTCTTTATATAATATTTCACATTTTCCAAACTCAATATCTACACCAAATCTATTTTTTATAACATCTTTTAGTATCTCTAATTGAATTTTTCCCATGACATGTATGTGTATTTCTTTTAAATATTCATCCCAAACTACATTTAATGCTGGTTCTTCAGAATCTAGTATTTTAAAAATATTTAATATATCTTTTATGTTTAAGCACTCATCAAATATAACTTTTGATTTTAGAGTGGGAATTATCTCATTTTTATTACTTATTTTATTTATATCGTTTAAATTATAATCAATTTGAGAGAGATATTCTTTTGAAATTGCTTGTGTTATTCCTGTTACTGCAAATATTTGCCCTGCTTTTATATCATTTACTACTTCGTATTTATTTGAATTATAAACTCTAATAGAATTAATTTTTTCACTTAAAATTTTATCTTTATGATTGTAATTTACTTCATCTTTAACTTTAAGTTTCCCTTGAAGTGCTTTTATATATGTTATTCTATTTTTATTTTCATCGTATCTAACTTTATAAACTTTTCCTACAAATTCTTTATTTTCATCATAAGATGTATAAGTTAAAAAATCTATTTTTTGTAAGCATTCATCTATCCCTATATCATGAAGCGCTGATCCTTTTAGTAAAGGGTGTATCTTTAATGTTTTTACCATTTCTTTTAATCTATCTACCCACAAATCATTTTCATATTCATCGTTTAAGTATTTTTCAAATAACAAGTCATCTCTTTCTGATATAAACTCTATAAGTTCATCACTAAGTTCTTTATTATTTTCTATATTTAAATTTCCGCTTAAATCAACTACATCACTCGTTAAATTATCTTTTATATCTTGTATTAAAAGTTCTATATCTGCTCCTTCTCTATCTATTTTATTCGCAAAAAATATTATAGGAACATTATTGTTTTTAAGTAACCTAAATACTGTTTTTGTATGAGATTGAATTTTTTCAACTGAACTTATAACTACTACGGCATAGTCCATTATACTTATAGCTCTTTCCATATCCGCAGAAAAATCTATATGTCCTGGTGTATCTACTAAATAGTACTTTGAATTATTATATTCAAATACACCTTGTTCTGAAAATATAGTTATTCCTCTTTGTCTTTCTATGTCGTGATTGTCTAAAAATGTATTTTTTAAATCAACTCTACCTCTACTTCTAATTGAATTTGTATGGTAAAGTATTTGTTCGCAAAATGTTGTCTTTCCTGCATCTACATGTGCAAGTACCCCAATAGTCTTATTCATTTTCCACCTCATTGTTTTCTCATTAGTTTATACTAATTTTAGTTCTTATTATTTTACTTATTACAAGTAACCTTTAAAATTCAAATGTGAATTGAATATATGTCGCTTAGACTCTTCAATATCCTTTTCATTCGCTAAATTGGTATAATAATAGAGTCTTAATTTATAATCAGTATTATCTCTATTAAATGCATATCTTTTATGCTCTCCTGTACATGCTGCAAGCACATGTGCCATTAAATCTATTAGATGAATTAATTTATATGCATTATTTCTTGAATAAAATCTTCCATCTCCCATTACATGCGCTATATAATTTCTATTAAAATATGAGTTGTCTCTTGCTATTTGATGCTTTGTAAATATTATCTTTTCTGATATATCAATAAATGCTCTTATGTACTCATCAACTATAAATGGATGTGGTATTTTTTCATTAAAATTATTGTATTCTAACTCAGCCCACTTATTTAAAAGTTGATGTTCTTTTGGTTTTTTATCTATAGATCTAAACTCATATAAAGATAATAGTATTCCTTCTATAACAGGTGTTAATATCATTACTGTAGATATGTATTCTTCTCTAAATAAACTTAAATATGATTGTTCTATTATATGTGAAAACTTGTTTATATGCTTTGTCTTCATTATTAATGATACCATGTTTAAAGCTCTTAAGTGAGGACTTATTATGTATGGATCTAATATTTTTATAATTTCATTTTCAATATTTTGTGTTTCATATGTATCGTATAACTTATTTAAATCTATTTCTGTACATAGTTTTTCTAATTTTAATATATCTATTTCATTTATATCCTCTGCGATTATAGAGAAACCAAATTTAGTTATTTTTTGATTTATTTTAAATAGCCTTATCTGCAAATCATTATAATAAGATAGTTCACAGTTGTATTTTTTAGGTTCTATCAAATTCAACTTATTTTTTTCTCTTATTTCTTCAAAAACTTCTCTAATAGCCCTACCCCTACTTTGAGATTGTTGCTTTATATCTAGCTCTTTTATTCTTACAACATATTGATCTCCCTTTTTTTCAAATAGCATAGGATATCCAAATACAAATTTATTAAATGATTTATCCATGATTCTCCCCCCAATATGTTATTAATTAAATTTAAATATAAATTAAAACACCCTTTATTATATATATTAAAGAGTGTTTTAATTTATATTTTTTATTTTTACCTATTTTATAACATTATTATAAGCCGTAACATTCCGACATGCTACGACATACTATATTGTATAGATTTTGTATAAAAATATTTATTTTTTATAATTATGATTCATATAAAATCTTAATATTTACTAATTTAAGAGGCGATTTGTTCATGTGTAATTTATGTAATAACAGTGATAAGTGCAATAAAAAATCTTGTGATAGTTGTTTTGTAAACAATAATTGGTGGTGCAACAACAATAACAGCATTTGCTGTAATGGTAATAACTGTAACTGCAATAATAATAACAACTGCTGCCATAATAATAGCTGCAACTGTAATAATAACTCTTGGGATTCTGATTGGTATTGTTGCTGCTTTAAGATTAACTCTTGCAGCTGTAATTGTAACTGTAATTCTTGTACAAGAAGATGCTTTTTTTAATTTATTAAATTAATATTAAAAGTTAAATCCAGCTAACTTATGTTGTTAGCTGGACTTATTTTTTGTTATTTAATTAAATTTTACTCGTATACTGAGTATCTATCCCATATTTTTTCTAGGTCATCAAAGTATTCTTTTATATCATCCTTCTCTTTCATACCTACTGCAACTATAAGTGCATTAACTATACTTAAAGCAGGAACTAATGAGTCAACAAATGATGCCATATTACTTTTTACTAAAAGTGTATTATCTGCAAGAGATGCTACTGGTGCAAATAAACTATCTGTTAAAGATATTATATGTGCTCCTTTTTCTTTTGCATAATTTACTATTTGATATGATTTTTTAGAATATCTTGGGAAACTTATAGCTATTATAACGTCATTTTCATCTATTCTTACTATTTGTTCAAACGCATCCCCCATATCCATTCTAATTATATGGACATTATCAAGTATTATATCTAAATAAAATCCTAAGTATTGAGCTATAGTAAATGAACTTCTCATACCTAATATATATATTTTTCTTGCTTTTAATAATCTATTCGCTGAATCTTCAAAGGCTTTATGGTCTATTTCTTCTAAAGTAGTTTTTATGTTATCCATGTCACTTTTTAAAACTTTATTAAGTATGGTATAATCATCGCTATACTCTTTTGCCATTTCTACTCTTTGCACTGTAGTTAATTTATTTTTTATTAACTCTTGAAGTGCTGCTTGTAACTTTGGATATCCTGAGTATCCTAAGGCATTTGCAAATCTTACAACAGTAGATTCACTTACCCCTACTGTATCTCCTAGTTTGCATGCAGTCATAAATGCTACTTTATCGTAATTTGACAAAATATACTGTGCTATTAGTTTTTGTCCTTTACTAAATCTTGGGTATTGAGCTTGGATGTCTGATATAAGCTTTTTGCTATCTTTTAAATCCTTTGTATCGTCCATATCTTTCTCCTTTAGTGGTTTACATCAATATTATTTCTGAAAAGTTCAATTCCTTTTTCAAATGCCTTTATGTTTGACTCTTGAGTTCCTTTTGGAACCCTCTTTATTATTGACTTTTTAATATTTTCTATATCTACATCTTTTACTAACTGACTAATAACTCCCAGTGCAACCATATTCGCTGAAACGTAGCTTCCAGTCACTTCCTTTGAAGAATCTATTATCGGAAACTTGTAAATATTCAAATTTTCTGTACATTTTACTTCTATTGAACTATCAATAACTATTATACCACTATTGTCCATATCTTTTAAGTACTGATTTAAAGATTTTTGTGTTAAAGATAATAATATATTTGGATTTGAAATTTTAGGAAAATTTATTTCATTTTCACTTATAACAACTTCACATTTACTAGCTCCACCTCTAGCTTCTGGCCCATATGATTGTGTTTGAACTGCATTTAAGTTAGTGCTTATTGCACCCTCTGCTAATATTATTCCGGCTAATATTAAACCTTGACCTCCTGAACCGCTAAGTCTTACTTCTACTTTCATATCTTTTATATCTCTCCTTAGGTATTTTTTATTAAATCTATCTATTTATTGAACTTATCTAATACTTTCTTATATTCATCTGTGTATTCAGGCGTGATAGTATCTTTAAATATACCTATTAAAATTTTTTCTGTTAGCTGTTCTTCTGTTAAAGTATCTTTTTTAGTTAAATTAATACTTCTATCTTTTAGCTCATTCATTAAAATAACTGGTGAGCCTTTTTTATTTTTTCTTCCATAGTATGTTGGACATATGCTTAACCCCTCTACCAATGAAAATCCCTTATGATTAAGTGCTTTTTTAATATATTGAATTGTATTTGGAACATGGTATACTGTTGAACGTGCTACAAAACTAGCACCTGCTCCACAAGCTAATTCACATATATCAAACGGTTTGTCTATGTTACCAAACGGAGCTGTTGTTGCAAAATCTCCATTTGGGGTAGTTGGAGAATATTGTCCACCTGTCATACCATATATATTGTTATTAAATACTATTGTTGTTATATCTATATTTCTTCTACATGCATGTATAAAATGATTTCCACCTATAGCTGTCAAATCTCCATCTCCACTAATTACTATCACATGAAGATCTGGTTTTGCAAGTTTTATTCCTGTTGCAAATGCCAATGCTCTACCATGAGTTGTATGAACAGTATTAAAGTCCATATATCCTGCTGCTCTTGATGAGCATCCTATTCCTGAAACTATACAAACCTTATCCTTATCTATATCAGATTCTTCTATTGCAACTGCTATCGCTCTCATTAGTATTCCATGTCCACACCCAGGACACCAAATATGAGGAAGTCTATTTGTTCTTAAATTGTTTTTAATTACTTCACTAGGCATTGATACATTCCTCCTTAATTTTAGCTATTATCTCATTAGGAGTTATTACTTCACCATTTATTTTATTAATACCAAATATGTCTTTTTCTTTTCCTAATACTCTTTGTACCTCTAATATCATTTGTCCTTTATTCATTTCAACAACAGCTATTTGTTTTGCATTTTTACTAACCTCTATTAATTTATCTTCTGGGAATGGCCATACTGTTTTTATACTAAATAATCCAGCCTTTATATTTTCATTTCTTAACATTTTAACTGCATCTTTGCAAGAACGTGATGACCCTCCAAATGAAACAAATAAAACGTCTGCATCCTCTGTCTCATATTCTTCATAAATTAATATATCATCTAGATTTTTTTCTATTTTATTGAACAATCTATTCATTAATTTTTCAGTTTCTACTGTGCTATTTGTTGGAAATCCTGTTTCATCATGCATAAGGCCTGTTACATTATATCTATAGCCTTCCCCTATACTTGCCATAGCTGGTACAAAATCTTTACCATCTTCATATGCTTTATATTCTTTATAATCACATGTTGGTTTTTTTCTATTTAATACATCTAACTCACCTGCCATAGGTATTCTCATTTTTTCTCTTAAATGGCCTACAACTTCATCTAAAAGTAGTATTACTGGTACTCTATATTTTTCTGCAAAATTAAATGATTTTACTGTTAAATTAAATGTCTCTTCTACTGTTGATGGTGACAATGCTATTATTGTATGGTCTCCATGAGTTCCCCACTTAGCTTGCATTAAATCACCTTGTGATGGACTTGTAGGTAATCCTGTACTAGGTCCACATCTTTGTACATTTACAATTACACATGGTGATTCAACTAATGATGCGTAACCTATACACTCTTGTTTTAAAGAAAATCCTGGGCCACTTGTCGCTGTCATTGATTTATATCCCGTTAAAGATGCCCCTATTGTAGCTGCTATAGAACCTATTTCATCTTCCATTTGAATGAATTTTCCATTTATTTTCGGAAGTAATAATGATGATATCTCTGCTATTTCTGTAGATGGCGTTATTGGATACCCCGCAAAAAATCTCATGCCCGCATAAATTGCTCCTTGTACACAAGCTTCATTTCCTTGTAATAACTTTATTCTATCAGTCATACCAAATCTCTCCTTAAGGTTTTTATTCACTTTTTTTTAGGTATATTGCATAATCTGGACATCTTTGTTCACATTGACCACACCCTATGCATTTATTAGGATTTGTTACACTTATTGAATCCTCTTTTAACTCTAATATTTTTACTGGACAATATTCAACACAAATACCACATTTTTTGCACCATGATTTTTTTACTACCAATGTCTTTTTCATAAACTCCCCCCTTAACTCTATAGCGTTTTTAACTTAATTAATTCTCCCTATATTAAGCTTATTTATTAGTTATATAAATATTCTTATTTAAATAAAAAAAACCATGCTATAAAGCATGGTTTAATATTCTTTCTTCTTCTCTATCAAAACTAATTGTGGTGGATTATTTATTTGGTTAATAAATCCACACTCAAGTACGTTAAATTCGTTTTGATCTAGCGTTTTAACAAAATCATATACACTATTTTTTTCCTCTGGCCCACCTTCATGTCCAGTGTAAATAGCAATACTTACTATCCCATGAGGTTTCAATAGTTTTAAGCTATGCTCTATAGCTTTTATCGTTGTATTTGGTTTTGTTATAATCATATGCTTTGCTCTTGGTAAATATCCCAAGTTAAACACAACACATGAAATTTTTTTTGCAACGTACTTGTCCATATTTTCATGACCATCTAATATTAACTCTACACGGTCTTGTAAATTTTCTTTTTCAAGTCTTTTCTTAGTTGATTTTAAGGCTTCTTCCTGAACATCAAAACTATATACATATCCATTTTCTCCGACTTTTTCAGCCAGATACTTTGTATCATATCCATTTCCCATTGTAGCATCTACTACAATATCGCCTTCTTTTATAACTTGATCTAGGTAAAGTTTATTTATATCCGTAACCTTTGTTAAATATTTTGCTTTTTTCATAAAACACCTCTATTTAAGACCTTTTAGGTATTGTATTTCTTCATCCGTTAAATGTCTGTACTTTCCAATTTCCGTTTCTTTTAAAGTAATTTTACCCATGGCTACTCTTCTAAGTCTCATAACTGGATGATTTATAACTCTGCACATTTTTCTAACTTGTCTATTTCTGCCTTCATGTATTTTTATTTGACATATAGCATAATTTTTTTCTTCATCTTTTTTAACTATTTTTATTTTAGCTGGTGCTGTTTTATAGTCTTCTATATAAAGTCCAGATTCAAACTCATTCATTTGTTCTGATGTTGGTATTCCTTTTACTATTGCCATATATGTCTTATCTACTTCATGTTTAGGGTGAGTTAAAGTATATGTTAAATCACCATCATTAGTAAGTATTAATAATCCACTAGTCTCATAGTCTAGTCTTCCTATTGGATATATTCTTTCTTTTATATCTTTTACTAAATCAAGTACACTAGGTCTATCAAATTGGTCTTTTACAGTTGTTATATAACCTTCTGGTTTATTTAAAACTATATAAACTTTTTTTTCATCTAGCCCTATTTGTTCATTATCTATTTCTACGATATCATTATTTTCATCTACGCTAAATGATAACTCTTCTACAGTTTCACCATTAACTTTTACTCTTCCTTGTAATATTATTTCTTCTGCTTTTCTTCTTGATGCCACTCCACAAGAAGCTATGTATTTGTTAATTCTCATACTGCACCTTCTCTATTTTCTTATTTTTATTACATTATTATATCATAATACATCTATACTAAAAACAAAACACTAAATTTTTTAATACATCTACTATATTTGAATAGATTTTAATATATTTAGTTTTTGTAGTTACTAATTATTTATTTAAATTTATATATTATTTTTTAGTTATTTGTTTCTATGAAATGTGTTTGATTAAATAAAATACTAAAAATCTACACATAATAATATTTCAGTACACTTTATTTTACTAAAATTTTATTACATACTTTAATTGATTTACTTTTTATAATGTTAAAATTTGATTTTATGCGAATTTTTACATATATATTTGGAGATATTATTGAAGAAATTTTAATAAGTTAATAAAGGAGAATTTTATGATTTCCAAAGAAAATATTAAATATTATGTACTTATAGGCTTTATATCTATAATAATTTATAAAGTAATAGATTCTCCTTCTAGGCTACTTTCTAATATAGGAGGATTAGTTAAACTTTTAAGTCCTTTTTTAATAGGAATTTTGCTTGCACTTTTGATTGATCCTTTAGTCAAATATATAGAAAATAAGTTTAATTTACATAGAGTGTTAAATATCCTCATATCTTATGTAATTATTTTTATTTCTTTATTATTAATGGGTAAAATTTTTATTCCATCTATTATAAATACCTTAAATACTTTAATTAAAGAAATCCCTCATTATATAAGTATGATAGAAGATTTTTTAAATAATCATATTAAGCAAACAGATATACTAGAAGTTTTAATACCTCATATACAAAATAATATAAATTTGATACTTAAGGAAATGATTAATATTTTTTCTAAGACATCCTCAGATATAATTGTTTATTTATTTAGTTTAACATCATTAATTTTTAATATTTCTATGGGTGTCATATTATCTATATACATGCTATACGATAAAGAAAATATAGCTAAGGGGTTTAAAAACTTACTATACTGTATTACTACAAAAAATAAAGCTAATAATACAGTTAACTTCTTTATTATGTGCCATGATATTTTTTACCATTATATAATAGGAAGAGTATTAGATTCAGCAATTATAGGAGTACTTGCTTTTCTTGGGTTTAAGTTTCTTTTAAGAATAGATAATGTGTTATTTTTATCTTTTATAGTTTTTTTAACTAATATAATTCCTTACTTTGGTCCTTTTATAGGAGCTATTCCTCCTGTTGCTATGGCTCTCACTCAAGGTCCTGTAAAAGCATTTTGGGTAATAGTGTTTATATTTGTTCTTCAACAATTAGATGGTAATTTAATAGGCCCTAAAGTTATGGGAGATCAGGTAGGACTTAGTCCTCTTTGGATAATATCAGCTGTACTTCTCGGTGGGTCACTATTTGGTATAATAGGAGTATTTCTATCTGTACCTATAGCTGCTGTTTTAAAATCTTGCATTGACAAATATATTCAAAATCATCTATATATAAAGGGTTCTAAGTGAAAAATTCACTACGTTTTATATCACAAATAATTTCGTTCATTGATTAAAATGCCTATATAAAGATATAGGCATTTTTGATTAAATTATTGAGCAACTGTTTGTTCAACTGGTGGAGAAACTACTATACCTGGATTTTCCAATTCATTAGTACCTTGATTTGGTTCCTGTGGTTTATTAGCTTCTTCTTCTACTTTCTTTTTAGCTTCTACCTCTTCTTGTTTTTTCTTTTGTGCTAAGTATGCTAAATGCTTTTCTTTTTCTATTGAAGCTTGTGCTTCTATTCTATCTTGATCTTTACTAGATACTTCTTTGGCATTTTGCTTTCTTTCTTCTCTTGCCTTTAAGTACTTTTCATTGGCTTTAACCAACTCTTTTTTCTTAGCAGCTGCCTCAGTTTTTATAGTTGACGATCCGTTTTTTATTTCTTCTATTGCTTCAAGCTCTTTTATAGCTTTATTATAATTTCCTTCTTTTTCGTACTCTAATACATTTTCCATTTTAGTAGCTTGCATATACATTGCTCTTGCATGTTCATCTGAACTATCCATTTCTAAGGCATCCGATAAAAAATCTCTTGCTTTTTCATAATCGTGTGCTTCTAATGCTTCTTTTCCATCATGAACGGTTGTATTTTCTTTTAACCCAGAACATCCAACCATTACTATAGATAATAATGATACCAATAAGACTATTTTTAATTTCATCAAATCCCTCCTTATTATTTAAGATAATTTTATCATAAATATGGTTTATTTAGGTAAAAATATCGAATTTAGTTTATTTATTTTTTATTATTTTTTAATATTTTTTGTATTTTTTTAGCGATTATTCAGTAAAAAATAAATAAAAAAGGAAACTTTTTTATTTAGGCAGTTTAAAGTTCTAATGATATCAAATCTTTATATGTTTGCCTTTTGCAAATTAATTTTGCTTTTCCGTTCTCTATAAATACAACTGCTGGCTTAGGTATTTTATTATCAGTCATACCACCATCTACACTTACATATGTTCTTATATCCTTTATATCTTTTATAGATACTATTGTATATAACGTACTTCCTGCATTTGCAACAATAGATCTACCTGGCTCTATAATTAATATAGGTTTATTTATTTTAAGTTTTTGGCAAGCTCTTTCTGGTCTATTTATTATAGACTCACAAAATTCTTTTATAGTTTTGGGGCTATCATACTTGGTATAATAAACACCTATACCGCCGCCTAAATCTATTTCTTTTATTTCTATATTAAAATTTTCTATTATTTTCTTTACTAAATTCATCATTATATCTACTGCATCCATATATGAATCAATCTCAAATATTTGATATCCTATATGTGCATGTAGTCCTATCAAACTTATATTTTTATAATCCCTTATTTTTCCTAAAGCTTCATATAAATATCCATTAGCCAGTGCAAAACCAAACTTTGAATCAATCTGTCCGGTTTTTATATATTCATGTGTATGTGCTTCTATGCCCGGAGTTATTCTAAAATAAATATTTTGTGTTATATCATGTCTTTTACAGATTTTTTCTTTAACTTTAAAGTAATTTACATACTCTCTACAATTTTGTCTTATAAGTTTCTCATCAAATACATAAAGTGGTGTTGAATATTTTTTTGCTATTTTTTCACATTTTACACCACCTATATATAAGTTTCTATTTTTTACTGACATAGTTCCATGTAATTTCATAAATACCCTCCTGTATTAGTATAAAGTATACAGCCATTTTGAGGTTTTCAGCAATAATTTACTATAATCAAAAACGTCCAAAGGAATACTTTGGACGTTTTATTTAACTCAAAGTAAACCTTGTAGCTCAACACTTTTAATAAGTGACAGCCTTGCACATATTTTGTACAAAGCCAGAGAATTTATTTGCCAATTAACACTCTTCGGCTACGATTCCTTTCCTTAGTTATCAACACTTGCCAGCTACTACTAAGTACTCTTAATCTAAGCACCTCTACCCTAGGCTTTTTTATTTAATTAATTAATTAATATAGTTTTAACACCCTTTTCTTAATTTTGCAACTATTTTTTATTTTTCCAAAACTTCTAATTTTTTTGCTACTATATTAGTAGTACTAGCCTGTATCAATAACGTTACTATAATAGTCATAAATACAGCTGATGATATAATTTCATATCCCTCTACTTTCGTTGATACTATTATTCCAGATAAAGCTGCTGGTATAACACCAGTTTCTCTTACCCACATCATAAATAACTTTTCATTTTTGCTCCAATTAGTTTTTTTATCAAATGCAGTACAAATTAAAACTACTATAGGTCTAGCTATGAACATTAAAACTAATACTACAATTATTGACCCCATACCAAACTTTAACAATGAATTTAGATTAAGATGCGTTCCAAGTACTATGAATATTGACATTCTTGCTATTGTTGCTATATTTTCTCTAAAATGTACTCCTGATATATAATCTTCATCCGGAACCCAGAATCCAAATCTTTTTTTGTTTCCATATACAAGACCTGCAATAAATACTGCCATATATCCACTTCCACCAAATCTTTCTGATATTTCATAAGCAAAAACAACTACCGTAATTGATATTATAGGTGCATAACCATGGAATATTCCATATTTTTTGTCTGATGAAATTCCGACAGCTATCAATGCTATGCCTATTCCAACTAATAATCCTATTAATATCATAAATACTAGCTCTAGTGATGTTGCTAATATTCCTACTTTCTCTGCCATAGTTAATCCAGTAAGTATTGATGTAAATAAAATTGCACCAAATGCATCATTAAATGCAGATTCACTTATTACAGTCTGTTTTAATTTATTTTTTATAGGAACTGTTTTAAATACAGGTATAAGTGCCGCTGGATCTGTTGATGCTATAGTAGCTCCTAGTAAAAAACTCGGACCTATTCCTAAATTAAATACATAATGTGCTGTAAGTCCTATAATCCCTGCTGTTATAAAAACACCTAATGATGCTAGAAGCCCTACAGTTACTTTTACTTCATTTAATATTTTTAATTTTACTTCTCTTCCACCTTCATAAAGTATAAATGCTGACCCGAAAGTTAATATAATTTCGTTTACCGTTGGAAATGCTTCTATATTTACTAAATTTAAAAATGTAGGACCGAAAGCCACTCCTAATATTAAATAAATTACTACATCTGGAAGCTTTAGTTTCTGAGCAAACCATCCACCTATAACACCTATCGTTGCAATCGAAGCCATTATTAGTACTAATTCATTTGCACTAATTGCTGCTGTATTCATTTCTCCCATATAATCACCTCTTTTGCTAAATTTTTAGTGTCTTTAATTATTATCTGCAAATCATCAAAAAAAAACCTATTTATTAAAATAGGTTTTATATATATCTAAATAATTTACTTAAATTTAAATCTAAGAAATTTACTTCGTAATTTCCTCTAATTTCCTGTAATCCATCTATATTTTCAGATGTTACAACTAATATTTTAGGAATATCATAAAATGGTATTGTTGATTTATTTATTTTACATTCCATATCTTCATATTTTGATGATCTAAAATTTCCATCAAGATTTATATCTACTAATAATTGTTTCTGTTCATTATATTTATCTATATACTCTATAAATAAATCAAATTTTGAATCTGCTACAGATACATTTCTATAAAATCTTTTAATTTCATATCCACCTGAGCTTAGCTTTATAGCAACTTCTGAACCTATGACTGCTTTAACTAGTTCTTGTCCTTTATACATTTTACTTCCGTTTAAATAATATACATAAGTATTATCTTTGTACCCCGAATAATTTATATTACACGGATATTTTCTAAGAGTATATTCATTACACATTTTTCTTAGCGTTTTTTTGAAAGGCTTTCGTCCATATCGTTTTTTTGATCCAAAAACTTTTCCCACCTGAGTTTCCGTCATGCATCTTACTCTGCTAATTAGTATTAATATATCTCTTTCTATTCCTATCATTGCGTCTATTCTCCCTTGAAGTTATTATTTTGGCAAGTTATATTACCATTATATTAATTTGGGACAATAAAATTTACATATTTTAATCAATTTATTTTATTTTAAATTATAGATTTAATTTTAGCACACCTAATATCCTAAAATCATTTTAACTATTTTAATTAATAGTCTATGTTATAATTTATAAATACTTATAAAATGTAAAAAGTAGCTATCTAATTTTTAGATAGCTACTTTCTATTATTGTTTAATGTTTTCAGCTTCGTTAGTTGTTTTTTCTTCTATGTTTTTTTCTTCCGTAGTTTGCTTATTATTAGCTTCAGGCTGACTTCCTAAAGTTAAGTTATCAAACTCAACTATATCAACAAATCCTTTTTCACCTTTTTGATAAGTTATTTTCACTTTATCTCCTACTACTGTTAAAGGTATTTCTGTTGACACCTTAGATGTTGCATTAAATATTATACTTTCATTTGAATCGAGTGTCATATAATAGAATGTATTTCCTGATTTAACATCTGGGCTAATCCTTGTTATACTACCTTCTAATTTATCTGTTGTTGTATCATTTTCTATTTTTATATTATTTCCTTTTGATGCTAATACTTCTCTGTAATTTCTTAATGCTTCTTCTTTAGATTCACCTAATCCTAGTACACTAAAATCTTCAACTGATACAAATGATACCATCTTAACAAGTCCTGCCTTATCTTTTAAAGATGATACATATGTTGGTTTCCCTAAGATATTGTACATCACAGGGAAAGTAGCTTCATAATTTTTCTCTTGGACTTTACCTTCTGCAGATCTCATTGCAGCAGTTTCTGTTGCTCCTGGTTGTTTATATAGTTTAGCTTCTTTTGTTCTAGTATCTACTAACATAAATCCTATAGTAGATTCATCTCCACCTGATGAAGTTATTCCTGTATACCAATATGCCTTATTGTCATTTCCATATACTAATGAAGTTCCTTCAGTTGGAACTAAAACACCTTCTTCTGATATAACTGAATTTAAGAATCCTTTTATATATAATCCCCAATCATTTATTTGATTTGTTACAAACTCTTGAGGTTGTATCCTATCTATCCATTTTGGAGCATCTTTTATAGAATATCTTTTAGTTTCTCCAGTTTCTGCATCCACAGTTGCCACACCAACTGCATTTGCTCCACTATATCCTATCTTATGTTCATATAAACTAGCCACCCAATATGGTCTTCCTTCGTCATTTATTTCTAATGTAAAATCTGTCATACCTACATCCATTATTCCTTTTACGTACATATGTCTATGTAAATCTTGAAGGAAGTACGCTTCTGGTTGATAAACTATTTTTACAGGTTTATTATCTATTTCTTGAACTAGTCTAACATCTTGAGGATTACTTGCAGATACCATTACGTAACCGTTTGTTCCATCTAATGATGTTATCCATTTTATTATATCTCTATGTACTAATGGTGCTACCCAATATAATTCACCTTTTACACTTTGTATATGAAATTTACCAAGCTTAGATACACTTCCAAGTGCAGGAACTTCTCCTAACTTTTTATCTCCTAATTTCATAGCCATATCTTCATCTACTACTCTTATATTGTTAGTATTTACAGGACTTACATCCTTTGAAAATTCGCTTTCTTTAACTTCTCCAATTAAATTTCTATATGACTTAGCATGAAGTATTGGAGAAGATGCAATAAATGGTGCTGCTATACTGTATATTATTAGTATTATAGCTATCGAAAAATTATATTTAGCTATTTTAGATGTTTTTTCTCCCCTATCAAGCATCATATCTAATATTCCTGCTATACCAAAGAAAATTATAAGCACAGAAATACATGATATGAAATCAAACCTTAGTACTGGTAATTTAACAAATGCGTAAATAGCTACTATTAAAAAAGCTACACCATATGTTTGTATAAATTTTTTCATTTAATACTCCTTTCAAAACTATATCCTTATTAATTACATTATATCCATAATTTTCAAAAAAATAAATACCTCATATAAAATATGAGGTATTTTCTTCATTGTTTTATTAATTTTAAATATAATAGCTTATGCTTCAGCAACTCTAGTTATATATATAGGTTCTCTTGTTGAATATTTAGATAGTAATCCTTCATATTCTAGCTCTAATCCTTCTAAATTATAAAAGTCATTAGGTCTAGTTTCATATGCTGGTTTCTCTATTATATGTATATCACTTTTTTGCATCATATCAGCTACAAAGTGTGAACATACATACTTATACTCTTTTTCTCTTGGTCTATCTATTGATAAACATACAAGTGCTTTAACATCATAATCATATTCTTCTCTATTTTCACTAACATTCATTATATTCTTATATAATTTTTCATACTGTAAGTCTGTAACATCTAATGAGTACACCCTACACATAGTATTTGTCTTAATAGCATATAATCCTTCATTTATATTTTCTTCCACAAACCCTGCAAATATAGGAGTTTTAGGATTTAATCTTCCAAAGGAATACATAGGTCTTAACTCTTTATTTAAAGCTATAGATACGTGTGCATATGGGGTTTTACTTATATTTCTTATAAGATAAGATAATAATGTACCAGTATAAGTTGTTACGATATATATCTTTTTCATATTTCTCCCCCTTAATTTTTTAAATTAATACAACTATAGAATTATATCATAATCTATATATATTTGTAAATACATTTTTATTTGCTCTCTTTATGAATTTTATTATTAACTCGTTTTCCGATTATCCAAGATATTAAAATAGCAAAAGTAAATATAACTATCTTTTTAGGATTATAAAATAAATCACCAATATCTTCTCCAATATAACTTAAAAGTAAAAACATAACAAATTTACCACATACCATCCCAGATATAAATGTTTTTATATCAAATCCAACAAATCCAGATGTAATAGTTATTAAAAAATCAGGAATAAAAGGACATACATATGATATAAATATACTATTAAACCCTTGTTTTTTTATCCAAGATTTAATTTTAATTATTTTAATATTTTTTTCATACTTTGTAAAGAACTTAATTGTAGAAAATTTTTTAGCAACATAATATAATGCTATGGATGCAACGCTTGAACCAACCCATGATACTAAAAAACCCTTCCACATTCCAAGAACAAAAGCATTTGCTAAAACTATCGCTAAAAGTGGTAATACTGGAGCAAATGTTTCTACAGCTACTAATAAAAGTCCTATTACAGCAGCTAACAATTTATGATCTGCTATTGAGTATAATATTTGTTCCATAAATACATGCACCTAATTTCTGTCGTTTATTTTCATATGTTTTATCTAATATTAATTTTGTATTTAGATATAGCGTCTATAATATTATTAACTTGTAAGTTCAAATCTAGTATTATTTTATTTTCTTTTATTTCTATATTATTTAAAACTATTGGATATGTATAACTTTTGTCTATAGTTATAACTTTTCCATTTAAAGTAAATGGTATTTTATCTTTATATGAATTTAAATGGTTAATTAAAGTCTTGTCACTTAAATTAATTTTTCCAAGTTTTAAATTACTTACTTCTATATTTAAGTTGTTATCAGATATCTTTGGCATTAAATATGCTTCGATTTGACTATCTATAATTCCAAACGCCTTATACGGAGATACTATTTTAACCTTATCATTTTCAAGAATTATACTAGCATCTTCTAATTCAGTTATATTGTTTGTTTTCATTACTGAATAAACTATATCTTTAAATTCTTGTGATGTTATAGATATTTTTCCTTGTAAACCTAGAGGTTTTTTTGATATTTCAAAGTTGTCTATAGATGACTCTTTTATTAACTGCTCAATAGTTATAATTTTTCCTTTTTCTACAGATACTTTCTCCTCTGGCATTAATGCATAATATGTACCACCTAATAATACTAAAACAATAATTATAATAGAAGTTATTATTTTCATTCCTTTATTCAAATTTCATCACCTCTTCTAAATTTCCATAAAACAATTATATACCTATTATTCGTATTGTGTTTGTTAAATATTATTAATTTATAGTTATATTTTATATTATTTAGATTTAGAGATATTTATTAATAAAATTAAACCTACTATGAAATAAATAATCTATTTTATATTTTTAAAGTTAATTTTAAGATTAATTTATATAAAGCAGTTTATTTTTATAAATTTTATAAATCACATTTAATTATTATCTTGTTTTTACTTATAAAATATATATTTTTGTATAATAATGTTAAATATATATTCTGATAAGATTTGATTTTTAAGTAATTATATCTTTATTTTTTTCCAATATTAGATTAAAATGAATAGTATGGATTATAGTATCTTTATTTACTATATAGAAAATTTAATTAATAGAGAGGTATTATATATGTCAAATGAAAACAATTCATCTAACTTTATAAAAAACATTATTATAAATGACTTAGATACAGGAAAACATGACAGTATCATAACTCGTTTTCCACCTGAACCAAACGGATACTTACATATTGGGCATGCAAAAAGTATATGCTTAAACTTCGGTTTAGCTGACGAGTTTAAAGGAAAAGTAAACCTAAGATTTGATGATACAAACCCAATAAAAGAAGATGTAGAATATGTTAATTCTATTAAGGAAGACGTTAAGTGGTTAGGATTTGATTGGAACAACCTATACTTCGCATCTGATTACTTCGATGAAATGTACAAAAGAGCTCTTGTTTTAATAAAAAAAGGAAAAGCTTACGTATGTGATTTAACTCAAGACGAAATAAGAGAATATCGTGGAACTTTAACTGAACCTGGTAAAGAAAGTCCATACAGAAATAGATCTGTAGAGGAAAACTTAGATTTATTCGAAAGAATGAAAAATGGTGAATTTAAAGATGGAGAAAAAGTTTTAAGAGCAAAAATAGATATGAGTTCTCCTAACATAAACTTTAGAGATCCTATAATATATAGAATAGCTCATTCTCATCATCACAATACTGGTGACAAATGGTGTATATATCCAATGTATGCATTTGCTCATCCATTAGAAGATGCTATCGAAGGTATAACTCACTCTATATGTACTTTAGAGTTTGCTGATCAAAGACCACTTTACGATTGGTTCGTTAGAGAATGTGAAATGGAATCTGTTCCAAGACAAATAGAGTTTGCAAGACTTAACCTTACAAATACTGTTATGAGTAAAAGAAAATTAAAGCAACTTGTTGATGAAGGTGTAACTGATGGATGGGATGATCCTCGTATGCCGACTATATCTGGACTTAGACGTAGAGGATACACTCCAGATGCTATACGTAACTTCTGTCGTGAAATAGGTGTAGCTAAAGCTGATTCTACGGTTGATAGCCAAATGTTAGACTTCTTCGTAAGAGAAGACTTACAACCTAAAGCTCCTCTTGCTATGGGTGTTTTAAAACCACTTAAATTAATTATAACTAACTACCCAGAAGGTCAAACAGAGATGCTTGAAATAGAAAACAATGCCAAAGATGAAACTAAAGGAACTAGATTAGTACCATTTGGTAGAGAATTATATATAGAACAAGATGACTTTATGGAAGAACCTGTTAAGAAATATTTCAGATTATTCCCAGGAAATGAAGTTCGTTTAAAAGGTGCATACTTTGTTAAATGTAATGAAGTTATAAAAGATGCAAACGGAAATGTTGTTGAAATACATTGTACTTATGACCCTGAAACTAAGAGTGGTTCAGGATTTACTGGTCGTAAAGTTAAAGCTACTATACACTGGGTTGAAGCAAACTCTGCTAAGCCTTGTGAGTTTAGATTATATGAGCCATTAATTCTTGATGATGCTCCAGAAAATGAAGGTAAGCATTTCTTAGAGCAAATAAATCCAAACTCTATAGAAATACTTCAAGGATTTATAGAACCTACTCAACTTGAGAATGCTAAAGTTTTAGATAAATTCCAATTCGTAAGAAACGGATTCTTCAGTGTTGATAATAAATACACAACTGATGAAAAACTAGTATTAAATAGAGTTGTTCCATTAAAGAGTTCTTTCAAACCTGGTAAATAAATAAAAAAGAGTCTTGAATAATTTTCAAGGCTCTTTTTTATTATTTTATTTATTAAATCCAAGTATTTGTATACCATCCTTAATACATTCAATTTGTAGTGGAAAATCTGGTCCTTTTTCTCCGTCTATATCTGTTGACAAATCATCGCTACACTCAATTAATACTTTTTTTGTTTTAAAATATAAAAGTTCATTTTCATTAAATTGATCTAAATGTTCCCCTCTTAATACACTAATTAGTACTGGTATAGATTTTGGAATAGGCATACCTTTAAATATTATAACATCTAGATATCCATCATTTACTTCTGCTTTATATGCTAAGTTTATGTTTCCTGCAGTTTTCCCATTGAAAACTAACATTAAATACATATCTCCTTCATACTTAACCTCATCTGATGTAACTCGTATATTAAACTTCCTCATATGAAGAGCTTCTTCAATTCCTGTTATGTAATAAGATACTTTTCCCATATAATTTTTTAAATCAGGATTAATCTTTTGAGACACGTCTGTAAACATACCTGCGCTAGCTACATTTATAAAATATTTATTATTTATCTTTCCTATATCAATTCTCTCAGAAGTAGATTTAATTATGCATTCTATAGCTTTTTTTATATCCCATGGAATATCTAAAGCTTTAGCAAAATCATTTGCAGTTCCTGTTGGCAATATTCCAATAGGCAAATCTATATCAAACTCTTTCATTGAATTTATGACTGTATCTAAAGTTCCATCTCCTCCAGCTAGTAATAAATGATCATAGGTTTCATCAATTCCTAAAAAAGCCTTACTTATATGTTCTTCCTTATTTAATCTATATGGTACTAACATATAATTATTTTTTTGATATATTTGAATTATGTCATCTAAGTGATTAACTATTCTTTTTTCACCTGAATTTGGATTATATATAAGTTTTACTTTTTTCATATTTCCTCCTAACTAACCTTGGTGACTTATTCTCTAAAAATATATTATTAATATATTATATGATTAATTGTAAAATCTTATTTATCAATAAATCCATTAATTTCAATTTATATACTTTTAAATATATTAATACCCAAAATTTTCGTTTATAAATATTACATGTATTCTATTTGCTGTTCTTTGTCTTTTTATTAATGTATATTCACAACATATTCTATCTGGACTTTCACAATCCATGCAGTATCCCGTTGTTTTACAAGGAGTTTTTGTTCCTATTCTTTTAGCATTTGCAGGAGCTGCAATAGATTTATTTCTGTTTACAGCTTCATCAATATCTTTAACTATTTTATTTACTCCTGTTATAACAATTACTTTGTCTGGCCCATATAACATAGCTGCTACCCTATTGCCATTACCATCTACATTATAAAGCTCTCCATTTTCTGTTATAGCATTTGTACTTGTAAAGTATGCATCTGCACTGAACGTATCTATATATATTTGTTTCATATCTTGTGGTGTAAGGTTTTCTTTGTATCTATCTAAAAACTTATAAGTACCATTCTTCAAAAGATCTATTACCCCTGTCTCAAATAAAGACATTGATCCACCACAACTAACTACTGAGTCCTTCTCAACTAACTCTTGTATTTTATTTAATAATTCTTCTTTATTATTTACAAAATAGCCTTTCATATTATTTTTTTCTAAAGCTAATATAGTTCTCTTTATTTTTTGTTCATTTACCCAAACAACATTGTTATCCATAATTGTATTCTCCTCTCCAATTAAAAGCATTTAACTAAAGTTTTATATAAACTTTAAGCATAATATCTTATTTACTTAATATATAATTCCTTCTTAATTATATATTATCATATGTACATATTTTTTCCATATAATTCAAAATACATTTTTTAACAGATGTTTTAATTTAATTCCCACAGGGTATATAATAAAACTATTAATATTTATGAGGTGATACATATGATAACAATAATTTCCCCAACTACAACAATGAATTTCGATAAAGATATAAATTTAAATAAACACAGTACTCCTTTTTTTGCAAATGATGCTAATTATCTTATGAGCATACTAAAAACATTATCTATTGAGGAAATCTCAGGTTTAATGAATTTAAGTGATGATTTATCTAACTTAAATTTTAATAGATATAAAAACTTTGGAAATCAAAATAATAAAAAGTGTCAAAGTCTATTTGCATTTGATGGTGAAGTTTTTAGTTGTATGAATGCTAATGATTTTAATGATGATGAAATAGAATTTGCAAATAAGCATTTTAAAATTATATCGGGTCTTTATGGAGTACTTTCTCCACTTGACTTAATAGAACCTTACAGACTTGAAATGAAAGCAAAGCTTAATAATAAATATGGCAAAGATCTTTATAAGTTTTGGAAGTGTAAAATAACAGAATTTCTTATAGATGAACTTGATAAGCAAAAAAATAAAATTTTAGTTAACTTAGCTTCTTCTGAATACTTAAAATGTGTTGATTTAAAAAAGCTTGGTGATTTTAAGTTTATTGATATTATATTCAAAGAATATGATGCTTCAAAAGATGTGTATAAAGTCAAAGGCCTTTATGCTAAGAAAGCTCGTGGGTATATGGTTTCTTATATTGTTAAAAATAAAATTGATAATGCTAATGATTTGATGAAATTTAATTTAGAAGGTTATAAATTTAATAAAGATTTATCTAATAATAACTCATTTGTGTTTACTAGATAGTTATATTTTTAGAGAGTGCATTTGCACTCTCTTTTTATCTTACCTATTTAATATTTTATTTAATAGCGATATATTACTTATGAGTTCCATCAAAATTCTCTATATAAACCATTACATTTTCAGTATTTATTCTCATTTTAAACCAATTTTCAATATTTACTAAACTATTTCTAAGATCTTCATTCTCGCTATATATAACAATTACAGGTATACCACTATCTTTTTGTGTTTCTCCATCTAAATATCCTATATATAATTTTTTAATTTCAGGATAGATAGCCTTTATTTCTTTAGATATTGCTTGATTATTAATCTCAGTAGGTTTATTTTTTATAATACCTCCCATATTATTTTTTAAACTATTTTCATTATTTTTTATATTATTCATGTATTTTTCTATGATAGATAGTTCACTTTTATCTTGATTTATTATTAACTTTTTATCACCTAATCCATAATAAGAAAGTTTTTTGTTTAACTCATTTAAATCATTAGTTGTTATTCTATCTCCAATAGTAACTAGTGTTATAGTATCATTCTTTTCATCTATTATTTTATTTAGCACATATTGTTGTTGTAATTCTTTATTTATAAAATCATTTAAATTCTTATCATTTATAGTTTCTCTAATCATTGCAATAGCAGATATCATACTTGGTATCATAACTATAATAGATAATGTAATTATAAATCTTTTAAATTTTTTTTGTTTTTCAGTATCTACACTAGTTTTAGTTGGCACACCTAGTGCCTTTGTAACTATGAATGTTGATATAGATATAAAAAAACCATTTATAAAAAATAAGTATCCTGCACCTAAAAATATTTCAATTTGTTTTGTTGCTATTCCATACCCTGAAGTGCATAAGGGTGGCATTAAAGCTGTTGCTATAGCAACTCCTGGTATTACATTACTTGATTTATTACGTGTCAACCCAATCATTCCTGCTATACCACCTATAAAAGCAATAATAACATCCCATATAGTGGGACTTGTCCTTGCCAATATCTCACTTCCAGCAGTAGTTATTGGTGTTAATTTAAAATAAATAGTTGATGTAATTATACTTATCAAAATAGAAATACCTAATATTTTAAAAGCACTTTTTAAAAGTTCTGCATTGTACGTTCCTACACCATACCCTATACCTATGGTTGATCCCATTAACGGTGATATTAGCATTGCACCTATTATAACTGCTACAGAATTCATATTAAGACCTATAGATGCAATAATTATTGCACACATCAAAATTATAAAGTTTGCTCCATGTACATTCATTCCTTCTAAAATATTATCCTGTATTTCTTTATAACTAGCTTGATTTCTAGTAAATTGATATCTAAATTTATCTATATCAAACTTCATATTTTATCCTCCTATATACAAATATTAATATTAATATTTACAATATAAGTTAATTATATTTATCCATACTATTTTGCTTATATTCATTGTTAATATTATACTAGTTATTAAACTTTGGTATAATTATTTATAAGTATAAAAAAGGATATACCATGGATATAGATTATTATACAAAAACTTTTATGGGGGAAATCTATGAAAAGAATAACTAAAATAATGATTGCTTTAATATTTGCTATATCAATAATCATTGGTTTGCTTATAGCACTTATATATATTAATCACAAAATTAATTTATCAAAAGAAGATAAAAATTTTATACCAATGGGACAAATGGTAAATGTTAATGGTCATTATATGCACATATATACTGAAGGTAAAGGGGAAGTTCCTTTGGTATTCATGTCTGGTGGGGGTACTAGTTCACCTACTTTAGATTTTAAATCTTTGTATTCGTTATTGAGTGATCATTATAGAATTGTTGTAATAGAAAAATTTGGATATGGTTTTAGTGATATTGTTAATACTCCAAGAGATATAGACTCGATATTAAATGATACAAGACAAGCACTTTCTCTTGCAAATATAAAAGGCCCTTATATACTATTTCCACATTCAATGTCTGGACTAGAAGCATTATATTGGGCACAATTATATCCAAAAGAGGTAAAGGGAATTGTAGGACTTGATATGGCATTTCCTAAAGCTTATGAAAATTATAAAATAAACACTCCATTAATAAAGATTAGCTCAGTCGCTTCAAAACTTGGAATAACAAGATTAATTCCAAGTTTATCTGAAAGTGATGCTATAAAATATGGAACTTTAACTGATGATGAAAAAGATTTATATAAAACAATTTTTTATAGAAGAACAGCAACTTCTACAATGCTAAATGAAGTTCTTGAAGCTAAAAATAACGCTAAAAAGGTGTCTCAAAATACTATTCCAAATATTCCTGTATTAATGTTTGTATCAAATGGCATTGGTACTGGATGGAATGAGAATGATTGGAAAAAAATTCAGAAAACAACTGCTAAAGAATTAAAAAACTCACAAATAATATACTTAAACTGTTCTCACTATGTACATGATATTGAATATAAAAAAATAGCGAAATTATCAAGTAACTTTATTAAAAAAATAAAAAGATGATATCATTAATTTCGATACCATCTTTTTATTTTTTTATTATTTTTTCATAGATTCTTTTTTAGAATCAACAAATTTAATTATATCATCAGGTATTAATTTAGTTTTTTCATAACCAACTCCATCATTTTTTATATTGTATTCAGTTGTATTTCCGCCTTTGAAGTTTCCATCTTTTAATTCTTTTATTGTTAATTTAACACCTACATCTACATTCTTAAGAGCTGATGTTAATATTACATTAGGAGAAATATGATTTTGAGCCATATCAACTGCAACAGCATACTTTCCATTTTCTAATCCTGTTTCGTATACTCCATTATTAACACCGCCACCTGCAGTCATTATTATATCTATACCATTGTTATACATTTGCTGAGCTATAGCTTTACCTTTAGATGCATCAACAAATGAATTAGCATATTGAACTACTAAGTCTGCATTTGGATTTGATTCCTTGATACCTTTTTCAAAGCCTTCTTTAAAATGAAGTACAGCTGGTACTTGCATTCCTCCAACAAATCCAAACTTATTAGTTTTACTAGTCTTTCCAGCAACTAATCCAGTTAAATATCCAGCCTCAGATTCACTAAATGATATATTATTTACATTCTTAGGCACAGTTTTAAATGACCCATCAATTATGGCAAATTTTTGATTAGGATAACTTAAAGCTGCATCTTCTATAGCCTTACTTAAATTAAACCCTATACCTATTATTAAGTCTGAATTTAAATCTACTGCTGTTTCTATGTTTGTTGTATAATCACTTTCTTGTTTAGACTCTAAGTATTTTACTTCTACTCCATATTCCTCTTTAGCCTTTTTTGCACCTTCCCAAGCTAACTGATTAAAAGATTCATCATTTACTCCACCCTTATCTAGTACCAGAGTAATTAATAACTTTTTATTTTCATCGGTATTACTAGACTTATTTTTATTTTGTTTAGTTACAAATAATCCAAGTAATAATATTAATACTAAAAATAATATAAGTACGATTTTATTTTTTTTCATTTTTTGACCTCCAATTATAAAACTTTTAATATTATATCACATATTATTAATTAATATTTAATTTTTAGTTATAAAAATAAGTTGACATTTGAAAATATTGTCATAAATATGTTTGTATCTATATAGAAGTACTTTAACTATCACCATAATCTTTATAGTAAATTGTTGTCTATAGTAAATTTTTTATAGACTATTATAAATATAATTTAAATAATTTATTAATGTTGTGATACTAATTTTAAACCAATTATTCCTATTACTATAAAACCAATACAAACTAATCTAATAGGATCTATCGGTTCTTTAAACAATGCTATTCCTAAAATAACAGTTCCAATAGTTCCAATTCCTGTCCAAATAGCGTAAGCTGTTCCTAATGGTAACTCTTTTAATGCTAATGATAAAAAATAGAAACTCGCTATCATTCCTATTACTGTTAATATACTTGGAAATAATTTTGTAAATCCTTCGGAATACTTTAAACCTACAGCCCACCATACTTCAAAAGTACCTGCAATTACTAATGTTAACCATTTCATATTTTTTCACTCCCTTTATCATGTAATTTTAGAATTAAAAAAAGCCTAGTCGATATAAAAAATATCTCCCAGGCTTTTGTCCTTCCGTGAACACAGAATACTGTGCGTTTTATCTCGGACCAGACCAGTTAAAAATTTTAACTGCGGAACCCTATAAAACTTTTATTTATCAAATTTTATTATTATTTACATCTTATCAAAAAACATATAGTTAATCAATAGTTATTAATTATTAAACCATTGATTAGGTGATTGACTAAAGTAATAAGGCAAAACTCTATTATTTTGCAATTTTATACTCCATAGAATTAA
This sequence comes from Romboutsia lituseburensis, assembly GCF_024723825.1. Classification (NCBI taxonomy): domain Bacteria; kingdom Bacillati; phylum Bacillota; class Clostridia; order Peptostreptococcales; family Peptostreptococcaceae; genus Romboutsia; species Romboutsia lituseburensis. Next base: position 1,013,289 of record NZ_JANQBQ010000001.1, read on the forward strand.
AAAACTCATTATATAATTTATAAAAATAATAAAGTATCCTCTATACTAAATTTAATTGAAAATATTGCAAGGTATTTGATATTAATTAAAGAGCAAAATAAAAAATAAAGGAGAAAAACAAATGAAAGATAAATCACTTATGGAAGAACTAAAAGATTTAGGTAGACAAATCCTTTATTCAGAGGCAGAAAATACAAATACTGATAGAGAGACAATCGTTGAAATCGATGGTGAGGGACATAAAAAATGTGTAACTAGAGCAGGCGCAGGTCCTGAAACTCACAATAGATTAGATGGAGAAAGAAACTTTAAATAACTTATTTATACTAAAAAACTAGATATAAATTATATCTAGTTTTTTAGTATTATGCTTTATGGCTAATCATTATATTTTTAACTTCATCTATAAACTAAGGCTTTATTAACTCTAACATTCTTGAAATAAAACTCATCATTAATTAATATTTTTCATATACAAATAAACTCCAAATACACCTACTCCCATTATCACAAAGTAAGCTACAAATGCATATTTCAAATAGATATCCGCACAAAACCCTACTGCTATATTTATAAATGTAGAAACTATACTTCCTATCATTGAATAAACAGATAAAACAGTAGCTCTATTTTTACTTATAGATTTATTCTTTATATCTAATACAATAGGAGATATCATAGATATTAACCCACTTAAAGAACATATCGCAATAATACTAATTATAATACTATTCGTAAGTATAAGTACTAATACACATAATAACATTATATTTATCATAGTCTTTAAGGTTTTATCTTGACCAAATTTTTTGCTAAGCGTATGAGTTTTACATGATAGCATCGCTAAAAGCTCTGAAAATGCACTTATATCCCCTAATAACCTTATATCAATTCCTATACTTTCAAAATGTAATTGCCCTAAATTTATACTTATTCCATAAGATATTTCAGCTATTATAGCAGTTGCTATAACAAACACAAATATCCATTTTATATCATTTATATCTTTAAAGATTTCTTTTATTATTAAATTTTTATTATGACTAGAACTTTCTATTTCTATATCTTCTATAAAATACATTATAACAACACTTACTCCATAAGCAATAACTGTTGCTAATACAGCTAATTCTATTGATATAGATATAAAAAAAGATGATGATATTGATGAAATGAAAAATGCTAGACTGTTAAATGCACTATATCGTCCAAAAACTTTTTCACTTTCATTTAAATCGCATGATTTATATAAAAATGCTATATCACATCCAGAAGTTCCAGATATACCCAAAGCTGTTAACACAGTTTGACCTAAAAATCCCATAAAACTGCTACAAAATAATAAACTCAATCGTCCTAAGAAAAATAATAAATAAGATATCATTAATGTTTTTTTATATCCATATTTATCTGCAAAATATCCCCATGGTATTTCTGTTAATACAACTATCAATAAAAGAATAAATTCTAAAAAGAAAAACTCGCTTACTGATAATCCTCTTTGTTTTCTATAAATCAAGCTTACAGGTGCATAAAATACTAGACCTTGCAAAAATGATATTATATACATTAATTTTAAATTTAGTTTCATCAAATTGCCCCCTAGTTATATTAATTTTAACTATTAGGGGCTTGAACATGCAGATACATTTTTATCCCTCCATTTTTATATTCTTTAATACAATTATATCAAAACTTTAAGTTCAACATTCGTTTACTAAATCTTAGCACACTTATTAAAAATAAAAAAATAGGAAAATTATATCCTATTTTTAAAATTCATCCTCATGTTGTTTAAAAAATTCATAATATGTACGGACATTTTCTAATTCAGTCCACGTTTTAACATCCACTGGACTTTCATCAAGGTCATATATTTTAGCACCTTTCATAGCTAGCATAAATGGTGAATGGGTTGATATAATAAATTGACAACCTAAAAATCTTGCTGCATCTTCAATAAATTTAACTAACTCTACCTGACGCTTTGGTGAAAGGCTATTTTCAGGCTCATCTAGAATATATAATCCATTTTCTTCTATCTTTTCAATAAAATATTTAAAAGCACTTTCTCCATTTGAATACTCCCTTATATTATCAGTTAATTTTTTTCGAACAAATTTAGATTGAGTTACTCTTCTAGCATAATTTATTTTTTTTAATTCATCATAATCATCTAATGAGCTCATTTGAAAACTAGAACCCTTAGTATCTAAATACTCTTCAAAAAGATTCTCTCTTTTTTTATCAATACCCTCATTTATATTACGAACATCTAACATATAATCAAACACATCATCGCTTGTTATAATTCTACTGTTTTCTGGTACTTCTTTTTCAATATACATTTCACATAAATTAACATAATCAGCATAAAAATTAGTTTTATTATATATAGAATCTCTATTTAACTCTAGCTTCTCTGCTATTACATTTAGTGCTGTCGATTTTCCCGAGCCATTACCTCCATATAAAATAGTAATTGATTCAAAATCTATTCTTTCAAATAGATTTTTTGATAATACTTTAAATGGATAAAATGAGTCATAACAAGTTCGTTTTTCATTATCTATAAATTTAAACTCCATATATTCACTAGGAAATATAAAACTTTCTAAATATATCATCACTTACTTTCCTTTCATTTATAATTCAATTATAATTCAATTTTTTACTTTCATTAAATTTCCATTATATATTCACTATATCCAGAATCCTCATTAATTTGTTCTTTAGCCATATATCTATTATTGTATCTATTTCTTTATTTCCCAATTTCCTTATCATATTAATTAAAGATCTCCTAACTATTTTATTTAGTATTTATTTTATCATTAACTCTAATATAATACCATTTATATAATTTTATATAGATGGTATTATATTAGAAATAAAAAGTGCCTTAAATTGATTTATTAATTATTTTAAGACACTTTTTAATTATTATTTATTTTTATAATTATCTTGTTTACTAAATTGAGCTTATTTTTAATTTCCTATACATAATTTAAATGAGAAACTTTTTTCATATATATACCTAAAAAATTTAAATATTTAGGAATAAATAATTTTAAAAATTTATGTAAATAATAACTTACTATGGCTACAATACATATAATTATAAGCTTTAATATAATATTATTCACACCAAAATTCACTGGTAATTTATGAATAAATATTTTTAACACTGATAAAATAAATGCTAGAAAAAGCGCTAAATTCACTAAACATAATGATAGAACTATTAACCCAAAAGCTAAAATTAAAGGCATAATAATTATTATATTTAATATATTAATTATAAAACTGAAAATTATATATACATATTTATTATCTGTCATTAAAAATCCCTGCCTTTCTCAATTTACTAAAAACCTTTTTAGATACAATTGCTATTAATCCCGAAATCAAAGTAACTATAAACACAATTATATGTGTATTACTTTTAAGTACTTCAAATAAATAACCATACATAATTTGACCAATAGGTGTTAAAAACATCGTTATCGACAAACAAAATGAAATAACCTTTCCTATAAGATGATCAGGTGTTTCACTTTGTATAAAAGCTAAGATTTGAATACTAAATAAAGTAGATACTACCATTATTAAAAAACAACAAGCTGTAACAATAATATAAGAAATTCTATGATTTAAATTAAGCATAATCACAACGCCTATTGGGATTAACCCCAATATAGCAAATAACAATATTATGTGACTTTGATAAATCTTGATTTTTTTCACCAAAATCCCAGTCATAATTCCTCCACATAATCCGCCCAATGCTAACATACCTTGAGTTATTCCATATGCTTGACTAGACATATTTAATATTTGAGTAATAATAACAGGGATACCTATCATTATCAAAGGAGTTAAAAATAAATTAAAACAAGAAATTATTCCAATAGTTTTAAAGACTATCGGCTTATCATTAAATATAAAATTTAAACTAGTCATAAAATCATCTTTAACAATAGAAAATGCATTAGATGCTATTTCTTGCTTCTTATACGGTATTTTTATAAATATTTCCATGATAGCAGATACAAAGAAACATATTATACTTGATATTAAAATAGGTATAAGTCCATAAAATCCATATAAAATCCCACCAACTATAGGACCTAATAATCCTGCAAGTGAGCTAACTTGGTTTATAACAGCATTCCCCGGTAGTAAATGGTCTCTATCTACTAAAAGTGGTATGCTTGCTTGGACGGTAGGTTGATAAGCACCTTGTATTCCATACAGTGTCATCAATGTAACTATTAACATAAATATTAAATTAAATTTACCTATAGAAAATAAAAAAGCTATAACTAGTATTGCAGTTATAAAATCTAAAGTTACCATAATGTTTCTTTTATTAGCTCTATCTGCAATAATTCCTCCAAAAGGAGTTACTATAACCATAGGAATTAAAGAACATGCGGACACGGCTCCGAATAAAGCTGAAGAATTTGTAGTATCTAAAAGGTAAAGTGGCAATGTAAATCTTAAAATTGAATTTCCAAACAAGGAAATTACCTGACCTATTACCATTAAGGTAAAGTCTCTGTTAAACAACTTTGTCTTATTATTCAATTAAACAACCTCCATAGATTGATATTATAATTTAAATTACATACATTCATTTGGTATGTAATTCTTAAAATTAAACTGCCAATTAAGGCAGTAATTTATATTTCAAACATATTTAGCTAAAAATACTTGAAAATGTTGATATATAATTTATGATAATTTTTTTTTTCGCTCTCTTTCGATAATAGACCTATATCTTTCCAGTACCCTGAAAACATTATCATCTAATACTGGAATTCCTAAGTCCTCAACTAGTTTTTTAAAAAAGGTAAATTTATTCTTAAATTCTTCTTTTGTAGAGTGAAATATGGCTGGATTTATCCAAACATTCATTAAAATCATAAATGTTTCTGCAACCTCTTTAGAATTATCACTTACTATTGACCCGTCTTTTATGCCCTCCCTAATAATAGGCTCAATAAGTTTAGGTACAATGTCCTCTATCGTATTATAAAGTTGTTGAGTTAAAAATCTAGGATTTTTCATTAAATTTGGTGCTGCCATAGCTAGCTTTTCCTGACCAGGATTTTTTAAAGAAATTATTAAAGTTTGCTTAAGCTTTTCTAAACCCGTATATGAAGTTGATTCTTTTATTTTTAACAGCTGGCTGTCTGACGAATCATAAAGTCTAGGTATCACAGCTTCGATAATTTCTTCTTTTGACTTAAAGTGATGGTAAATGGCACCTTTACTTAAATCACCTAAAGCATCTACTATATCCTGAATAGTAGTGTTATCATATCCCTTTTTTAGAAATAGATCCATCGATGTGTCGAGAATACGATTTATTGTAATCTCAGGATTTTTATTTCTTGCCATCTTTATTCTCCTTTACATACTTTCGTTCGGTATGCTATAAGCGTATCAGTTTAATTTTATTTTGTCAACCAATTAAATATCAATATTTTATTTATTTTTATAGAATAATCTGTTGCATAAGATCCATCTTTTTTAGAATGTTTAATTATTCTTTTTTAGTCAGATTCAAATTTTTTAAATTTTCAATTTACTTATAAATTGCATATATCTCCTGTTTTGATATTTCGATTAGACTACTCTATATATAATCCCATAAAAATAGTACTATAATAAATATCATTCATATATATATATCTTTTTTTAATAATCCTTCTTTTTCAAATCCAAATTTTTCGTACAAATTAATTCCTCTAGCATTATCTTCTCTAACTAAAAGACTTATCTTCTTTGTTATACCGTTAGATTTAGACCATTCTATAAGATATTTCATAACTTCATTTCCAATACCCATACCCCAGTATTTTTTTCTAAAACTTATCCCTAATATTCCATTGTGCTTCATTCTTTCTTTTTGATCAGAAGTTACTGATGCAATTCCTACTATTTCATTATTTATAATAGTAAGTATCATCTTACAGTTTTTCATAGAATTAATCTTTTCTATATAGTTTTCTTCATCTTCTATACTCATTGAAAATTCATTGGCACCAAAAGTTATAAAATCACTTTCACCTCCAACTATATTTAAATAATCTATCATCTGTTTAGCGTCTTCTTTCATTGCTTCCCTTAAAATCGCAATTTCCCCATTTTTTAATTTAATTTCTTTCATGTAAAATCCCCCTCAAAATTTATAGATAATTATATTTACCCTTATAAAATTATAGCTAAATATTTTTAATCCTTCTAAAATTGTGTAATATTTTTTAATTTTATTGTAATTAAAAAGAGTATCGGATTTTAGCCAATACTCTAAACAAACTTACTATATTTTTATTACTTTAAATTCTTAACAAGGTTATCTATCGGTAACATTCTATCTAAATAATACCACTTACATTCGCTATCTAAAAGCTTAGCATACTCTGATTTAGATTCATATCCTTTAGATTTTTTATTATAAAATTTATACTCTTTTTTACCTTCTTTATTTTTTACAGTTTCATATTTAAGTTCATTTATAAATTTATTATCTAAGTATCCAAAAATTTGAACCTTTTCAATATTGTATAAATCTTTTACTATATGTCTTTTAACTTTGTCTTTTTTATCTTCCATTTCTAAATTAAGATGAACCCCAACATAGTAATTTTTTTTATTTTTCTTATTTGAAAATTCACTTTTATCTACAATAAGTCTCGTATGCATCCCTTTAGCGATTGCTGTTTTTATTCCTATTTTATTTTTATCAATTACAGATGCATCTTTCCCTTTACTAACTAAATAATTTACAAATGCACATTCAGCAATTTTTTCTACAAATATTCTTTGTATCCCTATTTCTTTTTTAAGCTCTTTGTCTTTTATATCATCTGGTACTAAATTTATATAGTCATTAGATTCTTCAACACATTTTTTTGCAAATTCTAGTGATTTTGTTACCTGTTCTGGTGTTATATTAACTGATTTAGTTATTAATTTGTCAAATCTTTGCTTTATTCCTATATTTTTAACAAATACTTCATGTTTACTGTTTGGTTGTATATAATTCATGCTATATCTCCTTAAATTTCTGTATTTTATTATAATACCATACTATTATGTAACAAGTAAAATTTATAAATACAGATATATTTACTTAATACAAATAGCCCCCATCGCTCAAAATATCATGAGGGTATAATTATTTATATAGTTATTGAGAATTTATAAAAGACCTTGAGATTTATATACTTCTAAATTTTTTATTATATAGCTTAGTGTACAAAATTCCTTGTCTATTCTTTCTCCAATTAACATCAATCCATCTATTAATTGCTTTTCTTTAAAGCTTTCTAAAAGTATCATTATACTTACAGAATTAATTCCACCATCTTTAGTATCTAATGTTCTTGATTTTTTAACATATTTATTTTCCATTGCTGATTTTACAGCATTTTCTAATCTTTCACTTATCTCTATAGCAGGCATTTCTTCAAATACTTTTATTTGAGGTGAGTTTATATCAATGTTTTTAGCTTTAGTTACATCTGTATTTAAGAAAATTACATTTTTAAATTTAGCACCAGTAAAATCTACTTCTTCTAAATTAACACCTTCAAATATAGTATTTTCAAATTTTGCATTCTTAAATTTACTTCTTTTTAAGTTAGCTCCTATGATTTCTGATGATTTAAAAGTACATCCATAAAAGTTACAAGATTTAAAATGAGCACCTCTTAAACTTGTAAAATTAAAATTTGAGTTCGAAAAATCAGTGTTGTAACAGTTGCTTCTTTTTAAATCTTGATACATAAAATTTTTATCCATTTTTTTTGCTTTATTGTATTTTAATCCTATTTCTTTACTTGATTTATTGTTCATTTTTCCTCCGTATAATTTAAAAGCTCGTATACTAAAAGTATAAGAGCTTTATATTAATTGTTTTTTATATAATTCTTCCTAATGTTAACACATAAACTTAGTCATAACAAGCTTATTATAAATTATTTGTAATGTTACAGTTATATTTAGTATGCAATCTTTTATAATCTTTAAACACAGATAGACTTTCTTATCATATGTATTTTTATTAATTGTATATCACATAATAATTAAATATCATATTAATATTTACTTTCATTAAATGGTATCTATAAAATACTATTGACAAATTATGCTATAAATTAGAATATATAAAGTAATAACTAAAGAAAGGATGGTGTTGAATTTAAAACCTAACAACAAAAACATATTTCCTAAAATAGGTATGAGGACTATCAAAACAGGTATAGGTGTTATGCTATCTGTTCTCTTTGGAGAACTTGGGATAGTTAATGATTCTATTTTTACAGTTTCAGCAAGTGTTGTATCAATGAAAAACACTGTAAAAAGTTCATTTTTAGAAGGTTTAATGAGAATTGCTGGAACAATTTTAGGTGGTATCTGTGGTTATTTAATGATAATGTATTTAGGTAAATCCTCTATACTTATCGGTCTTGGAGTAATATTCATAATATATTTATGTATATTATTACGAATACAAGATTCGGTTGCAATAGCTACATTGACATTTGCATCCATAGTAGTTGGTTCAGGATCATCTGACCCTCTTTCTTATTCCATTGGAAGAACCTTCGATACACTAGTTGGCGTAATTATAGCATTAGTTGTAAATTACAGTCTTAGGAGAAAAAGATATATCGAGAAAATACAATTTAACTTTCATGAGTTGGAAGATCTTTATATAAATTTAGTAAAAGATATAATTTCAAATATAGAATATAATAGATTAGAAGAATTATCAGATATTTTAACAAGTTTACAATTAACTCATAAAAACTATATAGATGAAGGAAATTATTCTATTTATACATTTGATAAGGAAAAACTTGAAGCAATACTGAAAGAATGTGAAGAATTATATTATCATATGTATGGTTTAAGTATACAAAAACAAAACTTAATGGTATCCAAACACTTAGCAAAAGAACTATATACTTATGGTATCAATGTCATAAATAATTATGTTATATCTGATGATGGTAATTTGATTTTAGAATATCACATGAGTGAAATATTAAAAATTATAGAACTAAGAGAAGATAGTGAGGATTAAATTCACTGGCTTCTCTTTTTTAATTTATTTATTATTTTCTATTATTGGACTTATCTTGTCTATTCTATTCGTCCATTTATTTATGCTTAGTATATAGTTAATAATAAATACTATGAATAACCCAACAGTTACTATCTTCCAAATATTTAAAGCTAAATTTATATTTATACTACTTTCTTTTTTACATCCTTTTTAGTACAGTATATATAGTTAATTTTTTCCATCCTAAACTAGATTCTACTAGCTTTACTAACTCTGTAGAATTGATTGGTGCATTATCCCATATTAAATTCATAAATTTCATTTCTGAATCTGATAATTTTATATCTCTCATTTTTTCTCCTTTGATTTACTATTGTAGACCTTTAATTGTCAAGTTTTTTAATGTATCACTGTTATATAAACTTAACATGATATTGTACTTTATTTAACTTTTAACTTATTAGAAAATATCATTAAAATTTTGTAATATGTTTTTAATAAAAGTACTAAGAATGTATATATTTAATTTAGGACAAACTAAGGTCGAATTTAATAATTAAAGGAGTATATAACAATGAAAAAAATTTTAAGAAATTCATTATTATCATTATTTGTGTTAATTCTTATTCTAACTCCGATTAAAAGTCAAGCTTTAGAAAACTTCACTTCTAAAGACCTACAGTATAGTAAATCTTGTTGTGATTTAAGAATGCTACAAAGAAGGTTATGGATAGATCATGTTTCATGGACTAGAAATACGATTGTAAGCGATTTATCTTCACTTGAAGATAAGGGACTTGTATTAGAAAGATTGCTTAAAAACCAAGATGATATCGGAAATTCAATTAAACCATATTACGGAGAAGAAGCTGGAAATAAACTTGCTTTATTGTTAAGAGAGCATATAAACCTTGCTGTCCAAGTAACTGATGCTGCTAAAAATGGAAATAAAGAAAATCTAAAAAAATACAATAAGTTATGGTATGAAAATGCAGATAATATAGCTAAATTTTTAAGTTCTGCTAATCCTAACTATTCGTATGAAACTCTAAAAGACATGCTATATAAGCATTTACAATTTGTTACAGATCAAGTTGTTGCCAGATTAAATAATGATTGGAATGCAGATATACAAGCCTATGATAAAGGTGAAGATCATATGATTATGTTTGCTGATGTTATTACAGATGGTATAATAAAACAATTCCCTCAAAAATTCAAATAAAATTTATTACTCATATATACTACATAAAATAAACCGTATTACAAAAAGTAATACGGTTTATTTTGATTTTATATTATTAATTATCTTCTTTTATATATATTTTTATTTCTTCTCTTCGATCTTTTTTTTCTATTAATAAATTTAACACTATAGGCTATTGCTCCCAATGATAAAATAGTTCCCACAATAGTAGTAGCATAAAGTCCTATATTATCTTTAATTAAATCAAATACTGATGAATCTATCTTTCCAGGCACTCTTGATTTATAATTTGGCAATGAAAATGTTAAGTCTACTTTTTTATTTGATAATTTCCATGCATTTTTATCTTTACTATTGTATTCTACTTTTGCATTTTTATCGTTAATATCATTTTTATAATACATTATATCATTTGATGTTATAATAGGAGCTTCTATACTTTTCTTAGGTCCAAAAAGTCCAAATGCTTTATATTCTAAGTCTACTGTACCAACCTTTTCTCCATCTTTTTTAAATACTTGCTTTTTAGCAGCATAGCCATAATCTGCAATTTTTTTTGTGTCATTAAATACATTTGTGTCGTCTGATCCATACTCAGACTTAAGAGCTACAGTAACTAATTTTCTACCATTTCTTTCAAAGAATCCTACAAAACAACGACCTGCTTGAATTTCATTTCCTGTTTTCCCACCTATATTACCATCTTGTCCAAGAATTTTATTTCTTGTTTCAATAAGAACAGGTGATCCAGATAAATTAACTGATGTTTTTTTATACTTTTCTGAAATTATATCTCTTATCCACTCATTTTTATAAGCTTCACTTGCAATTATTGCTATATCATATGCTGTTGATAAATTGACTTCTGTACTTTGTGGGTTTAGAGCATCTTTTTCTAATCCACAAGGATTTACTATATGTGTATTTTCTAATCCGAGAGATTTAGCTTTATCATTCATCATCTTTACAAAGTCTTTAGTATTTCCAGATACAGAGTCTGCCATTAGATATGCTGCATCATTAGCAGAGAAAATCATAACGGCTTTCATAATATCATTACTTGATATTTTATCGCCAACATTAATTTTTTTGAAATTATTTAATGCTGTTTGAGTAGTTTTAAGTGCATCTTCAGTAAACGCAATTTGCTCTGATTTTGAAGTATTCTCAGCAAAGATTAGTGATGTTAACAATTTAATCGTACTAGCTACAGGTCTTTGTTTATCAGCATTTTTTGATGCAATAATTTCACCAGTATCCATATCCATAACTATTGCTGATTCTGCAATTATTCCTTGAATTTGTCCTATATTATTTTGTGCATTTGCTACACTAGTAACAGATGTTGATATCGTTATTAGAAGTGTAAGAATTAACGCTTTAAAAAACTTCGTTTTTTTCATTTTAAACCTCATTTCTATCATATATTCTTCTAAAGTATATCATACTAAACTTTGTTCAACAATATTTAGCTTATTTTGCTATAACGATTTATGCTCATCATCATGTTAGTCAAATATCAAAAGAGGTATTGATTATTAAATCAATACCTCTTTATAATAAATAGTTTTTATGCTATATTTTCAATCTCTAATACCTTTTTTATGCAATTATCATCTTCATAATCCGAGGTTCTTTTAGAATCTTCTATTTTAAAATCTGGAGTAGTTTTAAATTCTTCATCACATATTCCATCTTTATTTAAATACATGCAGCTTGCCATTCTGACTATTAGTCCACTATTTTTTAAATCAAATAATACAGGATCTATCACCCCTCCGTCTCCTCCTGTAGTTTTTCCTATTAGTGTAGCAAATTCAGTTTCCTTACAGAATATAGCAAATGCCTCTGATGATGAATATACTTTTTCATCTACAAGTAAATAAATATTGCCTTTAAACTTTAAATTAGGATTTGACTTTATATCATACAGTGTATTTTCAAAATTGCTAAACTTTCCTAAGACTTCCTCTGGAGCATTATTTTTTACATTCATAGGTAAACTTTTTATAGGTTGTAGCTTTATATTTTTTGCATTAGTATATTTTTTAATTATCTCACTATTGTTTCTATAAACTCTATAACCATTTACTTTAATTTCATCTTTTGTAAGCTTAGATACTATTCCTTGCCAATATTTATCGCTTCCCCCTAAATTTCCTCTTATATCAATAATTAAAGCTTTATGATTACCTAATGTATTAATATAATCTCCAATCATGTCTAAATCTGTTTCTATAGATCCATTCTTAGATGCCATTGATGGTAAATATATGTATCCTACCTTATTTTTAATTGCATCTTTTAAAATTAATTCTTTTTTTAAAAAAGTTTCTTTTGATATTTCTATCTTGGGTTTTATAGAATTGTATCTATCTACTACCTTACTATTATTAAGAAAGTCATATGAATTATTATTTGAATATGACTTCTTAAAAAGTTCATATCTCTTTTTATTATCTATTATTTCAGTATGTCTATTGTTCAAGTCTGATAATATAGATGACATTTCTTCTATAAATGCTTGGTCACTTTTAGTATTTTCAATTCTTTTTATATATTTATCCTTATTTTCTAACCACTCTATATTATTACGTCTTTTATTTACATCAAGATAAGGATATCCATTTTTTATAGTATTGTACATATAGTTAAAGTCTTCTACCTTTTCTGTATTAGATAATTCATTAGTATTAGAATAAGTGTAACTTCCTAATGCTATTATAAATATAAAAATAATTACTAAAAATAATGCTTTCTTTTTCATCAAATTCACGTCCTTATTATTTCCATAATCTTAAACATTTTAACACTACTTTACAATAAAATCTAGATTAACTAAATTCTGTATGTGTTTAATGTTGCACATATATTTTATGATATAAATGAAATAATACTCAGATATTCAGAAAAAAAGCTATTTTTATATTTTATTAATCATCCTCTAAATAAAAAATACTATATTAACCTATTGTACTAGTTAAAATTAATTGTTCCATTAATTGAGAAAAGCTAGTTTCTATTCTTCTTCTAACTTTAAATGTTAGTTATCTAACTTATTTTGGATAGTTATCCTTACTATTTCCTCTTTTAAGAATAATAAATTTATAGATTTTGCCTTTTTTAACTCAGGTGTTAGCCTTTTGTTGATATATCTTTTATCTCCTATTTTTTGGAATAACATTTTATATTCTCTGCATAGTAAACCAAAGAATGCCTTTTCTGAATCAATAGTCAAAAGTTCACTAACAATACTGATAGTAATTATTTCACTATCTGAAAGTTTACTATCTTTAACATTTGTCCTATTTCTAATATTTATAAGTATAATATCACTGTATATATCATCAACAATGGTATAAATAATAGTAAATAAGCCATTTAAATTTTCTATTTCTGGGGTATAATAATTCTTAAACGGTAACCCTCCTTTAGATTAATGATGATAATCTTAAGATGCTATATTTGTTGGAGTTTTATTATTAAAAAAATTAACTAGCATAACGAGTTAATTTATGAATTTAATATAAAAATTAAAAAGATGACTTACCTAAAATATACATAATTCACCCTTTTAATTTTTATATTTTATTAAGTTTTTATTTATAACTTCAAATTAGTAGTATATATTTATCCTAATATTTGTATTTCTATATTTTGTCTTCCAAAGCTATTGCAATCTGATTCGCTATTCATAAATATATCTATTTTATTACCTTTTATAGCTCCACCACAGTCTTCTGCTATAAATACCATATCAAATTTAGGTATATATACTCTTGTTCCGTATGGAATTACTGAAGGGTCTACTGCTATAGTTCCCCATCTAGGAGTAGTTCCTGTAGCTGTTATAGTATGACCTGAATATGCGCTTGCATTTACTGTCATTAAACGTCCAGTGTTGTTATTAGAAAAATTAGCTTTTTCTTCTTCATTATTATTTTTAGAATCATTTGATGATAATTCATTGTTATTTACAGTATTATTTGATACCACTGTGTTATTATTTTGATCAACAGATTTTTTAGCAACTGAAGTCTCTTTTTCTAATTGCCTAACTTGAGTTTCTGTTAATACATACTCTTCATTTACCCAACCAGTTTTTTTGTCGTCATATTTAACGTTGTACCAATCATCTTCTACTTCTAAAATTTCAACATCCGTTCCTTTACTTAAAAATTCTATTTTAGAATCTTTTATAGATGGTCCTTTTCTTACATTTAATTTATCTACAGTTACTGTAGCTTTTTCATTACTAGTATAATCTGAATGTATCCATCCTTCATTTTCTTCAATCTTAATTTTATTCCATTCCTTGTTTTTTTCTAATATCTCAACAACAGTACCTTTATCTAAAATTTCTATTTTAGATTCTTCTACAGATGGTCCTTTTCTTACGTTTAATGTTTCCGTTCTTACTACTTCTCTTTCTACAGCGTGTACAGTATGTGTTGAAGTATATAATCCTCCAACGGCTAAACCTATGGTTAATATTAATGATGTTTTGATATTTTTATTTTTCCTCATAAAATTCCTCCATTTAATTTATAAAATTTATATATAATTAACTATCTTGTTATAAAATTCGTTTTTTTAAATTTTGTTACTGTTTTGTAACTTGTTTATTAGTCTAATACAATTTTGATCCTTTGTAAACACCTTACTCCGCAAAAAGCGACAAAATAGTTACATTTTTTTACAAATAATAACTATTTTTGACAACTCTTGTTCCTTAGAATTCTAATGTTTTGTGCATATAAAAAAAAATTACTTTTATTTATGAAAATTTTTTTATTTTAAAATCAAAAAGTTATAAAAAACAAGCTATTTTACTTGCCTTTTTGTATCTGTATTTATAATAAAATTTGAAATATTTTTTCTAAACTTAGATTTATAAATTAATTTATAGATATAAACCTACTACTTGATTTTCTTTCAGATTAACTATTTCATAATTTATAAATAATTTTCCTCCTATACGTTTTCTTAAAGTATGACTAATATAATATGACATAAATATGTCATATTTTAAATATGGAATTATATTGTTAATATTTAATTTTATCCAAGCCCTAAACTATTACCCTTTAACTAAAAACAAAATTAAAGTAATTAGACTTAATATAAAAATGACAAAAAACAAAAGTACCAATCATAAAATGATTAGTACTTTTTATTCTTAAATTTATTTTATATTTATTTATATAATTTTATATTAAATTTACACTTGTCTCTAAAATAGCAAATTTAATTTACTATTTCATTTTATCAAGCCTATTTTTAGTTTCTAATCTATTTTTCCACATCTCTTCTTCAGATGTGTATCCTCTTTTCTTAGCCATATCTTTAGTATATGTTCCTTCATGTATTAAATTTAGTATATGAAGTGCATCTTTTCCTGATGCTTCCATAGTTCCTCTACAAGAACCACAATAAGTCAATACATTTTCTTGAGTACAATCATTCGCTCTTCTTGTATATAGTTTCTCATATAATTGAGGATTTGAGCTACAAACCATACCTCCAACACCACAACATCTTGTATTTTCTTTGTTATTTTGCATTTCTTCATACTTATAACCTAATTCATCTAATATCCACCTAACATTTTCATGATGTGATTTAACATTTCTAGTTACACAAGAATCATGTATATTAAATATTACATCTGAACTAGTGCCTACGCCTTTTTGAACTTCTGGTATACCTATTTTTTCTTTCATTAAATCCCAGTACGATATAACTTTCTTATCAGATGTTTCATTATAAACATTATAACAAGAAGGACATATTGTAATTATAACATCTGCATTAGTTTCATTTATAGCATCTATAGCCATCTTATTTCTTTTCTTAAAGCTTTTATCTTCTCCAATTAATTTAGTTACTTTACCGCAACATTGTAATAATGCTCCAACCTCTCCATCTAAATTTGATTTTAGATGCTTAAGGGTACTTTCTACAACTGAAGGACTATAAGCTGGAACTGTACATCCAGGTACAAATAAATATTTTGTTTTTTTATCTTGTGCTAAAACAGTAGTTGAGTACTCCTCACTACATTCCATTTCCTGTGATTTATCAAAAGGCTTTAACAATTCTATAACTTGTTGATCATTGTTATCTACTATATATTGATCTTTAATAGCTATAAAGTTTTCTCTTAAGTTTAAATCTTTAGGACACTTAATAGTACATTGGCTACAATCATTACATGAGAATGCTATCATTTTATCCATATTTTCATAGCCTTTATTTAAATATTTTTTAAATAAAGTTTTTGGACAATCTGTATATTCATTCATCATTATACATTCTTTCATACATAATTTACATTCACACTGTCTACATCTATTAGCCTCTTTTAAAGCCTCTTCTTTTGTATATCCAAGCGATACTTCATCAAAAGATTTAACTCTTATAGATTTGTCTGATTCAGCCATAGAATATCTTCTTTCACTAATATCAGTCCAGTCTACTTCTCTTTTTAACTTAGTCTCATAGCTAGAAGTGTCTTCTAGTTTTCTACCTTCTGTTAAAGATTCATTACTTAAAAATCTCTTAACTGATTCTGCTGCTCTTCTTCCTGTCGCCATAGCTTGTACAACTATTACGGATTCTCCAGAAGCATCTCCTGCTATAAATACTTTTTCATTAGCTTTAGATTGTAGTGTTAATTTATCACACTCAAAATTAGTGTTAGGCATTTGAGTTAATATACCATTTGCAAAGCTTCCCTCTACACCTTGTCCTATAGCAAAAACTATAGTATCTACTTCTAATTCTTTACTTTCATTTTCATCAAATGTAGGGCTGAAAGCTCCATTTTCATTAAATATAGATATACATTTTTTAAGTATTACTTTACTTACTCTATTATTTTCATCTACTATTATTTCTTTTATAGCTTGACCATGGTTAAACTTTATTTCTTCATCTATTGCACCTATTATCTCATGATTTGATGCATTCATAGTATTAAAACTATCTTCTAGACATATAGAGTATACTTCTCTAACTTGTTCAAGTCTTTTAGAGATTCTAGCACAGTCCATTGCTACATCTCCACCACCAACTACTAACACTTTATTCCCAGCTTCTTTTACATCTCTTGTAATTGCAGCTTCTTTAGTGTATTCTGCTGCTGAGAATATTCCTTTAGCATTAGAGTTTTTTAAACTTCTATCAACACTACCTTGATGCTTACCAACTGCAACTATAACACTGTCATATGAATTTACTACTTCTTTAAAATCTATATCTTTTCCTATTTCACAGTTTAACTTGAACTTAACTCCTAATTTATCTAAA
Organism: Romboutsia lituseburensis; assembly: GCF_024723825.1. NCBI lineage: Bacteria > Bacillati > Bacillota > Clostridia > Peptostreptococcales > Peptostreptococcaceae > Romboutsia > Romboutsia lituseburensis. The sequence continues at coordinate 1,030,892 of NZ_JANQBQ010000001.1, forward strand.
TAACTTATTTCTTTTTCTAAAATATTTCTTGGTAATCTGTATTCAGGTATCCCAACTGCCATCATACCACCTCTAACAGGTAGCTTTTCAAATACAGTAACATCAAATCCTTCTCTTTGAAGTTCAAGTGCTGCTTGAAGCCCTGATGGACCAGCACCTATTATCGCTATAGTTTTTCCATTTGATGGCTTAACCGATAAATCCCAATCTTCTTCTCTATCAAAATTATCAGCTGCATATCTTTTAAGTCCTGCAATTGACATTGGAGAATTTATCTCATTAATTTTACACTTACTTTCACAAGGATGAGCACATATTCTACCTAAAGTTCCTGGTATAAACAAATCTTCTCTTATAACTTTTATGGCTTCAAATCCCTTATCTTCTCTTATTAATCTTATATATTCTTTAGCATCTGTATGCATAGGACATGTAGCTACACAACCTGCATCTGCATCACCTATACATTCATTCACTATATTTTCCATATTTTTTATTATGTTTTGTTTTAACATACTATCATCCTCCACAACTTAAATTATGCATTCTTTTTCTTCGGATCTATAGCAAATATAAATACACCTGTAACTATAACTAGTCCCCAGAATGCTAGGCTAGGAGTTATTTTCTCTCCAAATAATATAGCACTAAATATAATAGACCATAATGCAGCAGTTGAGTTTAAAGCAGTTCCCATTGCTGCTCCTATTAAATCAACAGCTTTATACCAACAAAGATAGGTTGTTGCACCTAATATAGCTATACCAGCATACGCTACTATCGTTCCACTGGTTACTACATTAGCTGCTACACCATAACCACCTATTAATGGTAAAACTATAAATCCGTATGATAACATTGATATTAAATATCTTAGACATAAAAACTGTTGTGGTGTCGGGTTAATATGTTCCTCTCCTTTTATATGTTTCATAGCAAACCCTATAATAACACCTTCTAAAGCCCATCCTAATACTGCTACTAATGCAAATATAACTCCCATAAAGAATGTATCTGGTACATTTGATGATGGATTAAATCCTAACATAAATGAACCTAATAAACTTACCGCAATACCAACCATTGCTCTTGCTGATAGTTTTTCTTTTAATATAAAATATGATAATATTGCTCCAACACCTGGATAAATAACTGATATACTAGATGCGTAAGGCGCTGTTGCATATTTTATAGATAATAAGTAAGCACTCATGCCTATTGGTGCTCCCACTAAAGCTGCTAAAGCCGTTGCCTTACCTTTTTTAGTTTTTAATAATCCAAATACTGGCTTCAACTGTTTTCCAAATAATAAAACTAATGCTATCCACATAAAGCAGAAACTATCATGGAAAAATGCTGATACTAGCGGTGAAAGTTCGAATTCTGAAAATATACTGCTACCTCCAACTTTTCCCATTAAAACTGAATCAAGTCCCCATGCAAGTCCTACTGTAATTCCAAGTAATAACCCTTTTTTCATATTTTTGTTGTCTTTCATAACGTCAATTCCTTTCCTAATCTTTTTTTGTTTTTTATTTAACATTCTATATATTATATAAGCAATTTTCGTGCCAAGTTTTTATTTTTTATTTAGTTAAGAATTTATCCATCTTCTTTGTTATAAATCAATCAATCTTTTTATCACTTGTGTTATTTTTTTTACCATTTCAATGTAAACTTTCATTACACTGTCATTTTTAATTACACTTTTTATTAAGTTGTCTACATTAGTTACTATTTTATATTTTTTTGTTATATGCTAAAATAACTTATCAATTAAATTTTATTTATTAATTTTTAGAAAGGTCTATATAAATGAAAGATACTAAAATCACTAAAAAAAGTTATACATTTGATGATATAATAGGTGAAAGTAGCCAAATAAAAAAAGTAATATTAGAATGTAAAGCTATATCAGATAGTCCTTCTACAGTTTTGCTCCTTGGAGAGAGTGGTTGTGGCAAAGAACTTTTAGCTCAAGCTATACACAACAATAGCTCTAGAAAATATAAACCATTTATAGCTGTAAATTGCGGTGCTATACCTGCCAATTTAATAGAAAGTGAATTATTCGGTTATGAATCAGGTGCTTTTACAGGCTCAAATAAAAATGGTGCTTTAGGTAAATTTGAACTAGCTAATGGAGGTACTATATTCCTTGATGAAATAGGTGAAATGCCTTTAGAAATGCAAGTTACACTACTTAGAGTTTTACAAGAAGGTGTAATTACAAGAATAGGCGGGAAACATAATATCTCTGTAGATATTCGTGTAATTGCTGCTACTAACAAAGCTTTAAAACAAGAGGTAAAGGATAAAAGATTTAGAAGTGATTTATATTATAGGCTTAATGTATTACCTATAAATGTACCTCCATTAAAAGAACGTATTGGAGATGTACCGGTTCTTTTAAATCACTTCCTAAATGTGAAAAGCAGAAAATTAAATAAACCAATCCCCAATATTCCAGGGACTCTCTTAAAAAAAATGATTTCATATTGTTGGCCTGGAAATATAAGAGAGTTGGAAAATTTCGTAGAAAACATAGTTGCCTTAAACGGAGAAACTACTTGTGAAATAGATTTAGAAGAATGCCATTGTCTTACACATGATAATTTAGGCAATCCAATAGAACAAAAATCACCTGATAAACTTTGTGCAATGTGTGAAACTAATGATGATATTGTTACTCCTCTAGTAGTTCTTGAGCAAATAGAAATAAAAAAAGCTTTACGAGTTTGTAGCGGTAATATCTCTCAAGCGTCTAACAAGCTAGGAATTAGTAGAAATGCGCTTTATAATAAGATGAAAAGATATGGTATTGTTAATAAGTAGACTATAAATATATTTACCAAAGGTTCTTCCAATTTTATAAATATTTTACATTCGCCATGCTTTATGTAACACATAATTACTAAACCTAATATTATATATAAGTTAAAATACTAGGTTGGTGATAATGTGAATTTTAATCCTGATAAACTAGAAACAACTTTTGTAGAACCTATGGCACCCTATGGTCCTATAGAAGGTCGAAAATATACACTTACACATTCCGATAAGACTGGTGTGATGTTTTTAGACATAGCCGATGAATATAATTATAAAGTTATAAATCAAGATTTAAGAGATGAGCTTTTAGGTACCTTGAAAAACTTTGATAGTTCTTACGTGCTATTTTTATATGCTTATATTGGAAACCTGGACTATTTTTCTTCTCTTATGAAATACAGTGCTTTTAAATCTCATATGAATTTAGCATTACAAGCTATAATTTATGGTGACAGAGATTTAATAAAAGAACATCCAAAGCTAGCTAATGCTCCTATTTATGTAAAGTTTAATTCTCCACTTCCGATATTTGATAATTACGAGTTTTATGGATATGTAAAATATTATATAATATAAAAACCGTATCACTTAATTGTGATACGGTTCTATGTACTTTTTTATTTATACTATGTACTTTTTTATTTATACTATTATATGCATTTAAAAAAAATTATGATTCTTAATTACTTAAAATAGTTTTTCTCATTTATAAATTTAACTTTGTATATTTTGTAAAGCTGCATATTCATTTTTTGTATAACCTTTAGAAAGTTTCTTTGACTTTACTTTATTAATAAATATACAAAGTATATCTGTAAAAGTAAATATACTTATTGCTAGTAAAATAGTTTGTAACGGCATATATGATTCTGTTTTTAATAATAAAATAGAAAATCCTATAATAGTATAATGAATACAATACATCAAATTAGTATTTTTACTCCATCTATTAATAGTTATTTTTACTATCTCTGGAATGTACTGATATACAAAATATAAAAGACTTATCCAGAATAATGCAAAAACACATAATACAATGTTCCCCATAATATCTTGATGATAATACTCAGTTTGATATAATGCTCCAAAGGCTCCGAATTTCACATTATTTACATAAGAATAAACCCATAAAAGTATTGAAAGTGGTGCAGTTACAAATAATATATTCTTATATAAAACAGTTTTATTTGCACATCTTGTTAAAATTTGACCAAAATAATACCCTACTAGAGCAAATGTAATCCATGATAAAAATGGAAACCAAGAAAGTTCATCTGTTCCCCATATTCCTCTGCAAATAATATTAATAATTTTATTTTCAATAACAGTTCCTCTTAAAAATATATTTAATGTCATTAATCCACACCAAATACCAAATAATCCTTTATTTGAAATATTAAATTTCTTAATTAGAGAAAAAAACAAAAATACTAATCCTGAAAATGCTAATATATCAATTCCGAATATAGATTCTAGCCCTAATTGAATATAACTCATATCATTAGCTCTAAGTGCTAATATAATATTTGGAATAAAATCCATAAGTATATTTAATCCATATCCTAATAATAATAAAGATATTCCTCTTTTAAATAAATACTTTGCAGTACTTCTTCTTGAATATACAATACCTACTCCAATTAAAATTATAAATATCGGTGCTGACATCGGACTTCCTAAAAATTCAACTAATCTATTATAAAAACCACCTTCTATCTTTGGAGATTGGTAGTATTCATTAACATGAACCCAAACCATAAATAAAATTGCTAATCCTTTAGCTAAATCTAATTCTTTCTGATAAGAAGTATTAATTTTTTCTTTATTAAAAATATCCATACTTAATTTTCCCTTCTTTACATGTCTTGTGAGTTTTTATATTTTTAAATCTGCAACTAAATATTTTAGCATGTCACTTTTTGATTTGGTATTTTCTATTTGCTCAAAAATATCCTTAAATTTAATATTTATATTATTTACATTCACACTTATACCTACAGATCCTTCTGTTGTTGTATTTGTTACTAAAACAACGTCATTTATTGAGCTTCCTATTGAGTTAATACTTTCATTTAACTCATTAGTCATTTTAAAGAAATTGTCAAATAATTCTTTCATAGTATTACAGTCATGAGAATATTGATTACCCATTTCTAAAAACATTTCATAATCTTTAAGTATTTTTTTATCTAAAAATTCTAGAATATTACTAGATTCATTTGCTAATCCTCTAACAGATGCAACAATTGAGTTCGTTCGTTCTTGAATTAAAGAACTTACATTTTTAGATTCTTCTGCCAATTCTTTTACTTCTTCTGCTACCACAGAGAATCCCTTTCCGTGTTCTCCAGCTCTCACCGCTTCTATTGATGCATTAATTGCAAGTACTTTTGTTTGATCACTAATTCTAGAAATCATTTCAGCACATTTTATTATTTCTTGAATTCTAGATGTTTTTTCTATAGATTCATGTAAATTCACTTCTACTTCAGAATATACATTATCAAGATTTGATTTAGATTCACTTACTATAGTTTTAAATTCACTAAAACTTTTATTTATAGAATTGCTCTTATCTACTCCACTCTTAGCATCTCCTTCTATTTCAACAATTGCATTACCTAAAACTGTAGAATCAAATTTTATTTGTTCCATACATGCTGTTGTTTCTTCCATACCTTGAGATACATTTTCAGATACATTTGCTATATCATTTACTTCTTCTGTTAGCATATTAACATTTGTATATATTTCATCTACTAATTTATTAATTAAAATACTCTCTTCTTTTATATTAGAAGTAATATTTTGTATACATATTCTAGTATTTTCTATAGAATTAGCTATAAGGCCTATTTCATCTTTTTTATTTAAAAGGTTTTGATTAACATTTTTCGTAAAATCACCTTCTGAAATTAATTCAAGATCTTTTTGTAATTCAATTACAGGTTTAGTTATATTCTTACGAATAAAGCTATATGCAGCAATTGCTAGCATAGCACAAACTAATAATAAAGTAATTTGAATCTTAGATAACATTTTAAATGCTTTATTAAAAATTTCTTGTTGAGGAATATCAGCTGCTATACCACCTATTATTTTTCCTGAACTATCTTTAATTGGTATGTAACATGACATAAGCTTTCCCCACTCTTCACTATCAATAATACTTGAAGTAGAATACTTTCCATCTAAAGCGCCTTTCATTTTATTCGTTACATCATCCGAGGCTATATCCATTCCTAATGTATCTAAAGTACCATCATTAAATGAATTAGCTACTACACCATACTTTAAACCACTACCAGAATCATCAATATTATATGTATAAAGATAAAGTAATTTATTTTCATCTACAATTTTTGTTAACTTACCTTCTAGTTCTTTGTAATAATCGTCATCTATGCTCTTAGTTTTTACTACTTGTTGTAACTTATTTTTATCAATCATAGATTCTATTGATTTAAGCATTCTGATACCTTCTTCAGAACTAGTACTAATAGATTCTCCTTTTATAATTTTCCATCCTAAAAATGATGAAAATATAAATAGCACTACAAATAGTACTGCTATATTAAAAAATGCTTTTTTTGTTGTATTCATATTTCATCCTCCATATATTATTTTAATTATTTAGTCCAAGTTGTATTGTAACATTTTTTTACATATTTTTCTATATTATAATTATTATTATAATATAATATTAATTTTTATCATGACAGAATAAAATTATTTTGATAAAAATTTTCCATCACTAATAATTATAATATTATCTGCACTTTTAGTTATTTCGTCATTATGAGTTATCATAACCAAAGTCTGTTTATACTCATCTACACAAAGTTTTAATATATCCATTACCTCTTTAGTAGTTTTACTATCTAAGTTTCCAGTTGGCTCATCTGCAAATATTATTGAAGGTTTATTTGCTAATGCTCTAGCAATTGCCACTCTTTGCTGTTGCCCACCTGATAATTCATTAGGAAATTTTTTTATTTGAGATTCTAGTCCTAATTTTTTTATAATATCATCAATATAATTTTTATCTATCTTATCATGAGCTATTGATACAGGTAAAACTATATTTTCATACACATTTACTACTGGTATTAAATTAAAGCTTTGAAAAACAAATCCAAACTCTTTAACTCTAATTTTAGATAGTTTGTCATCACTTAATTTATATATGTTTTGGTCGTCTAAATACACATTTCCTTCAGTAGGCTTATCAAGTCCTGCCATACAATGTAGTAGTGTACTTTTACCACTACCACTTTCACCTACTATTGCACTAAATTTTTCACTTTCTATTTCTAAAGTTATCCCATCAATAGCTTTAACTGTACTTTCTCCTTTTCCATATATTTTTTTTATATTATCAACTTTTAAAATTTTTTTCATTTTATAGTTCTCCCCTATATTTTGTTTACAATATCTACTAATTTTCATTTATTCCATCAATTATATTTACCTTGTCTATTGATTTTGCTTTTATGGATCCTACTAAAAAAGCAAATAAAACTATTATTACTGTAAATATAATCACTTCTTTTGGAGGTAAGTATATTGATTTTATCTTTATATCCATCCCAAAGTGATCTATAAATGTTTCTTTAATGTATTTAATATATTTAAAATCCTTTATTGCAGTAACAATAATAGCAGATAAACTTCCTAGTAATGCATATGTTATCGACTCCAAAACTACTAATTTTTTAAGAGACTTTTTATTTAACCCTATTGCTCTTAATATAGAGAACTCTTTTATATTATTATTTATATTTAAACTAATAGTAATATACATGTTAAATAATGCTGAAATAAACACCAATAAAGATATTATCATAGTATAGTCAATTTTAAATTCCTTCTTATGTTCTTGTCCATTATAAACATGTAAATATTTATTATTTTCTTTTATATTGTCTAAAAGTTTATCTACACTTTTATAACTTTCTTTTTTAGCGTTAAAAAATACTTTTTGATCATAAAATCCATTAGTTATTTTACTGAAATTATCAAAATTCATAACTACTCTAGGTCCAATATAATCTGTTTCATAATTCATATTGTAGTTATATCCTAAAATAGCACTAACTCTGCATTTATAATTTTTATGATAATAATTACCATCATCATCAATAGTTATTACTTTAAAACTAAGTATATCACCTAACTTTAAATCCTTTATAACAGGCTTATAAAATGAATCCTTAATATAATAAAAATTGTTAGATATAGCAATATTTATATAGTCCTTATTTGAATTATTTAAACTTTTAATATCTCCTACTTTTACAAATTCACTCAATTTATTTATATCTTTCATCCCCTCAATTACCGAGTGAACATCTAGTGTATTTAAACTACTATCTTTATCTCCAAACTCATCCATATAAATTTTACTTACTCTATTATTATTTGCTATTAAAATTTGTCTAGCATAACTATCTACTCTTAGATCTGTTACTCCATCTATACTTTTAATATTTGAAATATCTTTATCACTTACCTTTTTTATACTTTCGTCAGTATTAAAATATGGTCTTATTATATAGTTGTATTTATGAGGTGAGTAAAATGATTGTTTGTCTACTTGATCATTAATATAATCTAAGTTAGTAGAAATTCTTTGTATAACCATAATTCCACTAAAAGCTATTACTATTACAGATATTAACGTTTTTATTTTTTTTCTAAGTAAATTATTTTTTAAAAACGTTCTAGTAATTTTACTATTATATTTTGTTTTGTATTTTATTTTATCTGTAGCATTTATAATATCTATTGGATATTTTCTTAGTGATTTTAAAACAGGAATAAGTACCGTAATTAATAGTATAAATAAAACTATAATTAAAGCTTTAAATACAATAAAGTACGGAATATTTAATTTAACTTTACTAAAATCATTTATATCAAACATATTTAAGGTTATAATTGTGCACATAGCATATCTTGCAAATATAACAGAACTTATAAACCCTATAACTGAACCTAGTGTAAATAATATTGATATTTTAATTAAATAAAATTTAATTACTTTTTTATTAGACATTCCAATAACTCTTAAACTACCTATTTGTGTTGTAAGTTTTGTAAGAATTATATTAAAGAAATTAACTATTGTAAATACTGCTATAACTATAATAAATATTTTTGCTTGTACTTCATTGTTATCCTGCTGGTCTTTGAATAGTCTAAGAGTTGCATCTAGGTATTCATTGCTAGATATACCACTTCTAGTATCTTGTCTAATATCTACACTACTATCTAGTTTTGGATTATACTCTTGTCTTAGCTTTGAAAATTTTGCATCTAAATTCTCTGGATTAACACCTTTTAAATTAAATACTATATGATATTTTACTAAATCCTTAGGTATAGAACCTTCATCAGTTTTAACAAATGTAAAAAGGTCTGCTCCTCCAATTGATTCGTCATTTCCAGTTGTATAGTATTTTTCTTCTTTTGCTATAACTCCAACTACTTTGTATTTATTTTTTTTGCTATAAATTTTGTCTTCCCCTTTTATTTTGTATTCTATTTTATTTATAGAATCAATACTTTTATTTAATATATTTTTTTCACTATATTTCTCAAATATTGTTTTATCTACAACTATTTCGCCGTTGTTCTTTGGAAGCCTTCCCGATACAAGTTTATAGTTAAATGCTTTTAAGTAACTTTCATTGTATGTATAAAGCTTAGATGTTAACCCATCTTTTGGAATAATCTGCCCCAAGTCTTCAACTGGATTTACGTTATATACTCCATCTATTTTTTTGAGTTTTTCAATATTTTCTTTACTATTAGTTCTTAATGTTCCATCGTAATACCCCGCTATCTCTCTAGCCATGTCTATTTGATTTAGCTGTATACTATTTGAACCAATATCAACTCCTAAAATTAGAGCTATTGCAACAACTATACAAGCTATTATTGAAATAGATTGTTTTTTATTTTTCATTAAATATTTTAATGCTAATTTAAACTCAAACATAACCTTTTTAATTCCTCCTTGTGCAAAAAAATGAGAGCGCTCTCTTGTATTTAAAAGATATCACTCTCATTTTTTTGAATCAATATAACCGACACAAGTGGTATTTTTTTTGTTCCAACTAGCATAATTTTTCTATATTTTTAATCTATTGGAATATAAATATTTATTATAAATTTATTTTTATCACTTATAATTTCTAAATCTCCATTGTATTTATCTAAAGAAGATTTTACACTTTATAACATAATAAGATTTAACTACTGTTCCTCTAATACTTATGTATCTATTATCTTCAACTTTTTTACATGCTTCTATAGCATTATCTATAATATTAGAGAAAATAGATGATATATCTATCATTTCTATAAAACTATATTTTGAAAAATTTATATCACAAGTTAGTTCTATATTGTTTTTTTTACACACAGAGTTTTTTTCATTTAAAATTATATCCAGTATCATATTGTTAGTAGTGAAAGTATTTTTATACTCTTTTAATTCCTCATTAATGCTATCTATATATTCATTTACATCTTCATTTTGAAGCTCTTTAATACATGCCATGTGATTGTTTATATCATGATATAATTTCCTTACTTTCATTTGAGATTCTTGGATACTTAAGTAGTGATTATACTGCATGTCTAATTTATCATTTAAAGATTTCATTTCAGACTCATCTTTCATCTTTTTAATTATATTATTTATTATAAAAATCAAAAATATATTACAAAATATTATAGCTATTATAACTGAATGTTTTGTAAATTCTATAAAAGGTATAAAGTTAACTGTTATAAAATTATTATTGTCTATATAAGTATTTATGTTATTTGTTATTATAAAATCATATATATCTTCTATATGTCTATTTGATTTTATTAAGCATAATATACATACTATATTTGTAACTACTGTAAATCCAATATAAATATAGTACTTAATATTTAAATTGGATTTTACAATTTTATCAAAATATTTAAGTACTAAAATTAATATAATAGTTAAAGGTATAGATGTATAAAGTACATAGGCTATAGGAGGTGCATCTCTTATAATATTTAACATTAACAAACACAAATAATCTATTGTATCTCTTAGTATCCCATATCCAAATATAAAACACATTCCCCAAATAAAAGCATCTTTTAGTAAAATTTTAAATACTTTTTTACTTAATAGGGTAAGTAACACTCCGTTATAAATAATGTATTCACACCTATACCAAAACTTTGGAATTATAATTGTAAGTATAGTTATAATAAATATCACTATATAATCTAAATTTTTAGTGACTTTTCTTCTATCATATATTTTATTTATTATTAAGTAGAATATAACTACATAAATAATAGAATTTATTCTATAAATTATATCTAGGACTAAACGCTCATTCATTATAAAACACTCCCAAGATGACTTAAAAATCTAGCTTTAGTATCTTTGAATTTATATCGACTTATAGGCACTTCTTCTTTATTTTCTAAAATCGCTACATATTGTTTTATATTTTTAATAAACTCTATATTAACCATAAAGCTCTTGTGACATCTATAAAAATTATATCTACTAAGCTCATTTTCCATTTTTGACATACTAGAATTTATAATATAATCTTTATTTATAGTGTGTATTGTCATTTCTCTTTTTTGAATTTCTATATAGGTAATATCAGAAATTTTAAGTTTATAAGCATCGTTTTTTTCATTTACAACTATATAACTGCTCTTATTTCTATTAACTTCTTCTACACATGAAATAATATGCTTTTTAAGATTTTCTAACTTTATAGGTTTTAAAAGGTATCTATATGCCCTTACTTCGTAACCCTCTTGAATATATTCTATTAGTGATGTTGTAAATATAATTTCTACTTCTTTTTTATCTATCTTCCTAATTTTTTTGGCTACTTCCATTCCATTTAACCCATCCATTTGTATATCTAATAAAAATATATCTACATTTTCTGGATAATTTTTAAAAAGCTCTTACCCTGAATAAAAAAATAATATTTCATAATTAGTGCTTATTTGATTTAATATTTTTTCTAAATAAGCTTTTAATATTTCTTGTTGTTCTATCTCATCTTCGCATATTACTATTTTTAACATATTAATCTCCGTTTAATTTATTGTTACATTTTTATCCATATTATACCATATTTTGTATATTTAATTGAATAATGTTCCTTGCCTCAAGTTAATCTACTTAGACAATTTATTTGATATTCCTTAAAATAATTATGGATATCAAAATATTATAAAATCCTAAATAATAGTTATAATTAAGCTTATTACAATTAAAATTACATTAAAAATAAAAAATGCAAAGCACCTCTCAGAATAAGATTAGCACTTTGCATTTTTAATTAAACTATATATTATTATTTTTAGGTGTTAAATCTGATTGGCTTAAATGTTTTTTTATAATATACGAAGTTCCATCTTTTTTGAATTCAGCCTCATATGAATATCCATACTTGTCTATTTCATAAAAGTCTAATATTTTAACTGCATCTCCTGCCTTTAAAGATATATTTTTAGTGTAAGTATCACTTCCATCTACATGTACCTTTATTCTTCTATCTTTAGCAAGATATGCTATATCATTTATTTCAAATTCTCTTTTTATCATATGCGCTCCTTAAAATTTATGTCTTATATAATATCTATTTTACCTCATTTAGCTTTATAATAGTTATAATATATTTAAAAATTAATCTCCCAAACTAACTATCATCTTATTTTCTTTAATAGTTTTAGTACATGCTCCTTTATTATTGAACTTTAGTTATTTAGTAAATATATTAAAATCCTACTGAATTGATTTTGTATACTCCATTCTCATTTTTTCTCATGTTAACTACCATGTCATATATACCTTTATCAATAGTTATTTGGTTACATTTTAAAATATTTAGCTTTATATTAACATCTTTCATGCCGCTAGATTCCCCATTCTCCTTAACTTTTAAAACCTCTGTTTCATTAGCATGCTTAAATATCGTATTATTCTTATCCAATGTATTAAATAACTCAGCTTGTATATCAAATTCATCAGGATCTAATAAAGAAATTATTGCTCCCATGTCTAGAGTTGATAAATATTTATTAACATCATTATCACTTTGAGATTTATAATAAGACTTTATCAATTCTTCAGTACTTAAATTTTCTACTTCCTTATTTAACTTACTATTTTTGTCTATATGGTTTTGTATTAAATAATCCTCTATAGTTAAACCTGTAATTTCTTTAAATGACTTTCTATCTAAACTACATATTGCTCTATTTAAAATTCCAGAATCAATATATGCTCCTACTATTTTTTTATTATGTTTAAGTACAACTGCCTTTGCATCAACAGTAGGAGTACATGCATCAGGAAGTGGCTCTAATAAATAATATACCTCTGCATTTACTTCTTCTCCTAATAAATTAGAAAAATCTAATCCTATAGACTTTGAAAATTGTAAGTTATAAGCCCAATATACTTCATCAATTCCTTTTTCAGGTGCATAATTTAAGTCGTCTGATATTTTTATTTTATGATTAGCTATTAAAAAACTAGGTCTCCAATTGTATCTTTTTAATAATTTTTTAGCATCTTCATCTATACTTGATTCTTTAGGAGAATATCCTTGTGTATTTGATATAAGTCTAAAGAAATCATAATCTAAATATATGTCCTCTCCTTTATAAGTTATAAAACCAAAGTTATCTAAATCATCATAGCTATAATTTACTTCTATAGTTTCGTTGTCTGTATAAAATACAAGCTTTTGATTTTTAACACTACCTCCGCTCATTTCTTCGCTACTTTTTTTCACATTTTTACTCATTAAATTTAAATAGTCATTTATAATATATTTATCTTTAATATAAATAGGCTTTATTTTATCTACACTTTCAGCATGATAATCATGATAAATGCCTATTTTATTAGTACTTTTAAGTTTTTCTATTAAATCTTTGTAGTCATTGCTTTGATTTGGATAAACTTTATTTTCTATGGAATTTAAAGATTTGTCTTTATCTGATTTAAATAATTTTGGATTGGTTAAATAAATTCCCGCTATTGTTAAAACTACAAAACAAATAATAACTATTGTCGCATTTTTTTTATTTTTTAAATTTTTCATATTTTCTATACGCCCCTTAATACTGCTATAGTTCATATATACTTATTTTTCTTATATAAAAAGCTATATTACTAAGGATGCATAAATACTTAGTAACATAACTTTTTATTATTTTATCTAATATTTATTTTTAAGATTACTTAGCTAAAATTTCAACTCCATCTTCAGTGACTAAAACCATATGCTCCCATTGAGCAGATAATTTTCCATCTTCAGTATACGAAGTCCATTCATTTTCTGCATCAATATATAAATCACATGTTCCTTGGTTAATCATAGGCTCTATAGTAAATATCATACCTGGAACTAAAACCATCCCTTCATTAGCACTACCATAATGATAAACAAAAGGATCTTCATGGAACTGTAGCCCTATTCCATGTCCTCCAAATTCTTCAACTACTGAATATCCGTTTTTCTGTGCATGTTGTTGCACTGCATAACCAATATCTCCTAATTTTCCCCATGGCTTAATAGCTTCTATTCCTTTATATAAACACTCTTTAGTTACTTCTACTAATCTCTTAGCTTCTTCACTAACATTTCCTATCATAAACATTCTTGATGCATCAGAATAATAACCATTGTATATCGTTGAAACATCTACATTTATTATATCTCCATCTTTCAAGACTGTATTTTTACTAGGTATTCCATGGCATATTTCATCATTTATTGAAGTACATACACTTTTCGGGAATCCTCCATAATTAAGTGGTGCTGGTACTGCTCCTTTAGATATTGTAAAATCATGTACGATTTTATTTATATCCTCAGTAGTCATCCCCTCTTTTATTTGCTTTGATACTTCATCTAGTACAGCATCATTTATTTTTGCACTTTCTTTTATTTTTTCTATTTGTTCTTTAGTTTTTATAATTTCATGTGATGGAACTTCATGTCCCATTTGTTTTAGTTTGTTTAATTTTTCATCAAATTGCATGTGGCATTTTTTATATTTAACTTTACTTTTACACCAACATTCATCATTTCTGTTTAATTTCATCAACTTACCTCCTTATATCTTGCCTAACTATATTAAATATAGATTTAAAATTCTATTTAACTACATATAATTATTATTTTTTAAAATCTTTTTTAACTTATCTATATTTAAAAACAAAAATCTCTTATTTAATATAAGCTCCCTTTCTATAAAAACAATTTTATATTCATCCACATTTAGTATACCATTTATTCACAAATAATTATTAGTATTTTTAAAAACTATATCTTTTGCTATATGGATTTATATAAAAATAATATTGACTTTATATCTTCAGATTAAAAAATGTAGTTACTAAGCTTTTACACTTAATAACTACATTCTATTTAATAGGCTACTATTTCCTTAATCATAAATTCTTTTCCACTGAGTAAATCCCAGCTTTTACTGCTACAATTAATGCATTGTCCATTATTTTCTTTTACATTAAATACTTTATTGCAACTTTTGCAAATGCCATTTGCAGGTATAACTTCTATTTTTAACTTCATATCTTGCAAACTTGTATTATCTACTGCTACTGGAAAGCAGCTTTCTATATATTTAGGTATCATAGAAGATAATTCTCCTATCTGTAATACTACGCTATCTATTTTCGTTAAATTATTTTCTAGCGCTACTTTTTCCACTGTTTTTACAACTTCTATAACTACCCCTAGCTCGTGCATTATTTTCACCTACTCCTGTCTTTACCTCTACTTATTTTCAGCAAGGACATTTCTATAAGCATTAGTATCTGTATAAATTTCATCCTTTATTGGATTAAGTTTATTTTTTCTTACCTTATTAAATTGATAAATTGCTAAAGCTGCATTCACCGTTAAAGATATTAAACTTACCACAAAGAACGCAGTCTTATTGTGTGTTGTAGGAACTGGTGCTATCCTATCAGCAAATTGAGGAACAGTCATGACAAACATAATCCAAAGGGCTAATGTTTGAGCACGGTGTTGTAACCAAGCTCCTCTTTTTATAAAGAAAGTTGGTATAGTACATGAAAGTAATAAAGCTGCACCACAATAAATTGAATGATCTGATATACAGTTATAAGTATAAGCAAAGTTCCATACATCATAGGCTATAATCCATGTCCATATCATATCTGGCCATATCATATCTTTTGTTTTATCTCTCGATATAAATATTCCATAGCAACCACAAATTGTGATTATATTTAATAGACCTGCTATCCCATTCATAATATTCCAAGGCCCAGATATTGTCCAAAGATTATCTACAACTCCACCATCAATTAATCCATAAGTGAAAATTTGAAAGTCTCTAATAGAAGCTTCAAATATATTTAATGCTAAAATCATTGCTGGAAGAGCCAATGCCCATTTTTTCTTTTGTAGGGATGGAATGTATCTAAGAGCCATAAACCAAATACACCCAGCCAGTGCTGAATAAGTTTTTACCCAATTAAACCAAGTTCCCGTCCCATATTCATTACCTGGTGCTGCTGTAGTTGGCCATACATAAATAGTTAAAAATGTAGGTACTATTAAAAATAATAGTATACCCGTCCATTTTGTTGATCTTCCAAGTTCATTGAATGCCATCAATGCAAGTAATACAAACAGGAAAATTCCCCATCCTTCAAAGGTAATTTTTTCATATAAAATCCCCATAATGCACCTCTTATCTATTTTAATTTTATTTTACAAATACATCCTTAACTTTTTTTGTTATTATTCTACCTTTTCGTCTTATAACATTTTTAACTACTGCTGGTTTTAAATCTTCATAAGCTACACCTTCTGCATCATATTTTCTTACTAATGATATAGCGTCAAACTTGCATTTTGTAGTACATTGGCCACAACCTACACACATATATTCATCTACAACAGTAGCTCCACAACCTAAACATCTTTCTGTTTCTTTTTTCATTTGTTCTTCTGTAAAAATAAGACGCATATCTTTGAAAGATTCTTTTACATTTACATCAGATTTATGATTTGGTCTTTGTCTTGGCATTTTGTCATATCCTTCTAATTGCAAGCTTTTCTTATCAAATTCATGATAGTCTCTTCTATCACGTCCATTTACTAAACTTTGCCCTGGCTGAACAAAACGATGAATTGATATAGCTCCTTGTTTACCTGCTGCTATTGCATCTATTGCAAATCTAGGACCAGTATATGAATCTCCTCCAGCAAATATATCAGGTTCATTTGTTTGATAAGTAAATCCATCAGCTTTTATTGTATTATTAGGATTTAACTCTACTTTGCTTCCTTTAAGTAAATCGCCCCAATCAATACTTTGACCTACTGAAATTAAAACGTAATCAGCATCTACTACTTTTAAATTATTTTCATCAAATACTGGAGAGAATTTTCCATTTTCATCAAATACAGAAATACATTTTTTAAATTCAACTCCTACTACTTTCTCATCTTCTACAATTATTCTATTAGGGCCCCAAGAGTTATTTATTACTATATTCTCTTCTAAAGCTTCTTCTATTTCTTCTTCTAGAGCAGGCATTTGTTCACGATTTTCTAAACAGAACATATCTACACTATCTGCACCTACTCTTGTTGCATTTCTTGCAACATCTATAGCAACATTTCCTCCACCAATAACAACTACTTTTCCATTTAGTTTTACATCTTCTCCTAAGTTAACATCACGTACAAATTCTACCCCTGGTATAACACCTTTTGCATCTTCACCTTTTATATTTAATTTTCTACCAGCTTGTGCCCCAATTGCTAAATAGAAAGCGTCATTCCCATCTTTTCTTAATTCATCTAATGTAATATCCTTACCTACCTCTATACCTGTTTTAAACTCTACTCCCATTTGTCTTAGTATTTCTATTTCAGCATTAATTACTTCTTTTTCCAATCTGAAAGAAGGAATCCCTAGAGTTAGCATACCACCAAGTGCTTTTTGTTTTTCAAACACAGTTACCTTGTATCCGTCTATTGATAAATAGTAAGCACATGAAAGTCCAGCAGGTCCGCCACCTATTATGGCAATCTTCTTGCCATAACTATGTCTTTTTTTAGGAATGAAACTATGCTCTTCTTTTAAATCTTGCTCAGCTATAAACTTTTTGATTTCATCTATAGCAATCGGTGAATCTATATTTCCTCTTGTACATGATGATTCACACTTTCTAGGACAGATACGACCACATATAGCTGGAAATGGATTTTCTTGTTTTATAAGTTCTAAAGCTTCTTTGTATCTTCCTTGTGAAGCAAGCTTAATATATCCTTGAACAGCTATATTGGCAGGGCATGCAGTTTTACATGGACTTGTTCCACTTTCTACTACATCCTCTCTATTAATTCTATAATCTTCATTCCATCTATCTGGTCCCCAATTAGTATTTCTTGGAGTCTCTTTTCTTTCTATTTTATCTACGATAGGTTTGCTAGAACATAATTTTTGACCTAGTTTCAAAGCATTAGTTGGGCAGTTTACTACACACTCCCCACAAGCAACACACTTATCTTTATCTACTTTAGATACATAATTAGAACGTACCATATCCGTATTTGCAAACATATTTGCACCCTTCAGCGCTAAACAAGAACATCCACAGCAATTGCATATGGCGTGAGTTTTTCCTGAACCATCTAAGTTTGGTATTTGGTGCATTAAACCATTTTCTTCAGCTTTTTTTATTATTTCAAAAGCCTCTTCTCTAGTTATCTCTCTACCTCTTCCTGTTCTTATGTAATACTCAGCTGCATGACCTAGCTGAATACACATATCCTCTTTTAAATGACCGCATCCTTCTCCCATGCTTTCTCTTGCTGTACGACATGAACAGTCTGATACAGAGAATTTATCACTATCGTATAAATATTTTGATATTTCCTCATACGAGGCTCTTCTCGTTTCTCCATCTATAGCTATTTCTATTGGAATAACACGCATAAGTCCCACGCCTGGGGGAAAACTACCTGTAGATCTAGGTCCATTTTCCACACCATAATCATGAAATGCTTTAGGAATTTGTGGATATTTTTTAGCCTGCTCCTTGTTATTAACCATCATTTCCATAATTCCTGGTACCCAAGTTTCATACCAGAAAGTATCTACACCATCTATTTCATTAACAAAAACTACCCCTATTTTTGATAATGCTAATAATAACTCTGTGCACCTATCAACACTTTTTTTGCATAAAGGTGCCACTTTTTCAGCCGTTATTTTTTGTCTAATCTTCATACAAAGTAAAACCTCTGCCATTTCATCAGTTACAACTGGCTCTAAAATTTTATATCGTGCATCATTTTCATTAAAGTATCCCCTAGAACCTAGTTTCTTTCCACTAACTTGATTTGCAAATTGAAGAACCTTTTCTTTAATTGCCATAGTAATCTCCCCTAAAAATTTTAATTTTTATATTATATTACTGATTCCATACTCTTATTTCTTTTCTTATCCAATCGGCCCATTCATCCATACCTTCACCAGTTTTCGCTGATATCGCTATAACTTTTATATTTGGATTTAGTTTTTTAATATATTCTTTAACTAAGTCTAAATCAAAGTCAAAATACTCTATAGCATCAATTTTATTTATTAAAACTACATCCACTATGGAAAACATTAATGGATATTTAAGAGGTTTATCATGACCCTCAGGTATACTAAGTATCATAGTGTTTTTTGAAGAACCAGTATCAAATTCTGCTGGACATACTAAATTCCCCACATTTTCTAATATTACAAAGTCTAAATCCTCTGTTCCAAGTTCTACTAAACCTTGCTTGGTCATATCTGCATCTAAATGGCACATCCCACCTGTATGTAACTGTATTACTTTTGCTCCTGTTTTTGAAACAGTATTAGCATCAACATCGGAGTCTATATCTGCTTCCATAATCCCTATTTTCATTTCATCTTTTAATGTCTCAATAGTTCTTAACACGGTTGTAGTCTTACCTGATCCTGGAGAAGACATTAAATTTAATAAAAAAGTTTTCTCTTTTTTTAAATCTTCTCTAAGCAAATTTGCTTGTTTATCATTATTTTCAAAAACACTTTCCTTTATTTCAATTACTTTATATTTCTCCATAAAATGCCCCCTTAATATTTATTGGTATTATCAAAAGTATTTAATGTATTTCAAACCATTCATTTGTTAATTTTATAACATTATTTTATGCAGAATCATTTTCACAGAATCTTATTCTGTAATTAAAATGTAACAGTTTTAACATATTTTGTAAATATATACTTTTAGTTTTCATTTCTTTTCTTTCATAACTTATCATTATATATTTGCTTTTTTTATGCTATACTAAATAATTATATAATTTACTGTATTGACATTGCAGTGCTATAGAAAGGTATTTGTCATGAAAAAATTAACTAAGAGACAAAAACAAGCTATTGCAACCAAACTTAGAATTACACAAGTAGCAACTAGACTTTTTAAGTTAAATGGCTTTGATAGCGTGAAAGTTCAAGACATCTGCCAAGCTGCAGAGATTTCAACAGGAGCTTTTTATCATCATTTCAAATCAAAAGCAGAAATAATTAATACAGCTTATGAGCAAGTTGATATTCTAGTAATGGATAGACTTGAAACAAAAAGCTTTTGTTCAAATCTTGATAAATTATTATTTTTATTAGGTGAGGGTGCTAATATGATGGAGGAACTTGGCTGGGTATTTGTAAGTGAGATATATAAAAATTTACTTTCAATAGATGGAAAGTATTCTACTAAACCTGACCGTTATATTGCATTAGAAGTTAAATCCATTGTAGAAGATTCCATAAAAAGTGGTGAGTTAGATAGCTCTATTTCTTCACTAGATTTGACTATAATAATTATGAGAATATCTAGAGGTACTATATTTGACTGGTGTCTGAATGATGGAAGTTATAATCTTAAATCTACAATGGAATTTGAATTAAACTTAGTTCTTTCTAATTTTAAAACTGAAAAACCATATGGAAATAGTCGCTAACAATGCGACTTTTTTTAATTTTAAAATATTTATCTAAATATAAAAATTTTGTGAAATTTCATACTTTTCAATAAATGCTAAATACTCATTAGTATGTTTCGTTTTCTAACTAAAGGTGCTACAATAATCCTGATTTATCACTTTATATATAATCGAGGGGGGTAACATTATGTTTTTATTTGAATCACAGCCAATTACTAATTGGCTTATGCTATTTTTAGTATTCATTTTATTAATTATATTAAACGAAATTGGACGCCGTTATAAATGGGGTTGGGTTGCACTATTTATAGTATTACCAATAATTCTTACATTATTTGTATGGCCTAATACTACTAACGGTACTAGTGTAAATGACTGGTTTCACTACGCAAAAGTTTATTCTGCTTTAGCAGGATGTATAGGTTTTTGGCTAATACGCCACTTAAAAGACGCTACTAGTCATAGATGGGTTTTATATTTTCCTCCACTAATTCTTGCAATTAATATTCTTGAGGCTGTTTCTCGTGATTTTCAAATTGGATCCCTAGGCCTTACAAAAGAAGTATTTGAAGGAATAATGTTGTATAGTGGTTCTTGGAATTACTTAAATGGTATTGCAGGTATCTTAAATATAATTACAATCACAGGTTGGGCGGGAATTTGTATTAGCAAAGATAAAAGCAAAGATATGTTATGGCCAGACATGTGCTGGTTCTGGATTATCGCTTATGATATTTGGAACTTTGCATATACTTATAACTGTTTAGGGGATCATGCTTGGTACTGTGGCATTGCATTACTAATCGCACCAACTGTAACTGCCTTTACTCTTAAAAAAGGTGCTTGGTTACAGCATCGTGCACAAACACTTGCTCTTTGGTGTATGTTTGCAATGACATGCCCTTCATTCATTGATGAATCACAATTTGCTGTTAAATCAACACAAAATCCAACTGCATTATTTATTTTAAGTTTAATTGCACTTCTTGCTAATGTAGCATTATTTGTTTATATGATCTACAAAATAAGAAAAACAAAACTCAATCCATATAAAGGTGAGCTTTATACAGATCTTAAGTGCTATGAAGAAGTAAAAGCATTTGCTGAATAAAAAATAAAGCTTGGTTCTGTCTATTTCACACATATTAAGTTAAAATATGAACTTAATTATATTAATTAATATAATTAAAAGGAGTAGATAAAGTCTACTCCTTTTATATACTCGGTTCACATAATTTTATTATATATTTACTATTTTTTTCTTATTTTTATAACAGTAAAGTCTAGCATTAACTTCACATCCTATTAATATAGCCCAGCTACTTAGATAAAGCCATGTCATTAAGACAATTATTCCACCTATACTGCCATATATCATTTCATAGTTTGCATAGTAATTAGAATAGTAAGAATAAGAAAATGACACAATTATCCACCCTAGTGTTGCAACTATTGCTCCAGGTGTTGCTTCCTTTAAACTTATTTTTTTATTTGGTGTGTATTTGTATAAACTTATTAATATGATAACGATAGTAGATACACCTATGGTATATCTGCAAATATTCCACACATCCATAAATATTTTATCTAATCCTATAAATCCAAATATAAAATAGCCTATTTTCTCTCCATATACTAAAAATATCATTGATGAAAAAATTAATAATAAAAGACCTATTGTAAATAAAAATGCTATTATAAATACTTTTATATAAGATCTTGTTTCTTTTACATTATAAGACTTATTTGCACCTCTTATAATTGCTCTAACAGCTCTAGAAGATGTCCATACCGTTAGAAAAAAACTCATTATTATAAAGCTTGAGCTTTTATTGGCAATTGCAGAGTTAATTATAGAGTAAGCTAGGTCAAACGCACTTTCTGGCATCATATTTTTTAAAATTTCTATATATCTATTAAGATGAAGTATAGGAATATACACTATACTACTTATAGTAAACATTAAAAAAGGAAAAAAGGATAATAACAAGTAAAAAGACATTTCTGCTGCTTTTGAATTTATATCACTATAATTAGATTCTTTAAAATAATTTATGATGCTGTACCTGTCTGCTTTCATAGATTTTACCTCCTCTCCTTTGTTCCATTTTATTAATTATATGGACTTATAACTTCTATTATATTTATTTAAACATATTTTTAATTATACCTTTTCTATACTATTTGTATATATTTTTTGAATTTAAAAAGGGTGCAAAATTTTATTGCACCCTTTATATTAACTACATTAGCTTATCTATTGTATTATTTATATAAGTTTTTATTGCTGTGATTTTTTCATTTGCCATTTTTTCATTTTCACCTTTAACTGCTACATAAAACTTTAGCTTTGGTTCTGTACCTGAAGGTCTTACTGCTATCCATGATCCATCTTCTAAGAAATATTTTAATACTTCAGCTTTAGGAAGACCATCAATTCCTTTAGCATAATCTTTTGTGTCTACAACTTTTACTTTATTTACATTATCTATACCATTTTCTCTAAAGTAATCTATTATATCTTTTATTTTAGCTATACCCTCTATTCCTTTTAGTGTTAAAGATATAGTTTCTTCTTTAAAGAATCCATATTTTTTATATAATTCTATTAATCCTTCATATAAGCTAAGTCCCTTAGAGTAATAGTAAGCTGCCATTTCACCTATTAAAACTGCAGCAACAACGCCATCTTTATCTCTTGCATGAGTTCCTACTAAGTATCCATAACTTTCTTCATATCCAAACATATATGTTTTTTCATTATTTTGTTCAAATGATTTTATTTTTTCTCCGATAAACTTAAATCCTGTAAGTACATTTAGTACCTCTACATTATTAGCTTTAGCTATATCTGCACCAAATTCAGATGTAACTATAGTTTTTATTAATGCAGAGCTATCTTTAAGTTTATTATTCTCTTTAAGTCCTTCTATTATATAGTTAGTTAACATTCCACCTATCTGGTTTCCTGTTAATAATGCATATTCTCCACTTGTAGTTTTAACTGCAACTCCAACTCTATCACAGTCTGGATCAGTTGCTATAACTAAATTAGCACCTACTTCTTTAGCAAGATCTATGCCTCTAGTTAAAGCTTTTTTATCTTCTGGATTAGGATAGTCTATACCTGCAAAGTTTGGATCTGGCATTTCTTCTTCCTTAACCACAGCTACATTTTCAAATCCAACTTCTTTTAATGCTCTTTTTATTGGAACATTTCCAGTTCCGCAAAGTGGAGTAAACACTATTTTAAAATCTTTTCCAACTTCTTTTATTAATTCTTTTCTTATTACTTGCGATTTAACAGCTTCTATAAATTCTGTATCTTGTTTTTCGTCTAACATTATAACTAATTGTTTATTTTCTTCAGTTAATGTTGGTATTGTGCTGTAATCATGTATTTCATTTATTTCATCTGTTATATCATTTGCTATATGAGGCATTACTTGTGCGCCATCTTTCCAGTATACTTTGTATCCGTTGTATTCTGTTGGATTGTGACTTGCTGTTATTACGATACCAGCTATTGCATTTAAGTTTCTAACCGCAAAAGATAGTTCTGGCGTAGTTCTTAAGTTATCGAATATGTATGCTTTTATGCCACATGCTGCTAATGTGTTTGCAGCTTCCATACAAAACTCTCTAGACATATGTCTATTGTCATGTGCTATGACTACCCCTCTATTTTTTTCTTCTTCTGTTGTGTTTTTTATTATGTAGTTTGCAAGTCCAAAAGTTGCTCTTCTTACTGTATATATATTTATTCTATTTGTTCCAGCTGCTATAACTCCTCTAAGTCCAGCTGTCCCAAACTCTAAATCCTTATAAAATCTATCTTCTATTTCTTTTTTATCATCTTTTAACGCTTCAAGTTCTTGTTTTGTTTTTTCATCGAAATAAGGCTTATTTATCCACTCTTCATACTTTTTCATGTACTCCATAAATTATCTCCCTTTCATCCTCACTGTTTTTAATAACGAATAGTATAAAACGATTTTTTTACTAAAACTTTATTATTCTTTATTTTATATTGTTTTTCTATGTATGTAAAGATAACATAATTAAACATTTCGTTCAATAAAAACGTATATGCATATTACGACATGTTTATGGCAAAAAAAAGAGAATATTGTTTTATTCTCTTTTTTGATAGTATATGTATTTAATTTTTTCTATCTGCTTACATATATGTCTATTGGTTTTCTTCCCCAGCTATATGCTTGACTTTCACTTCCCATAAATATATCTATTCTATTTCCTTTGATTGCACCTCCACAGTCTTCTGCTCTAAATGTCATACCAAATTGAGGTATATAAACTTTTGAACCATATGGTATTACACTAGGATCCACTGCTATTGTTCCCCATCTTGGAACTGTTCCTGTTGATGTTATTCCGTCCCCTGCATAAGCTGTTGCAACAACTCTCATTTGTCTTGAATTTGATCCTCCCCTTGACACAGATACTGATTGTTCCTTTGTACCTTTTTTAACTATTTGTTCTAATGGTTCTTTTGACACTGATTCTTTAGCTAATTTTTTTTCATCAAGTTTACCATCTTTATATGTAAGCTCATATACTAATTCTTTTTTACCATTTTCACCTTCTTGTGTAACCTTGGTTGTCCCCTTTTTTAACTCTTTATCATCTACTAACTTAACTTCAAACGGTATATCTTTGTATTCTGTTTGTTTTGTTTTCTTTACTTCAACTACTTTTATATTCATTTTATCTTTTAACTTAGTATCTAAGCTAGGCGTTATCTCATCATCTTTATCATAAGCTATTTCTTTCTCATATAATAAGTCTTTCACAGTTTTTTTGAAAGTTGATACTGTTGTTTCTTTTCCTTTAACTACTAAACATATTTTATCTTTTTGTAGAGTGAAATATCCAACTAACATAACCATTAATATACATACACTTATTACACCAACTATTATTGATCGCCTTTCTTTCATAATAGTCCCCCTTTTTATAAGTTTTCTTAAAGTTGCTTATATGTATATATATTAAGGTTGTTACTAATTTATGTAACTTTTTTGTAACTTCTAATTAACTTTTTTGTAACTTTTATTTTTTTATATTTTTGTTTGTATATTATATATCATTATAGCGTGTATAAAAGTACTATAATTTTATCTATAATATATCTAATAAATTAACCATATTATTAGCTAATATATTTTATTAACTATTAAAATAGCCACATTTATTTAAAATGTAGCTATTTTAACACCTATATATTAAATTCCTTCAAAATTTTATTTTTTTCATTTTCACAATTTATTGTTTTCTTATTAAATTTATTTTCAAACTTTGTTGAAGTATTTTTTCCATGAACTATGACCATAAAGTTATATTTATCCAATATATAATGTTTTAATCTTATAGCATCTGGGTGACCATTGGGTAATTTATATCTTTTTCCTCTATAGTAATCTTCTACATTGTAAACTAATGTATAAAATGGTGGAGATTGAGCTTCCCATATTCCTAATTTATTGTTTGATACATCATATACATATCCCTTTTGATTTATTATACATTCAACAGAATTATCTTTAAAATCCAATAGCTGCTGAATAAATTTAGGATGGTAGACATCATCACTATCTATTCTTGTTATATAAACGTATTCATAATTTGAAATTAAATTATTAATATCATGACCTGGTAAACATGTAAATATTATATTATTTGGTAAAGGCTCATAATTTGACAAAGCATCCATAACTAGATTTTCAGTTGATTGCTCATAATGGACTATTGCCGTAAAAGATTGATTACTCTGATTTATTAAACTTTTACATGTATATTTCATAAATATCTCCATTCTATAATCTATCCATTCTTTAGTAAGCCTAGGAGATATAATTTGATCATTCTTTAATA
Organism: Romboutsia lituseburensis; assembly: GCF_024723825.1. Classification (NCBI taxonomy): domain Bacteria; kingdom Bacillati; phylum Bacillota; class Clostridia; order Peptostreptococcales; family Peptostreptococcaceae; genus Romboutsia; species Romboutsia lituseburensis. Next base: position 1,057,696 of record NZ_JANQBQ010000001.1, read on the forward strand.
CTTGATCAAAATTTAATGTATTAAAAACTATACTTACTATTATTTTTTTATTCATATAATCATCTCCATATAAATTAAACTTATATATATTAATCTAATTTTAAAATTTTTACTAATCATTTAATTAGCATATTTCAATTTTTAAACTATAAAATTCATTCTTTAACTTTAATATTCTGTTTAATATCCACTTTCAGTTGATTTAAGTTCTACTAAATTAAAACATTGTTCAAAACTGATGTTATTTTTATATGGTATAGTCATATCTAAAATTTTTTCTAATTCTATTTTCCATGTATGATTATCTAGACTATTACTTCTAAATGCTATAAAGTTTTTTGATGATGTAGCATATATATTGAAACCTTTTTTAATACATTCAGCTAAAAAAACACCATCTTCATTTATATTTATATTATAAAATTTTACTTGGTCAAATACTTCTTTTTTAAAACATATAGTTGCACCAGCAACTTTTTTTATATCCTTATTTACAACACCATCTTTTAATATTCTTAGTTCTTTAAATTCGTCAAGATAATAATATATTTTAGATTTACCTATAATGTCACATTTAGTTTTTTTTAAATTATTATATACTTCAGATAAATAATATTTAGAATAGTGATCATCATCATCAAATTTAGCTATAAATTTATATTTAGATTTTTCTACCCCAAAATTCAAGCATTCTCCTAGTGTATAACTTTCTGGCAATTTATATACTCTTATATTTATATATTTCTTAATTTTTTCTTGAATATATTCAATATTAATGTTATCTTTGTTTACAACAATAATTAATTCTTTTTTACTATAATCTTGGTTTATAAAATTTCTAATTATATTGTCTATACAATTTTTTCTAATAGTTGGGGATATAACTGAAAAGCCTTCTTCAATAAATGTATTAAAATGACTCATATCATTTTTTAGTACATTTTGTAATACATTTTTTCTATTTTCATTTATTCTTGGATCATTTAAATCAAAATAATTCAAAAATTCCTTTATTTTTTCTAATATTTTCTCTTTATCAGTATAATTTTCTATATCTATTATTCTAGGGTATATTGAATTTAAGAAATAACTATTAGTTATTTTATCAAATGGATATGGTGTTGATTTGTACAATTGAGAGGTTCTTAGCTTTTGTTTTAACAAGTCATCCATCCTTTGAGTATTAAATTCTTGTGTTATAGATCTATTAAATATGGTATTTCTTTTTCTATATTCAAATATATTTATTGGAAAGTATGATATTTTTGATGCTTTTAATAGGCACTGATGATTAAATATATAGTCTTCTCCTATAATCTGATCTTCTACATATCTTACATTATTATTATTTAAAAAACTCGTTTTATAGATTTTATTACATGAAGTACCTGGTTGATTTATAATATCACAGGATGTAATATGTTGTTCTAAAGAATTATTATATAAATAATTTAAGTTAAAGTTTATATATGATCTTTTATATTTTTTAGTTTCAAATAAAGGTTCAGCCTCTACTCTATTATCTTTATCATATAAATAACTATATTTTCCTATAATATAGTCACTTTTATATATTTCCATTAAATTATATAAATTTATACATGCTTGGATACTTAAAATATCATCAGAGTCAACTAGCATAATATATTTTCCTCTTGCTAAATTTAAAGCTTTATTTTTAGATTTTCCTGGATATTTTTCATTTTGCGGATTTATTATGAGACTTATTTGGCTATATTTATTCATATATCGTTTTATGATTTGTGTTGTTTTGTCAGTAGAAGCATCATCTATTATTATTATTTCTATATTTTGAAATCCAATACTCTGATTTATAATAGAATTAATAGCCTGTTCAATATATTTTTCTACATTGTATGAAGTCATCAATATTGATATATAAGGGATATTATTAACTTTATATTCTTTTAATGATTGTATTTCTTTTTTCCTTTCTTTTATAGTTATATCTTTTATACTAAATTCTTGATTACCTACCACTCTTATACATATCATAATTTTTTCTATATTAAGATCAAATTTTATAATTTTATGAGAATTTAATGGAATAAAGTAGTGTTTTTCTTTTTTATTTTTAGAGTATGCTATAATAACTATACTCGTATAAACAGCTTTACTACCAAAGCTTTCAAATAAATATTCTTTATTAGATTCTATTAATATAGGACTGTATTGTGGAGGTGCATTAAAATTTACAACATCATTATCTTTAACATTTATATTGTAATATATATATTGATGTTTATTTTCTGGTATTATCGACTTTACTTTAACACTACCATCATCATTTTTTGTAATATCTAATTTATGATTTGGTATACAGATTAGGTTTTGTAAATCTAATTTGTATTTTTCTTTAAATTGATTATTAACTGGCTTTTGTATTAACTCTATTTCTTTTAATATTGTATGACTAGTGCTACTTAAATTTTTAACTTGTTTTGTAGCATTTATTGATTTTTTTATGAATTCATCTGGATTTAGATATAAATATTCAATAGCATTTGCTATTTGTATATAACTCTCTTTAGGTGCTATCATTGAACATTCTTCATTTACAAATTCTCTTATTGCTCCTACATCATTCGTTATTGGAACCAACCCACTAGACATAGCTTCATCTCTAGATACACCTTGTGTATCCCCACGTGTTGGAACCAAAAATACTCCATATTCCTTGTGTATATTAGCTATTTCTTCTTGTTTTAAGAAAGTCTCATGTATTTTTACATTATCAAATATTCTAAGTGGATTAAGAATCTGCTCAAAAAGTTTTCCTCTTCCATAAAAGCAAAATTCTAACTCATTGAAATATGTTTTTTTAGATAATTCAAAAATTGCTTTAACACTTAAATCATTTGCATATATTTGTGAATCATAAGGCCTTATACTAAGAATTTTCTTTCTTTGATCCTTTGTTTTTGAATTGTATAAAAATAATGATTCATCAATAATATTATGAATTATTGAATACTTACTTTCATCAATTTTTATTCCTATATCTTTTTCTACTTCATTTTTTAAATTTTCTGATACAAACACCAGGTGCATATTTAAAGGTATTTTTGTAAATAATTTTCTGATAAAATTCATTTTTCTATCACTATTTAATATTATATCTTTTAAATTTACACTATCTTCATATTCAAAGTATCGTCTATACCAAGGTCTAACTTCTGCACCATGAATCCATACTATAGTTTCTATATTGTTAAATAAACTTATAACATTATACATATCTTCTCTAAGAAAATGTACTAATATTTTTTTGTATGTTGAATTTTCTAAAAGCTGTGCTAGATGTTCTTTTCCTCCCCTTCTGACAATCACACCATCATATTCATATTGTAAATAATTATTTTGTTCATGTGGATTAAATACAAATATATCTACACTTAATCCATTTTTTATATAATTTTTTACTCTTCGGTGTACAAATCCATTTTTGTATATTTCTAAATCTGAAGGATAATTATCTGTAAGTATTAAATAATCGCCTCTACCTTCTTCTATATAATTCTTCCTACTTTCTCTAATAATTATATCATCTATGATCACAGTTCCACTTCCTTGTATTCTTACAGCTACTAATATTTTTTTTATCTTTTTACTAAAACTTAATACTTTACTAGAGTTTAATTGTATAACATATGATTTTTCCATTTTTTTATCAGAATAAGCAGTTATAAATATAGCTGAATTTTGATTATCATCATTATCCCCTAATACAGTTATAGTATATTCCTTATTAAAACTCACTTTTATAGTACTAAATTTGGGAATATTACTTATATTATCAGTTTGTAAATTATATATTATATATTGATGTTTTGATTGATCTAAATTGCTATTTATAATAAGCCCACTTTCTTTAAATTTTTTTAAATTAATATCTATATTTTTGCAAATAAATTTGCTTAAATCTAGTTTGTATGTTTTCTCATCTTCTATTATATTTCTATAATAGTCTTTTTGTATTTCATTTATATTTTTTCCTATATTTATATTTTTTATATCTAGTATTTTATTTAATGATTTTTCATCTATAGGCTTATCATTTTCATTGTATAAATAATTAAAGCAATCTATCGATAACATATGATTATATCTTATAGTAACGTTATTAAATAAATTAAACAAATCTCCTACTCTGTTATTAATAACACATAATTTTACTATAGAGTTTCTATACATCAATTCATTTACATATTTATACTCTTGCTTATTAGACTTAAATTTCAATTTATCTTCTAAAAAATAGTATGATGATTTTCCTATTGCTTCACATTGTGGAGCATATAATGTAGCATACATTAAATCAGTTAAATAATATGGTCCATAAAAGTCTTTTGTATTAATGTAACTTATATATTCTTCTTTTATTAAATCCTGTACTTTTTTATACTCTATACTTTTTATATCGTATATATTCGGCTTTTTACTTTTATTTACATTAAATCTACAAATTATATATAGATTTTTATTTATATATAATTGATTATTAAACATATACTCTATTTTTTTTATTTCTTCTTCATTTTCCACAAAGGCTACTACAGCTACTGTTTTAAATTTATTACTTAGTTTTATATTCAAAGATTTTTCTACTATATCTTTAATTCTATCTTCGTAAGTATGATCTTTTAACACTCTCCTTAATGCTAATAATCTGTATTTTTTATAATATATTTCATCTTCTTTTAATTTATCTATACTGGATTTTATATTATCTGTATCATGAATAGTTAAATCTCCAAAAAATTCTTCCATTCCTATAGACGGTGAACTTATAACTACTGTGTTTGATGCCATAAGTTCTATAACTCTTCTTGCAAACATCGTATAAGAGCCTTTTATAGAGTTTAAATTTATTCCAAATTTATATCCTTTATATGCCTTTACAATTTCTTCCCCTTTTAGATTCCCTATTATATTATCTTTATATTTTTGAGGAAACATTCGTAAAGGATTTGTTGTTCCAAAATGTCTGTCATATATATCTAGACCATATTCATTGCATATACTTGCTATAATCTCAAATTGATGTTGTCTCTCTATAAATGTAGCCCCATAATAACTACCTGCAAAACTTATTTTATCACTTCTATTATCATAAATTTCTATTGGATTATGAATAGCTGGCTGGGCTGCGAAAGGTAATAAATATACATTTTCATGATTAACAATACTTTTATATCTTTTTATACATGCTATATCAGTTGTATATATTATCTCGAATTCTTTAGCTAAATTTAGATACATATCAAAACTATAAGGGTCCTCTTTATTCCAAAATACAGTTTTAATATTTAGTGACTTGCAAAATTCTACTAATAATTTTATCTGTTTTTGTTGCTTCACTTTAGTTATATCCCATTGTCCATTGTTGGCTAACCAATATGATTCAACTAATAATATCAAAGGTTCTTCTTTTATTATAGTCTGTTTCCAATCATCAGGGCTTAAAGGAATTAAATTACATTCATATTTAAAACACTGATAGCTAAATATATCTAATATACATGCAACATTTATTAAATTCTTATATGATTTATTATTATCCAAATATAGGCTATCATTTTTTTTGTTACTTATTAAGTTGAAAATTTTCTTAAAATTCATTTTTATCACCTAACAATACATATTTAAAACCAATATTAATCATATCTTCTTTATTTAAAAAATTTATAGTATCTAATAATATATTAGAATTCATTAAGTTCAGCAATTCTTTAAAGTCTATATTTTTAAATATACTATGTCCTACGCCTAAAATTAGTAAATTACTATTTTTTACTGCTACATTTAAGTTTTTTACTTTATTTTCAAGATTATTAACGTATGGATCATATACGCAAACTTCATAATCATTTTCTTTTAATAAGTTAATAAGCTTTGTTATTGGGCTTTCTCTAACGTCATCTATATCAGGTTTATATGTTGCTCCTAAAATTGTAATTTTTTTATTATCCTCATCGTCTTTTAGCAGGCTTTTGACTAATTTAAACATGTATTGTGGCATATAGTCATTAATATTTCTTGATAATTTTATCAAATTGGCCAAATCAGGTCTGCTTTCTACTATAAACCATGGATCAACAGCTAGACAGTGTCCACCTACACCTGGGCCAGGATTTAATATGTTTACACGCGGATGCTTATTTGCATATTTTATTACATCCCATACATTTATTTCTAAACTATCACATATCTGAGCTAATTCATTTGCAAATGCTATATTTATATCTCTAAAAGTATTCTCAATTAACTTTACTAACTCTGCAGTGTCTGTATCGGTCATATATATTTCTCCCTTTACAAAAGTTTCGTATAGTTGCTTTATCTTAATAGCAGATACTTCATTTATACCTCCTACAACCCTATGATTATTGATAAGTTCTTCGATTATTTTACCTGGTAAAACTCTTTCCGGACTATATCCCAAATATACATCTTTGCCTATATCTAGGTTACTTTTTTTAAGTATATTTTTTATAATATTTTTTGTAGTTCCTACAGGGGATGTTGACTCTAGTATAACAACTGATCCTTTTTTTAAATAAGGTAATATACAGCTGGTTGCATCTATTACATATTTTAAATCTGCTTTTTTATTCTCACCTATAGGAGTCGGAACACAAATTATAAATACATCTGCTTCACATGGTTTTGATACTCCTATAAGATTTTTTTTATCAACCACTCTCCTAACTAATTTGTCTAAATGAGGCTCTGTGATAATAATTTTTCCTTTATTCAAATTGTCTACTATTTCTTTATTTATATCTACACCTATGACTTTATACCCATTGTCTGCAAATACTGCAGCTGTTGGTAAACCTATATATCCAAGCCCTATTATACAAATTTTTGCTGTCATTATAAATCACCTTCATCACTGAAATTTTATCACTAATTAACTTTTCTACTATATAATACTAATTATATCTATATTTTGTGATATATGTTATCTTTTATCTTCTTAGTTTATTTAACACATATATATGTCTAAATTTCTACATAATCAAAAATATTATCTTTAAATTCTTTAATATTTTCTATAAAGTTATATTTATCTATGGAGAAATACACACTTTCAGCACACTTTATTTTATTTAAACGTATATTTTCTATTAATTTATTCAACCCTAGATTTTGTATAGTATCTGTTTTAAGTATACATTTATCTAAATCTATACTATCTACATATTCAAATTCTTTACCTTCATTTACTAAATTGAGTTGATTTTGATTAAATTTAAAAAAAGATTTTTTACCTATAATATTAGAATCCGTATATAAAGTAGCATTTATCATATCTTCAAAGTAATACTTTCCATAATAATTATTAGGTCTTAAAATACCTATATAATTAAACTTTGATAAGTTATCAATTTTAAATTCTTTATTTTCATTGTTAAGTACAATTATATTTTTTTTAATATCTTCATTAACATTGACTTGTAATATTTTATTTCTTGTTATAAATAAAATATTTTTGTATTTATACGTTTGATTATTATACATATTATTTATCATATAAAATTCATCCATTGTATCTACAACACTTATTACATATAATTTTTTCTTGTACTTGGGTATTTTTATATTTATTTTATCTAATATATATAATAGTCTTTTTTCATATGTATGATTATTTAATACTTCTCTTATTCCCTTTATTGACTTTTTATCATAGTAATAATTATCTTGTAAATTTTTAAATTCACTATCTAATTCTGTTAAGTCATCGCTTGCTACAGCCAAATCATTAAATATATTTTTTATACCAAGTGAATAAGTACTTATTACAGGTGTTCCACATGCAAGATATTCAAATACACGCCTTGAAAACATAGTAGGAGAATTTTTCACAATATTAACATTTATACCTATTTTATAGCCTTTATTAGCAATATATAATTTATCTACATCTAAATATCCTTTTATATATTGCTTAAAATCATCCGTATATTTATACCCTATATTTAATGTATTGTAATGTCTATCATATATATCAAGACCTATATTTTCTATAGCAATGTCTAATATTTTTTTTAAGTCATCTCTTCTTTCTTTATATTTATATTTATAAAATGTTCCTGCAAAACAAGCCTTATTTATTCTTTCATTAGGTAATTTTATAGGATTGTGTATTTTAGGATTTGCTGCAAACAGTAAAATATAAACATTATTATTACTTAAATCTTGTTTATATCTCATTATAGAGTTTTCGTCTGTTGTAAATATATAATCAAATAATCTAGAAGTATTTAAAAACTGTTCATAATGAACTGGATCTTCTTTATTCCAAAATACGGTTGGAACTTTATTTTCTTTGCACCAACTTATTACTCGTTCTAAATCATTTAAATTTTCTCTTTTATTAGTATAAATTTTATTAGTCCACATGCCGTTATTTCCTCTCCATGCTGACTCTACTAACAATATATCTGGCTTATTCATCTGTAATTGGTTTATATATTTATCTATATCTAAAATTATAAGTTCACATATTCCCTTATAACAACTCATTGTAAATGGATCAAATATACATGCTATTTTTAATTCTTCTATCTTTTTTATTTCTTTGTTATTCATGTTTTTATCAGGTTCTTTACTTAACTTATATTCAGAATTAATTCTATTCATTAAATTCCTACCTCTTTAACATATTTTAAATAAATTCATTCTAAATGGTTACATGTATTTCTTAATTATATTATGTTAATTAAGTTATAAATGCCACTAACATTATAAATATTAAATAATTTACATTATCAATTTATATAAATTAAACACTTTTATTCAAAAAAAACATATTATATTACTAGGTTGACAAATTTTAGTTAACTTTATTAATTTTGTAAAAGAAGGTGAGAAAAATAGCTAATCAAAATAGTTTTTTAAAAAAAATAAAAACATTATTTACATGTGATTCATCTGATTCTATTAAGCAAAGTAAACTATTGTCCATTGATAATAGCTCAGCTAATGATGATCATGAAATTAGCGAAACAAATAATTTAAATCTAAGTTCTATACCAGATTATGAATTTCTAGATACCCCTACTAATGAAAAAGAGGTATCCAATGAGGTTTCATCTGAAGAAAATCTATCTAACACAGTTTCTTATTCAGATGTTACAATTCAATCTACACCTACACCATGTGTTAGACTTTTAGGCTCTAGAGGTAATTATTACACAACAGGAAAGAGACACTTATTATTTAAAGTAGATAAATCAAAGTTTAGCTATCCCGTACCAAAAAGCACAGATTTATATTACTACCCTAATTTACCTATAATCCAAAGTTTAGAAACAACAGAAAGCATAAAAAATATGTCTAATACTACTGATATCACTTGTTCAAGTAAAAAAGTATCTGTGCCTATAATATTAGAATACAAAGAAATAAACTTTAAACCTTTTGTATCTTATAGTGTGGCCTTGTATGAACAAAAACCTACAACAACTCCACCTATTAATGATCCATTTAATATCAATAATTTAGATATATATTCTCTTGAAAATGATGCTTTATTCTTAACTCCGTTTCAAATGTGCTTCAATAAAAATGTCCCTAAATTTACACCCAATCAATTTTTAGTGGAAGTAACAGTTGTTTCTCCTTTAGGAGGAAAAGTATCTCCTACATGTGAGTTTGAAGATTATTATTTATATGAATTGGAAGTAGAAATTACTTTATCATTAGCTCCAGATGTTAACTTAAGTAGCATAAATCAAGATACTTTAGCTGTTTTAAATAAAAAATTAAATAAACCTTTAAATAATACAATTTTTACTGTACTTGAGCTAGCTTCTGTAACAGAAATAAATTATGCTAACGTTACTAACTTAGACTATAATATATTTAAATATCTTACATCTTTAATAGATTTAGATATATCTAATACAAATGCTCAAACAAATCCTAATTTCAATCAACTTAATAATTTGACTAGCTTACAAAATTTAATAGCTAGAGATAATAATTTTACGAATTTAACTCCATTTTTATCACTAACTAATCTTTTTGCTTCACTTAAAACTATTGATTTCGGTTTAGAAACAACTACATTATTTAGCTTTGACCTTACTCAAAATGCATGCCTTGATATAACACCTTTAACGAACTTTATAGGACTAACTGGCTTAAGTTTAGCTAATAATTTAATTTGTAGCCTACCAGATACTATAGGTAATTTTTCTAATTTAAATACATTGAATATAGCTGGTACTGGTCTTATAGATTTCTCAAACTTATCTTTACTTGGAAATCTAACTCAATTAAATATAAGTAGTAATAATCTAAACACTCTACCTGAAAGTGTATTAACACTAGGAAATTTAACTTCATTAAAATTAGATAATAATAATATTTCAGATTTAACTTCATTGTCTCAACTTACTAGCTTAAAAACTTTATCTATAGAGGGAAATCCTATAGACCCTACAAAAATAGGAAATATTCCTAATCTGGAGTTTTTAGATTTAACAAGTACTAATTTAACTACTGAAAAATTACTTGAACTTACTATACCAAGTTCATTAAAAACTTTAGTAATCTCTAAAAATGCTATATATGATATATCTAATTTAGAAAAATACAGTATAAATGTAATAGCTAAAGACCAACTCATAGATTATGGAAATATATCACCTATAGAAATAGATTCTTCTGAACCATCTTATACATTTGTGTTAGAACTAGATTTTCTAAAGGACTTAAATGGAGATGATCCTTGTATTGATACTATATCTGAACCTGGAAAATGCTATACTGAAGAGAGTTGCAATTGCCAGTCTATAATATGGGAAAATGTATCAAGTACTACTCCTGCAGATTTAACATTCTCTACTTTTGATGATAATTTTACAGGAACGATTACATTATTACTTGTTACACCTATAATAGATTAATTACAATATGAATATTGATGGATTTTCGATTGTTACAATTACTAAAAGGAAAAATTGTATCTCTCGCTTAATTAAAAACTTTTTAGGGCAAGTAATTCCAAATAAAGAGTTGATAGTTGTTATAAATAACGACTCTATCAGCATTAAAGACTTCTATCTTTATACAAATTTATACAATAATATACAAGTATATAAATTATCTCAAAATATATCCCTTGGGATGTGCCTAAATTATGCTTGTAGTAAATCAAAATACAATATTATATGTAAATTTGATGATGACGATTATTATAGTCCTTATTATTTAAAAGAAGCAGAAAGTAAATTTTTAAATTATGACTGTGATATAGTAGGTAAATTAAAAGCATATGTTTACTTATCAATGTATAATATGCTACTATTAAAAGTTAATAAAGTAGAAAATGATTATGTAACTACAGTTTTAGGATCTACTATATGTTTCAAAAAATCAATCTTAGATGATGTCAAATTTAAAGATGTTAATTGTTTAGAGGATAAATACTTTAATAGTGACTGCTTAAAATTAGGTTATAAAATATATTCATCTTCTAGATATAACCATATCATATACAAACATAAAGATCCTAATGAACATACTTTTGCTAGTAATATACCATTTCTAATTAAAACATCAAAAATTATAGAATCTAATGTTTCTTTTTATGATTGTTTTAAAATTGTAGATGAAAATAAAAAAATGAGCTAGCTCTACTGAGATAGCTCATTTCTATTTAAAACCTTATTTAAGCAGTTTTTTCTTCATTAACCACAACATTTTCTTTTGCGAAAGCTTCTTTATCTAACTTTCCAAGTGAGTTACCAACAGTTATAGCTGTTGTAGTAGCACCATTTACGTTTATCATGGTTCTACCCATATCAAGTATTGGATCTATTGCAAGTATTCCACCAGCTAATGGGAAGTATGCCCCAAGACCAACACCAGATACAACTACTGAAACTGCCATTGTAGCAGTACCAGGAAGACCAGCTATACCTAATGAACTTATAGTTATAACAACTAATAACATAACATAGAAGCTTATATCTTTATCTACACCAGCCATGTTAGCTATTGTTATAGCCATTAATGCAGGATATATACCAGCACATCCATTCATACCCATATTAGCACCTAAACTAGCACTAAAACTTGCTACACCTTCATCAACACCTTGATTTTTAACAAGTTTATCTATAGTTACAGGTAACGTACCTAAACTTGAACGAGATGTAAATGCTAGTAATAAAGGTTCTGCAGCATTTTTTATATATGTTATTGGATTTAATCCATTTAATGTTATTATTATTAAGTGAACAACAAACAGTAAAGCTGTAGCTATATAAAGTGCAGCAACAAATTGTACAACTGCTAGCATTGAAGATAATCCTCTAGCTGTTATAGTATTTGCAAGTAAAGCAACAACTGCATATGGCATAAACTTTATAACAGTCATAGCAACGCTTACTATTATCTTATAGAATGCTTCTACTAAATCTATGAAAGGCGTTACAACATCCATATATTTCTTCTTCATTCTATTTGTAGCTATACCTATGAAAGATGCAAATATTATTATTGCAACTATGTTACCCTCAGCCATAGATAAAACTGGATTTGCAGGTAATAATCCTCTTATAGTATCAACTAAAGGTACTATTTCCTTCATTTCTGGAGCTTCTATCCCACTTACATCAAATCCAACCCCTAATTTCATTACATTACCAACTACTATCCCTATTATAGCAGCTAATGCAGTAGTTCCAAGTAACATTCCAAGAGTTCTGAAAGTTAAAGCTTGTAAATTGTCTCCTTCTTTCATGTTTATTATAACTCTTATTATAGATACAAATACCATTGGAACAACTAACATTTTTAATAAATCCATGAATCCATATCCAAATAAACCATACCACTTACTTACCTCATTTAACCAAGTAATCTCTGCTGGATTTTCTGGAAGCCCAGCTACAAATTGTATTATAACTCCTAATATAAGACCTATTACTGTTGCATATATTGTTCTTGTTGAGAACGCAACTTTTTTCTTTTCAAATTGCTTGACAATAAAAAATGTTCCTATTAATACAGCTATAAATAATACCGTTTTAATATCTGTAATCATAAGAAACTGTGATAAAAACGAACTTTCTCCCATCCTTTACTCTCCTCCATGATGTAAAATATTTTATCCTTAATATAATTACCCTCAAGTAAACTCTCAAAAACAACTTTGTTAAATAATATTTTAACTAATTAGAATATTATTATTTTTAGCTTAAATTCCCCATATAGTATATATTTTTTTGTTAAAATATCATTTTTAGTTAACTATTTTATTGTTTTTTCAAAATTTACTTTATTTACAGTTTCTATGATATATTATTAACATTTTAATGTCAATATTATTTTAATTTTTTTTTAGTTTTTTTAAGTTTTTTCTATATTTTATAAAGTTATTAAACCTTTTAACTTGTTTTTTAGGATGAAAATTCGTTTTCTTACTTTATTTTAGTTAATAAACTAATCATTTAGTAAATTTTGACAACTTTATTTATTAAATTTTATATTATATATAAATAACATTTTATTTATTTTTAAAATAAGATACATTTTTGGCTATTTTAGCTTATATATTTATATTAAATTCGAACTTTCAATGCCTCTAACAAAAAAAAGTATTGATTATTAAACCTATACTTTTTAATTTATAGAAATTAAACCTATATATTTAATCCTGGATATAAATTTTTAAATATTTTTATATTTTTTTCAATCTTTGGAACATAGTATTCTTTAGCATAAGCTATTCTATCGATTTTATCATTTGATTCATTTCTTACATTCCATTCTTGAACCATTTTGCTTAAACCTTGGTCTTTAAATTTAGATAGATAGTATTACCCTAGCTTTAAGCTTGTTTTATTATAAGTTAAACCACTAGGTTTAAAATTATTTATTTTTAATTCATTTGCTAATTTAACTGAAGATTCATCACTAAATCTTAATATACCGTTATTAGTATTTTTCTCATAATCTTTATCATCAAATCTTGATTCAAAGTGACCCATTGCTGCCAAAAGGTATGGATCAATATTATATTTTTTAGAAATAGTCTTTATTTATGATATATCTTTTACTGGATATAAAGTTTATCTAACAAAAAATAATCCTATTACTAAAATACACCTATAAATACCATTATCCCTGAAGATGTAAATCCTTCCTTAAAAGCTGCATAATAAGATAATGCTAAGCTAGAAGCTGATTTTCTATCCTCTCCTAAAGAATACTTTTCTGTTAATTTTAAAACTATTTTTTCAAATTCTTCGCCATCTTTTTGATTTGTTATATTGTATGTGTAATAATTTTTTATCTAAATCTGATTTAAGTTTTAATTTAATCTCTTTTCCATCGTTATTTACGTTTATAGTTAGTTTAGCGTCAAATACTCTCTCTTTAAGATATACATGAATAAACTCATCGTCTGCTATACTTCCTATCTATTTATCTCCTCTTCTAATTTATTTATTTTATTTAACCAACTTAATACGTCTTTTATTACTTCATCTTTATTTATTTCATTTAGCATTTCATGCCTTCCATCTTTGTATAATTTACAGCTTACATTCTTTACTCTTAGGTTTTTATACTGCTTTTCCAATCTTAATACACCTTTTCCATTTTTACCTACAGGGTCTTTATCTCCTGACATTATATGTATAGGTAAATCTAGTGGTATCTTCTTTATATTTTCCTTATCTTCTAATTCTTTTAAACCTTTTACAAAGTCTTCAAAGAATCCACATGTAAATAAAACTCCACAAAAAGGATCTCCTATATATTTATCAACTTCTTTTTCATCTCTACTTAACCAATCAAAGTCAGTTCTAGGATATTTAAATCCTTTATTATTTCCTCCAAAAATTAAATTATCTAACATTTTACTTCTATGTTTTCTTCCATTCTTATTTATTTCATATTTAATTATCTTTTGAGCTATATTTAATATAAACCCATGCTTTCCATTAGATCCAGATAATATAAGACCATCTATTTTATCAGAGTATTTCATTATGTATCTTTGACTTGCAAAAGATCCCATACTATGTCCAAATAAATATATTGGTAAATGTTTATTTTCTTGTTTTATTATGTCTGTAAGAATACTCATATCATCTACTAAATAAGTAAATCCATCTTTATCAGCTAAATATCCTACGTTTTCTATATCTTTTGCTGTTTTTCCATGCCCTCTATGATCATTTATATAAACTATGTATCCATTTTCAGTTAATATTTTAGCAAAATATTCATATCTTATTGCAGTTTCAGACATGCCATGAGCTATTTGTATACATCCTATAGGATTTATACTTTTAGGTTGCCATTTATATACATGTATATCTAGATTATCACTGCCTTTAAAATAAAATTTCTCACATTTCATTTTATCTACGCTCCCAACTAATCTTATAATTTCTCTAATTATATCAAACTAACCTACTTTTTAATAGTCATTTTTCTAATTATTTAATTGTAAAATTAAAGAGAAAACAATTTATATAATCATAAACTATTTCCTCTTTTTCTTTATACATTTCTTAGTTTTTACTTTTTTTGTTCTACTTAAATCAGCTATTAGACTTTCTTCTCCTCCTGTTGTAGTTGATTCTATTGCTGCATTTTCAGCCCCATTTTGATTATTTTGTGTAGTAGCTTGTTTTACAGCTAGATTTCTTTGTGCTACTCCTCTTTTAGTTCTTATTAGAGCTAAATCAGAAGACATCATACTAAAAAATACAATCAGTAAATCTAAATCATTATCACTTAAATCATCACCTATAGAAAATGCAGCTAGTGAAGCTAACAAGACATAATCTGCATAAGATAAATTTTCTAAACCTATATTAAGATTATTATTAGAGTTACTTGTAGCTTTATTTGAATCACAGTTAGAAGAATTTTTCAAAGAGTTATCGTTATTAGAATTTCCATTATTAGCGATTGTAGACGATTCTTGCGATGATTGTCTAGATCGAACTTTTACTTTTTTCTTTCTAACCTTTTCAGTCATAAACTTTACCCCTTATGTATAATAAATAATACTCTTTAAATTTTATTCACTAAACATAAAACTTATTATAACTTTAATTTATAACTATTATGCTTTAACCATAATTCTTCATCTTTATATGATGGCATTATTCTTCCAACAAATTTATAAAATTCCTTAGAATGGTTCATATGTACTAAATGACTAAATTCATGAACTAATATATATTCTATTGACTTTGGTCTTGCCATTGATATTTTAGAGTTTATATATATATTTCCTTTTGAAGTACAAGATCCCCATCTCTTATTTTGTTCTTTTACTTTTATACAAGCAGGAGTTAAGTTATTCATTATTTCTGATTTATTTTTAAGTTTTTTTAATTTTTCTATAACAATTTTCTCACTTTCACTTTTGTACCATCTCTTGAGTATATCTTTTAGATTACTTTGAGTTAAATTGGTACTTTCTATCATAATTTTATTTTCACTTATATAAACATTACTATTGTATTTAGTGGATTTTATAATGTTTAAATAGTATATTTCTCCTAAGTAATAAAGTTCTGTTCCATCTTCAAATATAATTTCTTCATTTATATCAATATCTTTATATTTGTCTAATTGCTTTAATATCCAATCAGACTTACTTTTTAGAAGTTTTTCTAAAGTTTTAATATTAATTCCCGGGGGACTTATAATTGCTACCTGATTTTTAGGTTTTACAGTTATCGTTATATTTTTACGCTTTCTATATATAACGTCTACCTTTATTTCAGCACCTTTATTAAACATTATTATTTCTTTATTTATTTTAATCACCTACTTATCTTCCCTTATGGTGTAATCATACTCTCCTTATACGTAAAAAATTATATCATAAGTTGTTCTTTAGTAAAAATAAAAACACCTTAATGTAAAATTAACATTAAGGTGTTTTTATTCTTATATTTTCTATTTATAGTAAACTCCCCAAAATGTTTCTATTACATCATCATCTGGTGCTTTTGTTAGCTTAGATATTAGAATAAACATTCCTAAAGATATCAATAATGGTAATACAATAGTATGAGTACCAAAAGGTCTAATCCATATTTTACTAAATAACACATATGTACCTATACCACTTATTATAGATGCTATAGCACCTTGATAATTCGCTCTTTTCCAATAAAGCCCTAGTATTATAGGCCATAGGAATGTAGCAATTATACCTGCATTAGCATATAAATTTAACCATACTATTAAATCAGGTGGATTAATTGCAACTAAATATATAGCTATTCCTAAAACAGCGGTTGATATAATACTTATCTTACCTATTTTTTTAGAATCTGATTTTAAACTTGGTTTTATATAATTAACTACTATATCATTTACTATAGCCCCTGAAGCAACTAACAATTGTGAATCTACTGTAGACATTATAGAAGCTAATGGCCCTGCTAATAATATTCCTGCTATAACAGATGGGAACAACTGAGTGGTAAGAGTTGGTACAACTAAGTCTCCTGATTCTATACCAATCACTAAAGTTGATCCAAAAGCGCCTACCATGTGCATCCCTAAAAGTAGTATCATAGATACTATCGTTCCATACTTTATACCTTGGTGCAAACTTTTAGTATCTTTGTAGCTCATTGCCCTTTGTGATACTGATGGTATTCCTACAACTGCAAATCCAACTAATATCCAAAATGATGTTACCCATAATATAGTCATATTACCTTCTGTTACTCCAAAAGGAGTTATCATACCTGGATCAATACTTGCCATGTTTTGTACAATATTTGAAACTCCATCACCGGCAATAACTGTTCCTACAAAGATAGTTATCGTTGCTATCGTCATTATTATACCTTGTATTGTATCTGATATTGTTACTGCTCTAAATCCACCTATTACCGTATGTACTATAACTGTAACACCAAAAGCAGTTAATGCTATATTGTAATCAAGTCCTACTGAGCCTTGTAAAAGTCTAGCAGCTCCTACCCATTGAGCTGCCATTGCTGATATAAAAAATACTACTATGGATATTGAAGTTATCACAACTACAATATCAGACTTATACCTCACTCTTAAAAAATCTGTTATAGTAACTGCATTTATTTTCCTAGATATAATAGCAAACTTTTTTCCAAGCACCGCTAATGTAAAGTATCCTGTTGGCATTTGTGCCATAGCTAAAAAGACCCATCCTAATCCTTCTGTATAAGCCGTTCCTGGTCCACCTATAAAGCTTCCTGCACTTAAATAAGTTGTAACTAAAGTCATAGCAAGTACAAAACCTCCTAATCCTCTTCCTCCAGTCATATACTCATCCATAAATTCATTTTCTTTGTTATTTGATTTTCTAGCTTTATTAACGAACTTCATAGAATAAAAACCAACACCAAATATTGCTATGAAGTATATTATTATAGGAACTAAAACTCCTAAATTAACATTTTTCATTATTTAAACTCCCTTCTATATTTCTCTACTTCTTCTTCACTTAAACCTTCTAAGGGCATATCTTTAAAAAATTTATTTATCATTACTACTGTTAATATAGAAAATAAAACTCCACCTACTATACAGCTCATGAAAAACCATGTAGGTAATCCTAATATATATGTATATTCAGATATATCTTTTTTTCCAAATCCATATCCAAACCCAAACCACCATATAAGATTTACAATTCCAAGGCCTAATCCCATAAGTGCTTCTTTATTGCACTGTTTAAATCTAGGATCTTCTGTTATTTTTTTATTATCTTTCATTGAATTTGCTCCTTTCAGACTAGCTTATACTTAAGATTTCCTTTATTTTGATTTTGTAATCTATTTTTATTATTTTATCCAAATCTTATTGTATTATTTTTTGTCTAAATTTGTCTACCATTATTTTGTATACAAAATAATTTAATATACAAAATGATGATTTTCTTTAAATAAAAATAAAAGTGAACCATTTAATTTAAGTGGTTCACTTTTATTTTTATTTGTACAAATTTCCTATCCAAAAATTTTGAGGTTGTTGATCTTGTTCTATAGGAATAATATCATACCCCTGTTCTGTTAAGTGTTTTAAAATTCCATCTAACGCTTCTACTGTTTGTTTTTTCTCATGAATTAATATAATTACCTCTTTTTTATTTTCAGTATATCTTTTAACATTTTCAACTATTTGAACTGAATTAGATTTCCAATCTTGTGTATCTAAGTCCCAGTCCCATAACTTATATCCTGCTTCAACTAGCATTTCATAAGATTTCGTTGGAGTATAAGGCTTGCTCCCATATGGTAACCTTATTATATTTGATTCTAAGTTAGTGATGTCATGGAATGTCTCTTTATTTTGATCAAATTCTTTTTTTGCAGATACATTACTTTTGTACAATTCATGTATATCATGACTTACACTATGAAATCCAGCTGTATTTCCATTGTTTATTATATTCTTAACCTGTTCTGGGTAAGTTTTCATATTTCTATCGATCATAAAAAATGTTGCTTTTGCTCCATATTTATTAAGAGTATTTATTATAGTATCTGTATATTTACTTGGGCCATCATCGATAGTTATATATGCTATTTTTCTTTGCTCACTTTCAATTATATTTTCATAAGAATTATCATAGCATATATTAATTGTACTGTTTGAATCTGCATATATATTTTTTATATTCGATATACAAGCTCCTATTGTAACCACACTTGTACTTAGTATTATGGCGAGTGTTTTTCTTAAATTTTTATGCATGTTTTGTTCCTCCTATTAGCTTTATATTTATATAATGTCGTTTTTAGGAACATCTTTTATTAGATTTTAGATTAGACGTTTATTGCGACAAATAAACCTTTTAAATTTTAGCTTCTCTTATATTATTAGTCAAAAATTTTGTTTTATCAGCATTCTTTTAAATTCCAAAAAATATATAAACATAAAAAAAAACCCAAAGCAAAGCTTTGAGTCTTTTTTGTTACGCTACTTTATTTGATTTAGTCTCTAATCCATTTTTCTTTGACATATAGTTATAAACTGGTAATCCTATAGCTGTTATTACAAGCCCACCTACTGATATCATAGTTGTTTGCATTCCAGCAAGGAATAATTGATTAACTATAACAAATAATCCACTTAATATAGCTATCATTGGTATCACAGGATATAAAGGTACTTTATATGGTCTGTGTAAATTTGGTTGATCTTTTCTTAACTTTATTACCCCTATAAATGTCAATACATAGAATATCCATATTGCAAATATTGATAAATCTGTTAATAAGTTAAATTGTCCAGATAAAGCATATAATGCTGATAATATTGCCATAGCTATTGTTGCATTAGCTGGTGATTGAGCATTGTTTAACTTTGATAGGAAATTGTGTCCTGGTAAAGTTTTTTGAGAAGCTAATGTATAAGCTATTCTTGGTCCTGTTAATATATATCCATTTAATGCACCGAATACTGATATTAATATACCTACAGTTATTATTTTACCACCAACTTGTCCAAATATCTTTTCTGCAACTAATGCCGCTGGTGCTGCTACTGATGCTAATTCATGAGCTGGTGCTACCCAAAGGTAAGCTAAGTTTATAATTAAGTAAACAGCCATAACTAATGATAATCCACCAACTATTGCTTTAGGTAAATCTTTACCTGGGTTTTTCATTTCTCCAGCTAAAGCACCAACATTTATCCATCCGTCATAAGCAAATAGTACAGCTATTAATAACTGACCTAATACTCCACCTATGCTTATTCCTTCTCCTACTAATGGAGTTATTATTTCATTTTGTCCTGATCCTTTTATGAATCCAAATACCATTATTAATACAAGAGGTATTAATTTACATACAGTAGATACAGTTTGTATTGCTCCACCTGTCTTAGATCCTAATGTATTAAGAGCAGCTACTAATAATATTATTCCTACTGCTAGAGGAAGTTTCAATGCTGGATTTCCCATTAATCCAGTTGCTTGTTCTGCAAATATAACTGCTAATGCTGCTATAGTTGCTGGGAAGAATAATACCGTTTGCATCCACCCTGTCAAAAATCCTAATTTTTTACCATAGATCTCACTTATATAAGTCATCATTCCGCCTGTTTTAGGTATAGCTGCTGAAACCTCCGCAGCTGTAAGTCCAGCTGTTATAGTCATTATTCCAGCTAATACCCATGCTAAAATTCCAAGTCCTGGTGCTCCTCCTGTTGCTGAATAAACCGCTTGTGGCTTAAAGAATACTCCCCCACCTATAACCATACCAACAACTGTTGATAAAGCAGCAGCCATACCAAGATTTTTTTGAAGTTCCTTGTTTTCCATGTCTGTGCATCTCCTTAAAAACATATAATTTATTTTTTTATCAGTTCATCTTACATCTATAATTATAATGTTTTTTTCAGTCATTTCAATACATTTTTTACTATTTTTCGACACTCAATTTTAAAATTATGTTTTTTTAGAAATTTTATTTTACAAAACGTTATTTTTTTTAATTTTCTACCAATTTAAAATATTTAGTTTTTGTTGAATATATTGATATTTAAATGTTTGATGCAATGAATATATTTGAAATATAAATAATTTTAGATTTTTTGCTCCGAAGAAATGTTTTCCTATTATTTTTTTAAATATAAAAAAATTATAATTTTATAGCTTTTACTTTATTTTTTGTTATATTTTTATGATTTTTGTCTTATTTTTCATAGTATTTAATAAATACTAAACTCAAATTGTAAATTTTAGTTCATATTTAACTTTTTCTAAATATTATAAATATCCTTAATATTTAAGCATTATTAATATATAAGGATATTTATAATAACATTTAAAATTTTATAGAGTCTATTATATAATCAATTTTTTCACATGCTTTATTTATAGCTTCTTTTTTCTCTTTTTCACTGAATCCAGTTCCATCCACTAAAAGTTCTTCAAATTTTTTAATTCCCATAAATTTCATTATATCTTCTACATAACTTAAACCTTTATTCATTGCTGGTTTTAATAACCAAGGTATATGTCCTCCTGATGATTGTACATACACAACGGTTCTAGGATTATCATTTAATAATCCTTCTGGTTTACCATTATCAAAACTTATTGTTTTTTGATCTTGCATTATACAGTCTATATATTCTTTTAATGGTGCTGGAAATGATAAGCTCCACATTGGTGCCGCTATTATATATACATTTGAGCTTATAAATTGATTACACAAACTTCTTATCTTTTTAATTTCTCTTTGGTCCTTATCATTTAATTTTTTTGTATCACTTTCATCAACTACACAGTTTCTTTTTTCAAAGTATTGATATTCTAATCTTGGAATATGTTCTTTGTATAAATCTACTTCTTCTACTACAAAGTCTTTATTTTTTTCTAAAAATCTATTTATAAGTTCTTTTGCTACTGTTTTACTTGCTGACAGTTCCTCTGGCTTTGAATTTACACTAATATATAATAACTTATTCATACACATCCTCCTTAAATTATTATTTATACTATTATTTGTACTAAAATATAATTTATTCTTTGTGTACAATTTCAATAAATTAAGCAAAATAAATTTTTATTTTTCAACTAATATGTTTAGTATCTAATTAATGGGGTATATATTTATTAGAATCCTAAAAATAAAGAATTTATAAATCTTCTCGTTTTTCAATTAAATAAAAAAGACAGGTGCATGACCTGTCTTTTTTATTATTTCATGATTTTTTTTACCATACTTAATTTATTTTTATATGGAGGTAGGACTATTTTTATATCTATATTGGTTGATTTTTTAACTATTGACTTTTTATAAGTAAATGTTTCAAAACTACTTTTACCATGATATTTTCCTATACCAGAAGTTCCAACCCCTCCAAAAGGTAGATAATTTGATGCAACATGACTTATTGTATCATTTATACAACCTCCACCAAATGCAAATCTATTTATAATATCTTCTGAAAATCTATTATCTTCTGAGAAAACATATAGCGCTAACGGCTTAGGGTGAGCATTTATATATTGTTTTATATCTTCAATAGTTTTATATTTTATAACAGGCAGTATAGGTCCAAAAATTTCATCTTCCATAACTTTATCTTTGAGTGTTATATTTTTTAATATAGTCGGTGATATAAATTTATTTTCTTTATCAACTTCTCCTCCAAAGATTATTTTATCTTTATCATGTTCTAAAATTTCAGCTAATCTATTCATGTGTCTGTCATTTACGATTCTTCCAAATTCATTATTTTTTGAAATTTCATTTCCATAAAATGATTTAATTGATTTTTCTAAAGCTGTGCACAACCCCTCATATATATCTTCATGTGCTAAAATATAGTCTGGTGCTACACATGTTTGACCCGCGTTTAAAAGTTTTCCCCACATAATTCTATTAGCACTTATATTTAAAGAAGCTGTATTATCTACTATTACAGGTGATTTTCCACCGAGTTCTAATGTTATTGGTATTAAATTTTTACTTGCCTTTTCCATTACTATTTTTCCTACATTAACACTTCCTGTAAAAAAAATATAGTCAAATTTTAAATCTAATAAGCTGCTGTTTACCTTATAGTCGCCTGTAATAACAGTTATGTATTCTTCACTAAAAGCTTCTTTTATCATCTCTTCTATTATTTTTTCTGTATTCATAGTATACTCAGATGGCTTTAAAACTACAGTATTTCCCCCTGCAATTGCTCCAACCAAAGGCTCTATTAAAAGTTGAAATGGATAGTTATATGGACCTATTATTAATACAACTCCATAAGGTGCACTATAAATTCTTGATTTACCTGGAATTTGTGCAATATCATTTTTAACTTTTTGTACTTTAGACCATTTTTTTATATTTTTTAGTGCATGTTCAATACTACTATATACAAATCCAACTTCATTTGAATATGATTCAAATTCATGCTTACCTAAATCTTTTTCTAGAGCATCCATTATATCCTTTTCATATTTTTTTATAGTACCTTTTAATTTTTTTAAGTTTTTTATACGTGTATCTACATCTATATTTCCAATACTATCTAAATAGTCTTTTTGCTTTTGTAATATTTTTTTATAAGTATTCATAAAATCACCTCATTCTTAAATTATATATGTAATATTTTTTTATTTTATCTATTAAATTTACTAAAATGCGGTTTTATAAAAAATAGACCTAATACTATTATTTAGATACTTGGTCTATTTTATTAATTTACATTAGTATTAATTTTTTAAATTAGTTTCAATTTCATTATCATCATAACTTATCCAGTCGCTAAAGCTTCCTGTATATACTTTATGATTTATATTAGCTTCACTAAGTGCTAAGCTATTTACAGAAGCAGTTATTCCAGAACCACAATATACTATTACTTCTTTATAGTTATATAGTTCTTTGAAATGTTCTTTTAATTCTTTTACTGATTTTAGTTCTATTTTTTCATCTACTTTATTAAATATATCCATCCAAAAATAATTTAGTGCGCTAGGTACATGCCCTGCTTTTTTGTCAACAGGTTCAAATATTCCTATGTACCTTATATTTTCTCTTGAATCAACAATAGCTACATTTTTATTATAAAGTCTTTCTTTTACATAGTTCATGTCAACTTTCATTTCTTCATTTATTTTTATATTGAATATATCTTTGTTATTTTTAATTTCTACAGTATTTATCTCTCCGCCTATTTTTTTGAATGACTCTATTCCATCTCTAAGTACATATACATTATCATGACCTAAGTACTTTAATGTCCACCAAAGTCTAGATGGTCCAGCTAGATCACCTTCATCATAACAAACTATAATAGAATCATTGCTTATACCTATATTTTCAAAAGTTTCTTTTAAGCTTTCTATGGATGCTAAGGGATGTCTTCCACCATGTTCCTTTACTTCGCTTGACAATTGAGTTTCAATATCTAATCTTACCGCTCCTTTTATATGACCTTGTTCATAACTTTTCTTTCCATAGTCCTTATCCATTAAACTAAATCTACAATCTACTATAATTAAGTTTTCATTATTTATATTATTTTTTAACCATTCTACACTTACTAAATTACTCAATCTAATCACTCCTTAATAATATACGTTCTTTAATCTGTCATATTATTACATTTTTAAACCTTTTCCCTACATTATATCAAATTATTTCAAATCATAATATATAAAATAAATTTTGAAATTTTATCTACAGTTAATTAAATTAAAAGAGTGTATCTATAAAATGAAATAAATCATTACTAGATACACTCTTAAAATCTATTATAAACTTAAAGTAATATATCCATTACCTTGAAGCCTTCTTGATAACTTCAATGCTTTTGTAAATTTAATGAGCTGAGCATAGTATTCTGATTCAGTCATATTTCTCTCAAACTCTTTATTTGCCCATTCTATAATTATTGCTAAAGCACCTGATACATGCGGAGTTGCCATACTGGTTCCACTTAATGTCGCGTATCCTTGATTTTTATATGTTGACAAAATATTAACTCCTGGAGCAACTAAGTCTACATATAAATTAGAGTTACTAAATGGAGCAATTCCTTTATTTGAATCTATTGCACCGACCTCTATTACTTCATCATATGCACCTGGATAATCTAACTCATCAGTTTTTGCATTACCCTTATCACCTCTATTACCAGCTGCACATACAACTAATATATTATTATTAACTGCATTTAAAATTACATCATGTAATTCTTTTGTATTTTGAGGTCCTCCAAGTGACATAGATATTATATTTGCTTTTTTAGATACTGCATAGTTAATGGCGCTTATAATCCACTGCATTTTTCCTGATCCACTTTTATCCAGAGCCTTTAATATTAACAAGTTAGCTCCTGGTGCAACACCTGTTATCCCAACTGGTGTTGTATTTGCAGCTATTGTTCCCGCAACATGAGTTCCATGTCCTTGATAATCCTCGAATATATCTGGATTTGAATTATCATCTGAAGTAAAATTTCTACCTCCTATAATTCTACCCTCTAGTGCAGGATGTTTTGTATCACATCCAGTATCTATAATTGCAACAACAACTCCTTTTCCTGTATATCCCTTCTTCCAAGCTTCTGTCGCATTTAACATTGTAACTCCATATGGAATTGTATAATCTAATTTATTAACTTCGCTTTCTACTGTAAACGGTGTTAAATTTAAATTTTCATTCATAATGAATCACCCTTTTATATAAAATTCATTACTTTTATATGAATATAAGTAATTAAAACTTTTAAACTTATATTTCATAATTAGAATATGGATTTTATATATAAAAGGTTACATTTTTTGATATAAAGGCTACGTTTACACTACTCATCTTTATATTATATCTATTTTTAAATATTACTTATTTTTATCTATAGCAAATTCACTTTCTAGATATTTGTCATTTAAAGAATTATTTTCAATATTTTTTTCTACTTTGATACTATAGCTTCTTATCTCATTGAATAATATTACAAACGTAATTAAAGTCGCTATAAAGTCTGATATTGGTTGGGCTAGCCATACTCCTTTTAATCCTAAAAATTTCGGAAGAATTAGTATAGCTGGTATAAGTAAAATTACTTGTCTAAGAAGGCTAAGTATCATTGCTATTTTAGCTTTTCCTATTGATTGTATAAAGTTACTTCCTGTTACTGAAATACCTATTATAGGCATCATAAGCAAGTAAATTTTTATACCCTCAACAGAAATTCTCATAAGCTCTTTATCTTTATTAAACATTCTTATCATAATCTCAGGATATGTTTGAACTACTAAAGCCCCTATTGTTAAAATAATTGTTGCTACAGCTACAGACGATAAGTATGCTTTTTTTACTCTTTCATATTTTTTAGCTCCATAGTTAAATCCTATTATTGGTTGTGCTCCTTGGTTTATTCCAAATATAGGCATCAAGAATAGCATAGAAATTGATGAAATTGTAGCCATAGCCCCTATAGCTAAATCACCACCATAAGTTTTTAAAGCTTGATTAGATATAACTTGAACTAAACTAGCTGCAATCTGCATAGAAAATGGAGATATCCCTATTGCAAAAACTCCTAACATTAGCTTTCTATTCAATTTTAAGCTAGATTTTCTAAATTTTAAATTAGATTTTCCAGAAAGATAATATGCCATAGTAAGTATGGCCGTAACTGTCTGTGAAATAACTGTAGCTAAAGCTGCACCCTTTATTTCCATATCAAATCCAAATATAAATATTGCATCTAGTATAATATTTGTCAAACATCCTACAATCATTATTCCAGCTGATATTTTAGGACTGCCATCAGCTCTTATTGAATGATTTAAAGAAAATGATAGTAAGTTAACAACTGTCCCTATAAAAATTATAGTTACATACGATTTTGCATAAACTAATGCTTTATCACTCGCACCAAATAAAATTAGTATTTTATCTAAATATAAAAGACCGATTATAGTTATTATTAATCCAATTAATACGGCTAGAGTCATTGCATTACCGATTAATTGTTCTGCTTCTTCTTTTTTACCTTGACCTAATTTTATAGATATATTAGTTGTTGTACCTATTCCTATTAACATGCCAAAAGCTAATATTATAGTTACGATCGGCATTGTTACACCAAGACCTGTTATAGCTAATGGCCCTACACCTGGGATATTTCCAATAAACATTCTGTCAACTACATTATATAAAGCATTTACCATCATTCCTATTATGGCTGGTATTGAGTACTTTATAAGCAATTTGTATACAGATTCTGTTCCTAAAGTTTGTTGTGAACTCATATTTCTCCTCCTTTATTTAATATATTAATTATATATTAGTTGTTTATGCGACTATCATCTTATGATATATTAGTTGTTTATGCAACTAAATTCCCAAATTTATATCTTATTTTCACATTAATATCTAGCTCAATTTCTGTATATTTTTTAATAATATATAATACTAAAAATTCAGTTCCAAAATAACTTTCTATATCAATTTATACCTATATTTAATTATATATTTTTTTAATGTACTTGAAAATATAAATACATTAATTAATTGCATATAAAATAATTAATAAATATAAATTTATTCTTTATAATTAATTAACTTTTTACCGAGATCATTTTTTTAATATTAGATAAAACTTTGTTTTAAAATACTAAACCCCAGTGTTTATATTTTCACTGGGGTTACTTTACTTTATAGGTACTTTCAGATATTAATTCTTCTCTAATTTTTTTATTTTCTTCATTTAAATAAATTCTATATGTGTTTACATTAATTTTGTCTTTATTTAACTTTTCCTCTGTCCTTATATAAATTCTTTCCCTATCTTGATCGCATCCATAAATTTTAGTTGTTATAGCTCCGTTATTTACAATGTTTTTAATATATATAGGATGTGAGTAAGGATTTCTAAATTTAAAATCTGTGTATCCATATGATACTGCTGCATCTTTACCTCTTGGTGCATAATGAGATGTAAATGTATGATTATGAACTTCTTTTATATCCATTCCAGAAAGTAGCGCTGCATTATATATAGTTGTTGATACTTGACATACACCTCCACCTTCTCCATTTACATATTTTCCTCCAACTATTACTTTAGCAGACTTATAACCATTGCTCCACGTTCTAGCTCCCGTAGCTTTATTATATGAAAAGATTTCGCCTGGCATAACAAGTAAATCACTCGTACTTTTACCTGCAATATGTATATTGCTACCTCTAGATGATTGATCATAAAAACTAGTACTACATTGCCCTAATATTGAGTTTATAGACTTTACACTTTCTGTGGTTATATTTGGTTTTATAATTTTTATAGGCAGTTCAATAGTTGATATACTTTTTTTGTCTATCATATTATATATAGTTTCTTTCAAATTAATAATATCCACTTCTATACCATCTTTAGATTTGGTTGTCTTAATTTCTGAGTTATCAGTTATTTTTATAGTAGCTTGAACTACTTCAATATCTATGTCATTACAAATTTCATCTAAAATTTTGCTTAATTTTGATTCATCGTAACTTCCATGCAATTTTATCGTATATGGATCTTTAAATGATAAATTAAACATCCTTTTTATATTTTCTACCTTATCATAGCCTCTTGTATATAAGTACGCTTTTTTTATAGATTTATCAATATTATAGTCTAAATTTATATCTTCAGGGGTTATATCCCATGTTTTATCATTATATCTAATATGCATTACTTCTAAAGGGTATTTTTTAGATATAAGATGTTTAGCTTCATTAATAGTTAAGTGTCCTACATCTTGATTTTCTATATATATTTTTCTAAAAATTTTTCCATCATCAATTTTAATAGGTTTATTCATTCCTAAACTAAATAAGCCTATTAAAAATATAAATGCTATTATGTATATTTTATTTATTTTTCTATTTGTCATAACTTACTCCTTAAATATAGTTTATAAGTTTATATTTTCCGATATTTTTTTTTATATGCTACTGCTTTTTTATATCAAATTAATAAGTAGTTAATAAATTTTAATTAGTTTTTTTAAATTTAAGTTAAAATTATTAGTTTTTACTTAAAAATATGTAAAAAATACTACACATTCTTAAGTATTATGGTATAATAATTACACCTTAACTTAATAACTTAAACAAATAATTATAGCTTAATATTTTATTAAAGAGATCTATGATCTCTAATTTCGGAAAAGAGGTAACGATTTAAGCCTCGTATGTAGAGAAATCTGCATAGGACACAACTTGAATTGCAGATAATTCCTAAAGCCTAAGTGCCACAACGTAAAAGCGAATAGCTTTAAACGTGATGGAACGAAAGTAGAAAAAAGTCTTAGGATGGCATATGGTTAAACCCTAAGTGCTTGTACAATGGATGTTCATGCAGGGAAGTCCCGAACAGGGAAACCTTCAACGACTAGAGAATTGTCTCGTACACTATAAGCTATTGATAGTGGAAGTAGGTTGCCCCTAACGAATAATGTCGAGGGTGAAGAAATAGTCTGCTCTCACATGAAAGTGTGAGAAGTTCATTAGAGAACTGCATAAGCTTAGCGAACTTATGTGAACGAAATGGTGTCTATTTTGATAAAGAAAGTAAAATTATCTAAGTTTAATGGAGAGCTTTGTGAAAACTTATACGCTGATGTATGTTATATAACTGCATCAAAGTTTGAAGACATTACTAATTTATACAATAGGGTAAATGATGCGATGGAAAATAAAAACTGGCTTAAATTTCGCGATCAACTCTATTTAATGGATGTATTAGACAAGGGTGGATTTATAATAGGATGTTATGTTGAAGAAACCTTAGTTGCATCAGCACTATGCGAATTGCCTAGTGGTGATTATTTAGATTATCTTTATGAAATGGGACTTACTGAAGAAGAAATAAATTCTAGTTATGTATCTGGTTATGTAATGGTAGACCCTCTTTACCGTGGCAATTCCCTTCATAAAATATTAATGGAAACTAGAATACAAGAATCTATCATTAGAGGTAAGAACCATATTGTAACTGCAATAGCTACTGAAAATATTTTTAGTCTAAAGACAGTTCTTAATTTAGGTTTTGAAATAAAACTACAAAAAGAAAACCACTATGGTATAACAAGAAATATACTTATAAAGCAATTGGTTAATACATCAGAACAAGAAATAGAAATTACAGCTTAGAAAGATAGAATAAAGAGAGAGATAATTTTATCTCTCTCTCTTTTATTTGTTATAACAAAAGAATTTTTTATAACTCTAATTTTTATGTTTTATACAAATTTACTAGCTAATGTATTTTTCATAATTACTTTAATAATGTATTTATGTTTTTTTATATATTGCACATAATATGCCATATAAGATAGGATAAATATCATCAAAAATATAAGATTAAATTTGTATTAATATTCTTAATTATTAAGTATTTTTTACATTTAATTACATTTATCTTCAATATATTCTAAGCTTATTTACAATATTGTATTATTTACCATTTTTATTTGACTTATATATATAAATTCTTTTATAATTTAAGTCAGTATAAGTTTACACAAGGAGGAATTTATGTCTTTTTTAGAAAAGTTCAAAAACAAAAAAGTAGCTATAGGTGTAGGTGTTTTTGTAATAGTTGCATTGGGCATTGGAATCTTTATTTATAATAAGAATAAAATAAATGGCGATGACATAAGCATGAATGAAAATTATATCGAGACGTATACTATCGCTGATAACGAAAAGATTTTTATAAATGGTGTTATCACACCTACTAAAACACAGGATTTTAATCCTAATCAAGAAAATATAAGTAAAGTAAATGTTACTAACGGAAAAGTTGTAAATGAAGGAGATCTTTTGTTCACTACGAAAAATCAAGATGCAATAGATCAAATCGATGATTTAAAATCTCAAGTAAATACTCTAAAAAATCAGATAGATAAGCTAAAAAAAGCTAATAGCTCTAATGATTCAGGTATTAGTTCTGAAATAAGCGGATTAAATTCTGATGTTAGCAAATTAAACTCTCAAATATCTTCTTTAGAAAAGAAAGCATATTTAGAGACATATGCTCCTTTTGCTGGTAAAGTTTATTTAAATGAGACTTCTGAAGGACCTGAGCAATCTGCATTTATGACGATTGAAAGTAACGAGTATTATATGAAGGGACAAGCCAGTGAACAAGATTTACCAAAACTTCAAATAGATGATCCTGTTGACGTTTTAGTAT
The DNA here is from genome assembly GCF_024723825.1 of Romboutsia lituseburensis. NCBI lineage: Bacteria > Bacillati > Bacillota > Clostridia > Peptostreptococcales > Peptostreptococcaceae > Romboutsia > Romboutsia lituseburensis. The sequence goes on from NZ_JANQBQ010000001.1 coordinate 1,089,424, forward strand.
TCTCTAATAACAAAAAGTTAACAGGTAGAATAAGCTATATATCAGATAGACCATCTACTGCTACAAATGATATGAATATGGGTGGTCAAAGTAATTTATCTTACTATGATATAATAATATCTTTTGAAAACCAAGAAGAGTTAACTAATGGCTTCCACGTTCAAGCATCTATAGAAGTACGTGATTCAATAGTTAAAATACCAACATCTGCTGTATTAGAAAGTAAAAAGGATGATAAAACAGAAAACTATGTATTTGAAGATTTAAATGGAATACTTAAGAAAAGAGTTATTGAAATAAATGATCAAAATGATGAATTTACAACTGTAAAATCTGGACTTGACAAAAATATTTGTATAGTAAGATACCCTTCTGAAGATATGAAAGAAGGTGATCCTGTAAATACAGGAAATACTCCTAATAGTGAAGATGGAGCTGAAAATTCATCAGATGAAAAAGATAAAGCCACTACTGAAGATGGAGCTGAGCATTCATCAGATGAAAAAGATAAGGCACCTGCTGAAGAAGGAGCTGAGTAATTCTTGAGTAATATAATTAAACTAGAAAATGTTCAAAAATTTTATAAAGTTGGTAAGGAACAGTTCCATGTGCTTAAATCTTTAAGCTTAGAAATAGAAGCTGGAGATTTTGTTATGATAATGGGTAAATCAGGAAGTGGTAAAACTACACTACTTAACAGTTTAGGTTTCCTTGATAAATTCGATGACGGAAAATACTTATTTAATGGCGAAGATGTTACAAATTTAAATGAAAATCAAAAATCTGAATTTAGAAATAAAAATATAGGTTTTATTTTTCAACAATTTAACTTAATAGAAACATTAGATGTATACCATAACATAGAATTACCTCTTATTTATGAAGGTTTAATAAATAAAGTTGATAGAGAAAAAATAGTTTGTGAAAAATTAGAATCAGTTGGTCTACTCGATAAATTAAAAAATATGCCACTTCAATTATCAGGTGGTCAACAACAACGTGTTGCTATAGCTCGTGCACTAGTTAATAGCCCTTCTCTTATTTTTGCAGATGAACCAACTGGTGCTTTAGATAGTGAAACTAGCAATGACATTATGGAGCTTTTAAAAAATTTAAATGAACAAGGAAAGACTATAATAATGGTTACTCATGATAATGATTTAGTAAAATATGCCACTAAGGTTGTAAAACTAAAAGATGGTGTAGTTTCAATGGAGGTGTAGCCTATGAATTTAATAAAAAGTTCTTTATCTAATTTAAAAGGTCATAAACTTAGAGTATTTATAACTTTACTTTGGATTATAATGGGTATTACATCAGTAATACTTGTAAGTTCTATCGGTAATGGTCTAAAAAAAGAAGTTTTTAGTTCAGTTGACAAAGTCAACCCTAATAAAACAAGAATTTCATTTGAGCCTACAGATCAAAATATGTCTAGCATGACAGCATTTTTACAACCATTTGCTCTAAAAGATATTGAAGAATTATCTTTTGTGGAAGGCGTTGAAAGAATAGGACCTGCTAAGGAAGATTTTGATATGAACTCCAGTTATTTTTCTGAAGCATCTTTTGATAAAAAGACTACTTCTATTGAAGTAAATGAGTTGAAAAAAGATACAAAAGTAAAAGCTTCATATGGTCGAAATTTTTCTTTAGAAGATAATGATAGAAAAGTAATTATGATAACTATGCAAAATGCAACAGACTTATTTGGTGATGCAGAAAAAGCTATAGGTAAAGGTATAACTATTAGTGGTTCAACATTTGAAGTAATAGGTGTTGTTGATGAGAGTTCTCTGACTACTAACACTGAAGAAAATAACAGTGGCATGATTGCTGGTATGTATAGCGGTGACTTTACTTATGCTACATCTTATATGCCAAAGAAATCTTTTGATTCTTTAATGAATCAATACTCTTATCCAACTGAAATTTATGGACTTGATTTAATAGTTTCTAAAGGATATGATGTATCTGAAGTAGCTTACAGAGTTTGTGATAAGTTATATGATTTACATCCAGATATTGACGGTTCGTATAACCCTCAAGATCCATCAGAACAAACTCAAGAGCTTGAAGCAATGGTTTCTAAAATAAACTTATTTATAACTGCTATAACTGCTATATCTATGTTTGTAGGTGGTGTAGGTGTTATGAATATAATGTATGTATCTGTTATGGAACGTCAAAGAGAAATCGGTATTAGAAGAGCTATAGGTGCAAAGCCTAGACATATATTATTCCAATTTTTAACCGAAGCTGTATTTATAACGGTATGTGGTGGAATACTGGGAATAATAATAGGATTTATAGTAGTTAACTATGCATCTAACTATTTACCATTTAAAGCTATTCCTAATGCTAACAGCTTATTCTATGCATTTATTGCAACTGTTTTAACTGGAATCGTATTTGGTATTGTTCCTGCCCTTAAAGCATCTAAATTAGATCCAATTAAGGCCATTTACAAATAATACATACTAATTTTATATAAATAAAAATGAGTATACCTTAAACTTAAGATATACTCATTTTTTTATTTATATTTTTAATAAAATTCAACTTCTATAATCTTACCTAATCCTGACAAAGTATTTTTTAGTTCATTTAAAACATATAACTTAATACTTAATTCATTTGGAAAATCTGGATTTTGATGAGCTGGATTTATAGCTCTCCCTATTATAAATTTTATATGTGTACAATCCTCGTAAAGCATGCGAGCTAACTTCGATGCTCCATCATCTTCATATAAAAACTTTAAATCAGTTGCTACCTTTACTTTTTCTAATATTTCAGTTGCTTTTCTTATAGTTAAAACACCTTCTGTAACAAGATCTATTCCATTTATATAACCAATTGGCGGTATATCTTTATCAACTACTTTAAAACTTGTTTTAACCTCTTCATTTAGCTCCCTCGCAACAATATTTCCAGCAGTCCCCCCACAAACAATTCTTCTTCCATAAGTAGACATTATCTTTTTAACGATTTGATTATCCATTTCAGGATTTATAGGAGGTCCTGAGAATAATATAGCTTTTTTAGGCATAACTGCCTTTATAGTTGCAACTGTTGTATCATCTCCTGGTTGCTGCATATATAACTGGTCACATGCACCTAATAACAAATTAGTTACTGTCTTAGCTGACATATTTTTGTTTGTATTTTCCTTTAGATATTTTTCAATATCTTCCCATTGCCATCCTAAATTCAATACCTTCCCTACCCCAGCGTGCACAACTCCATCACTTACAAATACCAATATATCTTTTTCTTTAAGTTTAAACTTGCTTTCTTTTATTTTCCTGCCATTAATTTCAGTAGTACACCACTCTATTTTTTTTATTTCTCTATCACTTAAAAAGAAAATACTTGGATTATCAAATTCAGCAACATATGCCATACCATCGTTTTCAACTTTTATTATAGTAAACGTCGAATACGCTAAATTTCTTTGTGAACATACCGGAAGTGTATGTATAACAGTATCTACTACTTCTTCTATAGGTAGACCCTCTTTTAACATGGTTAAAGCTATCTTAGCTGTTAATGTAGCCAAAATATTAGCCTTTACACCACTGCCTAATCCATCTGACAAAACCGCAATAAACTTTTTTTCATCGTGGTAAAACTCAACTTTGTCTCCGCATAACTCTTCTCCATATTTATTTAAACTGCTGCTGGCAAAATCTATAAAAAATTTCATTTTTTACTTGTATCCTCCTGAATAAGATTTTTAAGTTGAGTTAATGTTACCTTTGTTTCTGCCGTAGTTTCACCCAATAAACTTGCAATTTCCTGTGCTACTGTCATTTGTTTATTTATAACTTTTTGAGCCATATTTATGGCATCTATTTTCATGTTCTGAATTGATTGTTGTTGTTTTTCATCCTTTGTTATATCATCTGCAATCCATAACATAACTTGGTTTTTTTCTAACCATATTATACTTTGTATTATTGTTGATTGATTATACTCTAGCAATACTTTTTCTTTATAGACATTAACCTTATTTTTCTTTATATTTTCAAATTTATTTCCATCTAAAAACATTAATATCGGAAGACCTATAGCCTTTTTATTTGTAATATCAAAAAACTTTTCAGCTGATGGATTTAATTGTACTATATCTAATTTTTTATTTATTATAGCTATCATATTAGGGGTCATATCAAATATGATATTTGTTAAATTTTCAGCTCTTTCCCTCATAAAAGGTAAGCACATATTTACTTCCGCCATATTATTATACACTGCTATAGCTTTTTCTTTGCATGTGTGATATCCACAACTACCGCAATTCAATTCATCATTTTTATCATGTTTCCCCATACTTTTCATTATTTCTCTTAATTCTTCTTCTGTTGGTTGCTTTAGTAAAATTTCTTTAGATACAAAATTCTTTTTTATAGAAACCTGTGAGATTATATCATTTATTTTAGAATTGTCTTGATTCTTTTCTTTGTTAACTCTTTTAGCGTATTGTTTAAGATTTTCCTTTCTTTCATAGCATGTTATATTATCATGAGGCATACCAGATCCATTTACACAGCTATGCCTACAACTATTCATATCAATTAATGAATTTTTAAGTTTCCCTTTTTTTAATTCATCTAATATTTTTATACAATCATCTATCCCATCGACTTGTATAATACTTTTTTTAGGATTTTTTTCTTCTATATGCTTTGTTGGCCCTCCAATTATAGGTAACAGTCTCTTATCTTTACTAACATAATCAAATGGCTCTTCACCAATAATTTCTAAATCTATATTTTTTTCTTTAAACCAATTTTGAAGTTCTTCAAATGTTAATACAATATCTATAGATTCATCATCATGTCCATCTGTTTTTTTAGCTAAGCATGGGCCTATAAATATAACTTTTGTCTCTTTTCCATATATACTCTTTAATACTCTTGCGTGAAATATTGCTGGAGATGCTACAGGTATAATATTATCATTGAAATCTTTATAATATTTTTCAATTAACTTATTTACCGAAGGACAAAAACTTGTTATATATGTTTTGTCATCATCTAAGTTTGCATATCTTTCATATTCGTTTATAATCGGATCTACTATTGATGCTGTTTCTTCTACATAATCAAATCCTAGCAGTCTAAGTGCCTTAGGAATTTTATTACTATATTTTCCAAATATAGATGCAAAGCTTGGAGCTATCGATGCTACTACTTTTTTTCTACCACTTATATAATGTTTAACCATTTCAATTTCTGAACGTATTAATTTTGCATTTTGAGGGCATGCTCTAAAGCATCTACCACATACAATACATCGATCTTTCATTATCTGAGCTTGGTCATTTTTAACCCTTATAGCATGTACTGGACAAGCTCTTAAACATGCATAACAATTTTTACAATTAACTTTAGAAAAACCCATAACCCACATTTTATCTTCCCCTTTATCTTTTAAATATATGGCATAAACTCAGCTTCAAATATTTGCCTTGCATTTTCTTTTGAAACAGAAAATACAATATCATCCCATCTCATAACTGAAACTGCATCTTTGCATTTACCCAGGCAAAATGAAGCACAAAGTTCTATTTTATCTCCTAATTTATACTTATCTATTTCTTCTTTAAAAATTTCTATAACCTCATATGATCCCTTTATATGACATGCACTACCTATACATATTTTTATAGACTTCATATATCTCACTCTCCCTAACCTATATACTTCTGTTTTATAAAAAATTAACTTAGCTTAAACCACCGTTTAGGAACGACACTTTATACTTTCAACAACTTCATCCGTTTCTTAAAATGTCCTATGAGATAATTTTAGTTTATTGATTATTATATATCTACAAAAAGTAAAAAAATACCTAATTCTAAATAATAGAATTAGGTATTTTTTATTAATCTTGTTCTATACTTTCAAATACTATATTTCCATTACATATAGTATAATTAATTTTTCCATATAATTTATGGCCTATAAATGGTGAATTCGATGATTTTGAAACGAATTCTTTTACTTCATATTCTTCATTAGGATTAAATATTACTAAATCTGCTTTAGCTCCTTCTTTTATACATCCACTTTCTAAATTATAAAGCTTAGCAGGATTTATAGTCATTTTTTCAAGCAGCTTCATTATGCTTAAATGTCCTTTTCTAACTAAATGAGTTACACCTAAAGCTAAAGATGTTTCAAGCCCTACTATTCCACTTGGTGATTTAACAAAATCTACATTTTTTTCTTCACTTGTGTGTGGCGCATGGTCAGTTGCAATTATTTCTATAGTATCATCTTGTAGTGCTTCAATTATGCTGTATTTATCATCTGCAGTCCTAAGAGGTGGATTCATTTTTGCATTAGTTTTATATATCAAAACGTCATCCTCTGTTAATGTAAAGTGATGTGGTGTCGCTTCTGCGTATACATTAGCTCCCAATCTTTTAGCTAGCCTTACAGCTTCTACAGAAGCTTTTGAACTTATATGTTGTATATTGACTTTTGCACCAGATTTTAAAGCTAGCATACAGTCTCTAGCAACCATAACATCTTCTGCTACATTTGATGCACCTACTATCCCCATTTGCTTAGATATTTTTCCATCATTTATCCCTGCACAAGTTATTAGTGATGGATCTTCTTCATGAAAACTTAATGGTACATTTAATTCTTTGGCTTTATTCATAGCCTCTAAAATTATATCGCTATTCATTATTGGTAAACCATCATCACTAAATCCTATAGCACCACTATTTTTAAGATTTTCCATGTCTACTAGTTCTTCACCTTTAAATCCTTTTGTTATTGATCCAACTTGCAATACATTTATAGGTGAATTGTTAGCTTTATTTTTTATATAGTTTAAAGTTTCTGTATTATCAACAATAGGATTTGTATTTGCCATACATACCACTGTTGTAAATCCTCCTCTTGCTGCTGAGTTAGATCCACTTTCTATGTCTTCTTTATAGGTAAATCCAGGATCTCTAAAGTGTACATGTACATCAATTAACCCAGGTGAAACTATACTTCCACTTGCATCAATTACTACTTCATATTCACTTGTTATTTGAAATTTACCTATCTTTTGTATAATATCATTTTTTATAACTATATCTAAAACTTCATCTCTTTTAGTACTTGGGTCTATTACTCTACCATTTCTTATAAGTATCATGTCTATAACTCTCCTTTTAGATATTCATACATAACTTTACATCCATCGTATATACTTAATAATGACGAAAATTCACTTTTATTGTGGCTTATACCTCTATAGCAAGGTATAAATATCATGGCTGTATCACAAATTTTGCTAAACGCCATAGCATCGTGACCTGCACCACTTGGCATAACCTTATGAGATATTTTTAATTTTTCACTACTCTCTATTAACTTTTTTTGTATATAAGAACTCATTTTAACAGGATCAAATCTACCTGTGTCTTGAGCAAATATTTCTACATTTCTTTTTTTCATAATTTCTATTATGGTGCTTTTCATATAAGATTCTATTTTGTCTAGACTATCTATGTCTATTCCTCTTATGTCTACTCCAAGAGTCACCTCACCAGGAATTACATTTAATACGTTCGGTCCATTGTTTATAACACCTACTGTAGTTACTGATTTTCTATAACTTTCATCCATTCCAATCTTTTCTAATCCTAATATAAGTTCTGATGCTGCACAAAGAGCATCATTTCTCATATCCATAGGTGTAGCTCCTGAATGTTCAGCTTCTCCTAATACACTTATTTCAAATCTTCTAGGACCTGCTATATCAGTTACTATCCCTACCTTTATTCCATATTCTTCTAATACTTTTCCTTGTTCTATATGTAATTCTAAATACTGCTTTATATTTTCAATCTTTTTAGGGTTTAAACTATATCCATTACTATAAAATATATCCACTATATGTCTACCTGTTTTGGAAACTAGTCCCTTTATATCATCTTTGGTTAATTCACCTGTTATTAGTCCACTACCTATAGTACATTTTCCAAAGTTGCTTGATTCTTCACATCTAAATGCAGCTACTCTTATTGGTATATCTAAATTTTCATATTTAGCCCACTTTAAAATTAAAAGCCCAGCTATTACTCCAGATACCCCATCGTATCTTCCACCATTTACCACAGAATCTAAATGAGATCCCATTAAGTAATATGGCTTTTGTGATATATCATTTGCAACATATGTATTTCCAACTTCGTCTATATAAGTATAAAATCCCTCTTCTTCACCCAATGACTTAAACATATTGTGCATATCATCTTCTACTTTAGTATATCCAAGTCTAGTTACTCCGCCATATGAATTGGCTCCAATATCGTAAAATTTGCTAAAAATATATTCTAAATACTCTATATCTTCTCTTTTTGAAGCCATACTCTTGTCCCCCATTGTTTGAATTTTTAACACATTTGTGTATATTTTTATTCTATTATACATTATGTAAAATTTATTTTAAACATAATTACGAATTATTTTTAATTTTATTATTGTATAATTCATATTTTAATTAGATTTATAATTATTTATTTTATCAACTTAAATATAAAATTTCTTTTTATATCAACAGCTTTTTTAGGACATAGTTCATGACAACAATAACATCTTATACAATTGTCTAAGTTTATAGTTACTTTATTCTCATTAAAGCTCATAACCTTAGCAGGACAAGCTTGTATACATTTTCCACACTTTATACAGTCTTTATGCCTAACAACTGGCTTAGGTGTTATTATCTTTGTTATAGGTTCATGTAAAAACTTAGGTAGGCTTGATTTTAGAAGTCTAAAATCTTTACTAGTACTTGGTATTTTAAAATCTTTTATTATTAACTTTTCTATATCTTCCCCTAATACTTTTATATCTGATAAATCTTCTTTTATGTATCCTCTTTTTATAGATCCTCTTAAGGTTGGTACTCTATCACTATTTAAATTTATAATTTTACAAGCAACAGCATCTAGAGCATAAGGACTTTGAGATGCTAACATCACGCCTATATGTCTTGGTACACCTGCAGATGGTCCATCCCCCTCCATACCTACGACTCCATCCATTATAGTTAACGTTGGATTTACATAAGAGCATATATCTAATAATACTTCTTCACAGAATAATTCCTCTGTAGGGAATCTATAATGTATTTCAGCTTTTTTTAATCCTGCTATGCATCCATATAAATTTTTAACTCCTCCAGTAAATGTAGCCATACCATGTGTTTTTAATTTACAAACATTTATTATGTAATCAACTTCAGTTATAGGTGTAATAATGTCCATGTATTTCAGTGCATTTGCCCTATCATTTTCTACTTTTACATCGCTTATATCATAGTTTAAAGTTACCCCTAACTCATCAGCTACATCTTTCATTCCGCTCGATTTGTAAATTCCCTTTAATGAACTTGCAGTATATGGTCCACCTGGACTATCTCCAATTATAACTTCACAATTTAATTTTAATAATTTTTCGCATAAGACTTTTACAACCATAGGGTGTGTTGTTGTTGCTTCCTCTGGTCTTTTTTTCATAAGTAAATTTGGTTTTATAAGAACTTTGCTATTTTTACTTACAAATTTCTCTATCCCACCTAAATCATCTAACATCATTTCTATAGACTTTTTTATATTTTCATACTCATAATCATTGCACTTTCTTAAAGACACTAAATTCATAATAAACTCCTTCTTATTCATGTTAATTTTAATTGTAAAATTTTAGAATAATTATATCTATAAAAACTTAACTATATAACTTGTAAATATTATTAATTATAAAAAAATCGCTTCACTTCTATCTCCAACGACTTCGTCCATTGCTCAGAATGTCATTTTTTACTTTCGTAAAAGCATTGAAATAACTATACTTAATACATTATCCACAGTTATTTATTTATTATAATACCCTTGCACGTAAAAAAATAGAGAAAGCTTACGCTCTCTCTATCTTATATCTATTAGTTTTGCTTCCCAAAGTGTCTTTCTAATAATCCTAAGAATGCTTTACCATGTCTAGCTTCATCTTTACACATTTCATGTACTGTATCATGTATTGCATCTAATCCTAATTCTTTAGCTCTCTTAGCTATTTTTAATTTTCCTTCTGTTGCTCCATATTCAGCTTCAACTCTAGCTTTTAAGTTAGCTTGAGTATCTGCAACAACAACTTCTCCTAATAACTCAGCAAATTTAGCTGCATGTTCTGCTTCTTCAAATGCTATTCTCTTATAAGCTTCAGCAACTTCTGGGTATCCTTCTCTATCAGCTTGACGACTCATTGCTAAGTACATCCCTACTTCTGTACATTCACCAGTAAAGTTAGCTCTTAATCCTTCTAGTATTTCATCATCTACACCTTGAGCTACACCTATTCTATGCTCATCTGCCCAAACCATTTCACCTTTCATTTCGTCAAACTTTTCAGCCCCAACTTTACATACTGGACAGACTTCTGGTGCAGTTTCTCCTTCATGTATATATCCACATACTGTACAAACAAATTTTTTCATAATTATTCCCTCCACTTTTTTATATTAATTTAATTTATTGTTTATTTTCTTATACTCTATATATACCCGAGTATATTTAATTTAAACAAATTTTTAAATTTTTCTCTTATTTATTTTAACATTTTTTGTTAATAACTCTCAACTCTTCTGTTAAAAATTATTGTAATACATAAATACCCTCCCCTATATTACTTTAAACATTTTTCATATAATATTTTTTAAATTTTTTACAAAATATTTTTCATTTATCATTAATAATAAAAAAGCCATTTAATTAAATGGCTTTTATTATCTATATTTTAAAATATTATAATTCATTTTCACTTTCTTTTACTATAGCACTACACATATCTTCTACATATACATCTTTCTTTTTAATAAAAGATAACTTTGTTTCAGCCATTATAATAGAAGTAAATATGATTGCACTACCTATAAGCATTTTTACAGTAACAATTTCTTTTAGAATTAAAACAGAAAAAAGTGTTCCAAAAACAGCCTCTGTAGAAAGTATTATTGCTGTTTTTGTACCATCTACCATTTTTTGGCATATAGTTTGAAGTAAGAATGCAATAGTAGTACTAAATATACCTAAATATAGCGCACCTAAGTACCCATTTACTTGTGTATCTATTTGCATTTCTCCCATAAATAGCTGACAAACTAAAGATAATATAAATGCAACTGTAAACTGAATTCCTGTTAATGCAATTGGATTATACTTTGATGCAAATTCACTTGTAAAAAATATATGAAATGCAAATCCAAATGCACATATTAAAGTTAGAAAATCTCCTATATTTATAGAAAGGTCTGCTTCTAAAGATAATATACCTATTCCTATAAGCGTCATTATACTACTTATTATACCAATTTTATCTAATTTTCTTTTGTACACAAAAAAACCTATAAATGGTACTATAACAACGTTGGCAGCTGTTATAAATGCATTTTTAGATGGAGTAGTATATAATATTCCTATCGTTTGAACTGTAAATGCTATAAATAAGAAAAATCCTAATATAGTACCTTTCTTTATTATCTCTTTATTTATGTTTTCTTTTATTTGTTTAAAAAATATTAGATTAATTAAAATAGACCCTATAAAAAATCTTAACGTTAACAACTGTAGTGGAGTTAGACCTCCATCTAAAGCTAACTGTGTACCAACAAAGCCACTCCCCCAGATCATGGCAATCAATATCAATCCAAATTCCGCTATATGCGCCTTAAACAATATTTACCCCCTCCTCAAGTACCTATATATTTGTGATCAAGCCCTCTTAATTTAACATTAGTATAATAAATGATTTTTGTAAACATAATTATTGTAGTTTTTATATTTTTTTTTATTTTCCAAAAATTTTTTAATGTATTATAAAAGACTATATTAACTATAGCCTTTTATAATTACTATTTTATGAATTTAAATGTAAATGGGTATTCATAGTCTTTATGATATCCATATTTTATCATACCTATTATAGTCATTACAAAATATGCAATACTTACAATTGGCATTAATATAGTCCCTATTAGAACTATTATTAATAAAAATGATATAATTTCATATATTACAAATGTTATATGAAAGTTCAAAAGTCTTTTTCCATTTATTTCAATAAATGATGAATCCTTACTATATTCTTTCCACACAAAGTAAGATACTATGAATCCTATTATATTAAACACTACTATTGATCCTGCCATTAATAACATAATCAAATTTTCTCTTGGTATTGATTTATTATACTCTTCCATACTTTCTCCTTTCATCAACTAATTCCTAAAATTTCCCAGGAAAATATTTTAAATATCTAATTTAAGTTGTTCAAAGTAAATTTCATTTTTATCAATTTTTGTTTTTTGTATTTTTTTTATTATGTTCATTTTTAAAAGCAATTTTTTTATTGCTCCGAAACTTTCTACTGCAATATTTTTATTACTTACTTTCAGCAAATATCCTGCCGATGTCTTATTTATTGATAGTTTATGTTCATCCATTATTATAGATACTATGTTTCCTTTTAAATACTTAACTGCAAATGTCTTTTCATTTTTAGAAAATATTTCAACTAGACTGTCTGCAATTTTAAGCTTACTTTTATTTTCATCATTTTTATTATGCATGCAAACTTTATAAAGTAATGGCTCTATAGACTTTAAATCATTCAATATAACTTTAGAACCTTTAAGATTTATACAATAGCCCTCAGTGCAAGCTTCTATCTTTATATTTTCACTATCAATAATTACTGAAGATATTTTACCTTTAGTATAATATATGATGTAAGACTTGTTTATATTAGCTAATATTTTAACTATTCTGTTTGGTAAATACATGTAATTCCCTCTTCTCAATAAATCTCATTTGCTTATTTTTCACCGTCGATAGATAAAATATAACATTTATATACATTTTTTACAACATTTTTGATTACTTTATGAATTAATTACATATAGTTAATATAGTTTTACTTTCATATAATATGTTTAGGTTAAAAGTTTTGTTCAGCATTACTAAAAAAGCAGATTTGAAATTTATTCAAATCTGCTTTTTTATATATTATTATTTAACAATTATTTTTATAAACTTTTTCTTACCTATTTGTACAACTAATTCACCTTCTGCATTTATTGCTTGAGGATCATCTATTTTTTCACTATTTACCTTAACTCCACCTTGTTTAACTAATCTTCTTAACTCACTTTTACTTGGAGCCAATTTATTTTCAACAACGATTTGAGCTAAATCAAAATCTGTAGAACTCGCTTCTACTGTTAATATATCTACAGGTATTTGTCCTTTTTGGAATACTGATTTAAATCTTTCTTCTGCGAAGTTAGCTTTTTCGTCTCCATGGTATAATTTTACTATTTCTTTAGCAAGACCCATCTTTATATCTCTTGGGTTAACTTTATCTTCTTTTAAATCTTTTTCTATTTGATTAACCACATCTGGATGAATATCAGTTACTAAGTTGTAGTATTTTATTATAAGTTCATCTGGTATTTCCATAGATTTTTGGTACATTACACCAGCTTCTTCATCTACTCCAATGTAGTTTCCTAAACTCTTACTCATTTTATTAACACCATCTAATCCCTCTAATAAAGGCATCATTATAACAACTTGAGACTCTTGACCAAATTCTTTTTGTAATGCCCTACCCATAAGTAAGTTAAATCTTTGATCAGTTCCTCCTAATTCTATATCAGCTTTTATAGCTACTGAGTCATATCCTTGCATTAATGGGTAGAAGAACTCATGTACTGATATTGGAGTATGGCTTTCATATCTCTTTTTAAAATCTTCTCTTTCTAGCATTCTTGCGACAGTTATAGTTGCAGCTAACTTAACAACATCTTCAAAGTTTAACTTCGCTAACCATTCACTGTTAAATCTAACTTCTGTTTTTTCTTTATCTAAAACTTTAAATATTTGTTCTTGGTAAGTCTTAGCATTTTCTAAAACTTGTTCAGTTGTTAATGCTTTTCTAGCACTAGATTTTCCTGTTGGATCACCTATCTTACCTGTAAAGTCTCCTATTATTATTACTACTTTATGTCCTAAATCTTGTAACTGCTTCATCTTTCTAAGAACAACAGTATGACCTAAGTGTATATCTGGAGCTGATGGATCAAGACCTAATTTTATAACTAGTTGACGTCCTTCTTTGTCAGCCTTAACTAATTTTTCTCTAAGGTCTTTCTCATCTATTATATCATCTACACCTTTTAATATTATTTTAATTTGATCGTCTAAGTTTATCATTTTTTACCTCCAACTATTTATATTTTAAATTGCTAAAATTTCATTTTATTAAACAATACATCGGCGCCAATATCATATTTTCTAATATTGTTTAATTTTTTGTATTAAAAAAGCTCTCATCCTATAAAAGGACGAGAGCATTGCTCACGTGTTACCACCTTAGTTTATTAGTATTTCACAATACTAACCTTATTAGGTACGCCAAAACTGATTATACCTTTGCACTATAACGTGTGCCATCCCGATTTTCCTTAATGGGTGTTATCTTTCAGAAAAATTACTCTAAGATGTATTCAAACTAACTTAACTTGCTCCTCTCACCAACCGGAAACTCTCTGTTAGACTACATTAGCTTTACTTGTTCTTATCAACGCTTTTAAATATTTTAATATTTAATATTAATATATTAGTTATACACTTTTTTGTCAACCCTTTTTAATATTTTTAGGTATAAATCCTTCAAAAATTATATTGTCACTATACTTATATGCAAATTTCATTTCATTTTCATTTTTTATAGTCCAAGATATTATTGGCTTTTTCTTTCTTAATATTTTAATTTCCAAACTATTTATTCCTTTTATGCCATAGCAAATATAATCGGGTTTACTATAAAAATTAAATATCATATCTTTTAAAGCAATCTTTTCATACCATTTGAAAGATGACTCTTTAAAATTAAAAGATAGTTGACCTCTTATAACCTCTTTTGCATGTTGTTTATACCAACTAACAATTCTTGGATCAAATGATTGTATAGAATATTTCCCTTTATAATCTTTAACTGTATTATAAACATCTTTACTTAAGTTTATGTAATCTTTGCTCTTTTTTATTTCCACAAGTAAAGGAACTCTTTCATCTATCAAATTTATAACATCCTTAAATAAGGGAATTCTTTCATTTGTATTTAATAATGTTAATTTATTTATTTCCAAGTAAGTTAAGTCGTTAACATTACCCTTGTATCCTGTCATTCTATAAAGTGCATTATCATGAAAAATCACAATCTTTTTATCTTTAGTGTACTGAACATCTAGTTCTATTCCATATCCATATTTTATTGCATTTCTAAATGCGCCCATAGAGTTTTCTGGTATTATCTCATTATAAAGACCTCTATGAGCAAATGGAATTTCTTTAAGCCAACCTATATTTTTAGACACAGCACAACACCCCTATATTATTTATTTTCTAGAGCATTTATATAATTATTTATTATGCTTATTTGCTTTGTCCTTATGTTTAAATTTATATCTAATATTAAGTTTAATAAAATTATAGCTAGCGTTGTTACTTTAAATAAAAAAATTAAAAATACAAGAGATATTATAGATGTTATTCTCACATATAATACATTTTGATATTTAGACATTAGATAATTTTGAGCAGTTATGTATCCATCCCTTATTACAAAATAATAACATAAATATTTTATAGAAATTAAAATAGTACTTAAATAAACTCCATTTAAATTTATATTAAATATACTTAATAATTCTAAAACTATAATGTATATACAACATCCATAAAATACTTTTTTAGAACAACATACAAATCTAGAAAAAGATCTAAAATTTCTTATTACTTGGAATTTTTTCTTACTATTACCTTTTAGTATATTTATTTTTTTAACTAGTATTAAAGATATATAATATATACTAAATACTGTTCCAAATGGAAATGTTGATACAAAAAGGTAATATATAAAATCCATATACTCTTTATATGGAAACATATTTGCATATCCCCTGAACTCTTTCATAAAGCTATATCCTATTAAACTTGATGCATATATATCTATAAACACCATAAGTATAACTCCTAATATAGATCCATATACTAAGTCATCCATAATGCTAGTGTCTTTAACCATTAAGCAACCACATAAAATTCCAATCATTATACTTTGGCTTGCCCAAATTGCAGTACCTATATTGCCAAGTACTAGTCCAACTATAGTTAATGAAACTATTCCTGATAAAACTGTGTATTTAAAATCGCATTTTAAAAGCACTATGCAAAAAAATACAGGAACAACAAAATCCAAATAAATTGTATATCCAAAACCACTTCCAACTGCTAATATAGTACTGACTATAAATAAAGCAGATAACATTCCTGCCTCTGTCATTTTTTTAGTATTATTCATTATTGCCTCCTGTACATATTTAATTGTTAATTAAAACTATTTCATTATAATATAATAAGCTTTATTTTCAAATTTATAAACAATATTTTTATTTAATAAATCACATTATAATTATTTACATAAATAAAATTTATATAATTTAAATTCTTAACATTATAAAAAGCAGGATTTCAAGAAATTTAATCTTAAAAAACCTGCTTTATATATGAGTTTATTTGATCACTAAATTATATGTTGTATGCTGATGATTTTAATACATCAATTGCCTCTAAAGCTATTTCTTTATCATCAAAGTGGTGTTTAGTTGTACCTACTATTTGATAATTTTCATGACCTTTTCCTGATATCATAACAACATCCCCTACGTTTGCAAGTTCTATTGCTTTGTATATGGCTTTTTTTCTATCTTCTATCACAATAAAATTATCATTATTCGTATCTATACCTTTTAATATATCTTTTATTATAATACTTGGACATTCTGTTCTAGGATTATCTGAAGTTATTATGCTTATATCAGAATTTTCTTGAGCTATTTTTCCCATTATAGGCCTTTTTATTTTATCTCTATCGCCTCCACACCCTACAACAGTTATTATCTTTCCTTTTACAAATTCTTTAGATGTTTTTAATACATTTTCTAATGCATCTGGAGTATGGGCATAGTCTACAATAACAGTTAACCCCTCATCATTTTTAATATTTTCAAATCTACCTTTAACTCCAGGTGTATTTTTTAAAACCTCTTTAATAGTTTCTATATCAATATTTAAAATATAGCATGCACTTATTACACCTAATGTATTATATACTGTAAATTTACCTGGTATATTTACATAAATATAATCAGTATATGTTGGTGTCTTTAGTTTATAAGAAACTCCGTTTGGGTACAGCTTTATCTCACTTGCAGTAAAATCCGCATCAGAATTTATACCATATGTATATATTGGTGTGTTTAATTTTTTAATATTATTAAAAATTACTTTTCCACCTTCGTCATCTATATTTATAATATTTGCAATACTAGTTTTGTGAAATAATTTTTCTTTTGCATTTCTATAATCTTCTAAATTCTTATGAAAATCTAAATGATCCTCTGTTAGATTTGTAAATATACCTATAGAAAAGTTAACACTACCCACTCGATTTAAGGCCAGAGAATGAGAAGATACTTCCATAGCACAATACTTGCAATTATTATTTATCATGTCATTAAAATAGCTTTGTAAATCTATACTTTCTGGTGTAGTATTTTTTGATATTATTTCATTTTTACCATCATTTATATTTATAGTTCCAATTAATCCTGTTTGGGCTCTTTTACTTAAAATTTGTTTTAAAAATGTTGTTATGCTAGTTTTACCATTAGTACCTGTAACACCTATAACCTCTAATGTATTAGCTGGATTTTTATAAAAATTACAAGCTATTGTCGACATTCCTTCCCTAGTATCTTTAACTTTTATAAAAGTATAATTTTCTTTATCTTTAATGTCTATATCATCTTGTATTAAAAATGCTTTTGCACCTTTTTCAATAGCACTATTTATGTATTTATGACCATCACTATTAAATCCTTTTATACAAATAAACAAACTATTTTGTGTCACTAGCCTAGAGTCGTAATGTATATCACTTATATCTATATCCATATTTCCATCTATAGACATTATATTCAAATTTTCTATAAGCTTGTATAATTTCATTGTATAACTCCTTTCTTACTGTTAATAAAATATATTTTTAAAACTTGTGTTTTATGCTAGTTATTTGTATAATTTATTAATTAAAGTATTTATCTTGTGTAATATTCTTTAATTCTTCTAAATAACATTTAGATAATTTAATACCAATTTCCTTCTATATATTTATTAAATTTTGTCAATTTATTGATTGACATTTCATATAAAATCGTTTTATACTTAAATTAAGAGTTGCATATTTAATAGAAATGTAGATATTTGAAAATATCTTAAATATAGTCAGAAGACTTGTGTCTTCTGACTTTTTTGTTTCTATCTTAACTGAAAATAATGTTAACTTTTATTCTATATTCTACTTTCCCCAAAAGTAAGAATTGTACATATTTTAAAGATGGGTTAATCCCATCTTTTTCTTTTTTATATTATTTTTCTCTCATAATACTTTTAAAATATTTTTCATTTTCAATTACAATTTTATCTAGGGGGTTTATTTCCTGACACTTTTTATGGTGATAATATGATTTATATATATCATTTAATTCAAAATAGCATGCACATAGATTTAAATGAGGCTTAAATCTCCAGCATCCTAAATTAATACATTGTCTACAATCCTTTGGCATAGGTAAATTTAATATAACTTCATACCATGCTACTGCTTGAGTAAATTTTTTTTCTTTCTCAAAAGATTTAGCTATATTATAAATTATCTCGCCTCGAGGTTCCACATACTCAAAAGTTCTATAGAAATATTCTCTAGCCTTTTTCATCTCTTTTTTATACATATAACATTCCCCTATTTTACAAAGAGCATCTACAATTTCTTCCTCCCAAGTCTCTCTAGAAACAAACTCCTCCAATATATTTATAGCTTCATCAAACATTAGATTGCAATAAAGTTCTTTTCCATAGTAGTATAAGTCTCTATCACTAAACATATTTCCTAATTCTAAGTTTTTCTTATATATTCTTAAATTTCTATCATCTACACACTTTATTTTGTCATGTATTATTGATATATCACTATCTAATATATTTCCATCTATATCTATATATTCATGAATAAAGCCTATCCATTTAAAATTTCTATCTCTTTTTACCATCCTATTTCGTCTTGATATTATTTTAGGATTCCCATTTTCATCTATACACATATGAGTTTCCATAGTTATTGCATCAACATTATCATTTAAATTGTCTTTTAAATTTAATAACTTTTTTTGATTTAATTTATCTATAGTTTCATCTGCATCTAGCCATAATATATAGTCCTTTGTAGCTTTGCTAAATGAAAATTCTCTAGCTTTTGAAAAATCATCTATCCATTTAAAATTGTAAATATCTGATGTATATTTTCTTACTAAGTCTATAGTTTTATCCTTTGATCCTGTATCAACGATTATTATTTCATCAACTATCTTATATACACTTTCTAGACATCTAGATATAACTTTTTCTTCGTCTTTAACGATCATACATAGGCTTATTGTAGTCATGTTAATTACTCCTTACTTTTGTTTATTATACTTTAATGTATGATAAGACGACATATTTTGTTAAATCATATCTATATTAAAAATAAAATAGACTTTCCAATCACCATGAGAAACTGGTATTAAATTATCATATTCATTTGTATTAGATTTTGGATTATATTCATAAGCTTATCATAGTTGAACATATCACTTCTCAAACTTCTATATACAAATATTTTATCTATTAACATATTTCTCCACCTATAGTTTTTATGTCTTCTTTATATAAAGTGCAGGCCTCTATTGCTAGTTCTAGTCCTTTTGCAATTTCATCTAAAGACATATATGGAGTATTTTTCTTATCCATAACTTGAGAAGTAATATATGGTATGTGTATAAAACCACCTTTTATATTAGGATACTTTTTGTCTACCATGTATAATATTCCATACATGACATGGTTACAAATAAAAGTACCAGCTGTGTTATATACAGTCGCAGGTATTTTATTTTCATTTATATGTTTAACCATTGCCTTTATCGATAAGTTAGAAAAATATGCAGCTTGTCCTACAGATATAACTACGTCTGGATTATGCTTTTCAATCGCTTCTTCTGCTGGGTTTACTGGTTCTCCTCCAAATGGATCACAAATCCAGTTAATAAAACTTTCATTTTGCTACCTCCTGTAATGCTTATTTATCTTATTTTATAATTTTACTAAAATGCTAAGAAATACATTGCAAATATATGAAGTACTAATAAAACTATAGCAACTGGTGCTTGATATTTTATAACGTCATATTGCTTTCTCATTTCTAGAAGTGCTGCTGGAACTATATTAAAGTTTGCAGCCATTGGTGTTAATAATGTTCCACAATATCCAGCTGTTAATGCTAAAGCACCAACTATAGCAGGATTAGCTCCTTGAGCTAAAACAAACGGTATACCTATTCCAGCTGTTATAACAGCAAATGCAGCAAATGCATTTCCCATTATCATAGTGAATATTGCCATGCCTAGTACATACGCAACTACTCCAAAGAATCTACTATCTGCAGGTACTACTCCTGAAATTATATTTGATATTACTTCTCCAACTCCAGCTGTAGTAAATAGCGCTCCTAGAGCAACTAAAAGTTGTGGTAACATACTTGCAGGACCCATTTGTTGTAAAAGTCTTGCACTATCATCTACTGTTGTTGAAATTTTTGCTTTAGTTAACATAAATGCTGATATTAACGCTATTACCGCACCTGCTCCTATTGCAAATTGTGAAGAACTTCTATAAGCCTTTAGACCCATTGCAACTGCAACAGCTGCAAATGCCAATACTAATGATGGCCAGAATATCTTATTTCCAAGTTTTTCTGATTGTTTTTGACCAAATTCTTCACTTAGCATATCGTATTTTGCAAATACAACTTGCTTTGTAAGCGTTAGTAAACTTGATAATATTAAAATTAATCCTATTATATTAGCAGGTATTAATGTTCCAAATATAAATGGTATAGACATTAATATCCAAAATAATGCTGTTCCGTATTTTTTATTACTATCTATTGTCTTATATGACTTTATTGCAATAACTATCATTAAAAGGCCCATAAGAGCATAAAAAATTTCTAACGATATATTTATAAAGTTTTGCACGTCATTTCCCTCCTTATTTAATTATTTTTGTCCATATTTTCTTTTTAACTTTTTATCAAATAAGTAATTTTGAACTGCTGATACTAAAAACGATACCACAGCCATTATTATACTTACTTTAGCTATTTCTAATTCTGAAACTTTAAATCCTTGCTCCGATAAAGTTGAGGCTATAAGTAAAACTCCACTACTTCCAGCAAATAAATTTTGTCCATAGAAGTTACCATAATTCTCTGATGCAGCAGCTAATGCTTTTATAGCTTCTTCATCTCCTTCTTCTATTTCTTTATGTTTACTTATTGCAGCAGCTTGAGCCATTGGATTTACTAATGTTCTAACAAACTGAGGATGCCCACTCATTCTTATTGATAATACTCCAGCAATTTGTCTTATTAGCATATATATACTAAAAACTCCACCTGCTGTAAGCTTTCCTAAGCTCTCTATTAAATGTACTGCTCTTTGTCTTAAACCATATCTCTCTAAAATCCCTATTACTGGTAATGTTAATATGAATAATGATACAGCTCTATTAGCCACAAATGATTCACCTAAAATAGTAAGTATTTGGTTTATGTCTAAACCTGCTACTAAACCTGTAGCAAGATCTGCTACTAGTACTGTAAAAAGAGTTTCAATTTTAAAAATAAACCCTATCACAACAATTAAAACTCCTATAAGTTTTATCATAGTTTAATGCTCCTTTCGTTTTAACTTAATTTTATTCTTCCAAGATGCTTAACTTTGATTCAATTGAATCTGAAATCATTTGTATCTATTATACACTCTGTCGATTTTTGCCGTAAGTCCCGTTTTTTGTATATTAATTATTTTCTAAATTTTCTATATAATAAAAAGAGTGCCTTAATATTATTAAAACACTCTTAACTATTTGTTATTTACACATTTTTAGTTTTATTTTTTTATTAATTTTACATTAAAATGTTTTTGAAATTATTTATATATTCTTCACTATCTTTTACTAAAATTTCCAAGTCATATTTGCTATTATATATGCCTTTTATATTTTTTAAAATATCTAAAGTAGTATAAAGTATTTCTTTACTTGCACTTTCATATCCATTTTTCAAATCTTCTACTGTTTTATACTTTACTTCCTCTATAAAATCATCTACATCCTTTAATACATCTTTACTTTTTTGTTCTAACTTAACTTTATCATATATAGCTTTTGCTATTGCACCGCTTACGGTCCCTGCAATTAATAATGGAGGGCAATACATCATCAGTGCACTACCTATAGTAACAGACGCAGCAGATCCTCCTATCAAAGCACTATATAATGATACAATGCTTCCAGATGTTGCACCTATTACTGCTCCTGTTCCTACTACTGCGAGCATATCATTTATATTAGCTTTTTCACCTTGTAAATTAAAATTAGGGCTACTTAAGAATTCTTTTTTATAATTTATTTCATCAACGTATTTTTTTATGTTTTCATCAAGCTCCTGACTTACTTCTTTTATGCATTCACTCCATTCTAAGAAAAATAAATCATCTAATTCTATCTTTTTTTTATTAATAATTTCAGCTACATAGTTTTCATTTATATACAGATTTGCATCAGTTATATTTTCCTTTATCTTTTCTATTTCTTCATTGAAAAATACACGATTTGACCAATCATCAATCTCAAAATCCATTTTAGACTTTATATATTCAAACTTATTTTGAAGTATCTTTTCATATTTATTAAGCTCATCAATAGTAATAGATATTGATTTTATATAATCATGGTGATTTATTATTTCTTTCTGTATAACACCTTTAATTGATAGCTCTCTACTTTCTTTTTTTATATCATCACAATTTTCATATATATTTTGTATATATTTATTTAAATCATTAAAATTTTTTTTCAAATCTGTATAGTTAGATATTACTAAGTCATTATCTTTAGCTATTGCCTTTTTACTAATTTTCCCCTGATATTCTAAATAAGAAGATACCATAAAAAATTTATCCATATAAATCCCATACTCATCGTTTATATATTCTAATGTATCATTTTTATTTTTATCTAATAAATCACTTTTATTTATAACTCCTACAATAGGCTTTTTATATTCGCAAATTAAATCCAGTGCATCAGATATATCTTCCTGACCTAGATGAGTTGCATCTATTACAAATAAAATCAGGTCTGCATTTTTAATATATGACATAGTTTTTTCTTCATTTTGTTTTGTTATACTCTTAAGACCTGGAGTGTCTACTATGTTTATATTTTTTAAATAATCTAGATTTAATCTAACTTTAGTAACATATTTTTCTTTTGTTATATATGATTCTGAATCATAAATTACTTCTAATATATTGGATGTAGTTTCTAAAACATCAACTTCACTAACTTCACAGCCTAAAAGTGCATTTACTAAACTAGATTTTCCTGATTTAACTTCACCTACAATAACTATTTTTAATGGGTCTTCTTTATTATTTTCTATAGCTTTTATATTTTCTAACGTTTCATCTAATTTTTTATAAATTAAATTTTTAAATGGAAGGGAGTTTTCTTCTATTAGTTTTTTTCTAATAGGAGAATTTAAAAACTGTTCTTTTATATCATAAATATTAATTTTATTTTTTTCCAAGATTTCACCTCAAATCATTTAATATGTTTTCTATATCATTTAAGTATTCTATATGTTTTTTTATATTTGAATAATGAATATATTTTTTTTCAAATTCATTATTTTTGGTTTGATTTATGTCAAACTTTATTGCTTCAATTTTGTCGTTTAGTACTTCATTTATCTCATTCTTTAAACTATTGATGTTTTTATAGATTTGCTCTTTGAATAGTATCTCATTTGTTTGAGTTTCATAAGTTTTTTTAGAAATGAATTTATCCAAAATATTTTTATTTTGATGCACAGTTTTATAATCTGTATATATAGAACTACTTTTTGTATGATAGTTAATTATTATATTTTTACTTTTGGTAAAGTATATCTCTGTATCTACTTTATTTTGTTTGTGTTTTTTACTTAGATTTGCTTTCATTTGTGTATCTTCATATAATTTTTTTAATTCTATATTACATTGATTTTGCAATTTTTCTATATTATCTTTCAATACAGAATTAAATTTATCTATACATATATTGTTATTTTTTATGCTATCAAGATAATCATTTGTCGATATATATAATTTATTCAATTTTTTATTTATATCAAAATCAATTTGATTATATATAGACATATCATTATAAAGTTCTCGTTTATAACTATAGATTAAATTCATTACATTTATTCTCATAGTATCTAAATTTCTATATTTTGAAGCTATTTGATTATGCTCACATACCTTAGTAAAGTTATCATATATACTATTGTATAGTTCATTTATATTGCTTTTTTTTACTAATTCGTAATTATTAGTTAAAAAACCATCTAAAGCATATTTTGCTGAAATATATACTATATCTTCAAATTTATTTTTATATATCTCACTTATTCGTCTTCTAACTTTAGCTAGATTGGCTAAATTTTCTTTTTCAATTATATCTATTTTATTTACTACTGCTATTTTATTTTTCTTTGTTTTATATAACCTATCAATATCATTTATTTCATTTATTAATTTACTGGTTTCATTTGATACTATATTTGAAGCATCTATCAACCATATAACACCATCTGCTCTTTCATAATAACTTTTCATTCTATTTAATGTATTCTTTAATAAAGTTTGATTCAATCCAGGTGTATCTACAATTATAAAATCATTTAATATATCTCCCTTTTTTAAGTAATATTTAACTTGCTCTATATTGGACTTATATAAGTATTTGTGTTCTAACTTTACCTTGTATTCTTTAAGTTCTTTAGTACTTATGTCTTTGTTTTTTTTATATTCTTTTACCATATTAGCTATATTTTTTTTTGATTTCTTAAATTTATATTCTTCATTTTTCAAAATATATTTTCCTTTATCCACACTAATTATTTCTTTTTCCTTATCTGTATAATAAATCTCTATATTTTCATCATCTGACATTATAAATTCATCTAATTTCCATGTATTTGGAATATCATTTGTTTCAACTATATTTTGATTTAATAAAGCATTTATCAATGTTGATTTTCCATAATTTCCTGATCCTATAACAAATAATAGAAATGGATTTTTCAACTCCAAAACACTTTCTAATGTTTTTTTTACTTCTGCTTCTAATAGATTAAATAAATTTGATGTTTTACTTTCTCTTGATAAATCTATATCTAATTTAAGCATATCTAGTGATTGTTCTATATTCTTTATTATACTTATCATACGTGAAAGCTCTATTTGCCTACTTTCATACATACTTACCATTCCTTTTTAGCTTTACTATATTTAATTATTTATTTTACATTATATGAACAATTTATTTTTTCAAGACCTAAGTATCTTATTTTAGTTAATCTATTCACCTTGCAATATTTATAAATTCAATGTATAAATATTATATTAAGTATTCATATACTGTTACTGAAAGGAGATGTTTAATATGAAAAAAGCATCATCATTTATTGTTATAAATGCAATTTCTATATATTTAGTTTCATTGTTAATGGATAATATGTATATAGGATCTTTTAAATCACTACTTATTCTCACTTTAATATTTGGTATTTTAAATCTTACAGTAAAACCTATTATAAAGTTTTTTTCTTTACCAATAACATTTTTAACTTTAGGTCTTTTTTCTTTAGTTATTAATGGAGCTGTTTTAAAACTTGCATTTTCAATTGTTTCTGGAGTTCATCTAAGTGGGTTTATAAGTGCAATTATTGCATCAATATTATTGTCTATTGCAAATATGATCTTATACAGTGTACTTGGTGATGACTAAAAAGAAGAGGATAACCTCTTTTTTTTAATGTAATTTTTAAACTAATAATTATTGGGTAATAATAACTATAATACAATATAGTTTTTGGAGGTATTTTATGAGTTTTGCTAAGATAAGTGATCTTGATATAAATAAAGATAGTAGAAGTTTCGTAATTACATATAATTTTAATGCTAAAGAACTTTCTGTAATTAAAACGATTTGTAATTTATTAGGTATTAGAGATATAGAAATATTAACTAAACATAATTCAAATTCTAAAATTAAAGATATAATAAATAAACAATTAGATAATGGTGAAGAAGAAGGTATAAATCAGAAATCTTTAATTTTCAATAACATTGAATCAATTAAAGTAAGTGCTTTTATAGATAATTTAAAGAAATTTAGAATTAATAGACCTCTTATAGCATTTGTTACTGAAGACAATATAAATTGGAGTTTAAACACTCTTGTTTCTCATTTATTAGAGGAAAGAAATGCTTTAAAAACTAGAAAAACTGTTAATCATTAAAAATAGTCTCAAACTTATCATAAGTTTGAGACTATTTTTATTTAAATAAAATTTATTTTTTATAGTTTTTGTAAATTTAAAATATATTAGATGTTTTCTAGAACTTTTTGTGCTATCATTTATCTTAAGAAGAGTAAGTTTTAATTAATAAAAATGTTTTAGTTGTTTTAATCGACTTGGATGTCTTAATTTTCTTATTGCCTTAGCTTCGATTTGTCTAATTCTCTCTCTTGTTACACCAAATACTTTACCTATTTCTTCTAATGTTTTAGGTGTATCATCATCAAGACCAAATCTCATTCTAAGAACTCTTTGTTCTTGTTCACTAAGGCCAGTTAATAGTTCTTCTATTTTTTCGCGTAGGTTATTTTGTTCTACTTCATGCATTACTACATCACCAAAGTCTGCGTCTGATGGAATAAATTCAACTAAACTACTATCTTCATCTTCTTTTATAGGTGTATCTAAAGATACAACATTTTTATCTCTCTTTAATATATCTATAACTTTTTCTACTTCAAGGTCACATACTTCTGCTAGCTCATCTAAGCTAGGGTCTCTTTGAAGTACATTAGCTAACTCTTGTTTTTTTCTTTTAACAAAATTTATTCTTTGATGTAAATGTACAGGTATTCTAATAGTATTTTCACAGTCATCTATGTATCTTGTTATACTTTGTTTTATCCACCATGTAGCATAAGTGCTGAATTTATATCCCTTTTTATAATCGTACTTTTCTACAGCTTTTATTAATCCAATATTTCCAGCTTGAATTAAATCTAGCATATCTACACTTTCTTTTCTGTATTTTTTAGCAATGCTTACAACTAATCTATAATTGGCATTTATAAATTGTTCTTTCGCTTCTGGTGAAGAGTTAATTATTGCCTTTGCTAGTTCTACTTCTTCAACGGCTGATAGCATTTTGTACTCTTCAATTTCTTTTAAGTACATTTTCATTGCATTTGATGTGTTTGATGAGTCCCCATAAATATAATTTTCATAAGTATGTTCTTTTTTAGCCCCCATAATCTAACCCCTTCTATCCATATTAGTTTGTTAATCAAAATATTTAAGTATTTTTTAGCTTCATCTAATTCTATAATATGATTTCAATTACTGAAAAATACCATTCAATTAACTTAAATGTCAATAAGTTTATTTATCTATTATTCTACTTTACATTTCAAATTTCCTTCTTTTTTTTATAGTTTTTTTTTTGGTAATTTATTGTAGTAAATTTTGATTGATTTTTCAACTGTTTTTTTATTGAAATATAGTATATTTTTTAATTTTTCAAAATTTTATTTATATATCTATCTAATATTTAAAAATATTTTTTTGTTATCCAATTATTTATATCATATATAGCAATATCATACTTTAAAAGTACTAGAATATTCTTATAAAAAAGAAAAAAAGACTGCAAGATGCAGTCTTTTTTCCTCGAACGACGTTATAAACCCCTCTATTAACAAATCCTTAGCGTTTGCCCCAACACTTACGGTTTTTTATAGAGAATCTTTAACCATTTAATAATACCACCATTAAAAAATATAGTCAAGTTTGTATATTTTTGTATTTTTACTAGTGCTTACAACCACAATCGTCTCCACATCCACAGTCATGTCCTTCTTCATGTCCACCACAACATTCATGTCCTTCTTCATGATGATGATTTTCATGTTTTTCTGCTAATTCTTCCATTTTAAAGAATTCCTCTACCATTGTATCATAAGTTGGTAATGCTGCTTCAGTATCATATTCTTCTCCTGTCCAATCTGCATACATCATAGCATCACCATTAGTTAATACTAATCTTCCTGCCATAGTCATATTGTCTACATCTTCTAGGAAATCTATTTGTTTTTGTACAACTTCGCCTTCTAATTTTATATCTTCATCCATACATTGCACTATCATAACTGGTGCATAATAGTCTTCTTTATCTTTAACGTTAACAACTACATCTAGTACACCTTCTGCACCTTCTTCAAATTCAGATAATGCTACATCTGTATCTATCATATCATGTGGAACTAATAAGTCCTCCATTAAATACTTTATAACTCTTTCTTTTACTAATTGTTTTGACATAGTAATTCTCCTTTCAGTTTCTAACTATTTGTTGTCCAAACTTTTCCTCTTTATAGTATACCACATTTACAATTTTTTCAATCTTTCAAGTAAAAATAATCATAAATATAAATTATTTTTACCCATTATTTTTTTTAATACTCACTTTATGTTATCTTTAATCCTATTTTATTGATAGGTTATATAAAGTTAAAATTATCAAAAAGCTTTAACTAAATTTTTAATACTTAGAAATATGATTTCAACATATCTTTTCGACTTAATTTTATATTTTTTTTATTTTAAAGTAATTTAAGTATCACACTTTTCCACTCTAATTAATAAATTATATTAGAGAGTTTTTCTCTCTAATATAACCAAGTATTGGAGGAATATAAATGGGTATACCTTGTGCAAAACAACCCCTTATTGTTGAATTTAAAGGTGGTATAACAATTAATTATCCTATGGAATTTAATCAAGATACTCGAGACTTTTTAGTTACTCAAACAGGATTTCCTATAGACAAACTAGGAGTAGCTTTAAATACATCTGACCTTGTCCTTAAAGTTGAAGAAGTTATAGAAAAATTAGATCCACCTATAGACATACCAGTAAATTGTAATCCTAAAGGATCTATATCAGTTAGTGATGTTACAGTTAATCAAGTGAGTGTTCATGGAGCTATACAATTTGTGGCTAATGCTGATTTATTTGACGATAATACAATTCCTACACCTACAGGTGTAAATTTAGCATGGCCTGCAACTTCAGGTACTATCTATATAGATAAAACACTTTTATCTTACACTGATAATTTAACTGATCAATATAATTTAAGTGTTGCATTAACTGATTTACAGCTTGATTCTGCTAGAAACGAGGGAGATTCAAATCTTTACGTATTTGTTATAGCTGGAACTTTATCTATTGAAGCTATAAAAAAATAATTTAATCAAAATTACTATATATTTGACATAAATATATGTCATAAAAATATAAAAAGGAGATGTTAAAATGGCTTTTCAAAAAGAAGTTCCTATATATCTTCAAGTTCGAAGATCTGTTTTTCAAAATATAGGCATAAATATTACAGACCCATATGATTATACACAAGTTGTTCCCTTTGTGACTTGTTTTATTAATACTGTAAAAGATCAGTATTTTAAGGTTTGTGTTAATGAAGCAACTAAAAGCTATGATTATAATAACCCAGACTGTAAATTACAAAAAGTAAAAGTTTATTATAAATTAGATGAACTTCTAGTTGGAGGTGCCTCTCCTTATAATCCAGTTTTATATGCTTCAAATAAAGGTTTACTTGCAACTAGTTACGAATTCACAGGTATAGAACAAAATCTAGGATGTTATCCTGTGGGTACAGCGCCTATAACTCCTACTAATTTTTCTCTGGTTTTTAAGCCATATAGTGAATCTGATCCTAATGATCCTAATAAATTCATAGTTTATGAATTAATGGGACCTGAGCCTCATCCATTTATAGTATTAGATAATGCACCTGGATACGATGCAATTAGCTTCGTTGCAGATGATGAAACTGCTCCACCAGCTACTGTTTCTGGTTATTATATATTTAGAGTTTGTCCTTTAGTTGAGATACAAGTAAACCCTTAAATTACAACAAAGCTGTCTAAATTAGACAGCTTCTTTATTTGCTAAATTGACTATTATATAAGTCAGCATATACACCACCTTGAGCCAATAGTTCCTCATGATTTCCTTTTTCTATAACATTACCATCTTTCATAACTAAAATTATATTAGCATCTTTTATAGTAGATAATCTATGTGCAATAACAAAGCTCGTTCTACCTTGCATCATTTTATTCATAGCCCTTTGTATATTTATTTCTGTTCTTGTATCAACACTACTTGTAGCTTCATCTAGTATTAATATTTTAGGATTTTTAAGCATAGCTCTAGCTATAGTTAATAATTGCTTTTGTCCTTGAGAAATATTAGATGCCTCTTCATTTATTTCAGTATCATATCCTTTTGGTAATGTTCTAATAAAATGGTCTGCATTTGCAGCTTTAGCTACAGCTATGATATGTTCATCAGTAGTCTCCTTATTACCATATCCTATATTTTCCTTTACAGTTCCTTTAAATAACCACGTGTCTTGAAGAACCATTCCAAACATATTCCTTAGATCTTCTCTTTTCATTTCTTTTATATCTACTCCGTCAATTAAAATCCTACCTCCATTTAATTCATAAAATCTAAGTAGTAAATTAACTAAAGTAGTTTTTCCTGCTCCTGTTGGTCCAACTATAGCTACTGTTTGTCCAGGAAGTACATTTATATTCATATCATCTATTAATATATGATCTTCTTCGTATCCAAATTTAACATGTTCAAATTCTACCATTCCTTGTGGATTTTCTATTTTTTTACTAGGCACTGGATCTTTGATCATTTCTTCCTCATCTAAAAGCTCAAACACTCTTTCGGCTGATGCAACTGTAGATTGTATTATATTTGCAATATTTGCAGTTTGGCTTATCGGTTGAGCAAATTGTTTTGAATATTGTATAAATGCTTGTATATCTCCAATTTGTATTTTACCACGTGTTACAAGTATACCTCCTATAACAGATACAAATACATATCCTAAATTATTTGTAAAGTTCATAACTGGCATCATTATGCCAGACATAAATTGAGCTCTCCATGCAGCTGAATACAAATCTTCATTTATATTTTTAAATGTATTTATAGAGTTGTTTTCTCTGTTAAAAGCTTTTATAACGTCATGTCCTGTATACATTTCCTCTACATGTCCATTTAACTCGCCTATAACCCTTTGTTGTTTTATAAATTGCCCTTGAGACCTTTTAATTATTGGTCTTACAAATATTACACCTAGTGGTAATGTTACAATTGTTACTAATGTCATAAGTGGGCTTATAGTTAACATCATAATTATTACTCCAATTATAGTAACAATAGATGTTATTAACTGAGTTATACTTTGTTGTAGTGTAGAACTTATATTGTCTATATCGTTACTAACTCTGCTTAAAAGTTCACCATGAGTATGAGCATCAAAAAACTTTAATGGTAGCTTATTTAGCTTGTCATAAACATCTTTTCTCATATCATATACGGTTCTTTGCGCTACGATTGCCATTATATATTGTTGAACATAGCTAAACACACTACTTATAACATATAGTACTATTAATAATATTAATATTTTGCCTATATAATTAAAATCAATAAAAGCTCCAGGAACACCTTTAACTTTCATCATTATTCCTTCAAAAATTTTAGTGGTAGCTTTACCCAATATTTTAGGACTTATTATAGAAAATATTGTACTTAAAATAGCAGCTATAAAAACCAGCATAATACTTTTTTTATAGTGTTTTACATACCCTAGTAATCTTTTTAATGTACCTTTAAAATCTTTTGCTTTATTAGTTGGAATTGCACCTCTCATTGGTCCACCAATACCAGCTGGCTTTAGTTGCTTATTTTCACTTGCCATACTACATCTCCTCCTTTGAAAGTTGTGAGGATACTATTTCATTGTATATATCACAAGTTTTTAATAATTCATCATGAGTACCTATTCCTGCTATACGTCCGTCATCTAGTACTATTATTCTAGTTGCATCCATTACAGTTGATACCCTTTGCGCTACAAGTATTACTGTAGATTCTTTTGTTTCTTTTAAAAGAGATGCTCGAAGTGCTGCATCGGTTTTAAAGTCAAGTGCAGAAAAACTATCATCAAAAATATATATTTCAGTTTTTTTTATAATAGCACGTGCAATTGATAATCTTTGCTTTTGACCTCCTGATACATTTGTGCCGCCTTGAGCTATAAAAGAATTTTCTTTTTCTTCCATATTATCTACAAATTCTTTTGCTTGTGCTATTTCGATCGCTTTTTTAACCTCTTCTTCTGTTGCATTTTCTTTTCCATACTTTAAATTTTCAAAAATAGTTCCACTAAATAATATAGCTTTTTGAGGGACATAGCCTATTTTACTTCTTAATACATGTTGATTTAAATCTCTAATATTTACTCCATCCACTAAAACTTCACCTTCTGTGGTATCAAAAAATCTAGGGATTAATTTTACTAAAGTTGATTTACCAGACCCTGTCCCTCCAATTATAGCAGTTACTTCTCCTGGCTTACTTACAAAGCTTATATTGTTTAAGACTTTTTCAGTATCTTTTTCATATGAAAAACTTACATTTTTAAATTCTACAAATCCTTTTTTATCTGTATTTTTAATTGCATTTTCTTTGTCACTTAAAGTTTTTTCTATATCTAATATTTCATTTATTCTTGTTGCTGATGCTGATGCACGTGGTATCATAACAAACATCATCGAAAGCATCATAAGTGCAAACATTATTTGTGATAAATACTGTATAAATGCCATTAAATCTCCAACTTGCATTTCGCCCTTATCTATTCTAATTCCACCAAACCAAACAACAGATATGATACTTATATTTACTACAAGCATCATAAGAGGCATAAGTAATGTTATTGTTTGGTTCGCTTTAGTTGCAACTTCACATAAGTCTAAACTAGTACCTTTAAATCTTTTTCTTTCTAAGTCTACCTTGTTAAATACTCTAATAACTCTTACACCTATTAGATTTTCTCTAAGTACCCTATTTAAATTATCTACTCTTTTTTGCATAGATTTAAATAAAGGTACTGCTCTTTTAAGTATTAATCCTATACTTACTATAAGAATAGGCATTGCAACTAATATTATTAATGATAATTTAGCATCTTTTCTAACTGCCATTATAGTTGCTCCTATTGCTACCATTGGCGCATAAAGCATCATCCTAAGCATAATCATAACAACTTGCTGAATCTGAGTTATATCATTTGTAGTTCTTGTTATAAGTGATGCTGTTCCAATTTGATTAAACTCCTGCAAAGAAAAATTCTCTACTCTATCAAATACTTTGTTCCTTAAATCTCGCCCAAAACCCATAGCAACCTTTGATGAAAAATAGCTTGCACTAACTGTAACTACTCCTCCTAAAAAAGTTACTAAAATCATTTTAAATCCAGTATTTATAATATAATTAGTATCTTTATTAATAACACCTTTATCCACTATATCACTCATCAAATTTGGTAAGTAAACGTCAGATAAAGACTGCAAAAATACTAATACAAATATAAGAACTATTATCCATAAGTAAGATTTAAGACCTTTTAATAATTTAACCATATTTTCCTCCTTTAGTTGACTGGTTATATTCAAATTACTGTGATTATTTTACCCTATAAGAATAACTAAGATTCACCAGTAATATATTTATAGTGGCTTAATTTTTATTTGACATAAGTGCTATTTTAATTTTTTATTTTTCCTGAAACATCAACAACTTATTCTTCTTTTTAAGTCAGAAATTTCTGTATTTTGTTACCAACTTGTAATTCCCTTATCATAAAAAATAGTTTATAGTATACTATAGTAGGGGACACATATTATGGTTTAACTTTTAAAAGTTGAAAGGAATGAAAATTTATGAATAAAGTATTTAAAAATTTTAGAAAAAAAGCTACTACGCTTACGCTTGCTGCTATGCTTAGTTTGTCTACACTTACGCTTTCATTTGCAGATAGTTCAAAAGTTGTTACACTTGGTGCAAACTTAAAGCCAGAGCAAAAGCAACAGATGTTAAAATATTTTGGTGTTAATGATAATGAAGCTGTCGTTTTAGAAGTTAATAACCAAGAAGAAAGAAAATATCTACAAGGTGTTGCAAGTGAAGAACAACTAGGTAAAATAACTATTTCTTGTTCTTATGTTGAACCAACTACTAAAGGGAACGGTATAAACGTAAAAACAGCTAACCTGACTTGGGTTACTAGTTCTATGATAGCAACTACATTATCTACTGCTGGTATAGAAAATGCTAACGTAATAGCCGCAGCTCCATTCCCTGTATCTGGTACAGGAGCTTTAACAGGTGTTATGAAAGCATTTGAAGATGCTACCGGTAAATCTCTGCCTGAAGATAAAAAAGAATTAGCTACAGAAGAATTAATTACTACAGGTGACTTAGGAGATGAAATAGGTCAAGATAAAGCTACAGGTGTTATTAATGATATAAAAAGTGAGATAATAAAAAATGGTACTAAAGATACTGTTCAAATAGCAGATACTATAAATAATATAACAAATAACTATAATATAAATCTAACTGACGACCAATTTAAAAAGATAGAAGATTTAATGCTAAAAATATCTCAACAAGATTATGACTATGGTAAAATAAAAAATACTTTAGCTAATGTTTCTGATAATGTAGATAAAAACTTATCAGCTCTTGGTGAAAGTGTAGGTAACTCAGGTTTATTTGATGCTATAGGTAATTTCTTCGGCGGAATAGGTGAATGGTTTGGTAACTTATTCAATTCTAATGATAAAGATTTAGGTATACTTGAAAATACTAATGATGAATTATTAGGATCAAATGCCCAAATAGATGCTACAGATGATAAGGCAATAAACATGCCTTCAAGTGAGCAAGTCGAAGGATTCTTCTCTAAAGTTTGGAATTGGTTTACTGGATTATTTAACTCAAATTCAGAAAATAAGACTAATGATTCTAATGTTGAGTCAACACCTGAACAAAATAATGCAGTTAAACCAAAAGATGATTCTTCTACGAATTTAAATTCTCAAGATTCATCTTTAGATCAAAATACGCCAACTTCTAATACTGGAGATAACCAAGAAACTCAGCAACCTTCAGTAGATGAAAATAATACGCAGGAACAACCTTCACAAGATAATAATCAAACATCTGAAATTCCTCCTGCTCAATAAATAAATTTATAAAATTAGGAAGTGCCCAATTAGAAGTTCATTTTAATTGGACACTTCTTTTTTAGTAAATTATTCATATTAGTTTATAAAAAAAGAGGTATCTTAATTAAGATATCTCTTTTAGAATTTATTATTTAGATATTAATATTAAAGCTTGAGCAATAGTGATTGCAATCGAACTTTTTTTCTTATATGCTATATATACTCCATTCCAATCATCACAGTATTTTTCTTTAAACTTTCTTAATCCTTGGAATGAATATATTTTCTCTCCACAAGAATACACATATCCACCTAATTTTTCTATTTTTCTAGATTGTGTTGATTTTCCAACTTCAGCCAATGGTGCTAATCCCATATTAAACTTTAAATAGCCTTCTTCTTTAGCCCATATAAATAAGTTTACGAACATAAAATCCATCACACCATTGCAAGTACTATTTGAAAATCTCATTAAATCTATTGATAAAGTTTCTTTATCATACATAGGCATAAGATTTGCAAATCCCTTAATTTCGCCTTCTTTATTTTTAACAACCGCAATTGGTTCTCTACTTAAATAATCAACTTTAAAAGATCCTATTGAGAATCCTTTTTCTTTTCTATTACCTAGCCATTCATCTGATACTACTTTTAAACTATTTAAAAATTCATCCGTAAACGGTGGCTTTACTATCTCAAATGTATATTCTTGTTTTGTAACTCTAGATATAGCATTTCTTACACTTTTCATTTTTCGTCCTTCTAAAGTGAATTCCTGCAAATCTACACTAGCTTCTTCGCCCAATTTCATAAAATCATAACCTATTTCATGTAACTGTGGTATTAAACTTTGCTCAACTGAGCAAAATACAGGTGTATATCCATATTTGTCTGCTAATTCGCTAAATTCTTGTACTACATCTAATATTTTATCAGGATTTCCAACCGGACTTCCTAATATAAATATTTTATCTAAACAAATTTGATATTGCATAATAACATCTTTATCTTCATTTAAATAAATAAACTTATCATCTAAATAAATGTAGTGTATCATATTTGATCCTTGATATTTTTCTAGTATATTTTTCAGATCACCTTCACACTGTTTTAATGTAAGTTTGGGTAAATTTTCTGATTTACTACCTAAATACATGATAGCTATATATGCAACAGCCATAGTAAATCCTATCATACTATAAATAAATATATTATGACTATATTGACTATATAGCCAGTATTTATTTGTACGAAGAACATATATATATATTACTTCAAATACTCCTAAAACTAAAATATCTCTTAAAAACTTTTCCCATTTCATTACAAAGCCTTCTCTATAAAATTGTGGCTTACTTAAACAAAGTATAGCTGCTATAGAAATAATATATACAACCGCTAAGTAACCTACATGGTTCATTATTGCTATTACTCCAAACATTAAAACAAGTATAGTTGTTATATTATATATTTTTTTTGATTTATACATTATAAGTCTAGAAGTTGCAATTAATCCAAATCCTAATATAATTGCTATTTGATCAAAATATAATGAGTCTAATTTATTCATCATTAATATATATGATGTTTCTCTTATTATTTTTATATTGTCGTTTAAATTAGGAATAAGTCCATTTATAAGTAAACTTGAACCTGAGAAAAATACGATACCTACTAATATTAAGTATGCTAATTTCGATACAACATTTGTTGCTATTGTTCTTATTTTACTATCCATCTTTAAATAAATTTCATTAGCATATAATATGGCCCCTATAAAAAGAGGTAACAAGTAATATGAAACTCTATATAAAAATATAGCCAATAATATCTTTTCACCTTCTACACCAAGAGCTTGTAATCCTAGCATAAAACTTAAATCAAAAGATCCAATCCCTCCTGGTGACATACTTACAATTGCAACCACAATTGATATCACAAAAATAGGGAAAAATTCTGCTATAGATATTTTTATTCCTAATATAACTAGTATACTATATATTAAAATTATAGTTGTTAACCACTCAGATGCTGATATTAATATTATTTTTATAGCATCTTTAACATCTGTTTTTTCCTCTAAATTTCCTATTAAGTATTTATATGCAAGATATGCAAGTAAAGCTGGTAAGTATATACTTATAAGTATAATTCCTAATACCTTTGGATTAGGAATTTGTATTGTTTTAGTATTCATCATCGTATATACTAAACAAACCATTGAGAAGCCACTTAAATTTAAAGCAATTATTTTAGAAATTTCTTTTATTAATAATTTTTTATCTTCTACATAATCATTATAAAAATGTGTTTTTAATGCTAGTGCTGTACTCCCTCCAAATCCGGCTATACTAGCTACTGAACTAGCTATCCAAGAAAACTTATATAACTTTTTATTATCTAATTCTATATTAACTCTTTTTTTTAATACAAAATCATAAAAGCTAAGTGGAATATATGAAATAATACCTAAAAAGGCTATGCAAATTATATTTAACAGAGATAACTCTTTTGTATATCTTTCAAACTTACTTATATCAAAAGAACTTATTATACCTAAAAATTCTTTTAAAACTATTATTAAAATACCTATCATTAATATTATTTTTAATATATTTTTTATCTTATCTTTATTTAAGTTGTTTTTACTATTTTTAATATCTAATATTTTAGACTGACTATCTTCCATGCCTAAATTCATAACTTAAATACCTCCTAACCTCTTAATATCTATATATTATAATATCAGTTCAGTCTAAAGTTTACCTTACATTAACCTTACAATTTAGTAAGGTTGTTAAAAATAAAAAATAAGATGATAGACATAACAAAATCTACCATCTTATTTTTTATTTTTTAGGAATTCTAATTTCAAAAATAGTCTTAAATTCAGAGTTAATATCCGATATCAATTTTATACTTCCATCGTGTTTTTCAACTATTTTTTTCGTTATAGCTAATCCAAGACCTGAACCTTGCTTTGTATTTCTAGAATCATCACCTACTACAAATGCATCAAATACACTATTTATTATATCCTCTGGTATACCAATACCATCATCTCCAATAGTTATTTTATAATCATTAAATTCTTCCTCTAAAACAATACATATAGTAGTTCCTTCTTTATTATGTTTTATGCTATTTGATATGATATTTTCAAATGCCCTTTTTAATTGAACTTCATCAAAGTAGCATAAAAGTTCATGCTCCGGTATTTCTACTTCCATATTAAAATCTATATCATAAATATATTCATACTTATGGGCTACATAAGCTCTTATAAATTCACTTAAATCTTTTTTTTCTAAATTAAGTTTAAAATCAACATGCTCTAACTTACTATATTCATGAAAAACATTTATAAGCTCAGTTAAATTATTAGATTTTTCATATATTATCTTCAGATATTTTTCTTGATCATCCTTAGATATTATTCCATCGGCTAATGCTTTTGCATATCCTTGAATAATTGTTATTGGTGTTTTCAAGTCATGAGATATATCTGCCAGCATTTTTTGTTTTTCTGATTCTAAATGCTCATTTTCTTCTTTGCTTTTCTTTAGCTTTTGCGACATCATATTGAAATTTTCACAGATTTGCATAAATTCATGCGCTCCTTTATATTCAATACTTTCATAGCTACCACCTTCGGATAGTGAAATCATCGCTTTATTCAATTTTTCAAGCGGTTTTTTTACCTTCCAATTTAGCCACATTACAAATAATGCAGTAGAAATTGTATATATTATTAAAAATATAATAAAAGTTATCATTAAACTTTTATCTAAAATTGTAGCTATTTTATCCTCACTTAATTTACTAATTTTTAAAATCATTGTATATTTATTTTTATGATTATCTTCAAAATGATATTTACTTATATAATACTTCTTTGATATGTTACCAGTTAAATAATCAAACTCTTTTTTAGTATAAGAAGTTTTATTGCTCTCTAAATTACCACCACTATATACAATATTTAAATTTTCATCTAATATTTCAAACCAACCTTCATTATTATCATAATTTCCATCTGATTCATCCGTATACTTATTTTTTGATATTATTGTAATTTTTTTATTGTTTTTATCCTTATACGTTTTTAAATGTATCGATGATTCATACTCATCATAGTCAGGTATATATTTAAGTTCATTATTTGTATATGACGTTATTTGTTCTTTCTTTTTATTGCTCTTATATATTACTTTATTATTTTTATCTAAGATTTGAATATACCCATTTTTACCTACTAAGTCTTTTATATCTAATTCAGTATAATTCCCTTTTTTAAGTATGTCTAGTTGATTTTTAGGGTGCCCATATGGAAAACCTAAAAACTTATCTGTTATAAGTATACCTATAAAAAACATTGCACAAACTATAATTGCATTTGTTATTGTAAAAAGAACATAGTTTTTTATAAGGAGATTAAAGAAGTTTTTTTTCTTAATTTTCTTTAATTTTTTCAATTTTATATCCTACTCCTCTTATAGTCTTTATATATGTTGGATTTTTAGGGTCATTTTCTATTTTCTCTCTAAGCCTAGAAATATGAACCATTATGCTATTTTCATCTATCATCGAATAGTCTCCTTTTATTATTTCTCCTATCTGAACTTTTGTATATACTCTTCCAGGTGATTTCATAAATGTAGTAAGTATTTTATACTCACTAGGTGTTAATATTATTTCCTCATCATTTTTACTAATTACAAAAGTTTCTAAGTTTACTTTTATATCTCCTACTTTTATAACGCTTTCTTTTTTTTCTTTCTCGCTATTTGTTATATCACTATTTAAACTATAACATCTTCTTAACAGTGACTTAACTCTTGCAATTACTTCTAATGGATTAAACGGCTTTGCTATATAATCATCTGCACCTAAATCAAGCCCTAATATCTTATCACTATCTAAATTTTTAGCAGATAAAATAAGAATAGGCATACTGCTAACTTCTCTTATATTTTTTGTTACTTCATATCCATTTAACTTTGGCATCATTATATCTAATACTGCTAAATCTATTTTGTTTTTTGTTATTATATTTAATGCTTCCTGACCATCATTAGCAGCTAATACTTCATATCCTTCATTTTCAAGATAAAGCTTTAAAATATCTACAATATCCTTGTCATCTTCTGCTATTAATATTTTATACTTCATTTAAAAACCTCCATACTACGTTTATATCATTTGTTTGTATATTATTAGCTATTTCATATATAATGTTTAATACTTTTATATTATAATATAATTCTAACTTTTTTCTTAAGATATACTTAAGTTTTCTTAAGTATATCTTATATTTATAAAAATGAGGAGTAAATTTAAGTTAAATTTACTCCTCATTTTTAGCTTTATTTATATTTCTTTGAATTTAAATTTTTGCCATGGTTTTATATAGTCTATTATAAAAATTTCTTCTTCTCTTATTCTTCCAACAACATTTGATTTTCCACTATTTTTCATATTTTTAAGTACTATCTGTAATTCTCCCGCATAATTGCCATATTTACTACTTTCTATTACTATGTCACCTCTTTTTAATATCTCGGGTGAGTTAAATAATTTAAAGCTATGTCCACTATACTTAACTCTAGGTTGAGTAGATCTAATCATATATTCACTTATATCTCCTCTGTTAAAATGTAATTCTTCAAATAGAATTTTTCTCTCAATATCAGGAGTATTTTTTTCTAAGATAATATCAAACTCTACTAAATCTTTTCTTGTAGAACCTAATGCTTCTAACTCCTTTTCTGTTGGGTAGCAATTTGATATTATTATATCATCTATGCAATCTAATGCTATTATATGTTTGGCTTGAACATCTATCGGTAAATTTCTGTGTATTTCAAGAGTTGGTAATCCATCAGTAACAGGCCATGGTCCGAATGTACCTTTATTTTGACTAGTTACAAATACTGCTGTTTTTAATCCATACTTATTAAATCTT
Organism: Romboutsia lituseburensis; assembly: GCF_024723825.1. NCBI lineage: Bacteria > Bacillati > Bacillota > Clostridia > Peptostreptococcales > Peptostreptococcaceae > Romboutsia > Romboutsia lituseburensis. Next base: position 1,130,952 of record NZ_JANQBQ010000001.1, read on the forward strand.
TGTGTACATTTTAAAAAGTGTTCTAATTTTAATCCACTATATTTATGAGGATAAAAATTATGGCATCCGATTAAATTATCCTTTTTCGGTCTATAGTCCATTATAGTATTTAAATAATGCGTATCTTGGCTCATATTTATCTCTATTTTTAAATCTTGTGGATTAAACGTCATTAACGATTCTTCATTTCCTGTATATCCTAAGTCTAATCTTATTCCATCTGCGCCTGTTTCTTTAAAAAAAGATAAGTCTTTATAATCTATTCCTAAATCACTAAATACAGAAGGCGCTACATCAAGTATTATTTCAAATCCTTTAGATTTAGCATATTCATTTATTCCTTTAAACTTTTTTATTATATTTTCCTTGCTTTCATGAACAGATAATAAACACGAAAATATTCTAGAAAAACCATTTTTATAGGCTCTATTTATATATTCATAAATTTCTTTTTCACTAGTTTTATCAGGATATATTGATATTCCCAAATTCCTCATATTCATCTCTCCTATATATATATATATATATATAATCAACCAAATGTATATACATTATATATTATACTACTATCTTATTAGTTTTTTCTAGTATTAAATTTTAATTTTTAACCTTAATTTAACACTATTTGTCCAAAAATAAGTTCTTCATTTAACTTATTGGTGCATAATATTTATAAGATTTTAATTTTTTTATTTGGAGGCTTTTATGAATTATTATGATATTTATAAATTAGTAAAAAGTGAAGATTTAAATCACCACGGTACATTATTTGCAGGAAGAATGTCTGAATGGTTTGTTGAAAGTTGCTTTATTACAACAGCTGTTGAATATAAGCATCCCGAAAACTTAGTTTGTGTAAAAATACAAGAACTTAATTTTTATACACCTATAAGAAAAGGAGATATCATTCATATACAATCTAAAATTTGCTTACTTGGTAAAACTAGCTTAACTGTTTATGGAAAAGTAACTCGAAATAATGATGCAAAAGTTCTAGTTGATGGTTATCTAACATTTGTATGCATAGATGAACATGGATGTAAAATGAATCATAACTTAGTTATGGATCCTCCTACTTCAGAGGAAGATATAAAATTAGAAGCTAGAGCAAAAAGTTTCAAAAAACAGTAATATTATTTAATCTTTAAATACCAAAATATTCTATTTACAGAAGATTAAAGTTTAAAATTTTAATATAGTTTCGTATTTTAGAATATATTATGTAGAGTACATTATTTTAAATAACATAATATATTCTAAAATACAAATAATATATACTATACAAATATTTTAACTAAAGTAACATTAAGGAGATATTCTATGGAACCTATTAATATAAAGCGTTTAGAGTTAGAAAATATTTATGGGAAAATTAGCCCATTTGAATTTAAAAATAAGCTTTTAGAACTAGCTACTCAACCCAATAAAAAAAGTACTCGTACTTTACTAGATGCCGGTAGAGGTAATCCTAACTGGATTGCACATGTTCCTCGTGAGGCTTTTTTTACATTTGGTCATTTTGCTATAAATGAAAGTTTAGATTCTTGGCATAAAGGTCCTTTATCTGGCATGCCTAGAAGAACAGGTATATGCAATAGACTATATCAATTTATAGAAGACAATCCAAATCTTCCTCAAATAGAATTTCTAAAACAAATTATCGAATACGGAATAAATAAACTAAACTTTGATCCAGACAAATTTGTTCATGAATTAGCAGATGCTATAATAGGAGATAACTATCCATTTCCTGACAGAATGCTTATACATATAGAAAAAATAGTTAAAGAATATCTAATTCAAGAAATGAAATACAATGTATCTAATGGAGGAAACTTTAATGTATTTGCCGTAGAAGGTGCTACAGCTGCTATGTGTTATGTTTTTGATTCATTAATAGCCAATAATTTATTATTAAAAGGGGATAAAATAGCTATAATGACACCTATATTTACACCATATTTAGAAATTCCGCATTTACCTAGATATGAATTTGATGTTGTTTATATTACAGCTGATGAAACAGCTCCTGATGGTAAGCATACTTGGCAATGTTCAGATAGAGAGTTAGAAAAACTTTATGATAATGATATAAAAGCACTATTTGTTGTTAATCCAAGCAACCCTCCATCAGTTGCAATTTCTCCTAAATCAACTTCAAAGCTAGTTGATATAGTTAAAAATCATAACCCTAATTTAATGATTATATCAGATGATGTTTATGGAACTTTTGTACATGGATTTAAATCTTTAATGGCAGAGCTTCCATATAATACAATCGGCTCTTATTCATATTCTAAATATTTTGGAGTAACAGGATGGAGACTTGGTACTTTAGCACTTCATGAAAATAATATTTTTGATAAGTTAATATCTGAATTGCCATACTCTATAAGAAAAAGAACTAATAGAAGATATGCTGATATGAATACTAATCCTGAGGAAGTTCCTTTTATAGATAGAATAGTTGCAGATAGTAGGCAAGTTGCTCTTAACCATACCGCAGGTCTTTCTACACCTCAACAAGTACAAATGGCATTCTTTTCTGCATTTGCGCTTATTGATAAAGATAATATCTATAAAAATATGACTATTGATATTTGTCATACAAGACGAAAACTGTTGTTTGATAGCCTTGGATTAGAACTTCCTAACGACCCTAATGACGCTTGCTATTATACTCAATTTGACTTATTAGAATGGGCTACACGTCATCATGGAAAAGATTTTGCTGATTATTTAGAAATGAATTATAAGCCTGTAGATGTTCTATTTGATTTAGCTGAAGAATCTTCTATTGTTTTACTAAGTGGTGGTGGATTTGCAGGACCTAAATGGTCGATTAGGATTTCTCTCGCTAATCTTTATGATGAAGCTTACTCAGAAATAGGAGTAGCACTAAAAAAAATATTGGATAAGTACGTTGCAAAATGGAAATCTGACTCTATATAAATATTATAGGTTTTTTATACAAAAGCACTAAAAGATTTAATAAATCAATCTTTTAGTGCTTTTTATTTTTAATTTTTTATTGTAAAAATTTTATTCCAAATTAATTTAATAATTAATAGCAAGATAATAAAATAAATTAATGTGATTAACATACTTTTACTTACTAAAAGGTGAATTACAACAACTATCCCTACTATAAACATAGATTTAAACATAGTTATTATATTATCAGAAGAGTTAGTATTTTTATACTCCTTTGAAAAAGGCATTATTTTATCATTTAATTTAAACGTAATCATTGATGTTATTATTATAGAAACAAACATTACAAATAAATGTATAATAACATGTGTTCCAAATAACATTATAAACCCTATACTCATAATAAGAAATACTGGTAATATAAGCTTATAAATACTCGCTTTAAGCATTCCTTTGTAAACATTTGACTTCTCTTTTATAGGCAGTACATCATAAATCCATGCAGCTTCATACTGAGCTGAAAACTTAAGTGTAGTTACTATACTCTGAGACATTAATACACATAAGTATCCCATGAAATAATTTTTACTACCTCTTAAACTATCTAAAAACTGTATTAATCCGTTACCATCATAAAATGATACTAACATTATAAATGGCATAAATGCTCCCATTGCTAATGATGGATAAATTTTAGTTTTAAATTCTCTATCCTTACTTAAAACATCATAAACAAAATTGAAAAATACTCTTTCTTCTTTATTTTTACAAATAATCTTACTCATTTTCTGGGAAATAGTTTCTTTAGTTCTTTTATTTTTATATGTATTATCACTTAGTTTTTGTAAATTATTTTCAAACACTGGTATTAATTTAACATATGCTATTATTGAAATTATCGGTATCACGATTGATAATACACTCATAATTTTAGTTAAACTGTCTACATTAGTTCCACTTATTACATTAAAATTTGATGCAAACCACATAGGGGGCATTAATACATGCCATACATTTGGTTTATATACGAAGTTAAAATCTACAAATGTAAAAGCTCTTCCTACAAATTGATATCCTACTATAAATACTAATAAAAAAAGTATTTGAAAAGCATTTATCATGTCTTTTAACTTTTCTCCGCTAAATATCTTCAATATAATAAAATACATAAGTGCTGTAATTATTATCATCAGGATATCAATTAAAATAATACTAATCAAAAACAATGCTATAAATTTAGGACCATATCTAAGTCCTGCAATTACAGCAGTTATACATATAGCTAAACTTAACTGTGATATGTATATAAATATATGAGTAAATTTTGCTGCATTTAAAGTTTTTAAGTCTACCCCTTTTGTAACAATTATATCCTTATCATTTATATCTAATATTACACTTGAAAAGTCCGATATAAATACACTTAATATAAGTACCATAAAAAAACTAAAATACAAGCTCATTTTTATAATTGGATTTATGTCCATACTTATAATTGGAGCTGATATCAACCCTACTACTGCGTATATTATTAAAGACATGTAGAAAGAATTTTTATCTTTGACTTCTTCTTCTTGATTTAATATATTTTGGCCACGTCTTCCATCCATTATTAATTTAGATTGGACTATAAGCCTCATTATTTCATAGTTTATACCTAGACCTTTGTATATGCCCTTAAACAAATCTAGTATGTTTAATATATAAAAGTCCTTCATAATTATACCTCTTTTAATATTCTAACAAATTCATCAGATAAGTCAGAATGCTCTTCGAAACCTGTTAATTGGTTAAATATTTCCTCTAAAGATCCATCAAAGCTAGCATTTTTTATTTCTTCAAAATCTCCATCACAAACTATATTTCCTTGGTCTAAAAGTATTATTCTATCACTTAATTTTTCAACAACTTCCATTATATGAGATGAATAAAAAATAGTTTTCCCCTCTTCTTTTAACTTGTATAAAATTTCTTTTATCAATAATACACTATTTGCATCTAAACCACTTAATGGTTCATCTAAAAATAATATATCTGGATTGTGAAGTAATGCACTAATTATTACAACTTTCTGTTTCATTCCTTTTGAAAAAGACGATAACCTCGATTCATAGGCATGCTCTATTCCAAGAACTTTCATTAACCTTCTAGATTTTTCATCACATTTATTACTTTCAAGACCGTATATTTGTCCCACAAATGTTAAATATTCTTTCGCAGTCAAACTTTCATATACTTTTGCTATCTCAGGTACATAACCTATTCTATGCTTATAATCATTATTTTCATCTTCTATATCTTTTCCAAATATAGATACATTTCCACTATATCCATTTACAAGACCTAAAATTATCTTAATAGTTGTACTTTTACCTGCTCCATTAGAACCTATATATCCTATTATATTCCCCTTTTCTATTTCTAGGTTGATTCCCTTTAAAACTTCCTTATCTCCATAGCTCATTTTAAGGTCTTTTATTTTTATAACCTTTTGAATATTATCCATCATTATCACCTCAATCTATACTTTATGCCATTATATCATAAAATAAGAGTATATCTAACTTCATAAGCCAAATATACTCTTATTATTTTTATATTACTTCTTCTAAATTTTCATTTTTATCTATCTCATCTACTTTATTAGATTTTGATATTATATTAAATACTATATGCATTACCATTCCTACACCTATTGCTAATACTAAATCAAATACTATTGTAAGTATAAAAGTTGTATAAAGAACTATTACATCTTTTTTAGGTAAATGTAACATTTCCTTCATTTCCTTCCACTCTCCCATATTATAAGAAACTATTATAAGTATAGCGGATAATACAGTCATAGGAATTAATTTTGCAAGTGGCATTAATATTACCATTATAAGAAGTAGTGTTACTGCATGTACGATACCTGAAATTGGACTTCTTCCACCACTTCTAACATTTGCAGCCGTTCTTGCTATTGCTCCAGTTGCTGGTATTCCACCAAATAAAGCTGATGCTATATTTCCTGCACCTTGAGCTATAAGCTCTGCATTAGAATCATGAGTATCGTCTATCATATTATCAGAAACTACGCACGACAATAAAGACTCAATGGCTGCTAATATTGCTATCGTAATCGCCGGTTGAATCAATGGTATTATTGATTTCAGATCTACTTTAGGTATCGATGGTGCTGGGATGCTTGAAGATATGTTAGAATACACACTTCCTATTGTATCTATATTTATACTAAATATTTTAACAACTGCTGTTGCTATTATTAATGCTATTAAAGAACCTGGAATATTTTTATTTACTTTAGGCCAGTAAATCATAAGAATTATACAAGCTAATCCTACTATAAATGCCATTATATCAAATGTATTTATATTTGCTATGTAGCATTCTAACTTTTCAAGTGCTTCTGCTGGTACATTTTGGATTTTTAATCCAAAAAAGTCTTTAAATTGTGTTATAAGTAAAGTTACTGCTATTCCACTAGTAAAACCTACTGTTATAGTTTTCGGAACATATTTTATTAGATCTCCTAATCTCAATACTCCCATAATTATAAGTATAATACCCGCCATTATAGTAGCTATGATAAGACCGTCAATACCGTGCTGTTGAACTATTCCATAAACAATCACTACAAATGCTCCTGTAGGACCACCTATTTGAACTTTACTTCCTCCTAATAAGGAAATTACAAATCCAGCAAATATTGCTGTTATAAGTCCTTTTTCCGGTGAAACTCCAGAAGATATAGCTAGCGCGATTGATAATGGAAGTGCTATTATTGCTACTATAATACCAGATACTATATCTTTCTTAATTTGTTGCCTATCTAAGTCCTTTTGACTTAACATTTTAAATAACTTTGGTGTCATTAATTTGCTCCTTTCATTTTTTCATCCTTATACATCATACTCCTCTATATTATTAAAGTCAAAGTATTTTTTACTTATTTAAATATAAATTTTTTTGCTATAAAATGTTTTATATCAATCGTATATATTTTTATTTAATTGTACTTCTCACAAATAAATTTTATACGAATAGAATAAATAAAGGAGGTTTTTAAATGAATATTTTGTTATATAAAGGAAATTTTAATTATAATGTTGTAAATCATTTTATTGATGATTTGGCAAAATATTTTTCAAAAAAAAATCATACTGTATATATATGTGACTTACCGATTGACATCAATAATGATAATGATTTGCTAGACTTAATAAATTTTTTAAGTTATGTAAATATTGACTTTGTATTTAGCTTCAACGGTATAAATGCTATTCCAATACAAATTTATGAAAATTTAAATATTATTTTTGGAACAGTTCTAGTAGATAATCCATTTTATCATTTACTAAGACTAGATTCTTTAAAAAGTAAAAATACGTTTGTGGGCTTATCTGATGAGGGCTATTTAGATATTGCAAAAAAATATATGTATGAATATATAACTACTACTCAAATAACGCATGGAGGAAGTATTGCAGAATTAAAAAGTTCTGAAAAAAAATATGATGTTATTGTAGCAGGAGATTTAAATGAATTAATAGACTTTGAAACTTATATAAATAGTTCCCTTGATAAATTATCAAAAGAAATTGCTATAGATTTATATAACCATGCAATTAAAAATCTTCAAAAACCTTTATATGAATACTTAGAAGATATAATAAACAACTTTAACTTTGACGATAAGCTAATAAAGACAAAAGAATTTAAAGAAGCTGTAGCATCTATTTATAAAGTTGTAGATCTATTTATAAGAAAAGAAATGAGATATAAAGGTATATTAGAGCTTCTTAAAAATGGAGTGGAAATTAATCACTTTGGCAATTGTAATTGTAATACATTTAGTGAATATTCTAATTTTAAGAATAATGGATCTATACAATACACACAATTGCTTAATATTATGAATCAATCAAAAATAATTATTCATATTACTAGTTATTTTAAAAATGGTAGCCATGAAAGAGTGCTTTCTGCTATGTTAAATAATACTTTAGTAATAGCAAATGAAAATAATTACTCTTTTAATATGTATAAAAATAATGAAAGTATTGTGTTTTATAATCCAAATAAAGAAAATGATTTAACAGATAAAGTAAAATATTATCTTGATAATGAATTACAAAGAAATAAAATCACAAAAAATGCTTATGAAATAACTTCTTCATTTAATACTTGGGAAAATAAAGCTAATGAAATATTAGAATTTTATTCTAGCTTCAAAAATAATATTTTATAATTATATCTAAGAATCTGGGTGAATTAAAATAAATATATTCAGATTCTTTACTTTTTGTAGATATATATAAATAAAAATACAATCTAATTTTAATTTATGTTGTATTTTTATTTATATACTTAGCTACATTGTAAATAGTATAAATTCTAATTTTTTAATTTATACTTATAGGATAAATTTTGCATAATTATTTTATTAATTTTTTATTTTTGTATTATTTTTTTTATTGAATCTATTAATTTAATTATCCATGACTTTTTAACTTTACTATTTTGTAAAGACATATACTCTGATTTATTTATATCTTGTGCACTTAAGTCTTTTTGTTCTAATTGTAAGTCATCTATCAAATTTACATTTGCATTTATAATAAATTTTTGCGAAGTCATATTATTTGGGATGATATTAGATTCAATGTTTTTTCCATCTATATTGATTGACTTAATCGTTCTTTCAGTATATTCTTTACCATCTATTGTCACTTTATTCCTCATAAATTTACCTCCTTAATTAAGTTTTACTTATAAGTATGATATTAATTTACATTTTGTGAGTATTTAAAAGTATATCTTTAACTTCTTCTAACATAATTTTTAGTTCCTTAAAATAATTTATAAAAGTTTCACTTTGATAGTTAAAGTTTGAAGATAATTTTTCATAATTTTTTGATTCCATTTCAAAATATTTTTGTCTTACATCAAATAAAAATTTATTTAAATAACAACCTAAATAATTGCTCATTTTACTAAATTCAAATTCATCTACAGTTTTCATTACATATAAAAAATCTTTTAGGTTTTCATCATCATCATCAATATTTAATAAAGATGCTTTAATATTTTTATTTAATATTTTTTTACATATTTTTTCACATTCAACACATTTTTCTATAAAATAATTTATATATTCATGAATTGAATTTATTACATCAACAGCATTGATATTAAGACTTTTACCTTGTATCAAATATTTTGCATTTTCAGAAAAATCACTCGATAATAGTAAGTCTTTTAGTTCTTTATGTGGTGCACCATTTATGTCTACACCATAGGATGCATTTATAAATTTAATGTTTTCATTTTCATCTTTTTTTAATATTATATACTCTTCAATTTTTATTCTAAAAAAATCTAGTGTTTTACTTGTTTTTATCTCATTTCCATATACATCTTTTCTTATAATATCTCCTTTGTACGATACTTTACTATCGATATCAAATGTAGCATTTTTTGAATGGTGATTTCCATAAGTTAATGCGCAGTCTTGACCTACTAGTATTATAGGGTTACATCCCATTAACAATGCTATGTCTATGCAAGTATGAGCAACAGACCCTCCACTATAAGTTCCACTTAAATTTGTAAAATCTTCTATTGTCTTTGAAAATAATTGAGATAGGTATATTTTATCGCCTCTATATTCCTCTACTAAATTTTTATTGCTATATTCATAAAAAGCAAAAGGCACTGCTGAATTTAAATATTCTTCCATCATTTCGTAAGTAACTTTATTTGGGTCTATAGATACAACTAAGTTAGGTGTTATTCCATTTTTCATAAGAGTTCCTAATGTTCTATTACCTGCAATTATAAAAAATTTATCTAAATTATTTTTGTATTTTATCATTGTTTCAATATTTTTATCTAATGATGGTCCTGCAGACACTATTATAGCGGGTATATTTTTGTTGTAATTTATATATGAATTTAGTGGTGACGAATTATTTATTTGATATAAATTAGAAATCATATTTTCAAAAAACATCTTTTTAAATCTATTATCTAAAGCTAATGATGAAACCGCTACATAATATCTATAATCTATCATTTCAATGAATTTTTCATATTCTTCTTTGTAAGCCTCTTCATAGTTTCCAAAACAGTGAACATATAATCTATTGAAATTTTTAAAATTGATTAAAAAATTTAAAATTCCTTGTATCACTTCTTGTTCATATAAAACTAAACTCATATTTTCATCGAATATTTCATCTTTATAAATATTAAAAATATCTTCATTTGGCTCTATTATTATTACTTTATTATATGTGCATATATTATTTTTTAATGCTTTTATATATTCTGAACTGTCAAGTCCAAATATAAAAACTATAGAGTCAAATAATAGCCCTTCTAGGCTATTTACTAAATTTTCTATATTATTTTTATAACTTTTTCTATTCCCAAGATAATATAACTTATCATCTTTTTTTAACTCGTATAAATAATAATCATCATCACTTTTAAGCTTTCTTATATTAGACATTATTCCTCCCTCTAACTAAAATCAGAGATTAGCCAAATAGCTAATCTCCTTTTTAATTGTTAACTGTATATTCTTATTCCTAGAGTAGTACCAGTTTTTACAGATACTGCATATCTACCATTTTGGTCTGTAAAAGTTATAGCATATGCATTCCCTATACTACCAACATTACCTGTCCAAACTAAAACTGCAGCATTTGATAAAATGCTCTTGTTAAGAGTGGCTGTTCCTCTTAATAATCCATTTGTCCAAAGACTTGGAACTATATTTTGGCTTTTTATAGGTATTAGACCTGATTTAATATCTATAGAATCATACTTTTTAGGCATATATGCTTTTCTAGGTGTAGTTGCCATAAATGTCACTCCTATATATAATATATTTAGGATTTTTTTTAATCCCTAATATATTATATTCTTGTATTTTTTTTTGTGTTACATTTTTTGACTTTTTAAAATTGTTTTATTAATTCAATATTCCCTTTTATATTAAATAAGTAGCATTTTTTTGAATATTTCTCATCTATTTCATAAGTAGTATTTATTATTATTTTATAGTCCTCTATATTAAATTCCTCATTTTCATTCAAACAAAATTCTATGTTAGATGACATACAAGCATTATTTAATGCATAGATTTTTAAATTTGAAATACATTCATCTACTGTATAAAGAGCGATAGAGTAATATACATATAGATAAATATATGTATAATTATATTTATATTTAGCATTTATATTATTTTCACATATTGTCTGAATTATATTTGTATTTGCCTCCTTTATAGCTGAGTTTATATATATTTTTTTTATTATAGGATTATTTCCATAACAAACAATATTTTTTAAATTATTTGGATTTATGGTGTCTTTTTCAACTTCTATTAATAAATCAATTTCGCCTATATTTATATTTTTTCCACTTACTTTAACTTTACAAACAGCAAATTTACTTTTATCTAACAATGATGTAACTATTATTAATGTTTCGCCCTCTCCTATACCTTTTACTAGCCCATTTTCATTCACTGTTGCTATGTTTCCATTTTGTGACATATACTCAATTTTTGTATAATATCCAATATTTGCATGTATTATAGGATTTATATTTACAATTGTATCTATTTTTTTATACTCCCCAATATTTAATATTAAATATGCTGGACTAACAGTTATATCATTTATCTTTATTACTACATCACCAGTTATTTCACCTTTAGACCCCGATCCTATATCATTTGCACTACCATATCCTCTTGCTGTTATTTCTCCTGTATCTAATATTATGTTACCACTAAAATCACCTCCATAACCACTACCTATTCCTGCCCCTCCATAATTCTTTAAATACTGGCCACCAGTTGCATTGACTATCCCTCCTTTTATAGTTACATTCCCACTTAATTTTGCGCCGTTTTTTATATTGATTGAACTGCCGATTCCAGCTGCTCCTTCTCCTCCAATTGCTACTATATAGCCTCCACTTATTAGTAAACTCCCGCTTAAATCTGCATCATACCCTCCACCTATTCCTGCTCCAATTGTATATTTACCAGCAATACAATTTACTTTACCATCATATATATATACATTTCCTGATAATGAACCATTACATCCACCACCTATTCCTGCTCCTCCAGAATCACCTGGTTTTATATTTAATATGCCTCCATTTATAATCAGATTGCCTGATAAATTCCCACCTCCATTAGTTCCATTTCCACCACCTATTCCTGCTCCTTCTCTAGTTGATACTACATTAATAGCTCCTCTTTCTATCGTAACTGTACCTTCTAAATCTTGACCATATCCACCACCTATTCCTGCAGCAGATGTACCTGAGTATATATTTAAATAAGAATTTTCATCTCCTTGTATTAAAAGCTTACTTTTTTCTTCCATCTGAATTCCTGCATAATTGTCAGCACTTTTTAAATTATTAGTGCCTATAAATGTCAAATTGACATCTGCCATTTTTCCTATAATCATTGCTCCAATTGATTTTTTTGACACATCTATATCTACACTACTTAAAGTTATATTAGCTTTACAATCTATATATATATTGTAATCACTAGTTTTTCCTATAATCTCATAATCCCCTATTTTGTCTATTACGATATTTTGTTTAGATACATCTAGCGTTATCACTTTAACTCCTCCTTTTTATTATGTATTTATAAAAAATTAATGGTCACTTATTATTATGAATAAGCGACCATACTGTATGTTTTATCTACTAAAAGTGAAATCCCATAAACTCCACCTTCAATTGTGAACGTAATACCTATTAATTCTTTCTTTCTAGGATACGTACTTTCATCTATCTCATAAATTACTATTGCTGCACCTACAAGTGGCTCTCCATTTGGTTGGGACACTACTCCAGTTAAAAAAAAAATACTTATTATTTGATAAAGTAGTGCTTATATCTAGTATTTTTTCTTCTACTATTTCCTTTCCTGAAACTATTATTTTTTTAGGCTCACTCATTTTACTTCTCCTATTTATGTCTTAACACTAAATGCTTATTGTATTTAAGAGTTCAATGGAGGAAATATAGCAAGTTCATAAAATTTATCATCAAATGCTTCTAATGATAGCAGGTAATATCCATTTACATCAGTAACTGTATATCCAAAAAATCTAGATGTTTTTTTTACAGGATCAATTTCAGAAATTTTCACAACCGCACCACTAATTAGGTTCTGCTTTTCATCATAAATAGTTCCATTTAAAATATATATATTCTGTGGCATTATATTTCCTCCATAAGTGATAAAATATATATCTTATTATCACTATATGTTTTATATTTTTTTTTGATACTATATCTAATTTATTAAATCAAATGTAAGAGGTGTTCCTTTTTTTACATTTTTATTTATTTTTTTACCTAAAATATTATTGTAAAATTTTGGCTTTAATCCAAATCCAGGCCTTATTGATTTAACATTTTCTTCTGTCAATATTTCTCCGATTTTCATATCTTTTACTATAAAAAGCGACCTTGCAAATTCTCTATTTTTATTACTTCCATTATCTTTTTCATAGTGCACATTTCCAATTATTTTTTCTACATTTCTTATAGAGTCTACCATATATTTAAAATCTTTTGGTTCTAATGAAAATTCACAATCTGGACCACCTATACTTTTGTCTAGTATAAAATGTTTTTCTATAACTTTTGCGCCTAAACAGACTGCTACTGTAGGAACTTCTATGCCTAATGAATGATCTGACACACCTACCTCAACGTCAAATTTATTTTTCATATCATACATAGTTTTAAGATTTGCATCTTCTGCTTTTGCAGGGTATTCAGATGTACACTTTAATAGGATTATTTTACTATTTCCCTCATCTTTACAAGCGTAAATTACATCTTCTATTTCTTCTAGTGTTGCTATACCTGTAGATATTATCATTGGCTTTTTCTTAGATGCAGCATATCTTATAAGAGGTATATCCGTTATTTCAAATGATGCGATTTTATATGCTCCTACACTTAGTGATTCTAAAAAATCTACGGCACTTTTATCAAATGGGGTTGAAAAGCATATCAATCCTAAACCTTCAGCATATTCTTTTAATTCTCTTTGCCAAATCCAAGGTGTATATGCTTCTTTGTATAAATTATAAAGTGTTTTACCATCCCATAAAGTTCCTTTCTTTATTTTGAAATACTCATTGTTACAATCAATAGTCATTGTATCTGGAGTATATGTCTGTAATTTTATTGCATTTGCTCCACATTCTTTTGCTGATTTTATTGTTTTTTTTGCTATTTCTATATCATGACCATGATTTGCTGATAGCTCTGCTATTATAAAACATGAAGAATTATTATCAATTGTAAAATTTTCAATTTTCATATACAGCGCTCCTACTAATTTTATATTCTATAATTTCATTTACAATATTTTTATTTCCATTTTTATCAACATATTGTAAACAAATATTGTGCATATTTTGTCTGATTTTTTTGTTATTTGATAACATAATAATTGTATCATTTAGCTCATATAAATTAACACAATTATATTTACCTAAATTTATCATCATACCTAGATCATTTGCTTTTTTCGCTGAATTTATCTGATTGTCAACTTGAGGAACTAATATAGTTGGTATTCCTAAGCAACCTAGCTCATAAATAGTTGTTCCTCCTGCTGAGATTGCTAAATCGCAATTTTTCATAACATCTGCAACATTATTAGGATTAAATATTAAATTTACATTATTATTTTTACTTTGTATTTCTCTCAATGCAGTTACACACTTATAAGAGTTAGCTACTATTACATCTATTTTTAGATTCATATCAATTTTTAAAAGGCTATCTAGGGCTACACTTGAAAAACTATTTATATCAGTTCCTCCCATAATAATCAAAATTTTTCTCACAATATTATTTATATTTATAGGAATTTTTTCTTGGAATTCACTTCTAAGCATACAGTATTTGCATCCTAGCAGTATTTTAGATTTGCTATTTTTTAATTTGTAATTTAAGTCTTTAGAATGAAGATTATAATTTATTATAATATCACTAGGATAATTATATAAATTATTATCATCTACAGATATCAAAATATTCGAAATATATTTTAGTTTTATTAAATATTTTTCGCTCATCCAATAAGAATCTGTCAATGTATATTTGGGATTAATATATTTAAAAATATTTTCTATCTCTTTTATTTCATTTTCTAAGTTACCTGATTTTAAAGTTATATAATCTATTTTATTTGTTTTTAATACTTCTTCTGTGATTTTATCCTCCTTTATTACAAAAATAGGAACTATATTTTTATTTCTAAATTCTTTAGCCAATGATATGCACCTAATTATATGACCCATTCCCTTTTCAAAACTACCATCAGCTCTTATTGCTATCAACTCCACATAATCACCTAACTTTGATATACAAATTTTATATAATCATTGTATATAATTTTATTATATCCTGCCTTTTCAAATACTTTAGATGATATAATATTTTCATGCTTTACTAAGCCTACTAATTTTTTACCTTTCATAATATCATTTAAATATAAAATGGCTTTTGTTCCTATTCCTCTTCCCCTATAGTTGCTGTCTACACTGTAACTTATTAAATATTCATTATTTTCTTTAGAAAGTCTTATGACTCCAACTTCTATTTCATCATTTATTATTATATAAATTTTTGTATTTTTATCTTTTAGCTTATTATTAAACCACATTTTATGAATTTCTAAATCTATTTTTTCTTTATTAAATGAGTTTTTTCTTACTTGCTCATCGTTAGTCCAATTAAATAGTAAATTAAAATCTCTATAATTAGCTTCTCTTAAACTAATCACTATTTTTCCTCCTTATTAATTTCCTTTTGAGCTATACATTTATTTATTTTGTATAAATCAGGATTATTTTCCATATATTTTACTATTTCATCCAAATAAAAATTATGCTCTCCTTTATAAAAATAATCATATATTTTACTTATTAATATAAAATCTTCTTCTGTATCTAGTGTCCATCTATACTTTGAATAGTCTTTTTTGTTTATATAATAATATATTTTATCTGTATTTTCATAAATATATGGTGTCACATGCTCTCTTTGGTATTTCTTACTTGCATACAGGTTAGCTATTTTTAAAACTTCAAAAGAAAAAATTTCTGTATCTAAGCCTCTAGGATATGTCCTCTTTGTTAAATCGGCTGGAGCATTCGTCACAATATTATAATTATTATTTATATAAAATTTTACTATCTCATCAACTACAATCGGATCTATAAGAGGGCAATCTGACGTTATTCTTACTATAATATCTGCATTTATTAGCTCAGATGCTTCGTAGTATCTATTTAGAACATCTTGTTCACTACCTCTAAAATATGAGACCCCTATATTTTTAGCTTCTTCGACTATTTCTAGGTCTTTATCTAATAGTGATGTTGCTATTACTATTCCATCTATACATTTGCACTGTCTTACCCTCTGTACAACATGACTTATAACAGTTTCCCCCTTCAATAGTTTTAAAACTTTCTTAGGTAACCTAGTCGACCCCACACGAGCTTGAATAATTGCCACTACTTTTTTATTTTTCATTTTATATTTTATAATATCCTAATACTTTATTTAAGGCTCTTATAACATCTTTAACATCTTCTTTCGTCATATTTATATGAAGCGGCAATGTGATTATAGCTTTGTATAAATCCTCAGCTCTAGGGCATAAACCTTTATTGTATCCTAAGTTTTTATAATAAGGGTGAAGGTACACAGGTAAATAATGTACATTAACTCCTATATTTTCAGCAAGTAATGCTTCAAATATTTCTTTTCTTCCAACTTTAAATTTTTCTAACTCAAGTTTTATTATATATAAATGTCTACTCGTATCTGAGAATTTTTCTTCTTTTTGAATAATTATCCCATCTATTTTTAAAAGTTCTTCATTATAAATTTTTACAATCTCTTTTCTCTTTTTTATAAATTCATTAACTTTATTTAGCTGGCTGATTCCTAAGCCGCATTGTATGTCTGTTATTCTATAGTTATATCCTAAGTCTATTTGCTCGTAATACCATGGGCCCTCTTCCTTACTAATTAACAAGTCTTTATCCTTTGTTATTCCATGAGTTCTAAATAGAATTAACTTTTTGTAAAATTCTTCATTATTAGTAGTTACCATTCCTCCTTCACCAGTTGTTATAGTCTTTACAGGATGAAAACTAAATACTGTCATATCTGATATACTACCTATGCATTTACCCTTGTATTTTGTCCCTATAGCATGTGCTGCATCTTCAATTACTATAAGTTTATTTTTCCTTGCAATTTCTTTTATAGCATCTAACTCTACACTTTGTCCTGTAAAATCCACAGGTATTATTGCTTTAGTATTACATGTTATTTTTTTTTCTATATCCTCAGGATCTATGTTATAAGTCTCAGAGTTTATATCTGCAAAAACTGGTATTGCATTACAATATAATATACAATTTGCTGATGCTGCAAATGTTATTGGAGATGTTATTACTTCATCACCTTCTTTTATACCAGCTGCATAACATGCTGCATGAAGAGCTGCTGTTCCACTAGAAAACGCTACTGCATATTTTGAATTTACATATTCTGATATCTTTTCCTCAAATTCACATACCTTTGGTCCTGTAGTTAAATAGTCAGATTTTAATACTTTTATAACTTCTTTCATATCGTCTTCATCAATTTTTTGCTTTCCATAAGATAAATAATTTTTTCTAGTTGGATTACCTCCATATATAGCTAATTTTTCTTCCATATAAAAACTCCTTATTTTTTAATTTCTTATAATCCTATATTTTTAATTTTTTCTCTTAAATCATTTTCATATAACCATTGATTATTACTGTTTGAGCTATATTCAAATCCATTTTCTATAAGCTTTCCTCCTTCTAAAAAAAATTGTGACTTATTCCACCATTCTAAGTTTGGATAAATAATATAGTGATTTTCATATTCATAAGTAGTTCTTGAGTCATCTTTTGTTATCATTACTTCATGTAACTTCTCACCTTCTCTTATTCCAACTTCTTTTAGTGTACATGTTGAAAGCATTGCCTTTCCTAAATCAGTAATTTTAAAAGAAGGTATTTTTGATATATAGGTTTCTCCCCCTTTTGATTCTTTTAAAGCTTTCAACACTAATTCAATCCCTTCTTCCAAACTTATCCAAAATCTAGTCATATTTAAATCTGTAATTGGAAGTTCTCTATAGCCTTGTTCTATTAAGCTTTTAAAAAATGGAATTACTGATCCTCTACTACCTGCTACATTTCCATATCTAACAACAGAAAATCTTGTTCCAGTTCCTCCTGAATATGCATTTGCAGATATAAATAATTTATCAGAAACTAATTTAGTTCCACCATATAAATTTATAGGGTTAACTGCTTTATCTGTTGAAAGGGCTATTACTTTTTTTACATTTTTATCTATAGCTGCATCAATTATATTCTGTGCTCCGTGAATGTTTGTTTTTATAGCTTCAAATGGATTATACTCACATGCAGGTACCTGCTTCATAGCCGCAGCATGAATTACATAGTCTATTCCTGTAAAAGCTCTATACAATCTATCCTTATCTCTGACATCTCCTATAAAAAACCTTACTTTATGAATTTTATCAGGAAACATCAATGACAATTCTTTTTTAAATAAATCTTGTTTAAACTCATCTCTTGAAAATATAACTATTCGTTTTATATTATAATCATTTAGAATATTTTTAGTAAAATCTTTTCCAAATGAACCTGTTCCACCTGTAATTAGTATTGATTTGTCATTTAACATATATATGTCTCCTTCATAATTAGATAAGGGTATTGAATTAATACTTTATATTACAATATATACTTTTAATGTGATAATTGGTGCACAATAAAAAAAAAGTCACCAAATTATTTTGGTGACTTTTTTTTTATTTAACTGTTCCTATCGTATTAAATGGATATAATCTTATCATAACTTTTCCTATGATTTCATCTTCATTTATAGGACCTAAATTTGCCTGTCTACTATCTCCACTGTTAGGTCTATTATCTCCCATAGCAAATATATGATTTTCTGGGACTATTATATCTATATATCCGTCTGTGTATGCATCATGTATATAGTCTTCTTTCAATACTTTTCCATCTATTATAACTTGGTTGTTTTTTATAACTAAGTGTTCTCCTGGTAATGCTATAACTCTTTTTACTAAGTCCTTTTTCTTTCCACTTTCATAATCAACTAAGTCTGTTTTAAATACGATTATATCTCCTCTTTTTGGATCCTTTGTCTTATATGATAGTTTATTTACAAATAAATAATCTTTATCCTTTAAAGTAGGATACATAGACTCTCCGCTTACTATAGTAGGTGCTACTACTGAAGTTATTATTGCTGCTAATACTAATGCTACAGCTATAGTTTTTACCCACTCAAAAATCTCTTTTTTTAATTTACTACTCATAACATACTCCTTAACTTGTATTTTCTATACTATTTTATCATAAAAAGATACTATTTAAAATTATTTATAATTTGAGTTTTTCTTCATATACACTTAACTTATTTATTTTTTATTTACCGATACATGTTTATTATTTTTTATAAAAAATCTCCATAAATAATCTTTTGCTTCTTCTGCATAGTCTATGTTTATCCTTTTTCCTTTTTCTATTTCGAAGTTACTATCACTATGTATTTTTTTATTTCCTTCATAATAAAAATCACTTATATACAATTCATCACCTAAAATACTTTTGCTATTTAATGTTTTATTTATATTTAAAGCCATGCAAAGTTTTCCTGGACCATTTGTTATATTCTTTTTTTGATAATTTGATAGTTGTTCATATTCCTTTTTGAATCTATTGAATGCTATATCATCTAAATTAGTTATAGGCTCTACTGCCCTTATTAAAACACATTCAGGTATATCTTCATTATTAGCAGATACGTTTAAGCAATAATACATTCCATATATTAAATAAACATATATGTGTCCGCCTTCCAAATATAATGGCTTTGTTCTTTCAGTTTTTTTATCACCATATACATGTGCTCCTTTGTCTGTAATCCCCATATAACTTTCAGTTTCTACTATTTTTGTTACTATTGTTTTACCTTCGTACTTTCTTATTAAGTATTTACCAAGTATTTGTTTTGCTACATTTATCCCGTCTTGATTAAAAAATCCTCTGTTCAATTTTATACCTCTCTTTATACGAAAAATTATTTTAGTATTTGTATTTAAGTATACCATTTAATGTAGTTTTATATAATTCTTATTTTAAATAACATCTTTTTTAACTTTATATAGTATAAAATTAAGCAAAAGACTACCTCCATAATCAATTTATAATTTTGAGGTAGCCTTTTATCAATCTATCTACTCTATTGTTTTAAAATTTATATCTTTATGCTTTGTATAAACATAACTACATATAATTGAAGTAAGTGGTGAAACTATAACAAGACCTATACATCCTACAAAAGTATGCAAAATTTCTGAAGATATAAATTTTGTATTTAGTATACTGAGTAAAGGTGTACCTTGAGCCATATAAACCATCATAACCGCTATAAAACTTCCCATATATGCTAGTAGCAATGTTGTTGTTTGAGAACCCACTATAGATTTACCAATATTAATTCCTGAAAGTAATATTTCTTTTTTAGATATATCTGGTTTTTTATCTACTAATTCTTCAATTGCAGCTGATATATCTATAGCTAAATCTAAAATTGCACCAGAGCAAGACAAATAAATTCCAGCTTGATATATAAGCGTTAAATTAATATTTTGGTATCCTGCATACAAAAGTGATTCTGACCACTGCATAACTGATCCATGTATATTAAACATTTTTCCAAATACTATCGCTAATATACACGTTAAGAGAGATGTTAACATACTAGAAAATATTGCACAATAAGCTTTTTTAGTAAATCCAGCAACTAATATTAATGTAATTATAGAAATAATTCCTCCTATAAATAAAGCTAGAAATATAGGCTGATACCCTTTCAATAGCATTGGTATAAATAATTTTAATATGCAAGTTAATGTAAATGCAAATGATATTATTGTTCTAATACCTGTTATACCAGAAAATATTAATAATGAAACAACAAACAATGCTACTAGAAAGATTTCCGAATCTATCCTATAATGATCTATCATATTTGCAAATAAAATTTCACCTTCTTTGCTTTGTTCTATAAGTACAAAAGCTTTCTCTCCTACTTTAAATATCTTGTCCTCTTCTAACTTTCCACTTAATAAATTTATTCCTTCAATTTCTTTATTCTTTAATTCTCCATTAAGTATTTTTATTTTACATATTTGCTCACCTTGTTTTATCAAACCAACTTTATAAATATTAGAGTTATCCACACTAATAACTTTAGCTTTTACACTTTGAGAGTTTATATATAGTTGTTTTTCAAAACCAGTTGGAATTAATAATAATACTATTATCCCAATTATACAAATAATAGAGAATATAAAATCTTTATTTTTTATTAATGATTTTTTACTTTTTAAATGTATTTTTTTACTCAACTTTTCCTCCTAAATATTTTATTTTAAACCACATACTTCAACTAATTTTTTAAATATATCTGTATTATCATACGATCCATTAAATACTTCACTAGATGCTCCCATAGCGTATACTGGTACAGGAACACCTGTATGAGAATATGATGTCCATCCTATACCTGCTTTATTATTCATTATATGAGTCAGTGTTACTGATAATGGTTCGTAATTACCGTATATCACTTCATCTTCTTTTCTTTTGTCTTTTTCTTTCATCGTTTCTTTAAAAGCATCTTGTAACTTTTTATATTCATGATCAGAAACAACTAAATTTTTATTATCTTTCTTTGCTACATCTTTATCATCTTTAGTAATAAGACCAAAATTTTCTTTTATTATAGGTAATAAATCTTCTAATTTAGCATCTTTTTCTTTAGTTTTCTCTTTATACTTATTTAACAATTCATTAAATTCTACATAAGATATTTTTTGATTTTCTAGTATATCAAATGCAGTATCATATCCAGTTGTTGCTTGTCCTATAGACATTCCACCTGTTTCATGATCGCCTGTAACTAATATTAAAGTTTCATCAGAGTGCTTATTTGCAAATTTTACAGCTTCACTAACAGCTTTATCTAATTCTGACACATCACTTATGTTTGTCATAGCATCATTTGCATGTCCTGCCCAGTCAATTTTTCCTGATTCTACCATCATAAAAAATCCTTTTTCATTATCAAGTACGTCTATACCTTTTTTAACAAAATTATTTAACATAATTGAATCTTTATCTGAATCTATGCTATATTCCATAGCAAAAGAGTCTTGTATCTGTGGATTTATAGCATATACCTTGCCTGATTCACTATTTAAAGACATTATTTCATCTTTATCATTTGTAATTTTATATCCTTTTTCTTTTAATATATCAAATGTATCTTTTTGCTTTTTATCTAATCCTTTAGAATTTAATAATGCTCCCCCTGCGAAATAATCAAAGTTACTATTAGCCATTTGCTGTGCTATATCATAATAATTTCCTCTCGACTTTGTGTGAGCATAAAAAGCCGCTGGTGTCGCATGATTTAATGCTACGCTACTTACAACACCTACTTTATAACCTTCTTTTTTTAATTTTTCTGCAATAGTTTCTGTTTTAGTTTTTTTATCTGATGCTAATCCTATAACCCCACTTTGAGTTTTAACACCACCTGCTATAGACGTTGCTGCCGCTGCTGAGTCTGTTATAAATGATGTTGCATTTTGAGTTGTTGCATTTCCTATAACAGGAAATTGCGTAAATCCTAATTTTTCTAATTTAACCTTATCTTTATTCTTTATAGTTCCATTATATACTTGGGCTGCATTCACTTGTGTGTGCGACATTCCATCCCCTATAAATAAAAACACATACTTTGGCTTTTTAGTAATTACTTGTCCTACCTTTATTTGTGATTCGTTGTTTTGTTCTGAAATCTCTTTAGTTGTTGAACATCCTACTAATGAACTCATTATAAGTAATGATGCTAATCCTAATACTATAATGTTTTTTGTTTTTTTCATTTTTACTCCCTCTCTTTTTATATGTATATTATTACTTATATTTGTTATTGTAAATTTATTTTATTAAAATGTTATCCTTAGTTAAATTACATTAACTATATAATAGTTTTTACCTACTTAGTAAAGTCTAATACTCTTTTTATATAAAATCAATTAGACTATATTTTTCTAACAATTGTAAATGTTCACAGTTTATTTTTAATTTTATATGCTCTCAGGTACCTAATTTTCATAGAGCATATAGTACTTATTTGCTTGAGGTTTAAAAAAATGGCTATTAAATAATTGCCATCGAATGTGTCCAAATATTGCCTTGTATTGAAGCTATTCAAAATATATCGTTGCCTAAATCTTCGAATCTATCGAATTCCAATATAAAAGTTTACACTATAGGAAAGATATAATAGTTCATGATGAATTGACAAGTGATAAAAATACCCCAAACTATTGGATACCATTTAGAAATTATATAAAAAATGTTGCAAGTTCTGAGATTTACGCAACTTAGCCTACTCAAACCATATATATTTACGTAGCAGTTACTAAAATAGCATGATTTAATTTATCTTTTCCATACCCTTCTATTTCGACTAATGTGTCTCTTAATAGTGAAACTAAGTTAATAGTTTTTTCTCTAAGTCTGTACTAGCTATCATTATAGAATCTGATCTTGATTTTTCATCTTCATTTCTTTTATCAAGACCAAATAAAGCTATATTTATATGTTTTTCATTTTTTAATCGATCATCTATATTTTCTATATTTTTAGTAAGATTTTCTTTATCTTGTGATTTATATATTATAAAGCCTAATAAGCCTACTGGTATAAGTAAAAATAATAACCCAGCAATAATTATTTTATTATTTAGTTTTTTTACATTTATTCTCCTTAGTACCTATAATTTTTTATATCTATGAATATCATAATTCATATAATCAACTTTAACCTTTTATAAAAAAAGTCATATTTTATTATAATAAAATATGACTTTCAAAAAATATTATTTTTAATAATTCCTATTTTAATTTTTAGATATACATCTTAAATCTTCTACAAATTTTATTGCCCTATCTTTTTTTGTTGCCCATGAAGCAACCAATCTTATACAAGTATTTTCATCATCTATATTTTTCCATATTGTAAATGAATAGTTTTCTTTCAATTTATCTATAATCTTGTTTGGGAATATTGGAAAAATTTGATTAGAAGGTGAATTTACTAAATAACTGTATCCTAGCTCACTTATACCATTTCTTAATATATTTGCCATACCATTTGCATATTGTCCTATCTCTAAAAATAAATCATCTTTAAATAACTCAACAAATTGTATTCCTAAAAGTCTTCCTTTTGCAAGCATTGCTCCTCTTTGTTTTAAGTGATATCTAAAATCTTCTTTCAAAGAATCTTTACAAATTACTAATGCTTCACCTATCAATGCTCCATTTTTTGTTCCCCCAATATAAAAAGCATCTACAAGATTTGATATGTGGTTTAAGCTTAAATCATTTCCTTCTGAACAAAGAGCTGATCCCAATCTTGCACCATCCATAAATAATAATAAATTATTTTCATCACAAACCTCTCTTAATTCTTTTAATTCTTTTTTAGTGTATATAGTACCTATTTCTGTAGAATTTGATATGTAAACAAGCTTTGGTTTTACTACATGTTCATTAGCATGAGCTTTAATAGCTTCTAATACATGATGCTTTTTAAGTTTTCCATCATTAGAGTTCATAGCTATTACCTTATGCCCTGTACATTCTATAGCACCTGTTTCATTTGCAAATATATGGCCTGTATTTGCTGCTACACAAGCCTCATGAGGTCTTAGAAAAGATGCTATGGCTATTAAATTTGTATGAGTTCCCCCTGATATGAAATGTATATCTACATTATCATTTTCTAATTTTTTCTTTATTAAATTTCTAGCTTCTATACAATATATATCTTCTCCATAACCTTCACACTGTTCTAAATTAGTGGTTACTATTTTTTCTAATATTCTAGGATGTGCACCTTCGCTATAATCATTTTTAAAACTATACATTTTGTCTCCCCCTTTAGATATATTTTATTTAAATATAAATGCATCTAAATTAATTTTAAATCTTCATTGTTTTAACTAGTTAATTTAAATTATGTAAACTCATATTACCATTTCAATTTAAATATATTATACAATTAATTTTCATAAATTAATATATACAATTACGTTTTCCTTTATTATTTTGTTTATATTATTAATTTTAAAGTTTTTATTTGTTTTTTATAAAAAATAGAGCTATTTTATAAAATAGCTCTATTTTTTATGTATTTAATTTATGCAAAGAATTTAAGAAGTATCCCAGCTACTACTGCCGATCCTATAACACCAGCTACATTAGGTCCCATAGCATGCATTAGTAAGAAGTTTGAAGGATTTTCTTCTTGCCCTACTTTTTGTACAACTCTAGCAGCCATAGGAACTGCTGATACCCCTGCTGCACCTATCATAGGATTTACTTTTCCTTTTGTAACCTTACACATTATTTTACCAAATAGTACTCCTGATGCTGTTCCTACTGCAAATGCTAAAAGACCCATTGCAGTTATTCCTAATGTTTTTGTTGATAAGAATGTATCCGCATTAGCTGTTGCCCCAACTGTAAGTCCTAACATTATTGTAATTATATACATTAATGAATTTTGTGCAGTTTCAACTAGTTTCGGTACCCTTTCTGACTCTTTTAATAAATTCCCGAACATAAGCATTCCTATAAGTGGTGCTGCTGTTGGAAGTAAACCTATAACTAATACCATAACTACTATTGGAAATATTATTTTTTCTTTTTTTGAAACAGGTCTTAGCTGCTCCATTTTTATATTACGTTCTTTTTCTGTTGTCAATGCTCTTATTATTGGTGGCTGTATAACCGGAACTAATGCCATATACGAATAAGCAGCTAATGCTATCGGTCCTAAAAGATGTGGTGCTAACTTAGATGTTAATTGTATTGCTGTTGGTCCATCTGCGCCTCCAATTATACCTATAGATGCAGCTTCAGGTCCTGTAAATCCTAAGAATATAGCTCCTAAGAATGCAAAGAATATACCAAATTGTGCTGCAGCTCCAAGTAATAAAGTCTTAGGATTGGCTATAAGCGGCCCAAAGTCCGTGCTAGCCCCTATACATAAAAATATTAGTGGTGGGAATACACCTAATTTAACACCTTGGTATAAATAATAGAATAGTCCACCTGTACTATCTTGTGTTGCAGATTTCATCAAATCTGCTCCTGGCATATTTGCAAGCAACATACCTACTGATATAGGTATTAATAAATATGGCTCATATCCCTTTTTAATAGCTAAATATAAAAATATACACGCAATACCTATCATTATAAGTTCTTTATAAGTTATCATTGCAAAGCCAGATTCAGTAATAAACTTAGTTATTATATCACCCATTTTAAACTCCCCCAAAAATTAATTAAGCTATTTCTAGCAAATTATCTCCTAGACTTACATTTTGTCCTTTATCCACATTTACAGCTTCTACTTTTCCATCTACTGGAGCAACTATTTCATTTTCCATTTTCATCGCTTCAAGAACTGCTACTACTTGGCCTTTTTTTACAGATTGACCAGGTTTCACTAATACATTTACTATTGTTCCTGGCATAGGAGCTGTTATACTCTCTCCAGTTGAATTAACATTAGGTTTAGCTACTGTTTTTTGTGGTTGTGATTTTTGTTCTATGTTTTTGTCATTTACGCCTTCTATAACTTCTTCTATCTCTACTTCATATACTTTCCCATTTAATGTTATATGATATTTTTTAGCATTCATCTTTTAAATCTCCTTTACATTTATATTATTTTATCTAAATTATAAACTTTATTTAAATTTTATTTTTTTTATATAATTACAAACCTATCCTATATTTTTTAATTAGTAATATATATTTAGTGGACATATCATATTTTTACTTGGTTAAGTATATATTAAATTTTACCCACTATCTTTATACTACTTAACATTAAAATTTATGAATATAAATTAAATTTTTTTTATCACAGTACCTAATTATTTTCATATAATAATTATAATTTCTTAAATTTCACAAATTTATTTAATCCTTGTAATGCTTTTTATATTAAGATTTGGATTAATTTTTCCTTGCCCTGCCATTATTGATGCTGCTAACGCTACTACCACCTTTTCGTCTTCATCTTCTTCATCTGTCAAAGCAAGTTCTTTATGGTGATCTTCTTTGTTTACATATTTACCCTTATCTTTAAATAAATTTTTAAAAGAACCAAGTATAAATGATATTAAAAATAAAATTATGAAAACCATTCCCATACTAATTACTGTAACATAAAGACCTTGCATTATACTTATTTTTCCATCCATATTATCACCTACTTTCTACATAGTTACGGTTATATGCATAACTTCATCTTCTTTTTCTTCCCTTTTTATAGCATATTTTTCTTCTAAAAACTTAGGTGCTACTTGTGGGAATAAAGCATACATTAGTACCTCTTCATCACATTTAGCTAATTCACTAGCTTCTTCTTTTATTGTTTCAAATTCAGGTTTTATCAAGTCTGCTGGTCTAACAGTTATTACTTCTTCATCTCCTATAATTTTCTTTCTTATCTCTTCACTAATTGGAGCTGGTGATTTACCATAATTCCCTCTTACATAGTCTTTTATTTCCTTAGGTATTAATTTATATCTTTCACCACTTAATACATTAAATAATGATTGTGTTCCAACCATTTGGCTCATCGGAGTAACCAATGGCGGATATCCTAAATCAGCTCTGACTCTTGGAACTTCTTTTAAAACTTCTTCATATTTATCAACTGCATTTTGTTGCTTTAGCTGAGATAGTAAGTTAGAAAGCATTCCCCCTGGAACTTGATATTTTAAAGTTTGAGGATCTGTTAACAAAACTTTAGGGTTTAATATTCCCTCACTCATATACTTATCTCTTATAGGCTTAAAGTGCTCTGCTACTTTCAAAAGCTTTTCCATATCAAGACCTGGATTTCTATCCATTTCAGAAAATGTAACAGCTAATGATTCTGTAGGAGGCTGTGAAGTTCCCCCACTAAATGGTGATATTGCAGTGTCAATTATATCTACTCCAGCTTCTACAGCTTTCATATATATCATATCTGCTATACCACTAGTACAATGAGTATGTAACTCTATCGGTAAGGTAGTCATTTCTTTAATTTTTTTCACTAATTCATATGCATTATATGGAGTTAAAACTCCTGCCATATCTTTTATACATATAGAATCAGCACCCATATTCTCCATTGTTTTAATTAAATCTAAATAATATTTTGTAGTATGGACTTCACTTGTAGTATAAGATATTGCACATTGACAATGACCATTATATTTTTTAATGGCATTCATTGAAGCCTCTAAGTTCCTTACATCATTTAATGCATCAAATACTCTTATAATGTCTATACCATTTTTTATTGATAGCTCTACAAATTTATCTACTGTATCATCGGCATAGTTTCTATAACCAAGTAAATTTTGACCTCTTAAAAGCATTTGTAATTTTGTTTTTTTTATATGTTTTCTTATAAGTCTCAATCTTTCCCAAGGATCCTCATTAAGAAAACGTATGCATGCATCAAATGTTGCTCCACCCCAAACTTCTAATGCATGATATCCTACATCATCCATAGTCTCAAGTATAGGTATTATTTCATCCGTTTTTAACCTTGTTGCAATTAAAGATTGGTGACCATCTCTTAATGCAGTTTCTGTTATTTTTAATTTACTCATTCAAATACCACACCCCTTTTTTATTTATTTCGACAATATATTAATATTGACTTATCCATATAATTTTTTACACTTTAGCATTAGGTCTCTATTTTTCAATGTTATTATTAATATTTTAAGTTACTTATTTAATATTTATGCTAAATTCACCTAAATAATTAATCCATTTTAATTAATTTCATTTAATTAATTTATTCTATATCCTTTCAAAATATCCTTCTACAAACTATATCAAATTTTTTATTTTATCATTTTTTGTTGTTGATTTTTCTTTGTTTATCTACAGACACATTGAAACTACTTGAGTGCATCATATATATATTAATTTTATTTTTTATTATTTTTTGTTGAATTTTACAAAAACCTAATTTATTATATTAAAATTAAAAAAGCTTTTAATAATTTTGTTATAAAATCATTAAAAGCTTTACTGTTTCAATTTAAATATTTACTTATAAATATCAAAAAACTCTATTTTAAATTTTTCAATGTTACCTCCATATTCAATAATCTCCTCATCATCCTCTATAACTTCTTTTATAGGAAATTCTACTGTAACTTTAGTTCCTTTATTTACTTTACTCTTTAAATCTATACTTCCATCTTGAATTTCAACTAAAGATTTAGATAAATACAGTCCTATTCCACTGCCAAATTCATTATTTATATTACCATTTTCTATTTGTTTAAACTTTTCAAAGATATCAATTAGCTTATCTTCTTCTATACCTACGCCACTATCTTTTATAGTTATTTGTACTTTATCTTCTAGCTTATAAATACTTACAAATATTTCTCCTCCACTCGGAGTAAATTTTATTGCATTTGATAAAACATTAAGAACAATTCTTTCTATAGCTTCAGGATCCAATCCAACTAATAAACATTCTTCATTTGTATCAAAAATCAAATTTATTCCTCTTGATCTTGCATATGGGTTAATTGATAAAACTATCTCTTCTATTAAATATACAATATCAAAATTAACTTTATTTATTTTATATATTTCTGATTTAACTTGAGATATATTAATTATATTATCAATCAATCTCATTAATCTAAACATATTTTGTTTTACTATTTTTACATGTGAATTAATCTCTCCCTTTTGATCTTTTATTTTATTACAACTATGTAATGTTTCTACTAACTGAGTTGAGCTATATATATTATTTAATGGCGTCTTTAATTCATGAGATATATTTGCATAAAATTCCATTTTCATTTTGTCGTATTCTCTTTGTTTTGTCAATATCTCCTTCATTCGTTCTGCTTCTCTTTTTTCATCTAAATCTTTAACTATTCTAAGCCTATGTTTTAGATTATCTAAAATCCAAATTTTTGAATAGAATTTTACTTCTTTTATATTTTTATTTTCATTGACAATATAAATTGTTTTATTCTTGTTTCCAGCTTGTAAGTTATATAAATGTTTTGTTTCTAATCTATCTCTGTATTTTTGAACCCAGATTCCATCACTATCATTTTCTATACCAAAAATTTCTTTAAATTTCTGATTTGCATAAATTATTTCTCCACTGCCTAATGCCTCTACAATTATACCATCGGGTATATTATTCAATATTTTATGATATAGCTGATTTTGTTTATTTATTTGTTGATATATATTAATCTCCTTACTTTTATCTATAAAAGTTAATAATTTTAATTCTTCTAATCCTTCGTTATAATTATTTATATGCACTTCTAAGTTATGTTCATTTTGGTATTTATCTTTCATAGTACAGTTCATAATAAAACTAGAATTACTATTCTCATGTATAAAATTAATTTGTTCTTCGTGAGATAAATTTACTTTTCTATAATTTTTATTATCGTAGATATTTATGTCAAACATATCATAATATTTAACTAATTCTATTCCATTTATATCACTTGAATTATATCCAAAAAATTCTTCAAAAGCTTTATTTATGCTCTGCAAATTGGCTTCTTTTACATTTGCTTTTACATTCCTTATCATTATAGGGCAAGGAATCCCCTCCACTATACTTTCATATTCTTCTCTTTTATCTCTTAATTCTTTTTCCATATCTAATTCGCTAGTAATATCTATAAAACTTATTAAATAAGTAAAATCAATATCATTATTTGTTATATTTAATACATATTGTTTGTTTTCTACATATACTATAGTCTCTAATATATTTTTATTTACTTCAATATTTTGTAGACCTTTAGTTATACTATCATTCTCTAGTATACATTCAATATTTAAAAAGTTATTTACATCATTTTTAAATAATCTTTTGCATTTGTTATTTCTATAAATTATATTGAATTTATAGTCAGTAATCATCCATGCACTTGGAATAGTATCTAGTGCTTGTTCTAATAATGCTTGTCTTTCAAGTATGAATTCTTTAATCTTATTTTGAATTGTTACATCTTTACTAATAATTGTATTTAGTTTTTTTAATCTTTCTGAACTAGCATTTAGTTTTTTATTTTTTAATTCTAGCTCAAAATATGGATTTTTTATTATATTTTTAATTATATAATTATATCCATAATATGTGTGGTTAAATAATATTATCATAACTAAATATCCTAAATTTTCTTTAATTTCAATTTTATTTATAAATATAAAAATCAGCACAATAATATTTAAAATAAAATTAATATAAGATAAATTTTTTATCATATCTTTATATTTGATTTGCTTACTTCTATATATAAATAAAGTCAAAATATTTATACATATATTTATAGACACAATGATTTTATTAACATACACCATGTCTATAAAACTATATAATATCAATGTAAAAACTATGATACTTGCATATATAACTACTGTAGTTTCAATTACTTTACTATTTTTATTAATTATATAGATTAAGTTAGATAAGTTCATTATAGTTAATGTTATATTGAATGGAATAAATTTATAATCTATATCATATATAGATCCAACACCTGATAAAACTATAATAGCTAAACTACTTATTTTTAAAATTTTAAGTAAAGTATTTTGCTCTACCCCTTCCTCATCATATGATACTGTATATAAAAATATCCAAAGTAATGTAGTTCTTAATAAGTTGATTGCTTTACAATAATAATACTTATTTAAAATAGCAATTATTATAAAAACTAAATTTAGAAAAAGTATTACCTTATATTCTTTAATAAACATTTTAATCTTTAGTAATTTATCTTCCTGGCTAATTACTTTTGTCTCCATAATCCTCCCCACTTTTTTGATTTAGTTATACATATAATATCAAATTATTTTCAAAAAATTTGTCATTTTCTAGTGTTAAAAATAAATAATTTACATATATAATTTAATTTTAATTATTAAAAAAGCTTAAAAAATATACTAAATGTATATTTCTTAAGCTTAACATAATAATATTTATAAGTTTTGATATAGTTAATTTTAGTTGTATACACATATTTAAATTAAATAATTTTACTAAACATCTACTTATATTTTATTTCGTTTTTTCATTTGTATTGTTATTTACATTTATACCTAATTTTTTATTCATTTCATCAATCATTTTTGTAAATTCACTTTTACTTTCATCTTTAATTTTAACACTTTCATCAACTAATTTTATATATTCTTCTTGTGTTTTTGACACTGCATCTTTTGGAATTTCATCTAGTTTTTTTAATTTGGCATCTATATTAGCTATAGTTTTTTCACCTTCTGCTATTAAGCTCTCATTCATTTTTTTAATATTAGTATCATCTGTTTTTATATCATTTTTTAATGAATTTACAAATGCTTGTGTTTTTTCTTTACTTGTTTTATAAGCCATTTTTACATTTTCTAAATATTTTTCATTTCCTGGATATTCATTAGTAGTATAATATTCTGTCACTTTTTCTGGAGTTAGATACATTTGATAGTCTTTAAGTCCAGTTTCGTAATCTCCGTAAACTTTAGAATATTTATTTAGATATTCTTTATCTACAACTTTAGTTTCTTCTGTAGTAGGTGTTTCTACTTTTTTTTCTTCAACAGTTTTAGTTTTGCTAGTACACCCAGTCATACCAAGTATTAATGCTAATGATAGTCCTGTCGTTGTGATTTTTTTTAAATTCATAGCCATCCTCCTATTTTTGTATGTATTTTATGTGTATACATAAAATAAAATTAAGTAAATTACTATATTATTATTTGTATATTTTAAAATTTTATTACATTTTTTAATCCCCTTATTGATATTGATTGTCATTTGTATTATAATCACATTAATATTAATAATCATTTTCAATAAGGAGTTGTCATTATGAAATGCTATGCATGCGAAAATAAATTAAATTCATCATATATAAATTGGTTACTAGAACTATTAGGTCCTGTTCTTATGGGATCTAAGCCTTGTGAAATATTATCTATACCTGTATTTGATAACGATAAAGAATATAAATTATCTGAAATAAAAAAACACTTTAAACTTTGTTCAAAGATTGATTTTATAATAATTGATAAAGAAAAAAAAGGATTGAAAATTTTATTTATTAATAAAACATCTTTGAGCAGCCAACTAGAGAATGTTAAAATTCAAAATTTTTTAAAATACCTAGATTATCCAAGTCCAAATGATTTAGATAGCTGTTTAAATCATTTAATAGAAAAATTATATTCAGATGAGTTTCCTGATGAGATAGGTATTTTTTTAGGATACCCACTAAAAGATGTAGTTGGATTTATGGGATACGGTAATTATGAATTCCAATCAACTAAATATTGGAGAGTTTATGGAGATCCAAAGCCCTCAGAAGACTTATATTCTAAATTTTTAAGTCATCGAAAAAATATTAGGAATTTACTAAATAGCTATAGTGCAAAATTTATACTTTCTAATTTTTAATAAGCCTATTAACCATTAAAATAAATAAAAAAGATATTTACAGTTATTTTACTTCCTGTAAATATCTTTTTTAGATTTTATGGAATTATCTATTATAGCGAATGATTTGTCCTGCCATAAAATTTTCACATATGTCTTTTATTATTTCTGACATAAAGCATCCCCCCACTTTTGAACCTAATAACAAATCAATACATATTTCTACATTTCCACTATAAAATCCTTTTTTATGTTAATTTTTTTTAATTTTGCTTGTTTTATGTTAATTTTTTTTAATTACATTTACTATATCCACATTGTAAGCATATCCCACATCCGCCGGTTGGAATTATCGATTCATTTCCACATTCAGGACATACAAAACTTTCAACTTCATTTTCTTCAGTAGTTATAGCTAATTCATTTTCTATATTTTTTTCTTCATACATATTTTCTTTTTTAGTATTTTTAGGCTTTTCATTCAAAAGTACTCCGCCTCTTTGGCATCCATCTCTATATATAGTTATTCCTTTCAAATTATTTTTCCATGCATCCATATATATATCATATACATCTTCTACTGTTGATTCATATGGTATATTTATTGTAGATGAAATGGAAGCATCTATATGTTTTTGCCATGCTTTTTGCATTTTGATTCTGTCTTCTGCTTTTAGGTTCATTGCTGTTACGAAAATGTCAGATAAATCTTCCTCATTATCTATACTATTTATATCCATATACTCCTTTACAATAGGTGTATAAACTTTATAATATACATCTTCATTGTGCAAACTTTCTGTCTTCCTTATATATGATAAGTTGAACATCGGCTCTATTCCCCCACTTATACCTAACATCGTTGATATAGAACCTGTTGGTGGTATGGTTAGTAATTGTGAGTTTCTAATGCCATATGTTTTTACTAAATCAGCTGTATCCTTGTCAATATTTTCTTTAAAGAATCTTGACTTCATTATAGCCTCTTCATTATACATTTCATATACTCCATAGTCTTTAGCTAATAATGCAGATTGTTTAACTGCTTCGTTTAACATTATTTTTGATAGTTTTTCACAAAGTTTTATAGATTTTTCACTTCCATATCTTATATTTAATTTTATAAGCATATCAGCTATTCCCATAACACCTAGTCCAATTTGTCTATACTTAGATACTGTTTCTTTTTGAATGCCTAATGGATGTAATGGTAACCCTTCTTCTAATACTTCATTTAAACCTATTACACAATCAGATACACACGCTCTAAATTTTTTAATATCAAAAATAGCATTTTCTGTAAATGGCTCTACTATAAATTCAGCTAAATTTATAGAACCAAGTAAGCAACTCCCACCTGCTGGAAGTGGTTCTTCTGCACATGGATTTACACCTGCATATTTAAAGTTTTTATCTTCACTTAATAAATGATTTTTTTCTATATTGTCCCAAAACAATATACCAGGCTCCGCAAAATCCCAATTATTCTTTATAAGCTTCATAAATAACTTATAAGCATCAACTTTTTTAGTTATTACTTCTTTTGTTTCTTGTATTTCAAATTTACATTCATATGTTTCTTTATTTTCAACAGCATTCATAAATCTATCATTAATTCTTACTGAAATATTAGCTTTCGTAACCTTATCTAAGTCTGTCTTTATATCTATAAAGTCTTCTATATCTGGATGGTTTACATCCATAGATATCATTAAAGCCCCACGTCTTCCTCTTTGTCCAATAAGACCTGTAGTCATTGAATAAAGATCCATAAATGAAACAGCTCCAGTTGTAGTTTTAGCCGAGTTGTGTACCTTAGAACCTCTAGGTCTTAAGTTAGATATATCAATTCCAACTCCACCACCATAGCTGAAAGTTCTCGCAAGATACTTAGCTGTATCAAATATTGATTCTATATTATCATTAGGTGGTTGTAAAACATAACAGTTTGAATAAGTTACTTTTATTCCATCTTTAGATAATCCTCTATTTGCTAATATTCTACCTGCGAATAAAAATTTTCTTTCTCTTATTAACTTTTCTATTTTTTTATTTGCTCCTGAAACTCTTACTAACCATTCATTAAAGTTTTCATGGTTATATTGGTACTTATTGTTCCAAATTGATTTTTGTAACTGGTCCATTTGCCATTTGGACTTTCTTATATCTGATCTTTTTTCTCTATATAATATATATTTTTTAGCAACATCTTTTCTATTTGATTCCATAAGTAGTAATTCTACATTATCTTGAATTTCTTCTACACTTATATTTTCATTTGAAGACAGTACTCTATCTTCAATTTTAATAGCTATATTTTTTGCTAATTTTTCATCTATTCCATATTTGCTATTTATTGTTGACTTATATATAGCATTTATTATTTTATTTTTATCAAAATTCTCTTTGCTTCCATCCCTTTTTATTATTTTCATAAAAGTTGTACGCTCCCATTCTTTATCTTGTAATACTATTTTTTTATACCCATTTTTATTTTTTTAACACAATATATTGAATGTTTTTCTATCCTTCTTCTATATATTGTGTTTTCATAAAGTATTTATTCAAAATAAAAATCTATCATTTATAAACATATATTTTTATTTTTAATACTAAAATCGTTAATTAACTTATCTCTTATAACTATATTTTTACTAAATTTTGAAAAAATTTTAATTTTTTTCATTTATTATTAACTTAGTACTTGATTTTATTTTTTATATAAGTTATACTTAATAAACAAGCTTAGATAATAAGCTTGCATTTTTTTTAATATATGGAGGTTTTTTCTCATGAAAAACGGAATAGTAAAATGGTTTAACAGCGAAAAAGGATTTGGATTCATATCTGTAGAAGGTGGAGATGACGTATTCGTACATTTCTCAGCTATACAAGGTGACGGATTCAAAACTTTAGAAGAAGGACAAGAAGTTAGCTTCGAAATAGTTGAAGGAAACAGAGGTCCTCAAGCTGCAAATGTAAATAGAATATAATTATTATTTTTAATATTAATATATATATTTTTATTTCAAAAAAAGAAGCTTTCAAGCTTCTTTTTTTGTTGTTTTATTCTATTTATTTTCTAATTTATATTTAAATTTGATACTTAATTTAAATTTTCTATATTGTATTTAGGAGCCTTCTCAAACTTAATTTTGCCTTTTTCCTCAACTATAGCCTTCGGTATTATTTTATCTATCCCTATTTTTGATGTTATTTCATCTACTTTTAATACATCATTTAAATCTTTTAATATAGCTTGAATCGGATAAAATTTATGAACTATTTCAGGGCTATATATTAAAAAAGAACT
Organism: Romboutsia lituseburensis; assembly: GCF_024723825.1. Taxonomy (NCBI): domain Bacteria; kingdom Bacillati; phylum Bacillota; class Clostridia; order Peptostreptococcales; family Peptostreptococcaceae; genus Romboutsia; species Romboutsia lituseburensis. The sequence continues at coordinate 1,167,999 of NZ_JANQBQ010000001.1, forward strand.
TGAAATCAAAAATATAATTCCTATTACTATTTTATTTTTCCTTTGATTAATTCTTTTTTCTTCTTCTATATCTGATTGAGCTTGATCGATTGATTCTTTTACCCATAATTTCAAGTCTTTCGATGCCTTTATATTTTCTATTTTATTTTTATCTATATAAAAATCATCCATATATTTATCAATTTCTCTTATGCTTATATTATTATCTTTATTGTTCTTTTTCTTGTTCAATATCATCAACCTCCTTTAATAATTTTTTCATATCCAGTATTCCTTTTTTTAAATTAATTTTTATTTCATTAATAGTAATTTCTAATATATTTGATATTTCTTCTAGCTTTAATCTTTCTATATATCTTAGGATTATTACATCTTTATATTTATTTTCTAATTCATCTATTGCATTATATAAATTTATTTTAGTATCTATCATATCCCCAATTATAAACTCTTTTATATAAGAGTTTTTACTATGCTCTAGGTCTATCATACCGTGCTTGCATAAAAAATCATTACATTCATTTATAAGAATTTTACTTATCCATCTTTTAAAATACTTAGGATCATTTAAAGTATGAATATTTTTATAAGCTTTATAAATTGTTTCTTGTATAATCTCTTTTACATCTTCTTCATACTTACATCTTATATAAGCTTCTCTATACAATCTATCAGAATATTTATCTATTAAATTTTCAAATGACTGCCTGTCTCCATTAATTGCTCTTTTTACTGTTACTATATCTTCCATTATTTCTCCTTACTATATTTTAATTTTCGTTTATTAACATAATATGGATCGCTCTATTATTATTTATTTCGATATAATATTTTAACATATTTAGCTATATAAAACCTATATATTAAAAATTTATAGTTATAAATTTTTAATATAAGAATAAGTATTGTTCTATTCTTATATTATTCATTAAATTTAAGGTTTAAATATTGTAACCTTTATTTTTTATTATTAATCATTATAGATATGTTGTCCTAATATAATATATAGTCATAAATATTTTATTTTAAAGGGGTGTTGTTAAATGAAAAAAGGTTCGAAAAACTTCTTAATAACATTTTCTATGATTTGTGTAATATTTGTACCAGCTATTGCTACATACTCCTTTGCTACTAAGTCTTCAACAAAGGAAGTTAAATTAAAAGAAACAAAAAAAATTAATAAAAATGTAGCTATGATAAACGATCTTAATAAAAGTGATCTGTCTGAAATAGAAAAACAGATTAATAAAATTCAAATTTCCTATTATGGTATAGATAAAGATTTTCACAAAATAGATTATAATAATATATTCAAAAAATGTGTTATTATGGGAGATTCTCAAGTGGAGGGATTAGCAGTTTATAATTTTTTTAATTATAATTCTATTATCGCAAAAAAAGGATCAAATTTAGTAAATTCAAAGTCTAAATGCCAAATATTAAAAGATACAAAACCTTCAAAAGTTTTTATGTTATATGGCCTAAATGATATGATTATCTATAAAGATAATGTAGATGAATTTATTAAAAATTATAAATATTTAGTAATAGAAGTGAAAAAATCACTGCCTAAATCTGAAATTTTTATAAATTCTATACTTCCTGTTCAAGAACAGGTAAAAGATAAAAATTCAATTTATAAAAATATAAATAAATATAATAAAGAATTAAAAAAAATGTGTTCAGAATTAAATATAACTTTTATTGATACATCTAATCTATTTCTTAATAATGATGAATTATATGAAAAAGACGGTATTCATTTAAAACCATTGTTTTATCCTGCATGGTTAGAACAATTAAAAAAACAAGCTAATTTATAATTAATTATTTCAAATTAAAAATCAATAGAAAAAGAGGTTTTTTATATGAATTTTACTAACATATCTTTTATTTTTATATTTTTACCTATAACATTAATCTTATATTATATATTTCCAAAAAGATTCAAAAACTTGATTTTGCTTATATCAAGTTTATTATTTTATTCGTTCGGAAAACCAATCTATATTTTATTAATGTTATTTACAACAGTATTTAATTATTATATGGGAATTTTTATAGATAAAAATAAGGAAAATAAATCAATAAGAAAAAAAATTTTTATATTTACTATAATAGTTGATATATCTATACTATTATTATTTAAATGCTACTCATTTTTAGTACATGATATATGTAGTTTATTACTCTTTGATATAACTTCAATAAACACACGCATACCTTTAGGTATATCATTTTATACGCTTTTATCAATTTCTTACATAATTGATATTTATAGAGGCAATGTTAAAATTCAAAAAAATTTTATCTCAATAGCTCTTTATATTTCATTACTTCCTATACTAATATTTGGACCTATTGTAAAGTATAAAGATATAGAGTACCAATTATTTAATAGAAATGAAAGTATAAATAAACTTGGCAAAGGGATTGAACTATTTTTAATGGGTCTCGCTAAGAAAGTATTAATTGCTGATAATATAGGCATACTTTGGAAAAATATTATTCATATAGATATCTCGAATTTATCAGTTGTTACTTCATGGGTTGGTATAGCAGCAGTGTCATTACATATTTATTTTAATATTAGTGCTTATTCTGATATGGCCATTGGTATTGGCAAAATGTTTGGTTTTGAAATTACTCCAAACTTTAATTATCCTTACATGTCTAAAAGTGTATGTGAATTTTTTAGAAGATGGTTTGTATCTTTAGGTAGCTGGTTTAAAGATTACATCTACATTCCCCTTGGTGGAAACAAAGTATCTTCAAAGAAACAATCTTTAAATATATTATTAGTATGGCTAATAGTAGGTATTTGGGCTGGTTGTAGCTTAAACTATTTATTTTTTGCAATATATTTTGCTACTATCATATTGCTAGAAAAGACAGTTTTAAAAAATAAATTAAAAACATTTCCAAAATTTATTTGCCATCTATATACATTGATTATTGTTTCAATTGGCTGGATGTTATTTAGTATGAATGATTTATCTTCTTGTTTTAGTTACATTAAAGTAATGTTATTTATGTCTGGTAATCCTATTTTCAATAATTCCTCTTTGTATTACACTTACACTAATTTTATTTTACTAATTATATCAATTATTTTATGTACTCCTTTTATTAGTAAAAAATTCTATAAGTTAAAACTTAGTGGATATGGTTTCCCAACGTTTATAAATATAGTAATATTTTTAATTTCTTTATCTTATTTAGTTAGCAGTATACCAGTAGATTCTAATTTTATAGGAAAAGAACTTTTTATAAAAGTTAAATCTAGTATTGATTTGATAGCTCTTAATAAAGATAATAATGATGTTTTCTTAGGTAAAGATGGATATCTTATAGAAAATTTTGTGCCTAATAATAATTATGAAATAAATAAAACTAGTGAAGCAATAAATAAATTTTCAATAAAAAACAAAAATTTAAATACTTACTTAGCGATAATACCAAATTCAGTTAGTATTTTAGAAAGTAAATTACCCAAGTATGCTCCAGTTAAAAATCAAAAATCTTATATTGATGAATTCGCAAAAAAATTAAATAAAAATACAAAATATATTAATACATTTGATGCTCTTAAGAAAGTATCTGATAAATATATTTATTATAAAACTGATAAACACTGGACCTCTTTGGGAGCCTATACTACCTTCTTAAAACTTCAAGAAGATATGTTATTAAGTTCTGATACTTATTATGATGTAAAAAAAGTTAGTAATAATTTTACAGGAAATTTATGCTCTCAAAGTGGATTTAGAAGCAATAATTCTGATGATATAAACATTTATCTACCTTCAAATACGAATACAGACTTTATTGTTAATTACTTAGATAATAAATCAAAAAAAACAACCCTTTATAATACTACTAAACTTGATTCTCAAGACAAATATTCAGTATTTTTAAATGGTGACCATCCTATAATTGAAATTAATACAACAACTAATACTCCTAGACAATTACTTTTAATTAAAGATTCTTATGCAAATTCAATGGTTCCTTATCTTCTCGAGTCTTATAGTAAAATTACAATTGTAGATCCAAAATATTATTCTAATAATTTATATGATTTAATTGATGATAATAAATTTACAGATGTACTATTCTTATACAATGCAAATACTTTTTTTAAAGATACACATTTAGTAGATTTACTAAATCTTAAATAAAACAATAAAAATCAAGGATATAATAAATTATTATATCCTTGCCTTTTTACATTTTTAAATATGAATTCAATAATCTACGAACTTATTTAATTCTTTACTTTATTTTTGTCTAAACATTTCTCTGGCTCAATATATATTACTTTCCATACTCCATTTTTATCTTTTTTATAATCAGCAATTTTTAAGTCTACTCCATTTGTTAGTTGATAAAAAAGTACATAATATTCATTATTATTTTTGTCTTTAAAATATGCTTTTTTCTCATATCCATCTTCTTCTATTTTAATATCTGAATCAATTAAAGAACACCATTCACCATATTCTATCTCTAAAAAAGATTTAGCATCATATGACCATCCATGATATGGAGCACATAAATAATTTTCATCATTATAAACCATATCTTTTATTTTATATGTATCTCCTAATTTTTCTAAATGTATATATCCATAGTAATATGCAAATAGTCCCTTATTCTCTTTTGATCCTTCAATCACTTCTATTTCTACAAAATATTTTATATCATTTGGATTATTTTTATCCCCTGGGGCTTTATTTAGCTTCACTAAATTAATATGTAATTTATTCTCAAATGACTTAACATATTTGTTATAGTCCATTTTTTTTCTATATCCATCGGTTAAAAAGTTATATGCGACTGGATAAGGACCTTTAGCATCACCAATAGTACCACATCCTGTGTTAGTATTATATAATGGATTTGCAGCTTCTCTTAAAACACTAAAATAATTTATAATTGTATCTTCTGGAGTTTTTAGCATATTATCATCAATTTTAACTTCATTTGGTTTATTTCCATACATTTCATATAGGGATTTTTCAATTCTATCATTTATTATTTTTGAACTAGATGGTCTAAAAAATCGTTCCAAACTATAATACTCTTCTTGGTTATCTACTTCCTTATCATTTTCTACACAAAACTCTTTTATGTGTTTCCCTCCCATAATTACAATCTCTGTACTTGACTGCTTCTTATCAAAGTACAAGCTTATACATATAACGCCTAATATAGCAGTGCATATTAACCTTTTCTTATTTTTTAGCATAACCTCTCACCCTTCATTATAAAACTTATTCTCTTAATCATTATATTGAACAAGTTATCTTTATATAATAAAAAGTTTTATGATAAATTAATTTAAGAGATTTTTTTATAATAAAAAACTCCAATAAGTCTAATTTAACTTACTAGAGTTTTTATTAATTATTTCTTAGGTTTTTTGTATACACTTCTATCCACGTACTCTTTCTTTATAACCTTTCCGTTAGAATCTTTATATATTCTATATGTATCTGCTGCGTCTCGTCCATTTATTTTAAATGTTTTTACATATATATCTAGGTTAGGTTTATCTCCTGAATTTCCATATATACTAGACGTTACAGTTCCATTTCCAACTGTAGTTTTTACAAATACAGGATGTGAATAAGGATTTTTAAATTTAAAATCTGTTCCCCCATCATTTACCATAGCATCTCTTCCTAGTGGTGCATAACTTGATGCTAATGAATGATTGGTTATTGATACTAGTTCCATTCCTGAACTTAAAACAGCATTATACAGTGTTGTAGATACCTGACAAACTCCTCCGCCTAAAGCATCTTGAAGTCCTCCATTTATTATAACAGGAGCTCCTTTATAACCATTGGATCTGTTTCTATCCCCAGTTAAATTATTATATGAATAAACTTCTCCTGGCATTAATAGTACATTACTACTTTTATATGCTGCCGTTCTTATATTGTGAACCCTACCAGATAATCCAGTCGAAAACTTCGTTGTATATTGACCTAGTAGTGCATTTACACTTTCAGCATCCTTAGTTGTTACTTTAGGTTGTTTTAGGTTAACTTCAAGATTTATGTCTCCATATTTCTTTTCTTTTATACTTTTTATAATATTTTCCTTAGTGGATGCTATATCTAATTCTTTTCCTACTTTAGATGGTGTTACACCTATGCCACCAGACACATATACTGTTGCATTTACCATTTCTACATTTATAGCCTTTGATACCGCTTGTATTTTATCACTAAGTTTTGCTTCATCATATGATGATTTTAACTCTATAATTTTATCATTGCTTTTAAGGCCAAAATATCTTTTTACATTTTCAAAATAGCTATCAGTTTTAGTGTAATTATAAGCTTCCTCTATAGTTTCTTCTACATTGTATTTTAAATTTATATCCTCTGGAGATATTTCATGATTAGTATTTTCATATATCAAATACATACTTTTGGGCTGTTTTTTATTACCTACTACTTCTAGCGCTTCATCTTTTGTCAAGTTTGATACATCTATGTTATCTATAAATATATGCTTTGCAATTTTATCATTATAAAGATGATTTGTATTGAAATGATTAATAATAATTCCTAGAAAAACAACTGCTGATATACAACCTATTACCCTATTTCTTTTTTTATTTTCTTTTAGGCTTTCTAGCCTGCCTTTCTTCTTTTGTGTACTTTTACTCATTACCCCCACCTCATTTTTAAGACTATCTAAATTATATGAGATTAAATTTTTTTAAACAACATTTATGTCAGATATGTAACTATATTGTTACATTTTAGCAAAATACACCTATTACTGGGTAGTGATCAGAATAATATACTTTATCTACCTTATAATTATCTACAATAATGTTGTAATCTAAAAATATATAATCTATTCTGGCGTTTGATTTTACAAATGTACATAAATCATTATTTTTTGTAACTATAGCCGCATCATAGAATGTATTTATATTAATATTTTTTTCATTAAAATCTCCACATATTATATTTTTACCAACTATCGTCTGTTTGTAATCTAATATTTCACTTATTTGTATTTTTCTTTCTTCTTTATCTAATCCAAGATGGGTATTTATGATATTAAACTTTCCTTGTAGCGAAAATACGTTTGTATATAAAAAACCTCTTTGTTCTTTTTTACTAGTTAAAAAAACGTGAGTATGATATTCTATTTCATTCTTTGCAAATGTACATATACCATACATCAAACTTGGTTTATTAACATTCATAGCAAATATACCATCCATCTTTAAATCCAACTTTAATTTTGCAAACTGTGGATACAAAACCTCTTGCAAGCAAATAACATCACAATCTAATTCTTTCAAATATTTACTTATCTTATTTAATGTAATTTTATCATTTCCATCCATACCTTTATGAATATTATAAGTTACCATTTTCATAGTTTTATCTCCTATAAATATACCTTAAATTTATATTATTTAAATTTTAATACTTATTTTAGTTATATAGTATAAAAAACCTAGCTTAGTTATAAATATCCCCTACCAAGCTAGGCTTTTCTAATAGATTTATATATTAACATTTTACTAATGTTTAATTTCTTTTTTTATACGAGTAAGTTTCCCTTGATTTACAACAAATACAAATCCTAATTTCTCATAGATTTCATTTAATTCCATTAAAGTCACTTCTCCATTTTTTAAATTTGCTAAAGTTATTTCTTTTACCTTTCTTGCTGAAATCATCATTAGTTACCACTCCTTTTTGAATTTGTTATACTCTATTATATTTTACCTTTATTTAAAATATGACTATTTTGTATTTATTAATCATATAATTACGAACATTCCTTTCGACTGTTTTATTATATAACAAACAATTGTTCGTATCAATATAAAATTTTATTTTTATGGCATCTTTTGTAATTTTTTATTTTTTTTTGTATTTTTTCTACAATAAAATAATTTTAATATTTTTAACTCAACATGAAATTTTTAACTCTTTTATATTTTATGAATTAAATAGTTTTTTATTACTTTTTCATATATATAAATTTTTTAAAAAGAAAATATATATATAGACTTATATAAATTTTAGTACTATTATTTAATTAACTTCAATCTTCTTTCAGATTTTTCATGTAATTTCTTTAGTTGATTGATATTAAAATTTAACAAACTACCCTACCAGAAAAGAGTTTATCTAATCTGAAAGGAATTGTTTATAAATAGCACTCTTATTTTTGTGCAAATATTAACTTTTCCTTGTAATTTACTTTGGAAAAGTTTTTTTATTTATAAAATTTAGCTCGGGTTAGTTGTTATTTATTATATGATTTTTTGTATATTATTGAAGGGAGGTATTATGAAAAAAGTAGCTGTTATAAGTGCTATATTAGAAGAACCAGATAAATCCCAACATAAATTTAATAAAATTGTTTCAAATTTCAAAGGCATTATAAAGGGAAGAATGGGCATCCCTTGCGAAGAAGAGGGTGTATCTATAATCTGTATAGTAGTTTTAGCCGAAATGAACACTATAAATAGCTTAACAGGTAAGCTAGGAAATATTGAGGATGTATTAGTAAAAACTAGCATCTCAAAGAAAGAACTTTAGGGGGTGAAAATATGAGTCTTAACTCCTCTCCTCAGGGTGTTAGGGTACATATTGGATTATTTGGTAAAAGAAATGCTGGTAAATCAAGCATAATAAATGCTATATCAAATCAAGAAATATCTATTGTATCCGATGTTGCTGGAACTACTACTGACCCTGTTTTTAGACCTATAGAAATTTTACCAATTGGGCCTTGTGTGTTAATAGATACTGCTGGTCTTGATGATATAGGTAATTTAGGAGAACTTAGAGTAAGTAAAAGTTTGGACGTATTATCTAAAACTGATATTGCTCTTTTAGTTGTAGATAGTTTAGTAGGACTTAGCGAAGACGACTTAGCTTTAATCAAAACATTCAAATCAAAAAATATACCTCACATCTTAGTCTTAAATAAAATTGATTCTTTAAATACTAAATTTATAAATTTAGAACATGAATATGTAACATGCCCTGTAGTATTTGTATCTGCTAAAAATAAAGACGGAATAGATTCTCTAAAAAAAGAAATTATAAATGTTTCACCTAAGGGCCTAAATGAGTTCAAATTAGTGAGCGATTTAATAAAACCAGATGAATTTGTTTTATTAGTTGTTCCAATAGATAAAGCTGCTCCAAAAGGTAGGCTTATTTTACCTCAACAACAGATTATAAGAGACATTTTAGACTCTGGGTGTAATGCTATTGTTTCTAAAGAGGATAATTTGAAAGAAACTTTAGCTAATCTTAAGTCAAAGCCAAAATTAGTTATAACAGATTCTCAAGTATTTAAAAAGGTTAATAACAGTATACCTAAAGATATTCCACTTACATCTTTCTCTATACTCTTTGCTAGAGCTAAAGGTGATTTAAAAGAATTAATAGATGGATGTGCTGCTATTAACAATTTAAAAGACGGTGATAAAATTCTTATTGCAGAAGGATGTACTCATCATAGACAAGATGATGATATAGGTAATTTTAAAATTCCTAATATGCTAAAAACTAAAACTAATAAAAATCTATTATTTGATTTTACATCTGGTGTTTCTTTTAGTAATAATTTATCAGATTATTCTCTTGTAGTTCATTGCGGTGCTTGTATGATGAATAGAAATGCAATGTTAAGTAGAATTAAAAATTGTAGAGAGTTAGATATTCCTATTGTGAATTACGGAGTTCTTATGGCTTATGCTAATAATATATTAGACAGAACTCTAGAGCCTTTTAATATATGACTAAATATAATATAAAAATCCTAATAGATAAATTATATGAAGAAAACTCTCTAAAAAGCGATGAATTACTTTATTTGTTGGATAATATTGATAATGACTTAGATAATAAATTAAAAGAAAACAATATTAGCAATAGAAATTATTTGTATAAATTATCCTGTAATACTCGCGATAAATATTATGATAAAAAAGTTTTTTTAAGAGGACTTATTGAAATTAGTAATTTCTGCAAAAATGATTGTTACTATTGTGGAATAAGGTGCTCTAATAAAAATATTGATAGGTATAGACTTACTAAATCTGAAATCCTAGAATGTTGTGAAATTGGTTATAAAATAGGATATAAGACATTTGTCTTGCAAGGAGGAGAAGACTTGTACTTTGACGATAAAAAAATGTGTGACATAATCTCCTCAATAAAAATCAAATATCCAGATTGTGCTATAACCCTCTCTTTAGGAGAAAAATCTTACGAAACATACAATAAATATTTTTTATGTGGTGCTGATAGGTATTTATTAAGACATGAAACATCCAGCTCATCTCATTATAATAAACTTCATCCATCTAATCTTAAATTATCAAATAGAAAAAAATGTCTTAATGATTTAAAAAAAATAGGTTTTCAAATTGGAGCCGGATTTATGGTAGATTCTCCATTTCAAACCAATATAGACATAGTAAATGACCTTATTTATTTAAAAAATTTAAATCCTCATATGGTTGGTATTGGTCCTTTTATTCCTCATAAAGAGACCATCTTTAAAAATTACAATCCTGGTAATCTTGAAAAAACATTATTGTTATTAGCTTTAACCAGATTGCTACTTCCGTCAGTTTTGCTACCTGCAACTACTGCTCTTTCTTCTATTGATTCTAATGGACGTAACTTTGGACTACTAGCTGGTTGTAATGTTATTATGCCAAACCTTTCTCCTTATGAGTTTAGAAGTAAATATTCTCTTTACGATAATAAATTGTCTACTGGATTAGAAGCATTTGAACATAATAAAAAATTAGAAGAAAATATTAGTAATCTTAATTTAAGAATAGATTATTCTCGTGGTGATAATATAAATTGGAGGCGTGTTAAATGTTTATAAATCATGAACTTATAAATGAATTACTTGAAAATGCTAAAAATTCTACAGAAAGTGATATAGATAAAGTTCTTTTTAAGGCTTCAAATAGAGAAAAATTAACTTATAGTGATATTGCTATACTACTTCAAATAAATGATGATATTCAATTAAAAAAACTATTTAAAATAGCTGGAGAAATAAAAAATAGTATTTACGGTAATAGAATTGTTTTATTTGCACCTTTATATATATCTAACTATTGCGTAAATGATTGTGTTTATTGTGGCTACCAAAGATGTAATAAGTTTGAAAGAAGAAAACTAACTCAAAATGAGATTAGAGAAGAAGTTAAAATACTAGAAAAAATGGGACATAAAAGACTTGCACTTGAAGCTGGAGAAGACCCTAACAACTGTCCTATTGAATATATATTAGAATCACTTGATACAATTTATTCTACTTATAACCAAAATGGCAATATAAGAAGAGTAAACGTTAATATTGCTGCTACAACAGTGGATAATTATAAAAAATTAAAAGAAAAAGGAATTGGAACATATATTTTATTCCAAGAAACTTATAATAAACCTACATTCATAAAAATGCATGGTAAGTCTATAAAAAATGACTATTATTACCATCTAACAGCATTTGATAGAGCCATGGAAGCAGGTATTGATGATGTAGGAGCTGGAGTACTATTTGGACTTTCTGATCCTAAATTTGAGGTATTAGCTCTTATGATGCATAACGAGCATCTTGAAAATAAATTTGGAGTAGGTTTCCATACTATATCTTTCCCTAGATTAAAAAAAGCTGAAGGTATGGAACTAAAAGATTTTCCTCATCTAGTTGATGACGATACATTCAAGAAGATAGTTGCTATAACTCGATTAGCTGTACCTTTTACGGGTATAATTATGTCTACTCGAGAATCAGCATCTATGAGAAATGAACTATTAAAATACGGTGTTTCTCAAATTAGTGCTGGATCTATAACAGGCGTTGGAGGATATAAAGAGTGTGAAGACGGCAATAATGTAGATCAATTTACATTAGATGACCATAGAACACCTATTCAAGTTCTTAAAGAGCTTATTAATGATGAATACATTCCTAGTTACTGTACAGCATGTTATAGAATGGGAAGAACCGGGGATAGATTTATGAGTTTAGCTAAAAGCGGTGAAATTCATAATGTTTGTACTCCTAATGCCCTTACTACATTGAAGGAATTTTTATTAGACTATGGAGATGAAGAACTTCAAACTATGGGAGAAAAATTAATTCAAAAAGAACTTTCTAAAATTAAAAGAAATGATGTAAGAGAAATTGTATATAATAATATAAATTCTTTAAATGAAGGTAAAAGAGATTTATATTTATAGAGTTTTTTCATGTTAATTCTTCGTTAACTATAACTTTCAAAGAACATAATTTAAAATTTTTCATATCTTATATAAAGATAATTGATTTTTATAATATAAGTTTGTTATATATTGAAGAAATTTATTAGTATTTGTAAGATTATAACTTCTACCTTTTATTGTATATTAGTCATAATGATAGTACTATTATCTTATAAGGGAATGTTGTATATGTTAGGGGAGGATGAGAATTGAAAACTACAGTTAATAAAACTATTCCTTTCAAAAAAAGGGATGAAGATAAGAAAAATTCTAAGTATAATTTTAACATTAATAAAAATAGTGGATCATCTAAAGTTATTCGTTACCCAAAATACAAAAAAAAGAAAGATAAAGGAGTTAAAATAATAAAAAATAATAAGTTTTTTATTATAGTCCTTGGACTGATAATGTTTTTCTCTTTACTTTCCTTTATTGATAATAATTTGTTGAAAGACAAGTATGGTCCTAATGGAAAACCTTTAAAATCTCATTCTAGAGCTTCTTCTAGTTTATTAGTGTCTGAAGCTGAGTTTTCTCAGTTTTCAGATAAATCTGAATCATCAGTGAGAAGCGCCTTAAAATTAAATGGTGAACATTCAGTAAAAACAAAAACTATGCATAAAAATGGAAATTATATCTATTCTCAAGGTGATGTATCACTAGATAAAGATAATACGATATATTTTGATGCTATATTTGAAAATAAAGAATTAAAGTCTTTACTTATAGATGGAAAAGAATATATAAAATAAATATACTATAAAAAAGGGAGCTCTATTTCACTTTATAGAACTCCCCTTTTATTTTAATTAGTACTTTTATCACATTTTAAAACTTCACCACATTGACTTAAATCATATCCACCAAAGCTATCTACCTTTTTTTTGAAGCTGTTAGAATTTATTACATCTAACAATTTTTTTATATAGTCTTCTTTTAAATCTTTAGTTCTTACAAGTATACCATACTCATGTTCACATATAGGTATAAAATCTAAATCAAAAGCTCTAGATACTGAATATATCCCTATAGCGCAATCAGCGTCATCATTTTGTATTGTTTTTGCAACACACATATTAGTCGATTCTTCTCTCTTATATCCATTTATGGTACTTTTTTTAATATTGTTACTATCTATAAAATTATCAAGTAATATTCTTGATGCTGATCCTTTTTGTCTATTTACTATTCTATACTTTACTAAATCATGCATATTTTCAATTTTTAATGGATTACCTTTTTTAACAATTATCCCCTGAGTTCTTTTAGCTAATTTTATTATAGATATATCTTCATCTATAATATATTTTATGTAGTCTTCATCATCTAATTTAATTGCATGTACTGGAGATATATGGCATTCATTATTCTTAAGAGCTAATACTCCGTGTTCACTTCCTACATAAATTGAGTTTAACTTAAACTGACCTAAAGAATTTTTAGTTAATTCTGAGCTTATTAAGTCAACAATTAAATCATGGCTACCTATTGCTACTATTGTTTTATCAATTTCATCTATATCTTTTAGCAGTTCTACTTTTACAATACTTCCTTGTGATATCCCTTCTACATTTTGCGCTACCCTTATTACACCATCTGCATTAACTAAGCTAGTTATCGTTCCAGCACCTTGTTTTATAGGTATCGCCGTATACTGATTATCTACTTTTCCTAACTTAACTCTTATAAACTCCTCATATTTTAAAGAGCTCATTATTCGTTTCCCAAGTTTTGCTGTTATATACTGAGTATTAGAATATTTTTTATATGTAAGTTTATTTATTATAGGTTTTACTATATTCTCAATTACCACCCATGCTGATACAGGATATCCTGGTACTCCTATTATAGGTTTATTTTCTCCGTACCCTAATATGGCAGGCTTTCCTGGTTTTATAGCTAGCCCATGTATTAATACTTTTCCTATATCTGCTATTATGTCATGAGTATAATCTTCTCTTCCTTGAGAAGATCCTGCGCTTATTAACACCATATCACATTCATCTAGAGCATTTAAAACACTTTTTTTTATCTGGCTATAATCATCTTTAGCTATAGGATATATTATAGGTATAGCTCCATATCCTAATATTAATCCTTCAAATAGCTTTGAATTAGATTCTATTATATCTCCGATTTTAGGTGTTTCTTCTTTATTTATAAGTTCTGTTCCTGTTGGTATTATACCTACTTTAAAATCTTTAAATACTTTTACATTTTGTACTCTTGCACTAATCATAGCTCCTATATCTTGAGGTCTTATTTTATGAAAGCTAGGAATTATCATTTGTTGTTCTACTATATCTTCTCCTATACATCTAATATGCTGCCATGGTATAGCAGGCTTATATATTTTTGCAATCTTATTTTCTTTTGATAGTACATCTTCAATCATTATTACTGCATCAAAATCCTTAGGTATTGGATCTCCAGTATCGACTTCTATATAACCAATATTTTCTTTTAAAGTAATTATATTTTGCTCATTTGCCATAAACGTAGATTTTGCTTTAACTGCAATTCCATCCATTGCAGAGCAATTATAAAAAGGTGATGATAATTTTGAATAAACAGGCTCACAAGTTACTTTGTTTAAACAATTATCTATATCTATAAATTCACCTTCTAAATTTTTCAAATCTTTAATTTCATTTAAATACTTGTTTAATCCATCTTCAAGAGGTATATTCATTAAATATTTTCCCATACAAAAATCTCCCTATCAAATAGTAATTAGTTGTATGCTTTTATTTAAAACATACAACTTTTTATAATTTATTAATTTTTAAAATAAACAAACTTTAACTAAATCACCTTTATTTACCCCTTCTAGTTCTCTATTTATTCTTATATATCCATCACATTTAGCAAACTGTTTAATCGTACTTGACTTTGAAAATATCGGCATACATATAACCTTATTATTTTCATTTTTTATATTTACAGCTAAAACTTCTTCCCTACCCTTTGATTTGTGATAGTTATACTCAAACTCACAAACTATGTATTTATCTTCTTTACATTCAAATATTGAATTTATATAAGGCCTAATTAATGATTCAACTACAAAAGCACATGATAAAGGGTGCCCTGGAAGACCTACCACTAACTTATTCTCTACACTTGATATAATGGTTGGTTTTCCTGGCTTTAAAGCTATTCCTTCAACAAATACTTTACTATTTTTAAAGCTTTCTATAGCCTTTAGTGTTTCATCTTTTTTTCCTACAGAACTTCCACCTGATATAAGTACGATATCGCATTCATTTATAGCGTGATTCATTAAACTAATAATCTCTTCTAAATTATCTTTTACTGGTGAATAAATTTTAGGATTTAAGTTCATCTTTTTAAATTGACCATATAAAATATATGCATTTATATCTTTAATCTTAGCCTCTTTTATATCTTCCTCTATGTTAAGAATTTCATCTCCTGTAGATATAATTCCAACTACTAATTCTTTATATACTGAAATGTCTTTTATATTTGCTCCTGCTAATACTCCTAAGTCTCTTTCATTTATTAAATGCCCTTTTTTATAAAGGATTTCATCTTCCTTTATATCCTCTCCTATTCCAACGATATTTTCATTAAATGAAGTATTCTTTTGTACATAGATTTCTTTATCATTTAATTTATCACAATACTCCATCATAATAACACCCTGAGCGTTTGATGGTATCATTGCACCAGTAGGAACATATACACATTCATCTTCATCTAAATCAAATTTACAGACTTTACCCATGTGACTTTCTCCTAGTAGTTTTAGATTTGTAGTGTTTGATGCACTTGCTGATATAACATCTTCAAAACGAACTGCATATCCATCTACTGTTGATTTTCTAAAGTGAGGTACATTAATATTTGAAACTATATCCTTTGCTAAATATCTATTAAAACTATCTATTAAATTAACTCTCTCGACTTTTAAATCCTGAATAAATGTACTTTTTATTATACTTAAAGCGTCTTCAACATTTACTACATCAAAAAGTTTCATAATTCCCCTCCTAATTAAGTTAAATTGCCATACTTAATCCTAAAATACACTTTATTAAGCATTTCTTTTCTTTTTCTGTAAGTATATTTTTTTGTAATAATAGCTTGCAAAAACCTAATTTTTCATCACTATCTTTTATTTTTCTTACTTTGCTATTTTCATTTACGAATAATGGTCTATAATATTCATAATTTTTTATTATATTTTCTACAAAATAATTTAAATCAATAATTTCTGTATCAAATGTTTTTTTATAAGTATTTATTCCTTGAGCTAGTGTTAAACTATCCATACCATAATAATTTGATAATTCATTTATTTTATTAGATTCTTCTATACTAAAACCTTGTTCATGTATTCTGTTTACAGTGCTACTTTTACAATTTAAACAGCATCCATAACAAGAATTATTCTCATCATACCAATTTACATTACTTTTATTTATTATCCTTTGCCCTATTATTTGATTATATCTTTTGAATTTTTCCTCATCATATGGAATTAAATTTTCTTGACTTTTTAATACTATAGCTTTTAATTTTTTTGTTGCCATAAGTTTTCCTAATCCATTTTTGCCACATGATTTATTATTCCTAAACATTATTTTTGCAAAATCTACCTTATTAATCCCCGCCATTCCTACTGCAGCTATTTCTATCTTTTCTTCTTCTAATTCCTTTTTTAATAACTCCTTAACAACATCATAACTTTCATTGTATATGTACTTTGCATCTTTAATGCTTATATTATCTTTATCTATATATACATATACAGGTTCTTGACTTTCCCCTTCCAATACTAAATAATCATATCCATTACATTTCATAAAATGTGCAAAATGACTTCCACTTTGCGATAAAGAATTTTTATCATACACACTTAATCGATTTAACCCTACAACTCCGTATCCAGCTAGAGGTGGCGCTTCAAATACCAAATTGTCACCGTTTAAATTGATTTTATATTCGTCATACTGATGCGTTACTTTTATTCTCTTATTTTTTAAGTTTATATATAGTATTTTTTTCATCAGCTTTCCCCCCTTATAGTATATTATAGCACTAAATTTATAAATATTTTGTATTTTTTTGGAATATATTAAAAGAAACCGACGTCTTATGAAATCGTTTATCTCAATATATACATTGATATTAATTTTGTTTTTAACCTTATATATATTTTATTTTTTTTATGCTGTATTTCAATCCTATAAATATAGTACTTTGTCATATTGTTCTATATTATTATAAAAATAAAAAGGACTGATATATCAGTCCTTTTTATTTTTATAATAATTCTTTTTTAACTATTTTAATCATTTGTTCCAAGAAATAAAGGACCTCCCCCAAATGCTGGCTGTGATTTGTATCCATAATTAATAGAAGGCATTACTATTCCATTAATATGCTCCCCTAAAAGTTCTGCAAATCCTTCTGATATTATAGTATCCGTAGATAAAAGGTAAATGAGGTCCATGTTGTTCTACTGAACCAATTGGTAATATCACTACATCTTCATCTTTTTTATCATTAAACTCATACCATGTCATATTTGCCATTAAAGTCATTTTGATTCCTCCCTAAAAAAAATATATATTATCAAATATCTATAAGAAAATATTAGTATATTAATTATATCATGATTTAAATGCAACGTAATATTTGTTAATTGACCTTATTGAATAGATTTTTATAATAAGTTAATAGTTAATATATAGTAATTTAAGTTATAATATAAATATTATATATTTGTGGAGGTTTTTATGACATTATCAAAATTTAGTGATTATGCATTTAGAATTTTAATACTTCTTGGAAATAATCCTGATAATACATTTACAGTAGACTCGATTTCGAAAACTTTAAACTTATCTAATAATCATATAAAAAAAATAGTTTATAAATTAGCTACAGAAGGTTATATAGAGTCTACAAAAGGTCGAAATGGTGGTATTCGCCTGGGCAAAAATCCTTGTGATATAAATCTCGGTGAATTACTTAAAATTACAGAGGATAATTTAAGTGTGGTTGAATGTTTTTCTAAAAATAATAATACTTGTAATATCAGTTCTTCGTGTAAACTTAAAGGTGTAATCGGTCATGCTCTTAATTCTTTTATGAAGGTCTTTGATGATTATACTTTAGCTGATGTTTTAGATAATAAAATATAAATTTATAAGCATAATATTACAGTAAAAACATGGTTAACTTAATTTATATATGATTAACATAACCATGTTTTTATTATTTTTTTGAATATACAGATTTGATTTAATCCTCTAGGTTATTTTCTTTGTGCCTTTCTACTTTAAACATTTCTATTAAAAAATCTTCATTATAACTTATTCCAGCTTTTTGAAGTGCTATTTTAATTTGCTCATCTACACTATTTATACCGCCGAGATTTGGAAGTAATAATCCTCTTTTATCTAGCGTACTTACTATAACTCCATATTCATAAACATTTAGATCATTTAATGTGCATGGCTCTGGTTCAAAAAGTACGTCTACTGATATATCTAAATATCCTAATTCATCTTTTGATACTTTTGAAAATCTATGGTCTTGTGTCGCAGCACTCACTGCATTTCTTATTATTTCTTGTGCTACATTATCTGTTATTGCACCAATAGTTCCTATACATCCTTTTAACTCCCCTTCTTTCTTTAACGAAACAAATACACCACGTCTTTCATTTAACATTTCATGTGGTAAATCATCAGACTCTTTTAAATAGTGTCCTTTGTCATAATAATAGTACAAACTTTTTCTTGCTAACTGAGTATATAAGTCCCCTTTAGAAAGCTTCTCTATTCTTTTATGTTCCTGATCTGTTTCTAATTCTACTGATAATTTCTTGTCTGACTTTTTTGTGTTAAATTTTACAACACCGTATCCTACTCCAAAAGTATCCTCATAACTTAAAATCGTTGCATCTATATCTTTTCCATCCATTGCTCCTGCTAAGATATACATAGATCTTAATCCGCATTCTCCAGCTTCTTTTATTAGTTCATAATTTATATCAAGTAAGTTTTTCATATTTCCTGATTCTAGTGCACCTAAAAATTCAGTGTCAAATTTCTTTCCATAAGGACTATATGAATACGGACCTTCTTCTTTTAATCTGTGAGATAAATCTCCTGATGCGACTAAAACCGCCTTACTTTTTAATTTTTGTACACTCTCACTTATTATCATTCCAAATTTATAAAGCTCAAACTTTGATAGCATACCATATGTTATATGCACTAAATTATACTTTTTATTCTGTATTATATAGTAAAGAGGTATTAAAGCTCCATGGTCTAACTCTAGCGTGGCTCCATAGTTTACACATGTATATTTATCAAGAGGAGCTATACCTATACCTTTAATAGTTGAATTTTCTATTATTTCACTTGTTAATTCTCTGTTTATATCCATTTCTAATTTTATTTCACCCGATTCGAACTTACTTAAGTCCCCCTCTAATTTGTCACTATCAACAATTGCTATTCCATCTTTAAATACTAACCCATGTGGTGATATTATTATTATAGTATCTATATCCATGCAACTAATTTCTGTACTTATTTGTTTACAAGAATTTATAGTTTTAATTATTTGTTGTTCTTGTCCTTTGCCTATCGCATCTATCATAATAGGTGGATGAGGCATTAAATAAAATTTATCCATAAATACTCACCTTTTACTTTCATATGTATTTTATAACAATAGTCATCCTATGTAATTGTATATATTTTATATTTAACTATTTAGCCTTTATTTACTCAATTACATAGAAAATTTATTATTATTTATTAAAAATAATATAGGATATCTATACATAGATATCCTACATTACTTATTTATTTATTTTTTTATACTATCCTTAACAGCTTTACCTACATTATACCCTGTATTTAATGTTTCTTTACCCACATTGTATCCAGTTTTGACAGCTTCTTTTCCTACATTCATAGTTCCTTTAACAGCTTCTTTTGCAACATTTCCAACTCCATTTACTACTTCTTTTCCTACATTCGTTACTGGATCAGTTACTTTTTTTACTGTCTTTTCTACTTTATTTCCCATATATGTTCACTCCTTGATATTTTTTGTTTATAATTCTACCCTTTGTATTATTTTATGTTTAAATATCCTTTGTTGTTACATTATTATTCTTAATTACACAAAAGTTTACTTTATGTTAAAACAAAAAAAGCATCTAGATTTTTCTAGATGCTTTTTTCCTTATTTTTATAAATGAATATTTACTTTTTCCATTAATTTTTCTTTAGGCATAAATCCTACTAAAGTTTCTACAGGCTTTCCATCTTTAAATATCATTATTGTAGGAACTGTACTAACACTATATTTTCTTGCTAGTTCCATACTTTGGTCTATATCTATTTTTACAAAATTAGCTTTTGATTCTACCTCATTTGCAGCTTCTTCAAATACAGGTGCTAACATTTTACAAGGACCACACCATGTTGCAAAAAAATCTACAACTGCAATTCCAGATCCATTTTCAATTTTTGAATTAAATTCTTCGTCATTCATAACTCTAACTATATTTTCCATTTAGTTTATTCTACTCAAAATGATTAAGTAGATTCTCCTTTCTAATTATTTAATTTTTATTAATGTAAATTATTTTTTATAGATGCGCCTTGTCTCTTATTAGACATTTTTTTATCATTAGTTTGACTTTCTTGTACTTTTGATTTTTTATTTATAGTTCCTTGAATTTTATTTACAAATTCTTGTATTAATTCATTTTTATTATTTTCGCTTAAATTTTTTTTCATCCTACCACCCTTTCTGATAAAATTATTTTTTCCTTTACTAAGTATTTTACACGTGTTAATTAATTACTATTTTTAATATTATTTTTGTCTAATTTATTTCTAATTTAGCTTTTATAAAAATAAAAATTTATTTATTAATAAAAAATTATCATATATTGTATCTTATTGCTTCAATATTTAATACAATATATTATACTAATTTTTTGGAGGGATTTTTAATGGAGTTTTTGGACAATTTAGTATCTGACAGATTAGGTGGCTCATCCTTTTTTAAAGAAGGTAATGAACTATATAAATTCGAAAAAATAAAACAATTAACAAAAGAAACCACTTTAAAAAATCCAAATATAAAACTTATTGATATGGGAGTCGGAGAACCTGATCAGATGGCCGACTTATCTATAGTTGATATTTTAAACATTGAGGCTAGAAAAAAAGAAAATAGATTTTATGCTGACAATGGAATTGATGAGTTTAGAGAATCTGCTTGTAAATATTTAAAAAATATATACAGATTAAATAATTTAACTAAAAATAATATTATGCATGGCATAGGCTCTAAATCAATACTTGCTATGATTCCATTTTGCTTTATAAATACTAATGACATATGTTTAATGCCTAAGCCTGCGTATCCTACGCTATCTACCTATACAAAATTTTTAGGTGGAGAAATATATAATCTTCCTTTATGTGAAGATTATAATTTCTATCCTGATTTAGATAATATACCTAATGATATTTTAAAAAGAGCAAAATTACTATATCTAAATTATCCTAATAATCCAACAGGACAAGTTGCTAGTATTGAATTTTACAAAAAAGCTATTGAATTTGCTAAAAAACATAATATTTTTATAATATCCGATGCCGCATATGGTCATTTAACTTATGATGATTACAAACCACTAAGTATCTTAAGTATTGATGGAGCAATAGATGTTTGCGTCGAGATACACTCTATGTCTAAATCATTTAATATGACAGGCTGGAGACTAGCATTTATAGTAGGTAATGAAAAATTTATTAAACTTTACTCTACAATTAAATCTCATGCTGATTCTGGCCAATTTAGAGCTATTCAATTAGCAGGTGCATATGCACTTGACAACTATAGTTTGGTTGACCCTAATCGTGAAAGATATTCTAGAAGACTTGATCTACTTACTAAAACTTTAAAGGAAATAGGATTTAAAGCTAGTAAGCCTAAAGCAGGTTTTTATATTTATGTTCCTATTCCTATAGGAATTAAAAATGGAGCTAAGTTTAAAAATGCAGAAGAAGCTTCATTATATATTTTATCAAATTCTCTTATTTCTACAGTACCATGGGATGATTGTGGAGGTTTTTTAAGATTTTCAGTTACCTATGATGCAAATACACCAGAAGATGAGATTAATATTATGAATGATATAAAAAAAAGATTTATAAATTTAAATTTAGAATTTTAACATAAAAGGTGAGTGTATTTTCACTCACCTTTTATATTATATATTTATATTAAGCAGATTTTTTTAGATTATTTTTTATTCCATCTGCCACAAATTCTACAGTTGTTCCAACTATAACCTGAGCTGCTGTTTTACTTAATTTAACTACGCCTTTTGCTCCTATAGATTTTAGCCCCTTTTCATTTATTTTTTCCGAATCTACTACATCTAGTCTTAAACGAGTTGCACAGTTATCCACTTTAACTATATTTTCTTCTCCACCTAAGTATTCTATATATTTTAGGTAAAGTTCATCATCAGAAGTTTTTTGATTTTTATTTCCAATAGCTACATCTTCATCATCTTCTCTACCAGGAGTTGGCAAGTCTAATTTAACTATTAAAGTGTAGAATACTACAAAATATGCAGCCCCTATACCTAATCCTATTAATAATATTAATGCTGGCTTAGTAGCTAAATTAAAGTTCATAAGATAATCAATTGCGCCTGCTGAGAATGTAAATCCATGCAATATTCCTAAACTGTCTGTTATAAACATTGATGCTGCACTAAGTATAGCATGCGCTACTAGTAACACCGGTGATAAGAATATGAATAAAAATTCTATTGGTTCTGTAACTCCAGTTAAAAATGATGTAAGTGCAAGTGATAAAAACATACCTGCTACTGCTGTTCTTTTTTCTTTTTTAGCTGCAAAGTACATTGCAAGTGCTAATGCAGGTAATCCAAACATCATTATTGGGAAGAATCCAGCCATAAAATGTCCAGCTGTAGGGTCTCCGGCAAAGAATCTATTTAAATCTCCAGTTTTACCACCAAATTCGCCTAATTGGAACCAGAAGAATGAATTAAATACATGGTGTAATCCTAGTGGTAATAATAAACGGTTAAAGAATGCAAACAGTGCTGCTCCTATTGCACCCATTCCAGCTATTCCTGCAGATACATTTGATAATGCATCTTGAATAGTTGGCCATACCATACCAAGTGGTATAGCTATTATTACTGATATAAGACCTGCCATTATAGGCACTGCTCTTCTTCCTCCAAAAAATGCTAAAAACTCTGGCAATTTTACTCCTCTAAACTTATTATAAGATAATCCTCCTATAATACCTGCTAATATACCTCCCAAGAAAGATATATTTAAAGTTGAGGCTATTTCAGGAGTTAAGTTCATTGTCCAATATTGTCCTGTAACTTTTGTTAATGTTAAATAAGATATGATACCTGCAAGTGCCGATGCACCATTTTGATCATCTGAAAATCCAACTGCTACCCCTATTGCAAATAGCATTGGTAAATTATCAAATATAGCTGAACCAGCCGCACCAAAGTATGGTAATATATTTGCTAAAAATGGTAAAAAGTTTAATTTTTCTATTACGTCACCTTGACCTAATCTAAGCATTATACCTGCTATAGGTAAAGCTGCTATAGGTAGTACTAATGACTTTCCTATACGTTGTAAAAATTTAAGCATAATTTGTCTCTCCTTTGTTGTATTTTTATGATATATATTCTTACTTTATTAAGTAAAATAAACTAAAATATACTTTTCATATTATAAATTAATGTTTATATTTTTTATATTGGTATATACCGCATGGTCTATACCAATACATTACTGGAAATAGTTTTCTTTTGCAAGAGTTTTTATTTTTATTTTTTTGAGGTAAAAAAGTTGCTTCGCTTCTGTCGCCAACGACTTAAAAAACAGATCTATTTCCCAAGCCTATCAGTTGGTATTATAACTTACCTATAAACCAAATAATTTATAACATGAAAAAAGCTTTTAGTTTTATACTAAAAGCTTTTTTATTATTTTAATATCTCAATTCTATTTTCTTCTTTAGCTATAACTTTTCCTGTTATAACTTTAACACTTTGATTTTCTTCTAAGTTAGTGAATATTACCGGACTTATGTCTGACTTCGCATTTTTTTGTATAAAGTCTACATCCATTTTTATTAATTTATCACCAGCAGATACTTTATCTCCAGCGCTTACAAACACTTCAAAACCTTCACCTTTTAAATTAACAGTATCTACGCCTAAGTGTATCAATATTTCTAATCCATTATCACCTTTTAAACCGACTGCATGCTTTGTATCAAAAACCATTTCTACAGTACCATCTACTGGAGATACTATTATCCCATCAGTTGATTTTATAGCAAATCCATCACCCATTATTTTATTAGAAAACACTTCATCTGGAACTTCTGTTATTTCTAATAACTCTCCATTTGTTAGTGCTATGATACCCTTTTCTTCTTGCTTCTTCTTGAACATATCAAATATTCCCATGTCGATTATTCTCCTATCTACCTACTTAACTGTTTTTATTTTTTCAAATAAATTATTAGTTGTAGTTTAACACATTTTATAATTTTTTTTAATACATATTTTTATAAAATTTAATTTTATTTTTTAAATTTATTATTTTGCTTAATTTAGTGTACTTATTTTTATGTAGTAAAAATTTATGATATAACTTAATAAAGATATAGAGTTTTATCCCTATATCTTTGTTAGTCTATTTATATTTTTCTTCTTTTTCCATTTGATGTTTTAAATCTTTTGCAAATTTTTTTTGCTCATATTCTTCTACCATTTCATCTTTTTTCATTTCCATGCTCATCATGACACCTTTTGCATCATCTTTAATGTCTTCTGCAGTGTCTTTTAATACAAATTCAGCTTTTTTCATTCCTTTTTGTAAATCACCTTTTAAATTTTCCATTTGCTTTTTCATCATGCTCATTTTAGAACCTCCTTAACTAATATATATCTTATATTTTGCAAAATAAGTAAAAATTATTTAACAAAATTTACTATCATCAATTTCATTTTTTCTTACCATTACATATTATATATTATTAGCTAAAGGGGGGAATTTTTTGTGACATCGTATATTATTTATTCACTTTGCATACTACTCGTAATAGTATCGTTTTTTAAAGACAAAGAAAAAACTAAACTAGCTATAAAAAATGGCCTCAAGTCCTGGGAAAACATTATGCCTCAATTTCTTTTTATAATAATGATTGTAGCCTTTTTATTATCTATAACAGACCCTAACTCTATATCAAAACTTATAGGTCCAGATTCCGGTTTTATCGGTATTAGTTTATCATCTATAGTTGGTTCTGTGACCATGATGCCAACATTCGTTGCATTTTCAACAGGTGATTCATTATTAAAAAACGGAGCAGGGTATGCTCAAGTCGCTGCTTTAATATCTACGCTGACTATGGTTGGCATTTTGACTTTTTCTCTAGAAGCAACTTATATTGGTAAAAAAGCTACATTCTATCGTAACTTAGTTGCATTTTTATTTGCTTTTATTGTAGCATTTTTTGTTGGAGGTGTATTAGGGTGATAAATATCAAATTCATATTAAATAGATATAAGTATTTCTTAATAAGTCTATTGATTTGTATAGCTATATATATTTTTGATAACAATTTAGGTTTAGATATTTTTTATAGTACTAAATCAAATATTTTTCAAATGTTATCTATATTACCTCCTGTAATGATTTTATTAGGCCTTTTAGATGTTTGGGTTCCACGAGAATATTTTATAAAATATATGGGATCTAATTCTGGAATTTTAGGAATCGCACTTGCTTTTTTAATTGCTTTTTTTGCTGCTGGTCCAATGTATGCTGCTTTTCCATTTACTGCAGTTCTAATAAAAAAAGGTGTTAAATTTTCTAATATAATAATATTTTTAAATGCATGGTGTGTAACAAAGTTTTCTACTCTTCTTTTTGAAATAGGAGCTCTAGGATACAAATTTACTATTACTAGGCTTTTAATAGATATACCTGGAGTTATAATAATGGGATATCTAGTAGATTATTTAGTTAATAAAAAAAAATAAAAAATATCCCCCATAGTTTGGAGTATATGGGGGATAAAGCTTTGCAATGACAACTCTATAGGAGGATGTGAGGGAGGGTTGCCATTGCAAATAGGGTATTATATTATGGTTTTTTTTAAGCTAGTCTTTCTATATTTATAGAATACACCTCGTATGTGAATTTAATGTGAGTTTAATGTGAATGATACTTGAAATATTTTATTAAAATTCTACTGTAAATATAACAGAGTTATTTTTATTTTTTAAGTTATGTCTAAAGCCATGACTATTGAATATCTGGCCTACTAAATATAATCCTAAGCCACTTCCACCTGTTTTTCTAGATCTAGATTTTTCTATCCTAAAAAATGGTTTAAATATTTCACTTAAGTATTTTTCATCTATATTTACACCCGTATTTTCTATTTCTAAGTAAGTTTTAGAGTTATTTCTTTTCTTATGCCCCTTTAAACTACTTTGGCTTAGTCTTATTATAATTTTTTCATCATTTGGTGAGTATTTTATAGCATTATTTATTATATTATTTATAGCTTTTGAAATTCTTTCCTCATCACATTTTATATATAAATTTTCTTCTATATTTAAAACAGTATCTATATGTTTTTCATCTATTAAGAACTGTTGTCTTTTTACTAATCGTTTTAATAATTCACTTAAATTTACGTCCTTCAAAACTAAATCTTGCTCTAGTATTTCACTCTTTGAAACTTCTATCATCTCATTTACTAATTCTTTTAGTTCTTGTGTAGATTCATATGATTTTTTTAAATAAGTATCTCTATCCTTATATTTACCTATATTATAAATCATTCCCTCTAGCTGACCACTTATTATTGTAATAGGTGTTTTTAGTTCATGAGATATAGTAGCTACGAAATCTTTTCGCCTATTTTCAGCTTCTCTCTCACTTTCTATAATATCAATAAGTGGTTTTGTTATTACAACTGAGTAAATGTATGCACCCAACATAGCTATAAGTATTGCTACAGCGATTATGTATGGCATTAAAGTTCTAATGACATCACTAGCTTCATCTATAGGCTGAAGTGGCATAACAATATTTAATTTGTATGGAAGTATAGAGTCTTTTGTATAAATAGGAATAGTTATAGGAAATTCTTTTGTATTTCTATTTATTACATATTTACTATATTTCAAGACTATAAATTCATTTTTACCATAAACGATTCTGTCATTAGAATCAATTAATAATACAGAAAGGTTTTGATCTTTTGCCAAATGGAAAAGTCTTTCTTCTAATTGTGCAGTTGAGTAATTTACAGATTCTTGTGTAAGACTTTTTATGCTATCTTCTAATAGCCCTATTTTATACTTATGATAGTATGATGGTAATAAAAAATATAATATTAAATATATTATTATAGCTAATACTAATAAAAGCCCTGTTGTTATTGAAAATAACTTATATTTTATATTTAGATTTTCCCATTTATTAAATATCTTTCTCAAGTGTGTATCCTATCCCTTTTACTGTTTTTATATATGGTAATACTATTTTTTTTCTTATATTTTTTATATGTGCATCAACTATCCTTGTATCTCCATAATAATCGTATCCCCATATACTGTCCAATAAACTCTCTCTAGTTATAACTTGAGGGTACTTTTCTATTAATGTCTTTAAAATATTAAATTCTTTTAATGTTAATTCAATAACTTCATCATTTACATTTACTGTATATGTATTTAAATCTAATTTTAACTTTTCAAATGTAATAAAATCACAGCTAGTCATTTTTGAAGATCTTCTTAGCACAGCTTCAACTCTTTTTATAAGTAAATTAAACGAAAAAGGCTTTGTTATATAATCATCACATTCTAATTCAAAGCCTTTAACCTGATCAGTTTCGTCATTTAGTGCTGTTAAAAATATTATGGGCACATTAGAATTTTTTCTAATCATTTTGCATACTGAATGACCATCTAGATTAGGCATCATTACATCTAAAATGATTAAATCATATTTTTTTTGTTTAAATTTTTGTATTCCTTCTAATCCATCACTTGCAGAATCTACTTTATAGCCCTGAGAGCTTAAAAATTCTACTATAAGTTCTTGTATATCAAAGTCATCTTCTACAACTAGTATCGACTCATTCATATTTATCAACTCCATCTTAAAATTATATGCTATCTAATTTTATCATATATAAATTGTTAATATATGAATTTTTTATGAATTTATATTTCAATATTCAAATATTTTATTTTTTAATATATTTCTTTTAATACAAATAAAAATGACACCTATTTTTAAGATGCCATTTCTACTTAACTATAATTTGTGAACATTTATAGCTGCGATTCCTTTATCAGCTTGTATTATATCGAAGCTAACTTCTTCTCCTTCATGAAGATCTTTGTTAGGGCCTTCTTCTTTGATATTAGAAAAATGAACAAAAACATCGTCTCCACTATCAGATGTTATAAATCCATATCCTTTAACTACATTATACCACTTAACTACTCCATTATAATTTGCCATATTTTATTCTCCTATAAATTATTAATATTTAACATGTTTTGATAATATTATTTCATTTTTTTTGATAACTAATTCTTGTTAATTTATACTAAATCAAAATAAGCTATCAATTTTGATAGTTTATTTTAATCATTATATTCTCTATTTTTAAAAATCAATGATTTTATTCCATTTAATCCAACTGTTAAGATACAAAATACTAGAATTCCAGTTAATGCTCCAGCAGAATCTATAAATACATCTTTTATACTACCAACTCTTCCAACTACAGATAGTTGCCTATATTCATCATAATAAGCATACATTATTGATAACATAAATGCTAATGTAGATGATATAAAAACTCTTTTTGAAAATAAGTATATTATGTAAGCCATACTTATACCTATGCATGCATATATAGAAAAGTGAGCTATTTTCCTTACAATATATCCTTTATCTCCATACTGTTTTAATTTATCAAAAACTTTTTCTTTTACACTAATTAATCTACTATCATTTAGTGTAACTTTATCTCTTACCTTATCAATAACTTGTACTGCCTTTCCTGATTGACTTGATGATTTAGTTCCATCTTGACTAGAAAAATAATACATCGATCCCATACATAAAATAAGTAGCACAAGGCCTATAATTTTTTTCATATTAATACCTCTTTTCAAGTTTAATATTAATAGATTATATCACATGCGCTACTTAATGTATTATATTTTATTATCCATATACTATTTATAAGCTTTAAAATTTTTAAGTCTAAGCGCGTTAGTTACTACTGAAACAGAACTTAAACTCATTGCTGCTGCTGCAAACATTGGATTTAATAATGGACCACCAAATATATATAACACACCTGCAGCTATTGGTATACCTATAGTATTGTATCCAAATGCCCAGAACAAGTTTTGCTTTATATTTTTAATAGTTTCATCACTTAATTTTATAGCATTGCATACATCTATTAAATCACTTTTCATTAATACTAAATCTGCAGATTCCATAGCTACATCAGTTCCACTACCTATAGCTATACCTATATCAGCTTGAGCAAGTGCTGGAGCATCATTTATTCCATCTCCTACCATTGCTACAAATCTACCTTCACTTTGAAGTTTTTTAACTTCATTTGATTTATCCTGAGGAAGTACATCTGCTAGTACTATATCTATACCTACTTCTTTAGCTATGGCCTGGGCAGTTTTTTCATTATCTCCAGTAACCATTGCTACCTTTATGCCCATATCATGTAATTTTTCTATTGCTTCTTTGCTACTTTCTTTAACTATATCTGCTACAGCTATTATGCCAGAAATTTTATTATCAATAGATACATACATAGGTGTTTTTCCTTTGCTAGCAAGTTTATCACTTTCTATTTCTAGAGTTTTTAAACTTATATTTCTGTCTACCATAAGCTTTTTATTTCCAAGTAATATTTCTTTATTATCTATAGATACTTCTATACCATGGCCTGGTATAGCTTTGAATTTATTAACTTTCATAAATTCTACTTGTTTATATTCTGCATATTTTACTATTGCTTCACCTAATGGATGCT
The DNA here is from genome assembly GCF_024723825.1 of Romboutsia lituseburensis. Taxonomy (NCBI): domain Bacteria; kingdom Bacillati; phylum Bacillota; class Clostridia; order Peptostreptococcales; family Peptostreptococcaceae; genus Romboutsia; species Romboutsia lituseburensis. The sequence continues at coordinate 1,198,499 of NZ_JANQBQ010000001.1, forward strand.
CTGAACCTTTTTCTGCACTTGCTGCTATACTTAATAAATAATTTTCATAAATATTTTCATTTACTATAATTTCAGTAACAGTAGGTTTACCTTCTGTTATAGTTCCAGTTTTATCAAATATTATTGTATCCACTTTATGAGCTAGTTCTAGAGCTTCTCCGCCTTTTATTAAAATACCATTCTCTGCACCTTTGCCTGTACCAACCATTATAGCTGTAGGTGTTGCAAGACCTAATGCACATGGGCATGCTATTACAAGCACAGATATGAAAATTGTAAGTACAAATTCTAAGTCTTTATTTCCTACTATAAACCATAAAAATGCTGCTACTACGGATATTAAAATTACCGTTGGAACAAAATATCCAGATACAGTATCTGCAAGTTGAGCTATAGGTGCTTTTTTTCCTTGTGCATCTTCAACTAACTTTATTATCTGAGCAAGTGCTGTATCACTACCAACTTTTTGCGCTTTAAACTTTATGTTTCCATTTTTATTTATACTAGCCCCAGTTACTTTATCTCCAATATTTTTTTCTACTGGTATACTTTCACCTGTAAGCATAGATTCATCTACTGAAGTATGTCCCTGTACAACTATACCATCTACAGGTATTTTCCCTCCCGGCTTTACTATTATAATATCTCCTACTTCTACTTCTTCAATAGGGATTTCCATCTCCTTATCATTTTTTATTATAATAGCTGTTTTAGGTTGTAACCCCATTAGCTTTTTTATAGCTTCGCTTGTTTTACCTTTTGATCTTGATTCTAAATATTTCCCAAGTAATATTAAAGCTATTATTATACCTGCACTTTCAAAATATAGTTGATGGTGTCCTCCACCATGTCCACTATGAGCTTGGCCATTAGTTATCTGAATTGTTGTATATACACTATATATAAATGCAGCTGATGTACCTATAGCAACTAAAGAATCCATATTAGGACTTCTCCCTATAAGTGCTTTAAATCCATTTATATAAAATTTATATCCCGCAAGCATTACTGGTATTACTAAAACTAACTGTATTAATGCGTAATTTAAAGGATTATTTATAGGATCTATAACCATAGGTACTGGCCATGGTCCTATAGGCTTTGAAATCATAGGTCCCATTGCTATATAAAATAAAGGAATAGAAAATCCGATTGCTATGATAAACTTTGTAAATAAAGTTTTCATTTCCTTTTCTTTTCTTATTTTATCTTCATCTATCTCTTTTTCTTTGTTATTTTCTTGTAAAACCTCATATCCAGCTTTAGCTATGCTTGATTTTATTTGAGATAATCTAACTTTTGATGGATCATAGTTTATAGTAGCTTTTTCTGTAGCTATATTAACATTTATATTTTCTATCCCATCTAGTTTTTTAACTACTCTTTCTACTGCTTTTGAACAAGCTGCACAAGTCATACCACCTATTTTTAAATCTATTTTTTTATAATTTATATCTTCTACTAAATCATATCCTGATTTTTGAAGAGCTCTTTTAAAATCCTCAAACGTTACTTTGCTACTATCAAATTCTATTTCAATTTTTTCGGTAGCCATATTTACACTTTGACTTTTCACTCCGTCAAGTTTCTTTACTGCCCTCTCGGCAGCATTCCCACATGCGGCTCAAGTCATACCTGTTACTTTATAACCTTGCTTTATTATATTATTATCCATTTAAGGTTTCTCCTTTCTTTAAAAAGATATTTTATTAATACCCTATAAGGGTATATTAAATCATTTATTTTATTTAATCAAGGATTTTTTTATTTTCTATGTTGCTTATCTATAATATTATTATTAAATAAATAGTTTTTTATAAGAATATTGTTTATAATTTAAAAACTTCTAGTTTATTGGTATTGTAAAAATCCCCCCTATATGAAGTATACTCCTTATAGGGGGGGATTCTTTTATCTCCTTCTGCTTCTTATTATATCTATGATTATATATAAAATCACTAAAACTGTTATAGCCATTACTACTTTCATTATCCATGAACTTGTTCTAAATCCATACATCATTCCATAAAATGGATTAGAAAATCCATAAAAATTTCCTGATATAGGTCTACTTTTTCTAGGATAGTTGTCATAGTCATCATATGTATTATATTTTTTATTATCATATGTTTTATTATTGTTATTTGGTTTTGTTGAGAAACTTCCTGAATCTGGTTTTATACTACTTCCAGGCGAATTACTAAATCCTTTATTTGGCTTTGTTGAAAAACTACCTGAATCTGGCTTTATAGTTGTGGATTTTGGAGTTGAAAAACTCTTACTACTTCCACCCGAGCTGAATCCACCTGATTTTGGAGCTGCTTCAGCCAAATAAAATATATTACCTTGCGCATATGAATTTTCTAGTAAAAATATATTAAATGATGAAATAGATAAAAACAGTACTAAAGCTAAAAGGGGCATTAATTTTATCTTTTTATTTTTCATTTATACTTTTAATCCTAATTTTATAAATTTTTCATTTAATCTTACTAGTTCACCTTGATTATCATCATTAATAACTGAATCATAATATTCTTCCCCTTTAAACTTAGAATATTTTAATATATGTTGATTATCATAGTCTTTACTATCTATTAAATAAACATATCTATTAAAATTTCCTTCTGTATCTTTTTCAACTAAATACCCAGCAACATTAAATATAAACTCTTCATCTTGGTTATAAAGAGTTACTGTTTCACTTGTTTTTGTAAATAAACCATTTAATTTGTTACATTCATATACATATTCTTTTTCTCTACAGTTTAAGCATCCATTCATACTACATTCACTTACGCAATTCTTACACTTGCAGTTTATACATTTTTCAAGTTTATTTAGGTTATTTTTTTTATCAGTTGTCATATACTCATGTATTTTGTTATCTATATTTTTTTCTTTATTGATTAGTTTTTTAAAAAAATTCTTATCCATTTTACTTTCAATTTCTAATTTATCTAAAAAATTCATATAATTCTTTAATTCATCCACTTTAGATATAAATATTCTTTTTTTAATTTCACTTTCATCTAGCATTTGTCTTAAATCATCGCAAGCAAACATCATATCTGAATATGTTTTTTTATATTTAATTTTTTCTTGTTCTATAAGTTCATTTGCCATAATGTCCCTCCCTTATTCTATCTTTAAAAAAGTAGATAGTTATTTACCATCTACCTTAATATGCTCAAATTATTTTTTCATTTGCTCTTTTATTTTTTGTAATTCTTCTTCTATTTTATTGTCAACTACTGGTGAACTATTTATATAATCATCTAATAGTTCATCCTCATTTTTAGGTTTTAAATCTTCTAATGCCTTACCATAGCTTTCTTTTTGTACAACTTTCTTTTCTAATTCATCTAAATTTATTCCATTATCATCACTAAGTCCAGCTAATGTTTCGTTTATTTCATTATTTATATCAGCTACATCTATTCTAGTTGCTAATTCTTGCTTTTTAGATTTCATTTTAGATATTTCAATTTCTAAATCTTGTATTTTATTTTTTATAATTTGTATTTTTTCATCTTGTTCTTTAATCCTTAAATCAGTGTCATTTAATTTGTCTTCTAGCTCTATTTTTTGTTTTACAAAATTTTGAGCTTTTTCAGTATCTTCTTTTAATATTGCTGCTTTAGTAGCCTCTTCATACTTATTAATTTTTTCTTGTATTTCTTTTTTTTCATTTCTAATACAATCTACTGATGCTATAAAGTTTGCACATTGTTTTTTAGCATCTTGTAATAAATTTTCTTTCTTTACTATTGATAATTCTAACATTTCTATAGGGTTTTCATACTTATCCAATGCTTTATTAGCCTTTGCATCTACTACATTTTTCAATCTTTTAAAAAATCCCATGTTTTATCCCATCCTTTTATATTATTTAAATTCCTTTTATTCACTTTTAATTGAATTATAATTATATTTATAATTAATATATTCTATGTATATATCAAGTATGTGTTTATGAATTTTTTAATTTTAATCTGTTTAGGATATAATACCTATTATAGATTATTGCTTAAAATCCACATTATATGCCATTGGAGGTAAATTTATGAGATATGTAATTGTAAGTTTAGTTAAAGGTGATGCCGGAGAGTTTAACCATAATTTGAGAAAAGATGTCTTTAAAAAATTTAAAGCTCGTTCTTCTAAGCTTCCAGCTCATTTTACTATAAAATCACCATTTGAATCTGAGAATATAGATGAACTAGAAAGTGCATTAGATGAATTTTCTAAAGCTCATACTTATGAAAATTATCATATAAAAGATTATGATCATTTTGATGACAGGGTTATATTTATGAAGGTTTTTATGAGTCCTAAAGGTAAAGATGTTCATGATGCATTAATTGATGCATTAAGTGGAATAAATTATATTAATTTTGAAAAATCAGATGGAAAGGATAAAATTTTTCATGTAACTATAAGTTCAAAAAAAATCCAAAAAATATACAGTGAACTTTGGTCTTATGTTAATAAATTCAAATGTGATTTTAAATGTGATTTTGATAATATATGTATTTATAAATGGATAGATAATACATGGGTATTGCATAAAGAATATTTATTAACATAAGATATCTTCATTAAATATCAAAATAAAATTTATAAACATATTAATAAGTTAAAAGTAAAAAAGAGCACTATTAAATACACTAACGCGGTATCTTCTAGTACTCTTTTTTGTTAAATTTATTTTTCTAAAGTAGCCATTATAGCCTCTATATCCATATTTATGTTTACATCTTTAGACACTTCTAATGATACTTTGTTACTATTTATGTCTTTTATGTATCCATATATACCAGACATAGTTACAACGTAATCTCCTTTTTTAAGATTTTTAGTAAATTCCTTTCTTTGTTTTTGTTGAATATCCATTTGCTGCTTTCTTTTATTTCGCATAAATACTAATAATCCTACATAGACAATAAATACTGAAACCACTAATAACATTGTATTACCGCTCATAATTAACTACTCCTTATTTCTACTTATATCATATCTTCATATTCTAATTCTAATTCTTCTTCATTCTCTTCAAAATCAGCTAAACTCATGACTCCAACTAATGATATTATTCCATTTAAAGAATTATTTATCTTCTTTAACATATCTTCTTCATCATTTAATATTAGAATATTTGTCGATATTTCTACCATTAAAGCTAATGAAACACCTGATACTATAAATTGCTCTTTTGATTTAGCTAACTCAGCTATTTTTCTAGTTACTATTTGGCTAGGTGCTCCACCTATTAAGTCTGCAAATACTATTAATTTATCATACTTATTCAAATAATCTGTAACTACCTTCTCAAATTGCTCATGAGTTATATCTTCTGATAAATCTTGCGCATGAACTCTATCACTTGCCCCCAATAATAAATCAAAAGCAGACTTCATTCCCGTTGCAAAATTTCCGTGTCCTACTATTAATATATTGTACATGTTACACCCCTTTTTATTATGCTATAATACCAAATACTGATCCTATCATTCCAATAGCTACAGTTAATCCTAATAATTGATATACATTCCATTTTTTATTTCTAACTAGATAGAAAATGTATAGTGTAAATAATGCTGGTAATAAATTTGGAGTTATCTTATCTAATATTGTTTGGAATGCAATTTCATTTACTGATCCATCTGGTAATGTTGCTGTATACTTAAGAGGAATATTTATCTTTACAAATGATACTGCAAGGCCTGAAACAACTGTTATACCAACTATTGCTGCCATTCTTGATATACTTGCCATTTTTTCGCTTAATGAATCTATATAATCTGTCCCTAATTTATATCCATAGTATCCAGTCACTACTTTAGTAGTTATTAGTGATATGTTTATACCTAAGAAAAATAATATTGGCCCTATTATTAATCCTTCTGCAGCTAGACCTGCACCGATACTTGAAAATAACGGAGCTAATCCAAATTGGAAGAATGAATCACCTATTCCTGATAAAGGTCCCATTAATGCCATTTTTATTGAACGAGCATTTTCTGCACTTTCTCCATTATCAAGTAATGCTAAGTGTATGCTTGTTATAAAAGGCAATGTCTGTGGATTTGAGTTAAAAAACTCTATATTTTCTATTGCTGATTGTTTTAATTCTTTTTCATTATTTGCATATATTTTCTTAAGAGCAGGCATCAGAATATTTGCATACCCTACACCTTGATAATTTCCATAGTTAAAAGCCGATTGCAAGAAAAAAGATCTTAGTGCAACTATTAAATAATCTTTCCATTTTAACACTGGGTTCTTAGATTCCATTAGAATAATCCTCCTCTAAACATTCTACTGAGTTAGCTTGTGGTGTTACTAATACTGGCTTGTTATGATAATCATATAATGCAAATACTAATGCTAAAAATGCTATACCTATTACAGGTAAGTTAAAGAACGTAACTGCTACGAACCCTAATACAACAAATGCAACATATTCTTTTTTTACCATAACATTAAGTATCATAGCAAATCCTATTGCTGGTAGCATTCTTCCTGCTACGGCAAATCCATCTATTATCCAGACTGGAATCATATTTATTACAGCCTGAGCTCCTTCAACACTCATTGAAGCTGCAAACCCTATTAAGAATCCTACTACTAAAAATGCTACTACTGATAGATGAGATAATATTCCAAATTTTTTAAATTTCCCCTCTTCTAGTGCTTTTTTAGCTGCTGCAGGCATACCTGCCATCGCTGTATATGTAGCTGTTATTAAAAACTGGAATGCAACCGCAAATGGCATCGATAATGCTAAAGCTGTCTCTACATCCATTCCTGCTGCTTTCATTGATATAGCCATTAATGTTCCAACTATACCAGGCCCTAGTTGATTTGGTGGCACAGTACCACCAGCTCCAACTCCAAATCCCATAAATGCTATTTCCGATACTGCTCCCATGGCTAACGCTGTAGGTAAATCTCCTAGTATTAAACCTACCCCCGTTGCTAGAACTAATGAACGATTAGTATATATTCCTAATAACTGACCTGCTAGACAAAGACCTGACCATAATCCAATTAATAGACACTGGAATATTGAGATTTCCATTATTATTTCCCCCTAAACATTTATTTTATAAGTAATTAGTTATATCTACCTCTGCAGCTCCATCACCACCTATTGGAGTTGTTTTAGTATTAAATTTCACACCATGTTTATCTTTTAATATTCTTAGCGATTCTTTATCTTTTTGACCTAAGTATATAGATCTTGTTACTTTTTCTTTTCCCTCTTCATTGTGTATATTACCTATATTTATCTCTTTGATTGGAACACCTCCATCAACTAATTTTAGAGCTGATTCTGTGCTCTTACATACTATAAATATTTTTTGGTGTGGCGCTGCTTTATGTATTACATCACAAGTTTTTTGTATTGAGAAAAATCTCATTCCTACAGAAGCTGGCACTACTGTTTTCATTAAAGTCTGTTGTAACTTATTTGTGCTAGCTTCATCATCTGCTACTATAACTAAGTTAGCTCCTAAAGCACTTAACCACATTTGTCCTTGGCCATGTATCAATCTTTCATCAATTCTTAGCATTTTTATATCTGGTACTCCCATCTTTAACACTCCTTATATAATATATTTTTTATTTACCCTTACCAATAAAGCTCCCAATCTTTATAAAATCTTATTAAAGCTTCTAGGTAGAAGTAATCTCCCCATATGTTACCTTCATCTACACCTTTTCCTGAATGCCATGAATAAACGCCATGTAATAATAATGTATCAACATCATCTTCTACTGTAGTAGAGTAATTATTTATTAAAGATCTTAGTATTGTGTGCATTGCATGCTTATATGTGTCTTTGTCTTCATCTACTTCTGGTAAATATTTACCCATCTCATGCATACCACATACTGCGATAGCTGCTGCTGAAGAATCCCTAGATTGATCATCACCATCATTAAATATTAAATCCCAAAAACAAACGTTATCCTCAGGAAGTCTATTTAAGAAATAGTTTGTAACTCCCTTGTATAATCTAAAGCATTCTTCATCTTTTGTGCATCTGTAATTTAGAGGTAACCCATAAACTCCCCATGCTTGACCTCTTGCCCAAGAAGAATCATCACTATATCCTTGTCTTGTTACCCCTCTTAAAGGTTCTCCTGTTTTGTTGTCAAAATAGAATGTATGGAATGCTGATGCATCACTTCTTACAACATTGTTGCATGATGTAACATAGTGGTTGTAAGCTATATCATAATATTTTTTATCTCCTGTTTCTTCATATGCCCAATATAGTAATGGTATATTTAGTAAGCAGTCTATTATTAATCTGTAATTGTCTTCAGCTCCTAAAACTCCCCATGCCTGTATGAATTTTCCTGTTTCTTGGTATCTTCCTATTAATTGGTCAGCTGCTTTTATTGCTGCTTCCTTTGCATCTTCATTTTTTGTTAATTTGTAAGATGCTACACATGAAAGGCTGTATAAGAATCCCATATCATGGTGGTCTACCTCAATTTTGTTCTCTATTCTATGCTTATATGACTCAACATTTTTATCTGCTAGCTTTTTGAATTTTTCATCATTTGTATACTCATAAGCTAACCATAACATTCCTGTCCAAAATCCATTAGTCCATTCTATATTATCAATCACTTTGTACTTATTATCGAATGTAGCTGGTGTCGGATATTGTTCCCCAAATTTATCCATATTTTTTTCAATTACTTTTATACAATTGTCAATAGCTGTTTTGATTTCTTCCCTTGTTATAAAATAGTTTTCTTTGAAAAAACTAGACTTTTTGATTTTTTCAATGTTAATGTCTTTTATCATGTTCCCCTCCATAATGATTTACTTATTAACTCAACCCTTACGTTCCGTATTATGAAACAGTGTTTCGTTTTTTCTTATCTTTATTATAAATAACGGTTTAATTTTTGTCAATTTATTTAAGGTAAATTTTTCAAGTTTTTTTTATATTCTCATTATCAAAACTTAAATATTTTATGTTTTTTATTATTTTACTTTAAAACTAAATTTTTCCCCTTTTAAAATTTATAAATTTAGTGTATCTTTATATTTATAAATTAGTTACGAGTTTTAATTTAAGGGGGATGTATACAAAATGACTGACACTAATTTAGTCCAATCTGTAGATAGGGCTTTAAGTATATTAGAATATTTAGGTGAATACCACAATGGAGCTGGTATTACAGAGATTTCAAAGGCATTAGGCCTTAGTAAGGCTACTGTACATAGATTAATTACTACTCTAAAAATTAAAGATTTTGTTCGTCAATCTGAAGATAATGAACAATATTTTTTGAGTTTTAAGCTGTTATATCTTTCAAATTGTATAAGTACAAAACTTGATATTTTTAAAATTTCAAGACCTATAATAACCAAATTTGCAGATGATGTTGACGCTACAGTTCATCTTTCTATTTTAGATGACACACGTACAAATATTGTTTATGTAGACAAAATAGAACCTACCAATTCAAACAAAATATTTGTTATGTCTTCTAAAGTTGGTAAAAAGGCTCCTTGCTATTGTACTGCTGCTGGAAAATTACTTTTATCTCAATATAGTGATGATGAAATAAGAGATATAATGAAAGATGTAGATTATAAAGTCTACACTGAAAAAACTATAAAAAATACAGATGAATTTATAGAAGAAATTCATGAAGTCAGAAAACAAGGTTATGCACTTGATAAACATGAATATGATTCTGGAATAATATGTATTTCAATACCTATATATGATAAAAACGGTAATATAAACCTTGCTATGAGTGTTACTGGTTTAATAATATATACAACAACTGATGATCTTATAGCGTTAAAATCTTCTTTATCTGATATCTCTTCAGAAATAAGTAATATAATTAAATATTTATAATTTAAAAATAAAAATAGGGCTAAATTAGCCCTATTTTTTAATATTTAATTACTTTTTTACTTACTGTATATTTATCTTCAGTTATGACAACTACCTTACCATATACATCATGTCCATATACATTTAATAATTTTTTCCCTTTATATATTTCATTATGGCAAATTAAAACTATATAAGTTTTATCTCCACTTACTATCTTTATAGCTTCAGCTTCATAATCTTCTAAAACTCTATTGTTACAATTTTTTACTGGCATTTTTTCAAATGTAACTTTACTTAATTCTTTAGATACAGTTATAGCAGTTATTATAGATGTAAATCCAGTATTATTTGATTTTGTAGTTAATGTATCTTTATATTCTAATTTATTGTAATGATATGATACAGGACTTTTCTCAATACTTTTTTCTAAATCATTTAAATGATTTAAAGTTAAAAATCCATTCTTTCCTTTACAAATTGTTTTGTCGTCTTTAATTACTATATCATGTGCAAAGTGGAAAAATTGCTTATACTCATGTTCTCCTTCTCCATAAAATGCATCTATAACTAACCATATATCTGGTTTTATATAAATTATTTTTCTATTTGTAAAAACGCCTAAATTTATATATCCTAAATGAGACCCTTCACAATAATCAAAATTAGAATCACTTACAAAAGGATGTTTTATAGGTGTAGCAACGCTTTTATATCCCCACGAACCATTTAATTCGCTAAATTCTTCGTTATTAACTATAGTTGTATTATGAGCTTTACAACTTTTTAAATATTGTCTAAGTTCATTTCCTTCTATATATGTATATCTTCCTGGGTCTATTAAATAATCTTCTTTATTTGCAAAAACACTAAAATGTAATAAATCTGCATGACCATGACCACTTCCTAGTGTCCCACAATGGAAATACATATAACTGTCTTCCTCTGTCCATCCTGACCTCATATAATAGTTTCCACTATCTTCAAATGCATAAGATTTTTTTAAAGGTGTATTTGATTTTATTTCTTTGTATTTTTTTATTGAGTTATATCCTAAGTCCCAAATACTTTCAAAATCAATTTCTTCATATGCACCATATTTTAATACAGGGTCATTATATAAATATGCGGCTTTAGTTAACATATCTCTTAAATCAGTATCATCACTATCACTTTGACATATTTGATGATGATTAGGCTTTTTCATATATAAATTTGCATAAGCTAATTTTTTAGTTTTTTCTAATATAATACTTGGTATTTTTATATTATTTTTTATACAAATTATAATAGAGTCAATATAACAATGCAGTACCTCATTTAAATACATTGGAGATTGTTCCCAATGCATACCATCATCCATTACCTGCAATTCAATTTGTTCTTCTAATCTTTCTAATGCTGTGTTTATGTATTTATTACTAATTTCTTTTTCATTTAAAGCTAACCCTACTATTAATAAACCATGACTTTCTAATACTCCCCAGTTGCTTAACTTTCTAGGGTCATGGTAATTATTATATAAATATTCACAGTGCTCTTGTAATGAGTTTTTAAATAATAGTTTTATATCTTCTGATAAATACTCACTTTCTTTAAAATACATGTATGCTTTTATCCAATTTTCACATCTTATACCAGCTTCAATAGTTCTCCATGTTGTTTTGTCTGTTCCTTCAATTAATACTACATTTTCTATCCAATGTTTTAGTTGATAAAAAAATACTTTTGAATATTTTTCGTCATTAGTTAGTGCATAAGCTTTACCTAGTGTAACCCAATATCTATGTCTATTTAACATAAAAATCCATTCTTCATCCATATTTGGAGTCTTATCCCAAACTATCTTATCTTCAAATGTGTAAGGTATAAATGTTCTTTCCATATCCCATTTCCATTCAAACATAAACTTGTTGTTACAAACATCATCTGCAATTCGTATAGTTTCTTTAACATCATCAAGAAATTTCAACTTAGAATATTTTGATATTTCGTTTATTTCTTCTGTACTTAAATATATATCTAATTTCATATTTACTTCTTTTTTATATGTTGTTTCACTCATAACAATGTCTCCTTAATATAAACTATAAATATTTATAAGATTTTTTATATTTAAAAAGGAAACTATGCTTATATTAAAAATAAGTATAGTTTCCTATGTTAACACAACTATCTAACTAACCATCCACCATCAACAGCTAATATATGACCATTAACGTAATCAGATGCTTTACTTGATAAGAATACTACAGCTCCCATTAAATCAAATGGTGTTCCCCATTTTTCAGCTGGTATTCTAGATAATATTTCTGAGTTTCTATTTTTATCAACTCTTATTGGAGCAGTATTTGCTGTTTCTATATATCCAGGTGCTATAGCATTTGTTTGAATATTTAAAGATGCTAATTCATTTGCAAATGCTTTTGTTAATCCTGCTACAGCATGCTTACTTGCAGTATATGGTGGTACAAACTTTCCACCTTGGAATGATAGCATTGATGCTATATTTATTATCTTTCCTCCACCATTTTCAGCCATAATCTTAGATACCTTTTGGCTTAAATAATAAACTGCATTTAAGTTTATATCCATTACCGCTTGCCAATCTTCTTCTTTATACTCAAGAAGTGGAGCTCTTCTTATTGTTCCTGCATTGTTTACTAATATATCAATTTTACCAAATGTATTTATAGCTTCTTCTATAACCTTATCTCTATCTTCAGATTTTGTTAAGTCAGCTTGAACAAAATGTACTTTTCTTCCTAATGATTCAACTAATTCTCTTGTTTCATCCCAATTTGTATCATAAGTTGGAACTACTAAATCAGCACCTGACTTAGCTAATGCTACAACATATCCTTGACCTAACCCAGTATTCCCACCTGTTACCATAGCAACTTTTCCTTCTAATGAAAAAAAGTCCATTGAAAAATCTCTTAAATTATTCATCCTCATTTACTCCTTATGATGTTTTATTTATTTATCTTAAATCTGACATCTTTATATGGTCCATATCATCAAATGTTTGGTTTTCACCACACATACCCCATATAAATGTATAGTTGCTTGTTCCAACTCCTGAATGTATTGACCAACTTGGTGATATAAGTGCTTGTTCATTTGAAACTACTAAATGTCTAGTTTCTTGTGGTTCTCCCATTAAATGTATTACTCTTGTGTCTTCATTCATATCAAAATAGAAGTATACTTCCATTCTTCTTTCATGTGTATGGCATGGCATAGTATTCCATACATTGTTAGGCTCTAACATTGTCATTCCCATTAATAATTGACAACTTTCACATACATTTGGATGTACATATTGGTATATAGTTCTTTTGTTTAAGTTTTCTTGTTCCCCTAATTTTACTGGTCTAGCATCTTCTATATTAATTTTTACTGTTTTATATTCCTTATGAGCTGGTACTGAGTTTATATAGAATTTAGCTGGTTTGTCACCATCTATTGATTTGAATGTAACTTCTTTAACACCCATTCCTATATACATACCATCATGTTTTTTCATTTCGTGTTCCACACCATCTAAAACTATTACTCCTGCTTCACCTACGTTTATAACTCCCATTTCTCTTCTTTGTAAGAAAAATTCAACTCCCATTTCTTTTCCTGCAGTTAATGTTAATTCTTCATCTATTGGCATTGCTCCACCAAATATTATTCTATCTACGTGGCTATATGTTAAGCTTATCTCATCTTTTAAAAATATCTCTTCCTTTAGGTAATGCTCTCTTAATTCTTTAGTATCATATTTTTTTGAATCAGCTGGATGATTTGCATATCTTATATCCATTTTCTGTTTCCTCCCCTATGCTATGTTTTATATTATCGTTCCATAATACGGAACGTTGTTTCATTTTTGTTAAGTTAATTATATATCATTTTTTTATTTTTCGTCAATGATTAAAATGGATTTTTATTCCATAATTTTTTCCATAATTTTATTTGATTTTTTATTTTATTAATACAGTATATTGAAATATAAAAAAAGCACCCATCTAAATGAGTGCTTGCATATTCTTTATTTTCTTATTTCGTTTACTTTTTTTATAAATTCTTTAGCTAGTTTCTCTATATCCTCTAATGAACCTGCATTTAATAATGAGCTTCCTACCCCTACACAACTTACTCCATTTTCAAACCATTTATCAATATTATTTATATCTACTCCACCAGTTGGCATTATTTTTACATCTGGTATTGGTGCTTTTATAGCTTTAACAAACTTAGCTCCAAATGTATCTCCCGGAAATAATTTAACCATTTCATTTCCCTTGTTTAATGCATTCATCATTTCACTTACTGTCATACATCCAGGAAGATATAAAATATTATTTTCTTTACAAACATCATTTACTTCATCTGAAAAACCTGGACTAACTATGTATGAAGCCCCTGCTTTTATAGCATCTTTAGCCATTTCCCCATTTATTACACTACCTGCTCCGATTAATAAATCTTTATTTTCTTTAACTTCTTTTATCAATTTACATAAATTTGGTATTGTATATGTAAGCTCTATTGCTTTTATCCCACCATTAGAACATGCATTTATATACCCCTTAGCTTCCTCATGATTTTTCGCCCTAATTACTGCTATTACTCCACAATCGATTAATTTATTTAACACAATAAATCCCCCTTTGATTTTAATTTTTAAATACAGCCTTGATTAACATCTAATTATATATATTTTTTTTATTTTTTCAAGATTTTTATTTTTTCGTAATATATTTTTGATGTTTTATTTAATTTTTTATATTGACAGGTAAAATTTTCTAAGTATACTTATGCTTATAGTAAGCGATTAAAAATAATTTTATTTTAGGGGGAAATTTACAATGCCTGATTTTATTACTATAGGAGAAAGTATGGTGTATTTATCACCAGAACATGCAGGTAGTTTAAAGCATATTGATAGATTTAAAAAAGGTCTTGCCGGCGCTGAAACAAACGTTTCCATAGGTCTTGCTAGGTTAAATGAAAGTGTTGGATGGATTAGTAAACTTGGTAACGATCCATTTGGAGATTTTGTCATAAAAGAGGTTCGAGGAGAGGGTGTTGACACATCTTATGTTACACGTTCAACAAGTCACAGTACAGGTGTATTATTTAAAGAATTGACACCTTTAGGTGATACAAATGTTTATTATTATAGAAAAGATTCTGCTGCCCACCATCTAAATTTTGATGATATAAATTTAGATTATTTAAAATCTGCTAAGGTAGTATTTTTTAGTGGTATAACCTTAGCACTAAGTGAAAATAACAGAATTTTTTGTCGAAAAATTTTAAAATTCTGTAAGGAAAACAATATATTAGTAGCATTTGATCCTAATATTAGATTAAAACTTTGGAGCATCGAGGAAGCAAAAAGAGAAATTTTAGATATATTGCCTTATGTTGATATATTAACACCAGGTATTGAAGAAGCTTCTATGTTATTTGATATTGAAGACTCAGATAAAATTATAGACTTATGTTTATCTATTGGTATAAAAACTATTGTTTTAAAATCAGGTGATAAAGGTACTTGGGTTGCAAATAAAGATGAAAGACACCATGTTCCTGTATTTAATGTAAAAAAAGTTGTTGATACTGTAGGCGCTGGAGATGCTTTTGTTGCAGGATTTTTACATAGTTTAACTAATAATTTAGAGCTTAAAGAATGTGCTCGTATTGGTAATGCTATGGGTGCAATGGCCGTACAATACCTCGGTGATATGGAAGGTCTACCTAGCTTATATGAGCTAGAATGCTTCTTATCTAGTAGTAAAAAAATTGATAGATAGTTTGAAAAGCTAGCTTTTTATATGCTAGCTTTTTGTATTTTTTATAATTTAAATTATATATTTTAAGGATATATTTAATAGTTTTTTAATTTATAATAAAATACATTTTTATATTTTATTATACTAATAATGCAAAAAATGCCTCAATAATGACAAAAGCCACTTTGAGACATTTTATTTATTTAAAATATCATATTATATGTAAATGCTGCTACTATCGCTCCACATATTGGTGCTATAACTGGTATTAAAGCATAATCCCAATCAGAGTCTCCTTTTTGAGGTACTGGTAGTAAAAAATGTGCAAGTCTTGGTCCTAAATCTCTAGCAGGATTTATAGCATAACCTGTTGGACCACCTAAACTTAACCCAATTCCCCAAATTAATATTCCAATAGCAATTGGACTTATTCCATCAGCTAATTTAGATGCACCTATCCCTAAAATTGCAAACATTAATACAAATGTTCCTACAAATTCAGTTATAAAGTTTAACTTTAAGTTTCTAACTGCTGGTCCTGTACAAAATACACCTAATTTAGTTGCTTTATCATCTGTTGATTTAAAGTGATCATAATATAGAACTAATACAAGAGCTGCTCCTATAAATGCTCCTATAAATTGTGCTATTAAATACATAGGAACATCTGCCCATGAAAATTTACCTACTGATGCTAGTGCTATTGTAACAGCTGGATTAAAGTGTGCTCCACTAATGCTTCCAAACATAAATACAGGTATCGCAACTGCAAATGCCCATCCTGCAGTTATTGCTATAACACCGCCATTTTCTCCTTTAGTCTTTTTAAGTATTACGTTTGCAACAACTGCATCTCCTAGTAATACTAATATCATTGTTCCTATTAATTCTGCAAAAAAACTTGTATTCATCTTCTCCCCCATAAAATTCCCCTCTCATCTCTGAAAGGGGACACCTATATTAATATGCTGATTTAAATATATTTACTATGTCTTTTTCATTTCCTTTTCTTGGGTTACTGAAAGCATTTCCATCTTTAAGAGCCATTTCAGCCATGTATTCGAAATCTTCTTCTTTTATACCCATTTCTTTTAATGAAGTTGGTATACCTATTTCTTTAGATAATCTAAACATTGCATCTATAGCTTTTTCAGCAGCTTCATGTACTGATAATCCAGATATATTTTCTCCCATAAATTCTGCTATATCAGCAAATTTTTGAGGATTTGATATTACATTGTATTTACAAACATGAGGTAATAACATTGCATTAGCTACACCATGTGGCATATCATATAATCCACCTAATTGATGAGCCATTGCATGAACATATCCTAAGTTACCGTTGTTAAATGCCATACCTGCTAATAATGAAGCGTATGCCATATTGGTTCTAGCTTCTATATTGTCTCCCATAGCTACAGCTTGTCTTAAGTTGTTTGCTATTAATTTTATAGATTGTATAGCAGATGCATCTGTTACAGGGTTAGCATCTTTAGAAACGTAAGCTTCTACTGCATGAGTTAATGCATCCATTCCTGTAGCTGCAGTAAGTCCTGCTGGCTTTCCAACCATTAATTCTGGGTCATTGAAAGATACTAATGGTAAGTTTCTCCAGCTAACTATAACGTACTTAACTTTTGTTTTTGTGTTAGTTATAACACAGTGTCTAGTAACTTCACTTGCAGTTCCTGCAGTAGTGTTTACAGCTATGATTGGAGGTAGTGCATTAGTTAATGTTTCTATTCCAGCATAGTCATATAAATCACCTTCATGAGTTGCAGCTATACCTATACCTTTACCACAGTCATGAGGAGAACCTCCACCTACTGTAACTATCATATCACAATTTTCTTCTTTAAACATTTTTAAACCTTCAGCTACGTTTGTATCTTTTGGGTTTGGTTCAGTTCCATCATATATTACAACTTCAATGCCTGCTTCATTTAAGTATTTTGCAGTTTGTTCTACTGCTCCATTTTCTTGATTTCTTAAGAATTTATCTGTAACTATTAAAACTTTCTTTCCACCTAACATTTTAGCTCTTTCACCAATAACTTTTAAACATCCTGGTCCCATAAAGTTTACACTTGGTACTAAATAATCATACATTCTACTCATTTTATATTCCTCCAAAATTTATAATAATCTTTTTATTTTTTATTTATGAAAAGCGTCAACAGCAGCTTGTGCTATTAACATATCTTCTTCTACTGTTCCACCACTTACACCTACCGCTCCTACAACATTACCATCTACTATTATTGGTAGACCTCCACCAAAGGGCACTATTCTTGCATTGTTTGTAAGTTGAAGCCCATATAAAGATGCTCCTGGTTGAACTGCATCTACTATTTCATGTGTTCCTTGCTTTAAGCAAGCTGATGTAAATGCTTTGTTTATTGATATATCTATGCTTGTTACAAAAGCATTTTCCATTCTATGCATTAGCATAAGGTTTGCACCTTTATCAACTGCAGAAATTACTACTGGGACATTTATTTCTAAAGCCTTTTCTTCTGCTGCTTTAGCCATTACTTTAACTATTTCTAAACTTAATTCCTTAAATTCATTTAGCTTTTTCATAGGTGTACCTCCTAAATTTTTTTAAGTTCTATACCTTTAACTAATCTAGCTGCATTAGCCCCTATATTCCTTAATCTACTATATTCTTTATTCATTTCTATAGTAATTAGAGGACTATTTTTATCTAACTTACTTGTAGTTAAAGCTATTGACTTTTCATTTATTCCAATTCCTACTCCTAATTTAGACTTTAAAGATGCTTCATGGCTTAGGATATTTAAAGTATCATCATTTTTAACTTGTACTTTATAAGGAATACCTTCTTCTTCAATTCCCCATAAAACTTCTTTAAAATCTTCTATACTCACATTTTCACTGTGAATTACATAAACACTCGGTGTGTCTAAATCATAACTTCTTATAATCATAATAAACTCCTTAGTTAGAAGATAGTATAAGTCCTGTTGCTACAGCATTTCTTGGACCTTCTGTACCTCTTATATTTCCTCTACCTGCAACAACACCATAATGAGATAATGAATCTGTTATAAGTTGTGGTACTTCAAAGTCTAAAGATGAGCCTCCAACTAATACTACAAACTCTATATCTCTAATGTTTCCTGTAGGAGAAACTACACTAAGAGCTCTTAAACAATTTGTAACAAATACTTTTTCTTTTGCTTGTCTTCTTATATTTTTTATTTTTTCAACTGAGTTTTGTCCGTCTATTGGTATTAACTCATTGTCTTTTATAATTACTACCTTTGCAAATACTGATGGATCTAGTGGTTTTTCAAAGAATTCAACACTACCATCTTCATGCCTTATGTTAAATAATGACTCTACTTTTGCTAAAGAGTATTTTTTAATATCTTCAGCTGTTGAAAAATCATCAAGACCAAGCTCTGATTTTATAAGCATAGTTACCATATTTCCAGCACCTGCTAAGTGTATAGACTTTATTTCACCTTGCTTATTGATTATTGAAGCATCAGTTGACCCTGCACCCATATCTAGTATTGCAAGTGGAGCACTAGTTCCTGGAGTTGTTAAAGCACCTTTGATTGCAACATCAGCTTCAACTCCACCAACTTCTACTTTTATATCTAACATACTTTCTAATTCTTGAGCTATAATTTGCATTTGCAGTTTATCAGCTTTAACCATAACTGCTATACCTACAGCATTTTCCATAGAAAATTCTTTAGCAAGTCCACCTTTTACGTTTTGTGGAGTGAATGTATCTACTGCTAATAAATCTTGAATCTTTATGTCTGATATATTTTGATTAGTAAGTTCACTCATTACTTGTCTTACTCTCTCAATCATACCTCCTACATTTGTTCCAGATTCTCCTTTTATATCTTCAATTGGTAAACTTATGTTGACTGATTCCATTATTTTCTTTGCACCTTCATCAACATCAACAGTTTCTTTTCTTCTCTCACCTTCAATAATTATTTTTCCAGCAGGTATTTTCTTTTCTTTTACGTCACCTTTTGGAGTTTTTATAACTACTGCAGATCTATTTCCTATAAGTGCTCTAGATATAGGAACTATCATTTTCGTTTCATCAGAAGTTAAATTAAATACTGTTGCTATTCCATAGGGATTAGAAAGTTTATCAATAACTTTTCCAGGTGGTGCTACTTCTACTGCACAAAGCATATTTAAAGGAACTTTTTCTAATAAAGTAACTTCATCTACTATAGGTATACTTTTGTTTAATCTATTATTAATTAAAACAGCATCATCTCTTTGTACTATTGCACCAGTTATTTCTATACCATTTTCAACTGCATGATTTATTCTAAATGCCGCCTCTAAGAAATTCATATCACTTAGTATTAATGGAATATAGCTTTCGTCTAATGCATCTCCTTTTAATAACTCTAAATCTTTTATGTTTATAGTTTTTCCCGTTCCTAGTCCTTCTCCACCAGGTGTAGATGGATTATGACCTATCATAGTTGATTCAGTTATTATTGTTTCAGTTATAGTTTCCATTGCAACATCTCCTATGACTGGAGCTGCTTCATTTATTCTTACTAAATCTAAGTCTTTCATTTGTAGGTTTGCATTTTTTAGTGCCATTTTTAATGATGAAACAACACCTGATATATTGTCTTTAGTTCCTTTTATTCCTGTAGTTGGAACTATTCCACTTGAAATAAACTCGCATTTATCAGAACTTACCTTTGCTATTGCTACTTCTGTTGTCGCGTTTCCAATATCTACACCTGCTATTATTTTCATTTTTTACACCCTTTTTATTCTACTCTTAGTTTTTTTCTAGTTTCATATACACAAGCTGCTTCTCTTACAAATTCTGCATTTATTTTAGCATCATATTTTTCTTCAAGTTCATCAGCTATTTTTAGTAATTCTTCTTTAGTAGATCTAAAAGGTCTTAATGCATTGTATATTTCTAATATTCTTTCATCAGGAACACTTATAAGTTCACCTGCTCTTCTGAAGTTTCTAGCTATTGCATCTCTTTTCATTTCTTCAGCTATTTGAGCTTGCATTTCTAGTGTTTCTTTAGATATTCTTATATCTTCAGGTTTTATTTGTCCTAACATAACGCTTTCTAATGTTATATCATTTAATTTTTTACCTGTTGGTGTACTTATACTTTCAGGTATTTTAGTTGCTAAAGGATATTCTTTAGTAGTCATTTTATTTAATTGCATAATATATCTCCTTTCTTAATTAAAATTTAACTTCTATTTGAACTGGTTTGCTATTTTCTACAATGTGCTTAGTTTCTTTTATATGAAGTAATGCAGCTATTGCCATAAACTTTGGTCTTGCCATTTGGTCATTTCTAGTAGGCACTGGATTTGGTGATTCTCCTTTTGCATACTTTGCTGCATTTTTCCCTATTAATCTAAAAGCTTCTAAATCTAGTAATGGTGCTTGTGGGAATAGTTCTATATTATTTAAAGGAAGTAAATCTTTTTGATGTATGATAGTTGTTCCTTTTGATTGAATACCTATTCCTATTCCTGATCCACTAAATTTTGCTGCATCATTTCCCATAAATGAAACGTCTGAAGTTCTTAATACTCTAACTATACGAGCATGTAAACCTTCTTCTTCTATACCTGCTATAAGTTCTCTTAAAACTTCATCATGCTTTATCCCAACTATAGTTTTAGTTTGATGTTTAAAAAATGAAGGTCCTATTCCTATAACAACCTCATCTGATCTTGTTCCAACGCTAGCTTCACCTATTTCTTCTATTTGAAGAGTTGGCATTACAAACTTATTCATATATCTTCGCCCCTTAATCTATATCTTCTGGTTTTATTACATTTGGTATATTCTTTATTTCATTCCATCTTTCTTCACTTAATCTGTATCCTGTTCCTGGACCTTTGTAATCATTTATATCATTAACTGCACTTATAACATCGAATTTTTCATCTAATATAGCTGATGTTTGTAAGTAATCTCCTGTAACTCTTTGCTTTAACATATTTAATATGTTTTGTGCTACATCATCAAATCCATGCTTACTTAGTGCTTTAACTATATCTAATCCAGTTATTCTATTTTTTAACATTTCTTCAGCAGCTTTTAAATCTTCAACTATATTTCTTTCTGGCATATCTTTACTTCCGTGTGCATAAGTTGCTGCTTCTACTTCTTCATCAGTTACTGTTGGGAATCCTAATTCCTTAAATACTGCTTGAATAGCTTTTGCTGCTTTGTTTCTTATTGCAACTGTTTCTTCTTCATTTACTGGTCTAAGTCCACCATCTACCATTAAATCTCTTTGAAGTATGTTGTAATCGTCAAAGTCTTCTGCATCAAAGTTTGAACCAGCAAACATGTTATCATAGTTTGGAACTGCACTATATCCTGAGAATATAAAATCTGTTCCTGGTAACATTTGCATTAATGTTCTAGCTGTTCTTCTTATATCTGAATGAGAGAATGTTTGGTCATTACCTGAAGCAACTTCTATATCTAACATAGAAGCTATTAAGTTTTCAGCAAGTACAGCTCTTATTCCTGATGGAACAGCTCCTGTCATACCTATACAACTAACTGCTCCATTTTGAAGTCCTTGAACTCCAGCACCTTTAGTTATGTATATACATCTAGCTTCTAAGTAAAGCATTGATTTACCTTCAGCATATCCCATTAATGCTTCTGAACCTGTTCCTGATGTATATCTCATTTTTAATCCTCTTGAAGCATAAGCTGATGCTAAGAATGTTTTTGACCAAGGAGTATCATCTCCATCTGTAAATACTGATTCTGTTCCATATACAGAAACGGTTTCAGCATAACTAGTAAGACCTCTCATACCTAAGTCAAGTTCAGTAGCTTCTTCAACAGAACATTGAGTTAAAACTCCTCCACGACCAACTTGAGAACCTATAAGTATAGCTAATGCATTAAATGGTGCATATCTAGTTATAGCAACAGTCGTTTCTTGTTCTGAGAAACCTCTTATTCCAGCTTCAGCAGCATCTGCAGCTATCTGAACTGGGTTATCTTTTACATTTGTTACGTGACATTGATTTGATGGTGTTTTTCTTGCACGCATTTTTTGCATTGCCATCATCATCTCAACAACATTCATGTGTGATACAACTTCCACTATTTTAGCTGGTGTTATAGATGTACTAATGTTTACTATTTCTTGTCTTCCTACATTTATATCTACTAATCTTCTAGCTATTTCTAAAGAATCTAAGTTCATATATTCTTCAGCTTTTTCTAAATTTATAGCATAGTCTGCTATAAATCTATCTATCATATCAAAGTTTTCTCTTTGTTTATTATCTAATTCAACAACTCTTCCATTTTCTATTTTTATAGAAGGCTTAGGGTCATTAGGGCTGTTCATTGCAATTAATCCTTCATCTGCCCATTCCCCAATAATACCATCTTGGTTTACTGGACGTTTAGCTAAAGCTTCAAATCTTTTTGATTTCACTTTTATATTTCCCCCTCAAGTTATAATTTCGTTTTCCTTGTGATAATTTTAACTTGTTTTTTTATTAAATACATCTTAAAATTTTGTCTTTTTATAGCAAATTTTAGCCTATTTTTTTATAAAAAATAGGATTTTTTTGTCTTTTTTATTTTTAAATAAAAAAATAGTCCTATTTTTTAAATAGAACTATCTTTTTTATTTAAATCTCTATATTTTTTAGGTGTCATGCCTTCTGTTTTTTTAAATATTCTTATGAAATATCCACAATCTTCAAATCCTAAATCTATAGCTATATTATTTATCGGTCTATCTGTATTTACAAGAATTTGCTTCGCTTTTGCAACCTTTTTTTCATTCAAATATGCAACAAAATTAAGCCCAGTTTCTTTTTTAAATAACTTGCTAAAATAACATTGACTTAAATTACACACAAAGGATATCTTATCTAATGTTATGTTTTCTTGAATGTTATCATCTATATATTCAATCGCTTTAATTATAGGAGATTCAATCTCCAATTCGTTAGTTTTTAAATTAACAACAGTAGTTATTTTTTCATTTTTTTCTATGTTTATATCTACTTTATTTCCTTGTGTTAATTTATAGTTAGCTTCATTTAATGACATCTTAAGTACTGCTTCTTCTACTATATAATTACTTATATGAAACATCATCTGAGAAATGGATTTTATTTTATTAAAACTTACTTTGGGAAGTTTATTGTACTCAGATTCTAGTGACTTTTTTAAATCTTCATCTAAATTATAAAAGTTTTTTTTAGACATTACGATTTCTTCTAAGTCTACATTATTTTCATCTTCCATTAATATCTGTCCTGCCATTACTGCTCCTAAGTATTGATTATTTACTATTATAGGTACTGCAAAATCAACTAAACCTTTATGACATTTATATATATATGCTTCTTTTATTCTTACAGATTCAAGACCTCCCCTTGAATCACATTTTTCGCAAAGAACAGAATATTCTTCTATGTTTCTAATCATATAACAAAATTTGCTACAATTACTATGACTAGTAATAGGTTTTCCTTTGTAGTCTACCATTATTATTGCTGTATCTGTTGCTTTCGCTATATCATCTTGTATTTTTTGGAATGATTCTATATTTATTATTTCTTCTAATGATAATGTATTCTTCAATGTTCCACATCCCTTTTATTTTTAACATTTTATATCAATTTTCTAGTTTCATTATATTGCTATATTTAAATTTTTTCAATAATAATATAAGTATCCAATATTTTTATGTCATATTTTCGCCACTTTATGTTCTATTTTTATACCAACATATAATAGCTATAATTAGTGTAATTTTTAAATTCAATAAACTCTTTTTATAATTTATATGAACTTACTTATAGTATTACTTGATTACAATAAAAAAGGTAAATTCTATTTTTAGAATCCACCTTTTTTACAACCGATTATTTTTTACATAGTTTAAAGAAATCTTCTTCATTTTGTTTTATTACAAGCTCTCCATCTATTTTACCAGCTACTTCTTTAGAAAATGCTCTACAGGCTCCTATACATCCTGTTTTTACATTTTCTTCTCCTGCAATTTCCTTTAATTTATTTACATCTATATTAGAACAATATGGGCATACTCTTATCATGTCAAATCTCCTTTTGATTTTTAATTTATGTTATTAAAATTATACCCATAAAAAAATCTATTAAACAAACTTTCTATCTTAATCTTAAGGCTAACCTTTGATTACTTTCTTCTATATATGTTTCTATTTTATCTTGTGTTTTATAAAATTCTTTTAATTCCTTAAATTTCCCTTCTTCACTATCATTTAATATATAATTTTTATACTTTTCATGGTATGGAACATAACCTATCTCTTGACTAGCTAATTTAGTTTTTATAATCCATCTATCAATCATAATAAAACATGCTACTACTATAGGTATTACAATAAATATAAATAAATATTTATTTTTTTTTATAATCTTTCCATATTTTTTCTCTAATTTTCTTTTTCTAAATGAAATTACGTTTGATGCATTTTTCATTTTTACCCCTTTTCCCCCTTGATTAAAACATTTTCCCTTCCAATTATATTATAGCTTATGCCATATTTTGTATCAATCGACTTTAAAAGTTTTTTTTCTACATAAAATATATTAGAAAAAATCTTTAGACAACTTTTTGATTTTACCTAGATAGTATCTTGTATACACACCTATACTATGTTATACTAAGAAAGTTATTTTAATGCTGAAAGGAGCAAATTAAATGTCAAAAAATAAAATAATAAACATCGCAGTTATTGCCCATGTTGATGCTGGTAAATCAACATTAGTTGATGCATTCTTACATCAATCAGGTACATTCAGAGATAACGAAGTAGTAAAAGACTGTGTAATGGATAGTAACGACCTTGAAGCCGAGAGAGGTATAACAATATATTCTAAGAACTGTTCTATAAACTACAAGGACTACAAAATAAATATAGTAGATACTCCAGGACATAGTGACTTCTCTTCTGAGGTTGAACGTGTTATAAAGACTGTTGATACAGTTATATTACTAGTTGATGCTAGTGAAGGTCCAATGCCTCAAACAAGATTCGTTTTACAAAAATCGTTAGAAGCTGGACTTAGACCAATATTATTCATCAATAAGATAGATAAACAAGATCAAAGAGCTGAAGAAGTTGTTGACGAAGTATTCGACTTATTCGTTGACTTAAATGCAACTGATGAGCAATGTGAATTCCCAATAATATACGGTATAGCTAAGCAAGGTATAGCTAAAAAAGAAATGGAAGACGAAAGTTCTAACTTAGCTCCATTATTTGAAACTGTTGTTGAACATGTTGAAGCATACCCTGATTATAGTGAAGAACCTCTTCAATTACAAGTATCTGCACTTGCATACGATGATTATGTAGGTAGACTTGGTATAGGTAGAGTTTACAAAGGTACTGTTAAAAACGGTTCTCAAGTTTCTATATGTAAGGCTGACGGATCAGTAGCTAGAGGAAGAATAGCTAAGCTTACAGTTTATGAAGGATTAAATCAAGTTGAGAAAGATGAAGCTTATGCTGGTGATATAGTTGTTATAGCTGGTATAACAGATATATCTATAGGTGAAACTATATGTAACCCGGACAATCCATTACCAATGGAATTAATACACATAGAAGAACCTACATTATCTATGAACTTCTTAGTTAATGATTCTCCATTCTGTGGAAAAAGCGGTAAATTCGTAACTACTAGACATTTAAAAGATAGATTAGATAAAGAATTAGAAGTTAACGTTGGATTAAAAGTTGAGCCAATGGATACTACTGATGGATACAGAGTATCTGGACGTGGAGAGCTTCACTTATCTATACTTCTTGAAAACATGAGACGTGAAGGATATGAAATAGGTGTTTCTAAGCCAGAAGTTTTATTCATAAAAGAAGACGGAAAATTATTAGAACCAATGGAAAGAGTTATAGTTAACTGTCCAGAAGTTTACTCAGGAACTGTTATAAATAAATTAAACTTAAGAAAAGCTATGATGGAAGCTATGGAAATAGAAGGTGATTATGTTAAAATAACATTCATCGCTCCGACAAGAGGATTACTTGGATACAGAAGTGAATTCATAAATGATACTCGCGGAGAAGGTTCTTTAGTTAGATCATTTGAAAGATACGAAGAACATAAAGGTGAAATGCCAGGAAGAACTAACGGAGTTTTAATAGCTCAAACTCCAGGTACAACTATGGCTTATGCTCTTAATGCTTTAAGTGAAAGGGCTCAAATGTTCGTTGACCCTGCTGTTGAAGTTTACGAAGGTATGATAATAGGTATGAACTCTAGAAAAGATGACATGACTGTTAACCCTTGTAAAAACAAAAAATTAACTAACGTTCGTGCTTCTGGTACTGATGATGCAGTAAAATTACAAGCTGCAAGAACATTTACTTTAGAAGAAGCTTTAGAATTTATAGATGATGATGAGTTAGTTGAAATAACTCCAGATGCTATAAGACTTAGAAAAAAATACTTAAATGAGCATGATAGATTAAGATACAATAAATCTAGACAAGGTAAATAGTAAGTAAAAAAGAACTATTATTTTTTAATAGTTCTTTTTTTGCGCAGAAGTAAAAATATAGATGCTAATTTTAGCATCTATATTTTTTATTTTTGCAATTTATATTTATTATATAAGTACAAAGTTTATAACACATTTTAATAGTATGCTTCATTATTATAACTTAAACTTATATATTTATTTTTTGATTTATATTTGATCAGTTGTTACATCATCTAGTACATGACTTTCCGTCAAGTAAGATAAAAATGTTAATCCATACATAACGAAAACTAATCCTGCTGTTATGAATACTATTCCCATTTCATTAATCCCTCCTTTTATTATTATTATATCCATTGCGTATGAAATTTTTATGAATTTTACTTGAATATTTATATATATTTACCAATTTTAAATTATATAGTTTATTCCGTCTTATTATGCACGTCTTTTATAAATTAAATACATTATATTACATTTATTAATTTAATTACCAGTTTAAATTTTGTAACTTTTTACATTAATTATTTTTTTATATAAATATCGCTATTATTTTTTTTAAATGTGTAGTATAATATTTTTAGTACCAGGTCATAATATCAAATATTATAATCATGTACTTGTATATTTTATATAAGGAGGCGATTATTATAAAGCCGTTACAAATTGGAGACTTAATTGCAAAAGTACCTATAATACAAGGTGGAATGGGTGTCGGAATATCTAGATCATCTTTAGCAGCAGCTGTAGCTCGTGCTGGTGGTGTCGGAGTTATTTCTGGTGTTCATGTAGGATACGATGAAGAAGATTTTGAAACAAATACTTTAAATGCGAATTTAAGAGCTTTAAAAAAGCATATTATAAAAGCTAAAGAAAATGCACCTAAAGGAATAATTGGTGTAAATTTAATGGTTGCCATGAATAATTATGAGCAGCATGTAAAAGAAGCTATTTCAGCTGGAGTTGATCTAATTATTTCAGGAGCTGGTTTACCAAGTAGGTTACCTTCTTTAGTTAAGGGTAGCAAAGTAAAAATAGCACCTATTATATCTACGTCTAAAGCGTGTAAAGTCATTTTAAAAATGTGGGATAGAAAAGAAGAAATGACTGCAGACTTAATAGTTGTAGAAGGTCCTAACGCTGGAGGTCACTTGGGTTATCATAAAGAGGAGTTAAAAAATATAGACTCTATTGATTATGATAAAGAGTTTGTTGAGATATTAAAAGTAACTAAAGAATACGAAGAAAAATATAATAAGAAAATTCCAGTAGTTGCTGCTGGTGGTATTTTTACTGGTGAAGATGTTTTAAAATATATAAATATTGGTGCTAGTGGTGTTCAAGTTGGTACAAAGTTCGTAGCTACGCATGAATGTGACGCATCACCAATATTTAAAAATACTTATATAAACTCTAACAAAGAAGATATAAACTTAGTAGTAAGTCCCGTTGGTATGCCAGGTCGCGCTATACACAATAAATTTATAGAAAAAGTTAGTGAAACTAGACCTAAAATAACTAAATGCTATAATTGTTTAATTCCTTGTAATCCTAAGGATACACCTTATTGCATATCAGAAGCTCTTATAAATGCAGTTAAAGGTGATATTGATAATGCTTTACTATTTTGTGGTTCAAATGCCTATAAGATAGATAGATTGTATTCTGTGGACGAAGTCATAAGTGAATTAACATGTAAATTATAGATATATAATTTTTTAGATTAATTATATTTAAACCTTAAACACTCCTAATCCTAAGGTTTATACCTTTTCATATCTAAAAAATTTATTATATACTAAATATATGTTTAACTTTATTGCTCCAACCAATATAGTTGTCAGTTTCTTAGTATATAAGTTTTTCATATCTTATAATTAATATCATACATAAAAAATAGAGCTAATATTAGCTCTATTTTTTATGTTTATTCAAAAAGTTCTCTCACTTCTTTTAACTTCTCTACTATATTTATATGTTGCGGACATTTTTGCTCACAAGCTCCACATTCTCCACAATTAGATGCATCACTACCTTCACTAACCAAAAATCCATGATACATATCTTTTGCCTTTTTTATATCATTAAACATAGAAGAACTATTTAATAACTCAAAACATAGTGGGATCTGCACTCCTTTAGGGCATGGTAAACAGTACTTGCACCCTGTACAGTTTACTTTTATCTTTGATTTAAATTCTTTACTTAATTCTTCTATGATTTGTTTTTCAAACTTAGTCATTAAATTAGCATCGCCTTGACTATTTGCTGCTTTTATATTATCTATAACTTGTTCCAATGATGACATTCCGCTGAGAACTACTGAAATTTCTTCTTTATCATATAAAAACTTAAACGCCCACTCTACTGCATTTTTTTTAATTGGAGCATTTTTTATTATAGATTTTATTTCTCCACTTAGGTTGTTTACTAAAGCCCCTCCTCTTAATGGTTCCATTATTATAACCCCAAGCCCTTTATTGTGAGCGTATAAAAGCCCTTCTGTTCCCGCTTGATACTTCTCATCTATATAATTATATTGGATTTGTACAAAATCCCACTCATAGTCATCTATAATGTATTTAAATACATCTAATGTATCATGGAATGAAAAACCTACATATTTAACTAACTTTTCTTCCTTAATGCTTCTTATAAAATCAAATAAGCCATTTTCCTTTAACCTACCATAGTCTTCTTTATTTAAACTATGAATCAAATAAAAGTCAATTTGATTAGTTTGTAGCTTTTTTAATTGTTCATTTATAAATTTATCCATATCTTCTCTTTTATTGACTGCCCATGATGGTAGCTTTGTTGCTAACTTTATTTTTTCTCTATATCCATCTTTTAATGCTTTCCCTAAAAAAATTTCACTTTCTCCATTATGATATGGGTATGCAGTGTCTATATAATTTACCCCGTTATCGATTGCATACCTTATCATTTTTAATGATTTTTCTTCATCTATTTTTTCATCTTTTTGAGGAAACCTCATACATCCAAAGCCAAGTATTGATACTTCTTCCCCAGTCTTCCCTAACTTTCTATATTTCATAAATATTCCTCCCCTGACATATGTATTATTTATATATTATTTTATATGTTTATAAAATAAAAGAATACTTATTTTGAAATAAATCATTACAATATAAATATATAAATATTACGTAATTTAACTTTATTATTATAATAACATAACCAAATAAAGCAAATCATTTTTTGCATTTTATTTTTCATAGAAAAAATATATATTTTATAAAAAAATATACTAAATTTAAAATCAATTCTTGATTTATATTTATTTACAATGTATCCTATTTAAAGAGTATATTTTTATACTAATTAAATATGTAATCATAGGAGAGTGATGGGAAATGGATCACAGTCCGTTGCGGAATGTGGAATTTAATAACTATCACTTATTATTATCTTAAAATGAACGAATTTTTTTATTTGATTATATAAATCGATCATTTAATAGATAATATTAAGTGATAAGATTTATAAAAATTGAATAAAGGATGTGTTGCCATGATAAGATACTATAAGACTATTGACAACAAATTGGAAAAGCTAAATTCTTTTGAAAGTGGCTGTTGGATAAATCTTGTTGAACCTAACCAAAGTGAAATAAGTGAAATTGTTGCTTTATTAAATATAGATATTGAAAGTATTAAATCTGCTCTAGATGAGGAAGAACGTTCGAGAATAGATGTCGAGGATAATCACACACTTATACTTATAGATTTACCTGTAGATGAAAGTGATAGTAACTCTTCTCATTATTCAACAATACCTCTAGGTATTATAATAGGAGATAGCTTTATTTTAACAGTCTGCTCTACTCAAACTAAAATATTAAATGACTTTATTGTAGGGCATATTAAAGACTTCTATACTTATAAAAAAACTCGTTTTATACTTCAAATTCTCTATAAAAATGCAAGTTATTATCTATACTACTTAAGAAGAATAAATAAGATGACTTCTGTAATAGAAAGAGAAGTTACTAAATCCATGAAAAATAAAGAGCTTATACAACTTCTAGAATTAGAAAAATCACTAGTTTATTTTTCTACTTCTTTAAAAGCCATTGAACTAGTTTTAAATAAGATGGTAAGAACTAATAGTATAAAAAAATATCCAGATGACGAGGACTTGCTAGAAGATGTTATAGTTGAAAATAAGCAGGCTTTAGAGATGGCTACTATATACGGTGATATATTAAGCCGAGTAATGGATGCATTTAGTGCCATTATTAGTAACAATCAAAATAATGTTATGCAATTTTTAACTTCTGTTACATTAATAACTACTATCCCAACTATAGTTTCAGGTTTTTTCGGAATGAACGTAGGTGGTATTCCATATGGTAATGATATAAATGGATTTTGGATTGTAATGTTAATTACTACTTTAATTTGTTTAATAGTTACCTTTTTCATGTCTAGAAATAAGTTATTATAAATTTTATTACATTTATACAATATAACTATAAAATATTAATTACCGAGTAAAATAAATATTTATATAAAAATTTATTTTTTATTGCAAAATTTACTATTTAATATTACAATAACATTATAATTAAATTGATTCCCTGAAGGGGAGTAGCTTACCATACATAAGTGTGGATAATCAGTCGTCATTTCAGTGTAATACACTCGGTTGATTAAGCAAGTTTATACTTGAAAGCAAGACCTTCAAAGCAGATATTTATCTGTTTTGGGGGTTTTTTTAATGTATTATACTAAAATATGCGGAGGTTTATTATGAATTATATTTTATTAATACTTGGGTTTTTCTTACTCATTAAGGGGGCTGATTATTTTGTTGATGGTTCATCTAATATAGCAAAGGTATTAAACATACCACCTATTATAATAGGTCTTACCATCGTTACTTTCGGAACTAGTGCTCCAGAAGCAGCTGTAAGTATTACAGCCTCTTTAGATGGACAAAATGG
Source organism: Romboutsia lituseburensis (assembly GCF_024723825.1). NCBI lineage: Bacteria > Bacillati > Bacillota > Clostridia > Peptostreptococcales > Peptostreptococcaceae > Romboutsia > Romboutsia lituseburensis. The sequence goes on from NZ_JANQBQ010000001.1 coordinate 1,230,692, forward strand.
AATGGCTATGGGGAATGTTATTGGATCTAATATATTTAATATACTTATGGTAGTAGGTGCTGCTGGATATATTAAAACACTACATGTTGAAAAATCAATACTATCTAAAGAGTTTCCTTTTTTATTATTCACTTCAATATTAATAGTTTTTCTAACAGGTGATTCTTTGTTTAGAAATAGTTCAATTAATGTTTTAAGTAAATTTGATGGTATCGTCTTACTTATTTTATTTGGTTTGTTTTTCTACAATTTAATAAACACTGCTTTAAAATCTAAAAATAAATTTACAGAGAACGAAAGTTTAATCTCAATAGATGCAGATACTATTTCATATAGTATAGAACAACCATTGTATAAGTCTATATTTTATTCAATTTTCGGAATGATTGCAATAATAATCGGAGGTAAATTAGTTGTTTATTCTGGATCGTCTATAGCCTCTACATTTGGTATTAGCGATAAATTAATCGGACTTACTATTGTTTCTATAGGGACTTCATTACCTGAATTTGTAACATCTATTATAGCTGCTACAAAAGGTGAAAGTGATATAGCATTAGGAAATGTTATTGGATCTAATATATTTAATATACTTTTTGTATTAGGTGCATCTTCATTTATATCTCCTATAACTGTACAAAATGGGCTTTTATTAGATGGGGTATTTATGATAATAGTTACTTTTATAACATATATATTTGCTTCTAGAAAGAAAGATGTGAATAAAATTGAAAGTTTAACTCTTATTGGCCTTTATTTATTTTATATGGCTTATCTAATTATGACAGCTTAATATTATATTAAGCTGTCATAATTTTATTTTTCATCAAAATCTATTATCATATCCTTTATAAGATCTTCAAATTTTTCTTTTAAATTTTCTTCTATTTCTAATATATACATTGGAACATACTCTTCTTCATCTACTACAATTTCTAATTCTTCGAACTTAGTTAATAGCACCTCATCAAAGTTTATATTCAATTGTGGCATAGAATTTACTACTTCATTTGAATTTTCATAGTTCTCATTAGCTAAAGACTTATACATTTCTAAACTTCTCTTATAATAAAGTCCCGCTAGCATATACTCACATTTTTTATTTCCAAGTTTAAATCCTTCTTTATAATATTTTTCAGCCTCACTATCCTCATTTAACTTCAAACTTAATTGTCCTAAATTGTATATAGATTCTTCACAATTTTTTGATCTAGCTTTTTCATACCAATACTTTGAATTTACATAATCTTTAAAGTAACTATCAAATATTACACCTAGCATGTGTTGAGAATATGTATTCCCTTCATTAGCTGGTACTTCAAACATTTTTTTTGCATCTTCATAATTTTCTTCTTCAAAATAAATTTTTCCTAAATGAATTCTAGCATTTAAATGTGTTTTTTCAGATGCTAATTCAAAATATTTTTTAGATTCTAATACATTATCTTCTTCTTCATACATACATCCTAACTTATAATTAGCATGAGTATCTCCATTTTCACTGGCCTTAATATACCAAATTCTCGCCTCTTCATAATGTTCACCATCTTCATAAATTCTTCCTAATTTAATCTGACATGATAAATCATTTGAATTTCTTAAATAATAAGATATAGCCTTCTCTATATCTCCTTGTTGGAAATATAAATCTCCAATATTTTCAATAGCTTCTTTACAACCATCTACAATAGCTTCTTCATAATACTTTATAGCTTCCTCATAATTCTTAGCCTCAAAATATAGACCAGCTAAATTATTTTTTGCTTCTATCATATTGTCTTTAGCTGCCATTTCATAATATATTTTAGCTTGTTCAATATCATTTTTTTGATTATATAAATTTCCTAGTCTATACTTGGCTAATGTGTTATTTTTCTCGATACTTCTTTCATAATATTCTATTGCATCTTCATATTCTTCATCTCTATCATATATGTATCCTAATCTATATTGAGAATTACTACAATCTTTATCCGCACTTTTTAGATAGTATCTTTCAGCTTCTTCATAGTTTTCATCTATTTCCATTATAAGCCCTATATTAAAACATCCTTTTTTATGGCCTAACTTATGAAGTTGTTTGTATAAGCTTATAGCATTTTTTTCATCTTCTTCTCTTTGACTTAATACAGCTAGATTAAATTTACATTCTTCATCTGATAATACAGATCCTTTTTTATAACTTTCAATTGCCTCGTCAATTCTATTTAAATTATAATAAAGAACACCTAGATTAAAGCATGCCTTCCCAAAATTACTTTGAGATGCTTGCTTTAACCATTTTTCAGACCTTTCATAGTCTTTTAATTTAAAATATGTAACCCCTAGATTATTTTGTCCTCTTAAGTCTCCTAAGGCTGCAACTTTTTCATACCAGTAAATAGAGTACTCATATCCCTCTACTTTAAAATACATATTTCCTAAATTAAGTGCAGCTCTCTCTTCTCCATTTTTGAATGATGCTGAGTACCATTTTTCAGCTTCATTGTACTGCCCCTTAGCATGATACAAATTAGCTAATGCATACTGTGATTTTAAATACTCATATTCAGCAGCTTGCTTATAGCTTTCTATTGCTTTATCTATTTTTCCCATCTTCTCATAGAATGCTCCTTTAGTATGAAACATCTTTGGGTCTTGAGATATATTTCTTAAATTATGTATTGAAAATTTGTTTTCTTTCATATTAAACTCCCTATTACTTTAACTTTTAATGATTATTATATAATAAAAATATTTTTTCTAAATAATATTTAGCTTTTTGTAAATTTATTGTAATAATAGATACAATATTGATAATTATACAATATCCTCCATCATAGTATCATAACACCTTATAGATTTTGGTAATTATTTCTTTTTTATTTTTTACTATTTATTATGATTTATTCCAAGTATTTTACATATTATAGTCATTATAAATAAGATACTATATAATATTATGTGAGGGAGGGGTTTGTTATGAGTTTGGGTAATGTATTTTCTCAAATATTAATTTTATTTATTTTGATAATAATCGGTTATTATACCAGAAAAAAAGATTTATTAGATGAATATACTACATCTAAATTATCATCTTTAACTATGAGCATCTTTTTACCATCAATGATTATTAATTCTATGCAAATTGATTATAGTCCTGACATGATTGACAAAATAATAAAATTATTAATAATATCACTTGTCATGTATACTATATCATACTTAGCATCATATTTGCTAAAATTTATATTTAAATCTTGCAACGATTTGGGTATTTATCAGTACGTTATAATGTTTTCTAATGTTGGTTTTATGGGTTATCCAGTTGTCGAAGCTGTATTAGGAAAAGAAGCTGTATTTTATACAGCAATATTTAATTTGCCATTTAACTTATTAACTATTACACTAGGTACTTATTTTTTATCTAAAGGAAAAGCAGACTATTCTTTTTCTATAAAAAACTTTATTAATCCAGTAATTATATCTATTTTTATAGGATTAATATTATTTGTACTAAATATTAAATTACCTATTTTCATAAGTAAGCCACTGGATATGTTAGGTAATATTACTACACCAATGTCAATGATAATAATAGGTAGTATGCTTTGTGCATCTTCTGCAATTGATTGTTTTTATAATAAAAAACTTTATTTTGTAACAATTATTAGGTTAATAATACTTCCAATTGCTATCTACTTTGTTTTAAATGGTCAAATAAAAGATAGTTTGTTAATTTCTATTCCTATTGTAATATCTGCTATGCCAGCTGCTGCAAATACTGCGATAATGGCAAGTGAATATGAAGCTAATACACATTTAGCATCTCAAGCTGTTTTTTTTACAACTTTATTTTCAGTTATAACTATACCTTTAGTAAGCTCTATTCTAATAAAGTAACCATTTTATTTTTCAAAATATTTTTAAAATTAATTTAAAAATATTATAACTGTATCTTTATGGAAATATCTGTAATAATAATACTATAGGAGGAATTGGTATGGATATCGATTTAATTTTTAAAATAGTTTTATTAATAGTAGTTATCGGAATTGCTATAAAAGCATTAAAATTTGTAACTAGCTTTATATTCAAAATAGCATTAGTTCTTTTTATAATACTTATGATATACAAATTATTTATATAAAAAATGTGCTTCGCTTAAGCCACTGCGTTGGGCGCTACACTCCATGTTGTTAATAACTTAATGCATTGAGTAAAAAAGCATCTCTCGAATGAGACTTTAATACCATTCAAAGATGCTTTTTATTTAAATTAAAGTTGCTTTATTATTTTATACTTTTTAAATCTATATAAGCTTCTATTTGAGGTATGTATAACATATGTTCTTCTTTTATATGCGTATTGCCAAATTCTTTTAATTCTTGTCCTTCTTTATCTTTGCTTATTTTATATTTTACAATTTCATTATCTTCATCTATATTTGCATGAAAATACATTCCTTCATATTGTTTAAATCTGAAATTAAAATTATCTCTTGTTAGCTTAATGTTTAAATTCTGCATAATTTATCCCTTCTATTTAATTTTATATAATTATATCATATGTATATTGTTTCCTCAAACTGTCCATTCATTTATAATATAAGTATAATATTTTTAGCAATTTAACTTTATTTGTATTTGGAGGTGGTTTAAATAAAGAAACTTAAACTCTTATCAATATTGCTTTTTCCTTTAGCTTTATTAATTAACTTTATCAGTTCAAAATTCCCTATAGCTATAGACATATATTATTCATCCTTCATAAACAAATTTATGGTAGAAGTCTTAAGTAATGTAAGTGGAATTTTTCCATTTTCTTTATATGAATTTTTTATGTATCTACTAGCACTATTTACTGCTTTATTTTTATTATATATATTTATACTTATCATTAATAAAAGCTTCCGTAAAAAACTTTATGATAATAATATATATTCACTTAAAGATATTTTAAAATATTATTTACTTAATATCTTAAGTTTTTTATCTATAATATATTTTTTATTTATAATATTGTGGGGATTAAACTATAATAGAATACCTTTAGAGGATACTTTAATTAAAAATTATACTCTGGAGAATAATATAGTTTATACATATAATAAAGATGTACGTAACCACAATTCTAGTGACTTATCTAATTTATATAATTTTTTAATTTATAAATCAAATGAGACTAGAGAACTTGTAAAAGAAGATTCTCATGGTATTATGAAAGTTAATAGAGACTTTAAAGATGTTCTCAATCGAGCTTACTTAGGATATGAAAATACTGTAAGTATTTTACCTCAAATTGATGGTAATTATTCTAAACCTAAGTATGTATTATCATCTAATTTGATGTGCTATACAGGTATAACTGGCATTTATTTTCCTTTTACTGGTGAAGCAAATGTTAATATTGCAGTTCCTGATATTTACATTCCTTCAACAACACTACATGAAATGGCCCATCAAAGAGGTTATGCAAGTGAAGATGAGGCCAACTTTATAGGTTATTTAACAGCTATAAACCATCCAGATATATACTTTAAATATTCTGGATATATACTTGCACTTAATCATACTGCTAATGCACTATATAAAGCTGATTATAAAAAATATATGTCTTTATCTAAAAAAATTTCTAATGACGTAAAAAAAGATTTGATTAATAATAAAAATTTTTGGAAAATATATGAAGGCAAGGTTGATGAAATATCAAACAAATTCAATGACTCTTATTTAAAAGCTAATGGAATTAAAGAAGGTTCTGCTAGCTACGGTAAAATGGTTAACTTACTTTTAACCTATTATAAGCTTTATCCTCAAACACATAAATAATATTATCTTTTGCATCTTAAGTTTGTAAAACAAAAAGGATAAAATTTATATAAATTTTATCCTTTTTATATTAATTAAAAAGCGTTTTTTATTCTATCCATACATTCTTTTAATATTGATCTAGGACATGCTGCGTTTATTCTTACAAATCCTTTACCTTCTTTACCAAAGTTATATCCTTGATTAAACAAAACTTTAGCTCTTTTAAACATTATATCTTCTAGTTCAATTTCACTTAAACCATATTCATTAAAATCAACCCATGCCAAATAAGTTCCCTGTGGTTTTACTAGCTTTGCCTTAGGTAAATTTTCTTTTAAATATTTATCTATAAATTCCATATTATCATCTATATATTGGTTCAATTCATTTAACCAATCTTCACATTCATTATATGCTGCCATTGCAGATACCACTGCAAATGGACTTGGTGATCCAATATCTAACTTATCTTTTAATTCAAATAACCATTTTTTCTGAATTTCTTTATTATTTATCACTATATTTGCTAAATGCATACCAGCTAGATTAAACGTTTTACTCGGAGCGGTACAGGTTATTATCTTATCTTTATAATCACAACCTACTTTTAATGTAGGCATATGCTTATTTCCTTTTCTTATTAAATCTGAGTGAATTTCATCAGATATTAACCATAAATTATTTTTTTTACATATATCTATAACCTTTCTTAATTCGTCTGTTTTCCATACTCTTCCTACAGGATTATGTGGGCTACAAAATAACATAATCTTTGCCTTTGGATTTTTTGCTTTTTCTTCAAGGTCATCGAAATCTATTTCATAACTTACTCCATCATACTTTAAACTATTACTTACTACATTTCTGTTATTATTTTTGACTTTTAATTCAAAAGGTGTATATACTGGCTGCTGTATTATTACTGTATCATTTTCTTCAGTAAGTATTTTTACCAAAGTTATTATAGCCGGAACTACCCCTGGGCTAAAAAATATATTATTTCCATCAACATCTAGATTAAATCTCCTCTTATACCAACCACAAACTGAATCTTTATATTCTTTAGTATCTTCTGATGTGTATCCAAATATTTTATGTTCAATTCTTTTTCGTAATGAATTTACTATAGGCTCAGCACATTCAAAGTCCATATCTGCAACCCATAAAGGAAGCCCCTCCTGAGTTGCTTTTTGGCTACATCTTGTTCTAAAATCCCATTTTATACAATTTGTATTTTCTCTATTAACAGCTTTATCAAAATTATATTTGCTCATATATCCTCCAATATATATTAATTTAAATTTATAACTATTAAATTTTATTATATTACATAATTATTATAGCTTATTTTTTAATAATAAAAGCTATAGAAATTTAAACTTCTATAGCTTTTATTATTAATTTTATATATTTATATTAAATTATTTTTATAAAAGTATTTTAAATATTTCTGCCTTTAAAATATCTTTTTTTATCTCCTTCGTTTATACTTCTTATCACCTTACATGGGTTTCCTGCTGCTACAACATTTGAGGGAATATCTTTAATCACTATACTTCCAGATGCTATTACTGAATTTTCACCTATACTAACTCCTTGATTTATTGTACTTCCTCCGCCAATCCAAACATTATCACCTATAGTTATCGGCATTGCAAATTCTAGTCCGCTAGCTCTTACCTCAGGGTCTACAGGATGGCCTGCGGTGAATATATTTACATTTGGTCCTATTAGTACATTTTTACCAATATTAACTTTTGAACAATCTAGCACCGTTAAATTATAATTTGCATAAGATCCTTTTCCCCAAAATATATTATATCCATAATCACATCTAAACGGTGGCTCTATATAAAAGTTTTTATCTACTGATCCAAATAAATTTTCTAAAATTTTATTTCTTTCATCTACTTTACTTGGTCTTAAGCTATTATAATCAAATAAAACCTCTTTAGCATATTGTCTTTCTTCAAATGTTTCTAATCCTTCATTTCCAAATGCTATATAAAGATCTCCATCTATCATTTTTTGTTGTTGTCTTTTTATACTTTTCTCCTTATATATTCTTGATTCCCAAGGTTTTAAGTTTATTGTTGTAGTATTTTCATGAGGTTTTACTTCATGTGTTGATAGAATCAAGTTCTTATAATCTATATTTATTTCTTTTTGATAGTATATAGAATTATTATCACTTAGATTGCACATAATTATAAATGTATCATCATTTAATACTCTTTCATATGCATAAATATTTTCATCATATCTCATAAGTAAATTACACTTACCATATATTAATGCTTCATTTTGTTTTCTTATTTTAATCATTTCTTTATAAAAATTAAGAATTGAATTTCCATCATTCATTTGTTTTTCAACATTTATATCTATGTAGTTTGAGTTTACTTTAAACCAAGTTTTATCACTTTTACTAAATCCACCATTTTTAGAATTATTCCATTGCATAGGTGTTCTTGAGTTGTCCCTTGATGACATCCATACTTTTTTCAGAGCATAACTTTCACTTATACCTTTTTCTATATCTTCATAGTATGCATTTTTAGTTCCTATATCATCATAATCATTTATGCTATCAAGTTCTATATTTGTCATTCCTATTTCTTGACCTTGATATATAAATGGTGTTCCCTGTTGCATAAAATATGATAATCCTAGAGATTTTGCACTTTCAGCCAAATAGTCTCTATCATTTCCCCAATTTGATACTACTCTTACTTGATCATGATTTTCTATAAATAAAGCATTCCATCCTTTACCATGTAGCGCTTCTTGCCATTTATTCATTTCTCTTTTATATTTTAATATATCAAATGATTTTTTATTTTTATAGTCCCAAAGTGATAAATGCCCGAATTGGAATATCATATTAAACTTTCCATCTTCTTCTCCAACCCATTCATTACAATCATTTGTAGTTACACCATTAGCTTCTCCAACTGTCATTATATCATATTTATCAAAGGTTTCTTTTTTAAGCTCTTTTAAATATTTTTGTATGCCGTCTACATTCATATGCTTATCAAAAGATGGTACATATTTTAAATTATTTGGATTATCCATATCCAAAAGACCGTCTTCTTTTTTTATATGGCTTATTGCATCTACTCTAAATCCATCGATTCCTTTATCTAACCACCAGTTTATCATCTCATAAACAGCTTTTCTAACTTCTTCATTTTCCCAGTTTAAATCTGGTTGTTTTTTGGAAAATATATGAAGGAAGTACTCATTTGTAGATTCATCTTTTTCCCATGCAGAGCCTTTAAATATACTTTCCCAATTATTAGGCTCTAATCCATTCTTACCTTCTTTCCATATATACCAATCTCTTTTAGGATGATTTTTTGATGATTTTGACTCTCTAAACCATTCATGTTCATCTGATGTATGGTTCACAACTAAATCTATTATAAGTCTCATACCTCTTTTATGAACTTCCTTTAATAATTCATCAAAGTCACTCATTTTACCAAACTCATTCATTATGTCTTTATAATCACTTATATCATATCCATTATCATCATTTGGTGATTTATACATTGGGCATATCCATATAACATCTATACCTAAATCTTTTATATAATCAAGTTTCTGTATTATTCCTTGTAAATCCCCTATTCCATCATTGTTACTATCAATAAAACTTCTTGGATATATTTGATATCCAACAGCTTCTTTCCACCATGCTTTTTTCATATATTGCCCCCTACATTAAAAATAAATAATCACTTTAATTTATATATTATAGCTTCATAAGGTCTTAAAGTTATTTTATCTGGATTTTTATTAGAATCAATATAGTTGCTTAGTAGTATATTAGCTTCATCATATTTTATATCTTTATCTAATACAAATTTTTCTTCTTTATCATAAAAGTTTGCAACTACTAGTATTCTTTCTTCATTTAATTCTCTTATATATGCAAATATAGATTTATGATTTTTGTATAATAATTTAAAGTCACCGTATACAACTACATCCATTGATTTTCTTATTTGTATTAATTTTTTATAATGATTAAATACTGAGTTTTTATCTTCTAAATTTTTCTTAGCATTTATATCCTTATAATTTGGGTTCACTTTTATCCATGGAGTTGCTTTACTAAATCCAGCATTTTCACTTTCATCCCAATGCATAGGTGTTCTCGCATTATCTCTTCCTTTTGTATATATAGACTTCATTATGTCTTTTTCATCATATCCATTAGCTATACGTTCTTTATACATATTTAATAGTTCTATATCTTTATAATCATCTATAGTAGCAAATTTGACATTTGTCATTCCTATTTCTTCACCTTGATAAATATATGGAGTACCTTTTTGCATATGAAGTACTGTTGCAAGCATCTTAGCACTTAATTCTCTATATTCATTACTATCATTTCCCCATCTTGATACTATTCTTGGAAGATCATGATTATTCCAGAACAAACTATTCCATCCATCATTTTTAAGCTCTGTTTGCCATTTTTCAAACACAATCTTCAACTTAACAAAATCAAGCGGTGCTAAATCCCATTTACTTTTTCCTGGTATCTCGTCAAGACTTATATGCTCAAACTGAAATACCATACTTAATTCTTTTTCTTTAGGATTGCTGTATAATTTAGCTATATCAGGAGTAGCTCCCCATGTTTCTCCAACAGTTAACAAATCTTTATCTCCAAAAGTTTTAGAGTTCATTTCTTTTATGTATTCATGAAGTTTTGGACCATTATTTGTTATACATTTATCTGGTTGCTTTCCTACTAAATCTATAACATCTAATCTAAATCCTCCTACTCCCTTACTTATCCAAAAATTTATCATATCGTATAGTTCATTTCTCATATTTTCATTTTCCCAATTTAAATCTGGTTGTTTTTTAGAAAATAAGTGCAGATAATATTCATTACTATCTTCATCTAGTTGCCATGCACTTCCACTAAATATCGAAACTAAATCATTCGGCTCTTTTCCTTGTACTGGCTTTCTAAATACATAATAATCTCTATATTTGCTATCTTTGTTAGACTTAGCTTCTTTAAACCATTCATGTTCATCTGATGTATGATTTAAAACTAGATCCATTAGTATTTTAATTCCTCTATTGTTTGCTTCTTTTAATAAATTCTCCATCTCTTCGATGTTCCCAAATTCATCCATTATATTTCTATAGTCACTTATATCATATCCATTGTCATCGTTTGGTGATTTGTATACTGGAGATAACCATATTACGTCTATTCCTAATTCTTTTAAATAATCTAGCTTCGATGTTATTCCATTTAAATCTCCTATTCCATCGTTATTACTATCTATAAAGCTTCTTGGGTATATTTGGTATACTACAGAATTATGCCACCATCTTTTTTCAATCATTTTAACTTCCCCCTATTTATATTTCTATATAATTAAAATCATTTTGATATCGTTTTCAAGCTTAATTATATCTATTTGTGCATACGGTTGCAATAACTAATTAAAATAAAAATAGAATGTCTTAGCAACTAAGTAATCTTACTTAGTCGTTTTAGACATTCTATTTTACTATTTTATAATCATCATAGCAATTGATAATATAACAACTGATGATGCAAATATACTTAATACAACTTTAGTCGCAAATTTTACCCATGTTCCATAGTCAACTTTTGCTATAGCAAGTCCACCCATTACAACGCCAGATGTAGGTGTTATAAGATTTACTAATCCACATCCTGCGCCTAATAAAGATATAACTATCTCTGGCGCAAACCCTAAACTTTGAGCTAATGGTCCAAATATAGGTATAGATACACTAGCCAATCCAGATGTTGATGGTATTAAGAATGATAAGCCAATATATATTAAAAACGCAACATTAGTAAATAATATTGGAGACATTCCGCTTAAAGCACTAGAGGCATTTTGTAGTACATATGCATCTAAGCCTGTATTTCCCATTATAACAGATACTCCTCTTGAAATACCTATTATAAGTGCAACTCCTACCATTTCCGAAGCACCTTCTATTATATATGAAACTATATCTTTTTCTCTAAATCCATATACAGCACCTATTATTACAGCCATCAATACAAACCACATAGCTAACTCAGAAAACCACCAATTTCCTAGCGAACTTCCTGTTAAAAATGCTGTATGCTCGAATATATTTATTCCAAATCTTTCCCATGGTATAACACCAAGTATCATTACTATAAAAGATAAAGCAAATAAAGCCATTACTATTTTCCTTTTTGGAGTAAACTCTAATACATCTTCTTTCCCCTCTAAGAATGCTTTTTTAGCTTGATCCATTTCATGTTCAGACAATAATGAGCTTTCTTTATTTTTCTTAACTTTTTTAGCATAGCTCATAACAAAGAATATAGATATTGAAAGTGATGATAGCCACAATGCCACTCCAATTCCAATAACTGTAGCTTGATTAGCTACAACTCCAACTGATTTTAACGAATCTATACTAGTTGCTACTAGGAATGGGTTTACTGTAGAACCTAACACTCCTACTCCAGCACCTAAAAGTATAGTTGCTACGGCTGTTAATGAATCAAATCCTGCAGCCATCATTGTTGCTGTTACTAATGCATAAAATGCTAAAGTTTCCTCTGACATCCCATAACTTGTTCCACCTAATGAAAATATAAACATAAGTATTGGTATTAAAAAAAGCTCTTTCCCATTGAGTTTTTTTACTACTGAACCTATACCTGCATCAAGTGCTCCAGTTTTAGTTACTACCCCCAAAAAACCACCCATTAATAGAACATATAAAGATATGTCTATAGAATTTTTTAATCCTTGTATGGGAGCCATGATAACATCTGCTACAGATGCATTTTTCACTTCTGGTATAAACTGCGTTATCATTGCAATTACAACTGTTATACAAAACAATATAGTATACGCTGTTGGTAACCTAAACTCCTTTTTCTGCTTTGCTTCATTATTAGATTGATTGTCTAATGTATACTGCATTTTTATCGCCTCTTTTTTCCGTAAATATAAAATTCTTCTTAAAATATTTATACCATATAATTGATTTTTTTTAAATGGTAATTTCGACAAAGTTTCTATTTTTTTACCATATTCATTTTCTTTCTTTTATTTTTTACAATTTATGCCTTTTTTCCTTTATTTTTTTATTAAAAAAGCTGAAACAATTATTAAAATTGTCTCAGCTTTTTTTAATTTTGGTTTATATAATCTTGCGTTTCTTCAGGTAATCCTTTTTTATTTAATTTAGCTTCTATTATATCTTTTATAATAGAGTAAATTATAGCAAATAAAGGAACACCTATAATCATACCTACTAATCCTAGTAACTTTCCAGCTACTAATAGTGAGAATAAAATCCAAAATGCAGATATACCAATAGAATCCCCTAATATTTTAGGCCCTATTATATTTCCATCTAATTGTTGTATTACAACTATTATAAGTAAAAACCATAATGCCTTTATAGGAGACACAAACATTATTATTATAAATGATGGTATAGCTCCAAAGAATGGCCCAAAAAATGGTATTATATTAGTTATACCGATTATAACTGATATAAGTATTGTGTATGGCATTTTAAATATTGTTAAAATAACAAACGTTAAAACACCTATTATAGCAGAATCTATAATTTTACCACTTAAAAATTTACCAAAAGTATCGTTTGTTCTATGAGCTAATTCAACTGCAACATTTGCATGTTCATTAGAGAATATAGCATAAGTTATTTTTTTGCTTAATGCACAAAAATTCTCCTTATCTATTAATAAATAAATTGAAATTATTATTCCTAAAATAATATTCCATATGCTTGATAAGATTACCCTAACAGCTTCTCCTAATACTGGTAGTAGATTTGTTATTATACTAATAGTGTAATTAACAAAGTCATTCCACTTATCCATAGCTAGCCCTACATATTCACTCTCTAGATTAATCTTTGCACTAATTTCTTCTATCAATTTAGTTACATTAGTTACGTATGTAGGAACATCGTTCACTAGTCCTGCTATACTATCTACCACTTGCGGTAATACAAATTTCGTAAATAGATAAAGTATTATAAATGCAGTTATATATGTAAGTAAAATAGCAATTCCTCTTTTTCCTTTTTTCTTAATATTCTTTATTGAATCAAAAACTAAAACTCTTTCTTCATAAAAAGCTAATATAAAGTTTAACAGATATGCTATTACAAACCCTATTATAAATGGCTGCAAAGTTGAAACTATCCATCCTAATGTACTTGTAAATTCATCCATTTTATTTAATATACTAAAAAATGTTATGCTTGCACATATTACTAAAAATGAATATACAGATATTGTTGTATATTTTTTATTCCAATCAATCTTCATGTTTCCTCCCTCTTTTTTTAATACTACTTTTAATTATACCCTATTACTTCATTTTAATATCATTTATTTAAATTTCATTTATTTCTATAGGGTATTTGTACAAGTAATATATCATATATATATATAATTGTCATTACTTTTAGCATTCACATTGTTGAATTTTTATTCATATACAATACATTATAAAATTAATAAAAAAATACCTTAAATATTTTAAGGTATTTTTACTTATCAATATCAGACATTTCTAATTTTACAACTTCTCTAAATGCCATATTTTTTATGCTTTTATCCTTAACTATTTTATCACAGTGTTTTATTGGTAGTATAACTTCAAAGGTACTCCCCTTATTTTCTTGACTATACACATTTATGTGCCCATTGTGTATTTTTATTATTTCATCCACTATACATAAGCCAACCCCACTTCCTTCGTTACTTCTTGATAAAGATGAATCTATTTGATAAAATCTATGAAAAATTTGTTCTATTTTATCTTTAGCCATACCTATACCATTATCTTTGATAGCTATGCTCACATTTTCTTTATATTTTTTCATATATACTTCTATTTTTCCATTTTTATTAGTAAATTTTATAGCATTGGATAATAGATTTAAAATAGCTCGTTCTATTTTTTCTAAATCTATACAAGTTATAATTTCTTCATCTTCTGTATCAAATATTAAATCTATATTTTTCTGATTTGCAAAATCTATACTTTCTTCAACAACTTCTTCAACTACATAAACAATATTTACTTCTTTAAATTTACACTCATATAAACTGGCTTCAAATTTTGATATATCGATCAAATTATTAATTAATCTTGTTAATCTATTTGAATTTTGATTTATTTTATTTATTTTTTCAAGCAAATAATCCTTATTAGTTTCATCTTGTTGCACTTTAATTTCTAACAGCTTACAAATACTTATTATAACGTTTAAAGGTGTCCTAAATTCATGACTCATATTTACAATAAAATCTGTTTTTAATTTTTCTCTTTCTTTTGCTAATACATATAATTTTTTATTCTGGCTACTTCTTTTCTTTTCAAGATATATTATAAACATAGTAGCAACAAATATAAATCCTACTATAAAAAGAATTATTGCTATTGCATTTTTATCTTTTTTAGGAATTAATAATTCATGTTTTTTTCGATTTAAGATAATACTACCTTTAGGTATATTTTTTATTTCTATATCATAATTATATATTTCATTATAGTCAAATATATAACTTCCTTCCGGCTCATTTGTTAGAGAAATATTTTCAACACTTTCACCATCTAATATTCTTAATATCATTTTAGCACTAACAATACCATTTCGCTGCCCAATATCCATATATCCACCTATAATTCCTGACTTTGCATAATCTGCTCTATCTGTATATAATGGTGCATTTGATACTTCTTTTAAATTATTTACAAATATTTTAGGCCTTATATAGTTGTTTTCCTTATCCTTAAATACACCAGATATTATAATTGCTTCTTCCTTATCTAATGCTTTTACTTTCGATAATATTTCTTCTTCGTAATTACTTTGTATAAAATTAATTTTTACATACTTTTCTAACAAATATGAACTATTTACTATATCATATTTTATTTTTTCATTATAAAATGTATTATCTAATAAAATATTTATATTCTGTATATCAGGTTGCAATTTAGTTATAATATCTATTATTTGCAATTTATTTTTTGAATCAATAAATCCTGTTATATATTTTTTTTCATCTTTAGTTAAGTAGACCTCTTGGTTTACACCTATAAAAACTAAGGGCTTTTTATTAAAAATACTATGTTTATTAAAAATTTCTGGCTTTATAGCATCATATGATTCATCATCTACAGTGACAATTAAATCAATATTTATATCGCTATATTTAATTTTTAATAGCTCTCTAAATTTATCTATATATTCCTCATCACTTCTTTTCTTACTATCTAGGTATTCAATATTTAAATTTATATCATATTTACCATTTTTTTTAAGCTCATCTTGAATACCTTTTAAGACCGAAAGTTCCCATAAATTTTTGCTATCATATGAGTTTATAATAAGGATATTCTTATTTTCAGCTTTATAATCCTCTTTCGCTAAAATATCTATCTTAAAACCTATTGAAATAAATAAAATCATCACAATTAGTATCCTTGTTTTATTCATTTGATGTCAAACGCTCCTTTGAATGTTTTTATATAAGTCTTAATTATATTAGATTACTTTTTATTATCTACATCTATTTTATAAAAAATTCATATATCAATTCTAAATTAAAGCTATTTTACACTATATTAATTACAATTAACTTGAACGTTATAATTTATTTGCTATTTAATGTCCCATTTTTAACATAAAAAGCATATATGTATATTACGTAGTAAAAC
Source organism: Romboutsia lituseburensis (assembly GCF_024723825.1). Lineage (NCBI taxonomy): Bacteria > Bacillati > Bacillota > Clostridia > Peptostreptococcales > Peptostreptococcaceae > Romboutsia > Romboutsia lituseburensis. The sequence goes on from NZ_JANQBQ010000001.1 coordinate 1,247,256, forward strand.
TACAAATTAAAATATTTAACATGGAGTGTTGTATATGTATAAAGACTATATAGGAAAAGACAACAATTGCAACAATGATTGCAAGAAGCCTTCTTATTGTAAGACTTCTATATGTTCTTCAAAATCTTGTTCTTGTGATGTAAATCACAAAAAATCTACCAAAAAGAGTTGTAAGAATATGAATACAGGATCTTGTCCTGTTTTTGTATATCCTGTAGATTTAGCTGATTGTCAAATCTACAATATCTTATGTAGCTGTATTGGAAAAGTAGTGGGGTTGAAATTAGAAAATAGTGAATGTATTTTAAGACTACGCATTTGCAAAGTTAATCATTGCGCTGTTATGGGGAAAACTTCTTCTGGAAAAGGTCCTATTTATATCAAATTAAATACTATTCAGTATATTGATTTAGGTAAAGAAACTTATATAAATCCTTTATGCAATGTAGGAAATTGTAATACTGCTGGTATACCTGGTCCTGCCGGTCCTAAAGGAGATAAAGGAGATGTAGGTCCTACTGGCTCTAAAGGTGATAAGGGAGATATAGGCCCTATAGGTCCTCAAGGTCCTGCTGGCTCTAAAGGTGATAAGGGAGATATAGGCCCTATGGGTCCTCAAGGTCCTGCTGGAGCAGCAAGCTCTAAAGGTGAAAAAGGAGATAAAGGGGATGTAGGTCCTCAAGGCCCTGCTGGCCCTAAAGGTGATAAGGGCGATATGGGTCCTCAAGGTATTTGTGATTGTCCTATTATTCCTGAACCTAAGGCAAAAGAAAAATATATACCACCTAAAAAAGTTCCTTATAAAAAGTAAAATAAAAAGAGAGACTTTAAAAAGTCTCTCTTTTTATTTTACTGCTTCTACCCAATTTTTACTGGTAACATAAATGTCTCTTTCTTTAAGAATTGATGATACAACAGCATATCCATCACAATCAAGTTTTTTTAGATTTTCTAAATTATTTAGATTGATTCCACCTATTAAAACAATTGGTATATCTACTATTTTTTTTATTTCTCCTACAGTCTTATAAGAAACTGATTTTGCATCTAATTTAGTTGATGTAGAGTACATAGCTCCAACACCAATATAATCAGCTCCATCCTGTTTTGCTTTTTTTGCTTCATTTAAATTTCTAGCAGAAACACCTAATATTTTATTCTTCCCTATAATATTTCTTATAAATTTAGCATCTATATCACTTTGCCCAACATGCACACCATCAGCATCACAAATCATAGCAATATCAACTCTATCATTTATGATAAATGGAATATTATATTTTCGTGTTATTTCTCTAAGTTTAAATGCTTTTTCTAAAAATTCTTTACCTGATGTATCTTTTTCTCTTAGCTGAACCATAGTAACTCCGCCTCTTATTGCATCTTCTATGCATCTATAAAAGTCTCTATCCTCTAAAATATCATTATCTGTTACTAAATATAACTTTAATTTGTTTCTTATAGCATTTTTCATAATTATTTATTCAGCTAGTACTAACTGTTTTTCCTCCTTTTTGTCATTTTTTAGGTCTAATTTATAAAAATGATGTACTGGCCCAACGCCATGACCTATATCAAAGCTATTTTCAATAGCATTTGTTATATATTCTTTGCTTAACTTTACAGCCTCTTTAATATCATATCCTAACGCTAAGTGTGATGCTATAGCTGACGATATTGTACATCCAGTTCCATGAGTATTTTTTCTATTTAATCTTTTGCTTTTAAATATTTCAAATGTTTCTTTTCCAATTAGCAAGTCTATTGCATCTCCTTCTAAATGTCCGCCTTTCATCAATACATATTTAGGACCCATACTTAGTATTTCATTTCCTACTACCTTCATATCTTCTACTGTTTTTATTTTAATTCCTGTTATTTCTTCAGCTTCTGGAATATTCGGTGTTACTATATATGCCATTGGTATTAAATATTTTATTAAATTAGCCTTAGCTTCTGGTCTTAATAAACTATACCCACTCTTAGATATCATGACTGGATCTACTACTAAATTTTCTACATTATACTTTTTTAAAGTATTAGCTATCTCAAGTATGATTTCAGGACTGGATACCATCCCAATTTTTGTCGACTTAGGTTTTATATCTTCAAATACTACCTCTATTTGTTTTTTTATAATATTTTGGCTTAATTCTTCTACATCAAATACACCTTGTGTATTCTGTGCTGTTACAGCAGTTATCACACTCATTCCATATGTTCCTATTGCACTAAATGTTTTTAAATCAGCTTGAATACCTGCGCCCCCACTTGAATCGGAACCTGCTATTGTTAATGTAGGTATTTTATAATTTTTCATATTTATCCCCCTTATCTTTAGTAAAAATTTATAGTATTATTTTATAAAATAAAAAGCTATACCTAGATTAGGTATAGCTTTAATACACTTGTTTAAATATTGTAATATTTAGAGTTATGTACAAGCTTTCCTACGCTGGCATTACCCAGATCAGGTATAAGGGTCAGTTTATACTTCTCAGCCTAAAGGCTCCCCTAGCTATATTTATTATTTATTTACAATTTAATTATAGTATTTTTACTATAATTGTCAATTAATTATTATTTTTTAATTTTCTGTTTATTATTTTAATTCTTCGATTTTTCCTAGGCTATAATATAATTTATTTTCAAGTTCTTGTATAAATTCATTTCCATTTTCTATAATCCACAGCTTTTTAATTCGAGAGCATCTCTTTATATAACTTTCTAATTTCATAGCTTTACTTCTACTGTCACTTATAAAAAATATTTCTAAATTTCTATAGCCTCTAACCCTAGTATATTTTGAATTTATTCCTCTTTCATGTTCTTTCATCCTTCTTTTTATATCGGTTGTATATCCGGTATAAAGAGAATTATCCATACACCTAATTATATATGTAAAATGCATATTGTACCTCATTTATTTTTTTATAATAAAAAATGATACTATAATATGCACTTTTATTCAATGAATTTATTTAGTTTCTTTAATCAAATCTCTTTCGTTTTTTTGACCTCTCATTCTAACTATATTAGCAGCTACACCAACCACTGTTGCTCCGTCAGGCACATCTTTTAAAACCACTGCATTTGCTCCTATCTTAGAGTTAGAGCCTATATTTATAGGTCCTAATACTTTTGCACCTGCACCAATTATAACATCATCTCCAACCGTTGGGTGCCTTTTTCCTGTATCTTTACCTGTTCCACCTAATGTAGTTCCATGATATATAGTTACTCTATTTCCAACTTCTGCAGTTTCTCCTATTACAACTCCCATTCCATGATCAATTAAAATACTATCTCCTAATGTAGCTCCTGGGTGAATTTCTATCCCTGTTAAAAATCTAGCTATTTGAGATAATAATCTGGCTGCAAAAAATAATTTATGCTTATATAAAAAATGAGTAAATATATGAACTAACCTAGCATGTATAGATGGATAAAGTAAAAAAACCTCTATTTTACTTCTTGCTGCAGGGTCATTTTCCATAATATACTCTATGTCTTTATTTATTTTTTTTAACACTTGTATCACCTCTATTTAAATATTTCCATAGATATATATTTTTCAATTCCATCAGGAGCAATTGTAACTATTTTTTTATCAGAATATATTTTAGATACTTTCAAAGCACCTATAACATTTGCACCCGAAGATAATCCGACTAATATACCTTCTTTCTCAGAAAGCATTCTGACACCTTCAAATGCTTCATCATCTTTTATAGTTAAAACCATGTCAACTAGTGATTCATCGTAATTTTTAGGTATAAATCCAGCTCCAATACCCTGAATTTTATGAGATCCACTGATACCTTTTGATATAACTGGCGAATTTTCAGGTTCTATAGCTACTATAATTACATTTGGATTTTTTTCTTTTAAATATCTTGCAACTCCAGTTAATGTTCCTCCAGTACCAACACCACATACAAACACATCCAAGTCTTTTACTTGATTTAATATTTCAACTCCAGTCGTTTTATAATGACCATATGGGTTATCTTCATTTTCAAATTGATTTAAACTTTTATAATGTTTATTTTCATTTAAAAGTTCTTGTGCTTTTTTAATGGATCCGCTCATTCCACGTTTTCCTTCTGTAAGTACAAGTTTTGCCCCATAAGCTTTCATCAACTCTCTTCTTTCTATACTCATAGTCTCTGGCATAACTATTATCACTTCATAACCTTTTAACTTACCTATCATTGCTAGTGCTATCCCGGTATTGCCACTTGTTGCTTCAACTAGTACATCACCTTTTTTCAAAACCCCTCTTTTTTCCAATCCATCTATCATAAAATATACAGCTCTATCCTTTATACTACCTCCAGGATTATATTTTTCTAATTTTATATATATACTTGAACTTTCTAATTTATTTAATTTAAGCATAGGTGTATTACCTATCATTTCTAATATACTCTCATTCACCATATAACTACCTCCAAATTTTATTATCAAAATGATAATGATAAGTTTATTATATTATTATCATTTTGATAATGCAACTATATAATTTTATTTATATAATATTTTTTAATTTTTATATCCTATTTATAAGCTAAACATATTGAAAAAAGTACATTTTGTTAAATATATATTTTTTTCAAAAAGAAATGTTTTTATATATAATAAAAAATACCTGAAATATATTTCAGGTATTTTTATATTAATTAAATAATGTATCTCCCATGCTAGCAAACATTTGAAGCATCAAATATGATTTTATATCTATAATTTCATCACTTTTTAAAATTTCTTTTGCTTCTTCCTTAGAGATAAGCATTGATTCTATATCTTCATCATCTTCTAAAAACTCATTACTCAGTTCTCCTTCACATGTACAGTACACAAATGCTACTGATTCATCTGTCATTCCAGGTGATAAATAAACTTTTTGTCTACTTTTTACATAATTTATTTTCAAAAGATCTAATCCTGTTTCTTCCTTAAGCTCTCTAGCTACTGTACTTTCCATTGATTCATCATTATCCACAAGTCCAGCTGGAAGTTCATATATATAGTTATTTATAGGCACTCTAAATTGCTTTATCAAAACTAATTTATTTTCTGATTCATGAAAAGCTGCTATTACTACAGCATCAATCTTATCCTCTTTTTCTTCTAAGTAAACTTCTTTTAATTCATCTTCATTTTTTCTTGATGCAACCATCCAATGTCTATCTTCATTTTGCTTATTTCTATATTCAACATCATATAGACCTACAAATTTAGTCTCAACTAAGGTCTTTACATCTTTAATTTTGTTATTCACTTAATCTACTCCCTTCAATTATTTCAGTTACTATACTAATTTTTATTATAACAATAATTTATTTTTTTATCATTAATTTTAAATTTATGATATATTTATATAAAAGTTACACTTAAGATTGAAAGGAGATTTTTATGTATAATTTAAATTTCAAATATGTTTTTCTTTATATTTTAATTATAAATTTCATAGGATTTCTATCTATGTATATAGATAAAAAAAGAGCTATAAATAATCAATTTAGAATAAGTGAGAGAACACTTTTATTATTAAGTATACTCGGAGGTAGTATTGGTTCTTTTGTTGGAATGCATAAATTTAGACATAAAACTAAAAAGAGAAAATTTACAGTAGGTATACCTCTAATATTTATCATTGAATCTTTTTTAATAATTCAAATAATATAATAATTAAATTAAATAAAAAATGGTGTAAAAGAGTTATCTTTTACACCATTTTTTATTTAAACTATGCTAATGTTTTAAATTCATATCCATTGTCTTTGAAATATTTTATTATCTCTGGTAGTGCTTTTGCAGTTTCTTCTTTTCCGTAAGTGTCATGCATTAGTATTACTACCATTTCTTTACCTTCAGCTGTTTTTTTAGCATGTTCTGCTAATTCGCTTGCATTTTTCTTTCTTCCTTCTGCATCTGCATTTAAAGCATTCCAGTCTATAGATGCCATATTATTTTCATTTAAGTAAGCATCTAATGTATCCATACCTTTCCAAGACATATGTCCTCCTGGACATCTTAAAACTCTTGTAGAGAAATATGGACTTATTACTCTTTTTAATATTTCATCTGTCTTATTAAAATCTGCTAAGAAATTATCTAAATTAAGAGTTCTACCAGGATATAAATATTTATAATCATGACTGTATGAATGATTTGCTATTGCATTCCCTTCATCAAAAGCTCTTTTAACAAGTGCTTCTGCAGGTTTTCCACCTCTTTCGATATTTTGACCAGTTACAAAGAATGTTGCCTTAACATTATTTTGCTTTAATGTATCCAATATTTGTGGTGTTACTGTTGTTGAAGATCCATCATCAAATGTTAAAAATACTATTTTTTCTCCGTTGTTTGTATAATCATAAGTTTTTAGTTTTTCTGAAACTTTTAGTGCATCATATGAGTACTGCTTAGCATCATGGTTAACTCCGACCATTCTCTTTTTAGCTTCTTCTTCTTCTTTACGTTTTTTTTCAGCTGCAATTCTTTCAGCCTCTGCTTTTTTCTCTTGTACTATTTTTTCTTCTTTCTTTTCAGCGATATAAGATGTAGTTGCGCCTACTCCCTTTACTCCTAAAAATATAACTAACAGTGCTGCAACTGCTGTTATTCCTAATTTTTTTGGATTTAATTTCTTTTTCTTTTTACCAAAGTTTATTTTTTGATTAGCCATTAAGCTCCCCCTCCTCTGTCCTATTTTGTCGTTTTTCAATCTATTAATTATTATATTATTTTTTTAAAAAATGTCCACTAGATAAAAATTACAGTTTTGTATCCAAACTAAACAAGCTATTTTTACGTCTAGCTACATTTTTATTTAAATTGTACCACAAAAAGACTTTTTTTATTTTTCTTATACAAGATTCATCGTATCACAACTTAATTTTTTTTACAATTAAAAACAGGTAATTAATTCTTAATAAGAATTAATTACCTATACTACTTTAATGCATTATTCCCATTGATATATTCATAATAAAACTTAATATAAATAAAGCTGTAAGTATATACATCGGAACAGATACTTCTTTACCTCTTCCAGAAGCCAATTTTAAAACAGTATATACTATAAATCCTAAAGCTATACCATTTACTATATTATAAGTAAGAGGTATTAGTGCAACTATAAATATTATAGATATGTTATCTATTAAGTCCCCTTTTTTCATATCAAAGAAAGTTTGTATCATCAAAAATCCTATAAATATTAATACACTACTTATTACTCCATCAGGAATTAATTTAAGTATAGGTATTAAAAATAGCGATGCTAAGAATAATATTCCTGATGTAAATGCAGCTATCTTTCCTTTTGCGCCTGCACTTATACCTGAGAAATTTTCTGCAGCAACAATTGTTGGGCTAGTTCCAAACATACCTGCTATCATATTTGATATTCCTGCTATTGTAAATGGTTTTTGGAATTCATCAATTCTTCCTATAGCTTCCATTTGACCATATAAAATTCCCATATTTTCAAATACAATAACAATAGTTATAGAGAATACTGCAACTATAAATGGTATTGTTAAAATATTTTTAAACGACATAGCTAAAAATACATCTGTAAATGCACCTATGTTAAATGATGCAAAATCTAAATTACTTAAACTTGTAACTCCCATAAATAAAGCTAATATAGTTCCTGCTATTATACTTATAAGTAAATTTCCACCTACATTTCTAGCATTTAAAACTAAAATAATTAAAAGTGTAACTATACTTAATAATGTTTCTTTTTGAGTAATATCTCCAAGTGCTACCATAGTATTTTCATTTGAAACTACAAGGCCACTTTTTTGTAAACCTATAAATAAAATAAAGAACCCTACTCCAACAGTTATTGCATGTTTTAAATTACTTGGAATTGACTTCATAAGTATTGGAGTTATTTTAGTACTTGCAATAATAGTAAATATTATCCCACTTATAAATACAGCTCCTAAGGCATCTTGCCATGGTAGCCCTATTGAATTTACTATTGTGTAAGTAAATAATGAATTAATACCCATACCAGGCACAACTATGAATGGCGTGTTTGAAAATAGACCTATTAACACAGTAGATATACTACATGTAAGTATTGTTGCTATCATAGCAGCATCTGGATTAATACCAGCATCAGACAATATAAGTGCATTTGTCATTATAATATATACACTTGCTATAAATGTAGTTACTCCTGCTAATATTTCTGTTTTTAGATCTGTTTTGAATACGTTCGCTTGATTTTGTTCTAAATTATTTGGTAATCTTTCGTTCATTCCTCTTCCCTCGTAAAATATGTCCCTCGCCCACCCACATTAATTATGCTTCTATATATTATCATTTTTTTTGATGTAAGTCTATATTCTGACATATTTTTACCTCTTTCTGTCAATATTTTTCATTTTAATGTCAATATTTTTCAAATATATTAATTCATTATTATTTTGAGTTAAATAAAAAAAATAATACCTAATCTAAAATAAAATTTTGTAAATACCTAAATAACTCCAAATCTTCTTCTACTATAGCTATTACTTCATCATTTGCCTTTATGAAAAAATAGCCACTTAACTCTTCATCTTCATTCAATTCAAAGTATATATCATCTTTTACAATTGCTTCTTTTTCCTTTTTAAATTCGTCATTTAATGAATCTATATTTTGTTCATATAATATTTTTTCTAAAACTGTAGTACCAGAAACTTTTGTAGCCGCTACCATATAAACAGCTAATTCTTGTATATAAGTTATCAAATTTTCACCATGTAAATGATTCTGTATAAATTTTTTTAGCTTATTATTTTTATTATTTATAGGATACAAATCTATTAATAATTCTTCAAAAGTCATCTCTTACCCCCTTATACAGGTATTTTTATTATAATTATGCATGTTGATGTATTAAAATTACTGTATTTGATTTTTTTACATTTTAATATAAATAAAAAGTGAACTGTTTTTATACAGTTCACTTTTTATTTATATTTTAGAATCTGAAATATCATTATTTTTTATTAACTCATTATGATTATCAACTGATTCTTTTTTTAATTCAGTATCATCTTTCTTTTTTTGTTTCTAACTATAATCAACTTACTTATACATCCTGCTACTAAAACACCTATAAAGGCGCCTGTCGAATCTACCATAACATCTCTTATTTCTCCACTTCTGCCTAAGACGAATAGTTGATGAAATTCATCTGTACATGCATATAAAAAAGTTAATGAAAATGCTATAGCGCAAGTTTTTAATATATTTACTTTATTATATTTGTGTAAATATATTAAGATAGCTAAAACAAAAAATAAAAACATGTGAGCAGATTTTCTAATAATAAATTCACCAATTTTAATATCCATAAGGTATGAAACTATATCTCCTACAAATGGAATTGGACTTAAAAATGATATAACTCCACCAGATTGGGCTGATGATACTGTTGCTGGTTGTGCTGACATATAAAATATAAAACACATCCATAATACAATTAATATGAAATATATTTTTTTCTTCATTCTAATCACCATCCCTAAAAATAAATAATTTAAATTATATCATACTTTTTAATATTTTTTTCAATTAGATTTTTTAATAAGGTGTTTATTAAAAATAAAGACCCTATAGATAGGGTCTTTAGATAAAAAATTATTACTTTTTACTTTCCTAATAAAGAAATTACTTTATTTATTAATTTATTTTGGATTCCTCCTCCAGCTTTTACTATTGATTTAGAGCTCTTAGAGTTTAAAATATTTCCTACTATAATTACTGGCGCATTATCTATAGATGCTATTGGTCCTGTTGATAAAGCATCTATTAATTCTTTTCCCTTTACTATGTATGCTGTCTCTAAGCCTTTATCATAAAACTTTTCTAGCACTTTATTATCAACACTATTCTGACTACCTATAATATATGCATCTTCTAATTGTTCTCCTTTCATCCAATTTATATGCTGAATTATTTATGTCTTGTTTTTCTGATAAAATTATAGGCATTTTTTTAGTTGCCGATATTGATGAGATAGATAGTGCATCTGCCTCCCCATTTCCACCTGCAATTATTACATTTTTAATACCCAATCTTTTTATTTCATCTTTAGTTTCTTTAGATAGGCTATGTCCATTAGTTAAAAGTATCGGTGATTTTTTATAAGCAGCTAATGGTGTTACTGTTAACCCATCTGCTAAAGAATTTCCATTAACTATAACTACCGTATCTGCCTTATCAAATTTACTTTGGCTCAATTTGATTGCAGTTTCATATCTATCACTGCCTTCTATAGATGTATACCCTAATTTACTATCTACTGAATCATATATAGCATTTGCAATAAGTCTATACGCACCTTTAGTATGTGCTTTATTTGTTATTGTGTTAGCATATAACGTCACTGTCGTATCTTCTAAATCCGTCGTTACTCCCATTGTTTTACCTTTAACTTGCTCATTATTTGGCCACCAACCTGATACATAGAAATCATTTTCATTTGAAACTTTAGCAATTTTTTTAACTCCTCTTGGCACACTATTTATCCATGAACCATTAGCTGTATATATATACTTTTCATTGTCATATCCACATGTAGCTCTATCGTCTAGATATTCTCCTTTTAACAATCCCTCATGATAAGAATCTGTTTTACCTAACTTTAATCCTGGTATAACTTTTTCTCCTACATTTACAATTGAGTCTTCTCCTACTCCTAAGTAGTCTACTCCATTTTTTAAATCTTTAGGATTAACAGCTCCAGTATCATCAATTATTATATTACTATCTTCTAATTTGTTAACTACATTAAACCCTAACTCATTTAAAATAAACTTACTATATGATCCAGTTGCATAAACTTTAGGCTCTCTTAATTTTAAAGTTGGAATATCATCTTTAAATAGCTCTACATCTAATGTATATTTTTTAGATATCTCATTTAAATCTTTTTTATCTATTACATAGTCTCCTTCTTCATTAGTTTTACTATCTTTAGCTAGTATTGATACAGTTTTATTTTTACTTAATAATTCATTTATAGCCTTTATAGCATCATTATTACTATTTTTTATAATGTATTTGTCATTATTTCCAGTTATTTTAGTTTGTATTTTATCTACTGATTTAATTGACTTTAGCTTACCTTTAAATACATCTTTATTTCTAACTTCATAATTATCAAAACCTCTAACATCAGGAAAATTCATGACTATTTCGGCGCACACTTCTTTAAAGTCTGATGCATTTATTCCATCATACAATACTAAATTTGCATATCCTCTTTTTGCTTGATGCATATCAACCACATAGCTTCCTTTTGGATATATTATATCTCCAATCTTAGTGTCATTATCTAATACGTCTACTTTTACCCCATTTCTCAATAAATATTTTACTGTGTCCTGAACTTCTGGTATATTTTTTTGAAGCTTATTATCTACAGGTAGAACATAATACTCAGGGAAGAAATTTTCATTATCTCCTCTTGGTCTTCCTATAGATTCACCTTTAGAGTTTACAAAATATTTATCAGCTTCTCTATTATCCTCACCATTAACTCCACGTTTATAATATTCTAATTGACTAATAAATAATTCATCTTTTCCATCTAGTACAAATGATGATGCACCTAATATTGCATTAACGAATGCATCTACAGAATCTTGATTAAATTCTGGTACTTCTATTGTATGGGACATTGCACCATGGTGAAGTGCATAAGTTCCTATATATGTAGCTGTTGCATCATCCCATCCACCATTTACACCATAATCTTCAAAAGGTACTTCATAACTATCATACTTAGTATTAGCAATACCAGCATTTCCCATAGCATGTGCTTGAGCTGTTGCATTTTTAGCAATTAAATCGTATTCATAGTTAGGATCATGTGGTGGTGTACATGGATCTATTAAAAATCCTTTAATAAATCCATGTAAATCAAGGAATGAAATTGGATTCCACTTAGCTATTTGTTCAACTATACTTAGTGTTTCTACTTGTGTTTGATAACCATTATCTCTGTTTAAATCAAATCCATTTGCATTGGCTCTTGTATTATAGTATCTACCATCTGGATTTTCAGTTATACTCATAACAAAAATTACATTTTCTAATAAGTCCTTTACATTTAGCTCTACATCTATTTCTTTATTGTTTTTATCTATAGTTTTATATTTTATAACATCTTGTGTAGTTAATTTCTTTAATAGTTCTAATTGTGCATCAACCCCTGGAGCTTCATCTGCATGTATATTATTTATAAATATAGGTATTTTATAATCTCCAATAGCTTTATTTTTTATTTTTTGTTGTAATTGTTCTGGGTTTTCAAGCATCATTGGAACTGTGTCATTAAGATATTTATCTACGGAAGATTTATCTTTAGCCATAACTACAAAATGCATATCTCTTCCTTCTGCTGATTTTCCTATAGATTCATAATTTAAATATATATTTGATTTGGCATTTTTAAATATTTGTTCTAATTCTGGTTTTAATTCATCATATTTTCTATAACTATCGTATACATTTAACTTCATTGTAGTTTTAAAACTTGTATTTGTTGATGTATCTTCTATTTTCAAATCATAATTTCCTATCATATCAGGATATTTAACACGTATAGATCTAGGGCTTAAATCTACTGTATTGTATAAAAGGTCTACGTTTAAGTCTCCTGTAATAATACTTTTTAATTTTCCATCTTCAATTTTGACTGGATTTATTTTTAAATTTTCTATATTTAAGAAATCTTGTCCACTATAATCTTTCTGATCTGGATTCCAAGTTTTCCATGAACTTATATCCTTTCCCCCAAAAGTCCATTTTAGATTTTCTTCTTTAACCTCATAATTAAACTCTGCATTTATTTTTATCTTTTCTTTTTGAGTCATGGAAATTAACTTATCACTAACTTTAAGTTTATCTAATAAATAATTTTTATTTTTTATATCATTTATAACTAATTTATTACTTATTGGTTTATAGTTATAGCTAAACATCCTATATAAATTTAAATTTTCATCAATATGTTTATAACAATTATTTTGTGCTAGTACTTGTATTTGAATTAAAGAAGATAGCATTAATGATACTATTAATATATTTTTTATACTCATAACATTTCTCTCCTTATATCTATACTTTTTAATATTATAATCTCTTTATATTTCACTTTTTATTAATAAATAGCAAAAAAATCAAGTTAAAATATAACTTGATTTTTTTGCTATTTATTATTTTATTTTTTTTTAATTAAATATCCAGATATCATAACTATTATTATACCTATAAATATAGAGTACTTACTTAATATATTTCCTATTAATATCATATTATTTCCTACTATATACCCCATACTTATAAGTATTGTATTCCATATTGATATTCCTATAGTTGAGTATAGCATAAATGCTACAATATTCATTTTTGTTACTCCAGCTACAATAGATATAAAAGTTCTAGCTAATGGGACTAATCTTGATATCATAACTGAAATTTTATCATATTTAGTTATCCATTTATAAGATGTCTTAATAGATTTTTTAGTTTTGGGATATTTTCTTTTTAAAAAGTCTATTAATGGATTTCCAATCTTATATCCTAGATAATAATTAATTATAGATCCTAAAATACCACCTAATATAGATATAAAAATAACACTTGGCAAATTCATACCAAATTTTAAAGATAATATACCTGCAAATGGTAATACAATCTCACTAGGCAAAGGTGCATTTGCATATTCAAGTGCAACTATTACAAATATACTTATTAATCCATAATCCCTTATAAGATTTTCTACAAACACACTCAATTCCATTTTTAGAATCCTCCAATATTTTGCACTAATCTAAAAAGTAACTTTAACTTCATTTTAAAATAAAAATATTCCAAATGATTAAATTTTCAATCATTTAGAATATTTTATGATTAAAGTATATATCTTAGTATTTTTCTATTTCATCTAATAATTCTTTTACTAAATCATTACCATTTATTTTTCTAACTATTTCACCTTTTTTAAACAGTAATCCTTCTCCCTTTCCACCAGCAATACCTATATCGGCTTCTCTAGCTTCTCCTGGTCCATTTACTGCACAACCCATTATAGCTACTGTAATATCTTTTTCTAAATGGTTTATTTTTTCCTCAACTTCATTTACTACACTTATTAAATCTATATTACATCTTCCACATGTTGGGCACGATACAACTTTTATTTTATCATTTAATAGTCCTAGACTTCTTAATATTTCTTTTCCTACAACAATTTCTTCACATGGATCTCCTGTAAGTGATATTCTAACTGTATCGCCTATTCCTTTTAATAATAAGGCTCCTACACCTATAGATGACTTTATAGTTCCTTTTTTAACACTTCCTGATTCCGTTATTCCTATATGTAAAGGATAATCTACTTTTTGTGATATTAGTTCATATGCCTCTAGTGTCTTATATATATCTGAAGATTTTAATGATATTACTATATTATAAAAATCTAAATCTTCTAATATTTTAACATGACCTAATGCACTTTCAACTAAAGCTTCGGCTGTTGCATGGCCATATTTTTCTAGTAATTCTTTTTCTAGAGATCCACCATTTACACCTATTCTAATTTTTAGATTTTTTTCTTTACATAAATTTACTACTTCTTTTACTTTTTCTATACTACCAATATTTCCTGGATTTATTCTAACTCCATCTATACCTTGATTTATAGCTTCTATTGCTAATCTATGATCAAAGTGTATATCTGCTATTACAGGTATATTAACATTTGATTTAATTTTCCCTATATTCTTAGCAGCTTCCATATCTGGCACAGCTACCCTTACAACATCACAACCAACTTCTTCTAATCTTTTTATTTGTGCTATTGTAGCTTTTGCATCTCTTGTATCTGTATTAGTCATTGATTGTATGCTTATTGGATTATCTCCACCTATTTTTAAACTTCCTACTTTTACTTCTCTACAAGGTCTTCTTTTATACATTTCATCACCTTTTTCTAAATGTCTAATTATATTTCAACAATAAATTTATTGATTTTTAATTTCAATTCAACTATCACTTAACCATAAATAAAATTTGTTTATTAATTAAAATAATCTAGTTATATCTTTAAATGTTACAAATATCATTAATGCCATTAATAGTGCAAATCCAATTAGATTTATTGTAGCTTCTTTGTTAGGATCTATTTTTTTTCCACCTCTTATAGCTTCTATACCCAAGAATAATAGTCTTCCACCATCTAATGCTGGTATTGGAAGTAAGTTAAGTATACCTAAATTTAAACTTATAACAGCTGCTATATGTAATAGGTTTACTATTCCTACTTTTGCTGCATTGGATACTATACCTATAACTCCAATTGGCCCTGCAACTGCATTTCCTGCACCTCCAGGAACTGTACCTGTTATTGCTTTACCTACAAATACAAACATTTGCTTAGACATATCTACTGTTGATACAAAAGCATACTTAACAGATTTAAGGATACTCTTTTCATGTGTTGCCAATATACCAATTGTATACTTTCCTTGTTCATTTTTTTGTGGATTAACTTTAATATCCTTAATTTCATTATCTCTAGATATTTTAAAATCTATTTCTTTCCCATCTGATTT